>NZ_CP017755.1:2710868-3388586 GCF_001854325.1 Cupriavidus malaysiensis
ACAGCGGTGCGTGCATGGCGGGTCCCGGAAGGCTGCGCGGTGGCGCGGGGTAGTGGAAGGTACGGAAGGCGGCGCGGCTTCGATGCAGCGCCGCCAGGGCGAGTATCTTGACGCGCGGGTCTGGCGGCAATGACAATGATTTGTCGATTCCTGCCAACCAGCGGCGTAGCGCAATGCAATGCACAGCAGCGCGCCGGCCGCCCGCTCCCGCATGCCACCGAAATCGCCGAAGCCAGCCACCAAGCCCGCCACCGCGCCAACGCCCCTGCGCCAGGTGGCGCTGGTCGCCTTCCCCGAGTTCCAGATGCTGGACATCGCCGGCCCGGCCGACGTGTTCGCCATGGCCAACGCCTTCCACGTGGAACCGGCCTATCGTGTCACGGTGGTCTCGGCCGCCGGCGGGCCGCTGGTGGCCTCCAACGGCATCGCGCTGCATACCGAGCCGGTCGCGTCCCTGCCGGCGCGCCGCGTCGACACCTGCCTGGTCGCCGGCGGCGAGCGCGACGGCCTGGTGGCGAGCGTGGCCGACCACGCGCTGGCCGACTGGGTGCGCCAGGCCAGCCGGCACGCGCGCCGCTACGGCTCGGTCTGCACCGGGGCCTTTGCGCTGGCGCACTGGGGCCTGCTCGACGCCCACCGCGCCACCACGCACTGGGCCTCGGCCCACCTGCTGCAGCGTTACTACGGCGGCGTCGACGTGCAGGCCGAGGCGCTCTACGTGCAGGACGGCAAGGTGTGGACCTCGGGAGGGGTGACCTCGGGCATCGATATGTGCCTGTCGATGGTCGAGCAGGACCTGGGGCGCTGGGTGGCCGCACGCGTGGCCAAGCAACTGATCCTGGCGGTGCGCCGCATGGGCAACCAGTCGCAGTATTCGCTCACGCTGGAAGCGCAGTCGGGACAGTACGCGGAGCTGGTGGACTGGCTGCGCGCCCGCCTGGACCAGCCCATCGACGTGGAGGCGATGGCGGAGCGGGCCGGCGAGGCGCCGCGCAGCTTCCACCGCCGCTTCCTCAAGGCCACCGGCATGACGCCGCACGCCTTCCTCGAAACGCTGCGCCTGCAGGCCGCGCGCGCCCGGCTGGAAGCGGGCGAGTCGGTCAAGGCCGCGGCGCGGGCCGCGGGCTTCGGCTCGGAAGCCCACCTGGCCAAGGCCTTCCGGCGCCGCTTCGCGTTGACGCCATCGCAGTACCGGGCGCAGTTCGGCGCCCGGGCCGGCTAGCCGGCTGGCCGGCCAGCCGGCCGAGAGATCGGGGAGCCGGGGCGCCGCGCGCCCGGCGGCGGCGCTCAGTCGAGCGAGATGTGGCCCGCCTTGATGATCTCCGCATAGCGTGCGCCATCGCGCTCGATCAGCTTCTGGAACTCCGCCGGCGTGCTGCCCACCGCCACATAGCCCAGGTCTTCCAGGCGCTTCTGCACCTCGGGCTGGCGCACCACCTCGGCGATGGTGCGCGACATGCGGTCGACCACCGCCTGCGGCGTGCCCGCCGGCGCCAGCAGGCCGGTCCAGGAGCTCATCACGAAGCCCGGGAAGCCGGCCTCTTCCATGGTCGGCACGTCGGGCGCCGCCGCCAGGCGCTTGGCCGAGGCCACCGCCAGCACGTTGATCTTGCCGGCGCGAGCCTGCGGCATCGGCACCAGCAGCGGATCGAACACCATCGACACCTGGCCCGACATCAGGTCGGTCAGGATCGGCGCGCTGCCGTTGTAGGGAATGTGGGTCATCTCCAGCTTGCTGACCATGGCGAAGCGGGTGCCCACCAGGTGCGCGCTGGAGCCGGTGCCGCTGGAGGCGAAATTCAGCTTGCCGGGATTGCGCCTGCCGTACTCGACCAGCTCGGCCACGCTGCGCGCGGGAATCTGCTTGGCACTGAACAGGAACAGCGGCAGGTCGGCCATGTGGCTGACGGGCTTCAGGTCGGCGGGCTTGTAGGGCAGCGACTTGTACAGGCTGGGATTGGCCGAGTACGCCGCCAGCACCGCCAGGAAGGTGTAGCCGTCGCCCTTGGCGCGGGCGGCCACCGTGGTGCCCACGGTGCTGTTGGCGCCGGGCCGGTTCTCGACGATGATGGTCTGCTTGAGACGCTCGCCGACCTTCTCGAAAACCACGCGCGCGACCGTATCGGTCGAGCCGCCGGGGGTGTAGGGCACGATCACGCGGATGGGCTTGCTGGGCCAGGCGTCCTCGGCCGCGCCGGCGGCGGGCGCGGCGGCGCCCAGGCCCAGCAGGGCGGCGCACACGCCGGCAAGGCGGGTCAGGTGGGTGAGGCGGGTGCTGGCGGCCGGCAGGCGGCCGGCAAACGGTTGGGGTACTGCCATGGTGCTCCTCTTGTCGTTCTGATGTCGCTCTGGTTAGCCGCGTGCCGGGGCCACGCCGGTGCGGTCTCCGCGCACGCTGCCTAACCATGCCATGCCTTGACGGAAAGTAGGGACATTGGGACAAGAACGGCTGGTTTTTTTGTGCGGTCACCGGCAGGCGGCATGCCTTCCGTCAGCCCCAAATAATTGCGAATCATTCTCATTCGTAATATAATCGCGACTTCCGCGATACCTGCGCAACACGCAACACGCAACACGCAACACAAGGCACGGCGCAACGCACGGCACGACACAGCCGACCCTGCCCGCCCGGCGTTGCGCAGCCACGGGGCCGCGGCGCCATCGCTTTCCACCTCCTCGCTCGCATGCAAGCCACCGGCACCCCCGGCACCCCAGGCACCGCCAGCGGTGCCGCCGAGCCTTCCCTTCACCAGGAGATCCGCGCGCTGTACCGCGACCACCACGGCTGGCTCAAGCACTGGCTGCGACAGCGCCTGGGCAGCGCCGGCGATGCCGCCGACCTCGCGCACGACACCTTCCTGCGCCTGCTCGCGCGCGACGCGGCCATCGTGGCGCGCGAGCCGCGCGCGCTGCTGGCCACGGTGGCACGCGGCCTGGTGGCCAATTTCTACCGGCGCCGCCAGATCGAGATGGCCTACCTCGAAGCCCTGGCAGCGCAGCCCGAAGCCACCGCGCCCGATCCCGAGGCGCGCGCGCTGGCGCTGGAAGCGCTGGTCGAGATCGACCGCCGCCTCGACGGCCTGGCGCCCGCGGTGCGGCGCGCCTTCCTGCTGTCCCAGCTCGACGGCCTGGGGCAGGCGGAGATCGCCGCGCAACTGGGGGTCTCGCTGGCCACCGTGCAGCGCTACCTGGTCAAGGCGCTGCACCAGTGCTGCTTCGCGCCCTGAGCCTGCGTCCGCCCGATCGCACCCGCTTCCACCAGATCCTCGCCAGCCCCCGCCGCCATGTCCGCCGACACCGCCCCGAAATCCGCCGCATCCTGGCCCGCCGCCCCCGAGCCCCCGATCGATGAGGCCGTCACCCTGCGCGCCACCGAATGGATGGTGCAGCTCATGGCGGCCGCCGGCGACGCGCGAAGCGAGGCGGAATGCGAGGCGCAATGCCGGTGCTGGCGTGCCGCCCATGCCGACCACGAACGCGCCTGGCAGCACCTGTGCGCGGTCGGCGCGGCGCTGCGCGGCCTGCCGGCGCCGGTGGCCCATGCGGTGCTGGCGCGCCCGGCACGGCGCACCGGCGCTCCGGGCGGTCCGGGTGCTACGGGCGGCCGGCGCGGTGCACTGGCCTTGCTGCTGGCCGGCGGCGCCGTCGCCATCGGCTGGCAGTTCGAGCGCGCCGGCGGCTGGCCGGGCTTGCGCGCCGACTACCGCGCGGGCGTCGGCCAGCGCCGCCGCATCGCACTGGTGGACGGCACCGTGGTCGACCTGAATACCGACAGCGCGATCGCGCTGCGCTACGGCCCGGCCGAGCGCGTGGTGGTACTGCTGGCCGGCGAGATCGCCATCGCCACCGCGCCCGACCCGGACCGTGCCGGCGCCGCCCGCCCCTTCCTGGTGGAGACCGGGCACGGCCGCCTGCGCGCGCTCGGCACGCGCTTCACCGTGCGCCTGCTGCCAGGACACAGCGAGGTCGGCGTGCAGCAGGGCGCGGTCGAGATCCAGCCCGCCGGCGGCGGCCCCACGCGGACCCTGCAGGCCGGCGAGCGCACCACCTTCACGCGCGCCGGAGCCGCCCCGCCGACCCCTGCCAGCCCAACCGACACGGCCTGGACGACTGGCATGCTGGCGGTGCACGACATGCGCCTGGAGCGCTTCCTGGCCGAGCTGTCGCGCTACCGCCACGGCCGCCTGGGCTGCCGCGCGGACGTCGCCGACCTGCGCCTATCGGGCATCTTCCCGCTGGCCGATACCGAGGCCGTGCTCGAGACCCTGCCGCACCTGCTGCCGGTGACGGTGCATCGCTTCACGCGCTACTGGGTCGACGTGCGCCGGCGCCCGGACTGACGCGCCCGCGGGCGCCACAACAAAAAATAATCTGCAGGACCTGAGGTCTTTTTCCGTTTCGCGTGGCCTGGCAGGAGAAGGCCGCATCGCGGCCGCTCGCGAAAGGAAACCCTCCGATGTACAAGACCTCCTCCCGTCCGCCCCGTTCTGGCCTGCATGCCGCCGCCCTGCGCGCGCTGGCCCTGGCCGGCGCCGGCGCGGCCGCCATGGCGCTGCCGCCGCCGGCTGCGGCCCAAACCACCGCCGCCACCGCCACCGCCGCCGCCACAGACGCCACCGCCACCCGCCGCGGCTATGCCATCCCGGCCGGCCCGCTGCAGGACGCGCTGACCCGCTTCGGCATCGAGGCCGGCGTGCTCGTCTCCTACGAGGCGGCCGAGGTCGGCGGCCGCCGCAGCGCCGGGCTGCAAGGCAGCTACGGCGCCGCCGACGGCCTGGCCACGCTGCTGCGCGGCACCGGGCTCGCGGCCCAGGCCGTCCCCAACGGCTTCCTCGTCCGCTCCGTTCCGCCCGCCGCCGCCGACGGCGCGACGCTGCCGACGGTCACGGTCAGCGCCACCCGCCACGATGCCGAAGCCCTGCCCCTGCCCTACGCCGGCGGCCAGGTCGCGCGCGGCGCGCGCCTCGGCATGCTGGGCAACACCGACCTGATGGACGCGCCCTTCAGCGGTGCCGCCTACACGGCGGCCACCATCGAGGACCAGCAGGCCAGGACCGTGGCCGACGTGCTGGCCAACGATCCGACCGTGCGCTTCACCACCACGGCCGGGCATATCTACGAGAACTACACGGTGCGCGGTTTCGACATCACCTCCAGCGAGCTGGCGCTCAACGGCATGTACGGCCTGGCGCCCTCCGGCCACGCACCGACCGAGTTCATCGAGCGTGTCGAACTGCTGCGCGGCCCCACCGCCCTGCTGACCGGCATGGCGCCCGGTGGCGCCGTCGGCGGCGTCATCAACCTGGTGCCCAAGCGCGCCGGGGCCGACCCGCTGACGCGCCTGTCCACGACCTACCGGTCCTCGGCCAACTTCGGCGGCAGCCTCGACGTGAGCCGGCGCTTCGGCCCCGACAAGGCCTTCGGCATGCGCTTCAACGGTGCCGCCGACGATGGCCGCACCGGCATCGACGGCCAGTCCAAGCAGCGGCTGCTCGGCGCCCTCGCGCTCGACTACGCCGGCGAGCGCCTGCGCCTGTCGCTGGACGCTTATGCCAACCGCGAGCGGGTCAGCAACGGCAGCGCGTGGATGGCCTCCTTCACCGGCCCGGTGATCCCCGCCGCGCCCAAGGCCGGCACCAACATCCTGCGCGGCACGCACGGCGAGATCGACAACATGGCCGTGGTCGGCCGCGGCGAGTTCGACCTCAGCGACGACTGGACCGTCTACGGCGGCGTCGGCACGCTCAGCCACCGCTACGCGGGCTTCCTCAACGGCACGCGCGCCAACGGCGTCAAGCCCTCGGGCGACTACACCGGCTACACCTACAACCAGCGCGGCTTCACCGACACGCTTTCGGCCGAGGCCGGCGTGCGCGGCACCGCGCGCACCGGCCCGGTCGAGCACCGCCTGGTGCTCGGCTTCAGTTTCCTGAACCAGCGCACCGGCACCCTCAACAAGAGCTCGGGCGCCTATCTCTCCAACATCTACCAGCCGATCGCTCCGCCGCTGGCGGCCGACCCCGGCAGCGCGCCGAAGACCTCGGACAGCACGCTGACCAGCTTCGCGCTGGCCGACACGCTGGCCTTCGCCCGGGACACGGTGCAGCTCACGCTCGGCCTGCGCCAGCAGCGCGTGCAGGCCGACACCTTCGCCGCCGCCACCGGCGCGCGTACCGCCAGCTACGACGAAAGCGCGGTGACGCCCGCGCTCGGGCTGGTGCTCAAGCCATGGGGGCCGGGCCTGTCGCTGTTCGCCAACTACATCGAAGGGCTGAGCCAGGGCGACACCGTCACCGACACCGCCGCGCGCAACTTCGGCCAGATGTTCGCGCCCTACAAGACCCGGCAGATGGAGGCCGGCGTCAAGTGGGACAGCGGCCGGCTGACGCAGACCCTGAGCGTGTACCAGATCACGCGGCCCAGCCTGGTCCAGGACCTGGCGACCCGCACCTACCACCCGGACGGCGAGCGCCGCCACCGCGGCATCGAATGGAATGTGTTCGGCGAAGCGGCGCGCGGCGTGCGCGTGCTCGGCGGCGTGGCCTACACGCGCGCCGTGCTGACCCGCACCGCCAACGGTGCCTACGACGGCAATACCGCCTTTGGCACGCCGCAATGGGCCGCCAACCTCGGCACCGAATGGGACCTGCCCTGGCTGCCCGGGCTGACGCTCTCGGGCCGCGCCACCTACACCGGCACGCAGTACGTCAATACCGCCAACACGCAGAAGATCCCCGCCTGGTGGCGCTTCGACGCCGGCGCGCGCTACATCACGCGCATCGCCGGCAAGCGCGTCGGCTTCTACGCCAACGTCGACAACCTGTTCAACGAGAGCTACTGGGCCGGTTCCTTCAACGATGGCTACGTGACCATGAACGCACCGCGCACGGTCCGGCTGACGACCACGGTGGACTTCTGATGCGGCGGCTCTCCCGTCTGCGCGCCCATGCCGCCCATGCCGCCCATGCCGTCAGCGCCGCCATGCTGCTGGCTGCGGGCCTGCCGCCCGCCACCGCATCCACCGCCGCGACTGCTGCGACTGCCGACACCCCGGACGCCGCGCCCGCCCAGGCGAGTGCCGCCACGCCGCGCGCGCTGCCCGGCCAGCCGCTGCGCCTCGCCACCGCTCAGCAGGCACCGGCCACCGCCACGCTCGCCCTGCAGGCCGGCGACTTCGTCGAGGGCACGCTGGACGGCCCCGCCGCCACGCTCGACCTGCTGGACGCGCAGGGCCGCCACCTGCGCCGCCTGGTCGCCGCGGATGGCCTCTCGCGCGGCTTCCTGTTCGTGGCGCCGAACGATGCCGACTACCTGCTGCGCGTGCAGCCCGCCGATCGCTCAGCCGCCGCCGCGCCCCATGTGCTGACCATCGCGCCGCCGGTGCCGCGCGCCCGGCAACGCGCGCCCGGCACGCCATTGGAGAGCCCGCGCCTGCGCCGGCTGGCCCGGGATCTCGCCGAGGGCGGCGGCAGCGAAGCGTTCTGGCACGAAATGGCGGCACGCGGCACGCCGCTGGTCGAGGCCCTGGCAGATACCGCAAGCCCCGCGCAGACGTCCACCGGCGGCCCCGCCGAGGTCCTGGTGACCTTCCTGTGGCGCGGCGCCGCCCACGGCGTGCGGCTGCTGGGCAGCCCGGCCGGCGACCACGACCCGCTGGCCCGCCTGGGCGACAGCGATGTCTGGTACCGCAGCTACCGCGTCCCCGCCGGCACGCGCCTGAGCTACCAGCTCGCGCCGGACGTGCCGGAGCTGGACGCCCCCGCCGCGCAGCGCCGCCGCGCCATCCTCGCCACGGCCCGGCGCGACCCGCTCAATCCGCAAGCGTTTCCCGCGTTGCCCCCCGATGCCCCAGATGCCTATGCGCAGAAGTCGGTGCTGGAACTCCCGGGTGCCCCGCCCCAGCCGTGGCTCGCGCGGCGGCCGGGCGTGCCGGCCGGCACCGTGCAGCGCCACCGCCTGGCGAGCCGCCTGCTCGGCGACACGCGCGAGGTCTACGTCTACCGGCCCGCCCCGGGCGCGGCGGCCGGCCAGCGGCAGGCGCCGCGCGGAGCCCGGGCGGCAGCGCTGCTGGTGCTGTTCGACGCCCACGCCTACCTGTCCACGGTACCCACGCCAGTCATCCTCGACAACCTGGTCCACGACGGACTGCTGCCGCCCATGCCAGCGCTGATCCTGGCCAACCCGAGCGCGCAGGCTCGCGCCACCGACCTGCCGCCCAGGCCCGCCTTCGCGGATTTCCTCGCCGAGGAACTGCTGCCCTGGGCCGCCGCGCAAGGCGTGGCGGCGCCGGCCGCGCGCACCATCGTCGCCGGCTCCAGCTATGGCGGGCTGGCGGCAGCCTACGCGGCACTGCGCCACCCGCAGCGCTTCGGCCTGGTGCTGAGCCAGTCGGGCTCCTTCTGGTGGGCCCCGGGAGCGGCCCCCGGCACGGGCCCGGCGGCAGGCGACGCGGCCCCCGAATGGCTGACGCGCCGCTACGCCGCCAGCCCGCGCCTGCCGCTGCGCTTCTACCTGGAGGCGGGCCGCTTCGAGGACGGGCGCGGCCCGACCGGCATCCTCACCACCACGCGCCACCTGCGCGACGTGCTGCGCGCACGCGGCTACCCGGTGCGCCATGCCGAGTTCGCCAGCGGACACGACTACCTGCAGTGGCGCGGCACCCTGGCCTGCGGGCTGATGGCGCTGGCCGGCACCGCCAAGGCGCAGCGCGAACTGGCGGGCGACGGCGAGGTGGCGCGGGCCTGTCCGATGTCGTGACACGGCCGGCCGGCGCGCGGCCACGCCGCACCGCTTCCTTGCCAGGCACTCCTTGAGTGCCTGTTTTTTTTGGGGGAGAGCGCTGGCCCCACCCGCGGCGGGTGCTCCACCAGCCGCCTGCCGTTGCTCATCGCGCAATTCGTTTCGCTAAACGAAACGCCATTGTGCAGGCCGAAACGTAAATCTATAGTCACCTTCCAATAGCCCGGTGCAAACGATAGCGCCGGCACGACATAGAAACGGAGACAAGCCATGCCAACCCGGTTCCCGCGCGCCGCCTCGCCACGGCGGAAGAGACCCGCCAGCCGTCCCGGCACGTCGCGGGGCTGAGCGCCCTCCCGCGCTGCCTTCGCCCCGCATCCGGACCACCGGCCCCATGGATCACGCCAGCCCGCTCGCGCCCGTGCCGTTCTCGGCAGGGCATGCCGCCCCCCGCACCGCGCTGCCCGCCGGCGCCTGCGATTGCCATGTGCATGTCTACGACGGACGCTTCGCCGCCGCGCCGGGCGCCAGACTGCTGCCGCCCGACGCCTCGGCCGACGACTATCGCCGGCTCCAGCGCCGGCTGGGCACGCAGCGCGCGGTGCTGGTGACGCCGTCCACCTACGGCAGCGACAACCGCTGCATGCTCGCCGGCCTGGCGGCCCTGGGCACGGACCGCGCACGCGGCGTCGCCGTGATCGACGGCACGGAAAGCGACGGCGAACTGGAGGCCCTGCACGCGCGGGGCGTGCGCGGCGTACGGCTCAATCTCTCGCTGGGCGTGGTCGGGTCGGCCGAACAGGTCGAGCCGCTGGCGCAGCGTATCGCGCCGCTGGGCTGGCACCTGCAGCTGCTGATGGCGCCGGACCTGCTGGCCGCGCTCGCCCCGGTGCTGCGGCGCCTGCCGGTCGCGCTGGTGTTCGACCATTGCGGCCGCATCGCCCCCGCGCAGGCCGGACAGCACCCCGCGCACGCCCTGCTGCTCGCCCTGCTGCAGGCGGGGCGCGCGTGGATCAAGCTCTCCGGCGGCTACCTCGTGAGTGCGCGCCACAGCGTCGAAGACCCCGCGCTCGATGCCCTGGCCGCCGGCTACCTGCGCGCCGCCCCGGAGCGCGTGGTGTGGGGCAGCGACTGGCCGCATGCCACCGCCAGCGCCGGCCTGCAGCCCATGCCCGACGATGCCCGCCAGCTCGACCGCCTGGCCGACTGGACGGCGGCGGCAGGCGGCGCGGCCACGCTGCGGCGCGTGCTGAGCGACAACCCGGCCGCGCTGTACGGCTTCCCTCCCGCCCCGCCCAGGGGGGCACTGGTGCCCGGCCGTCCCGGCACGGCTGCGACGTCACCGCAGCAGCACGGAATCAGCCACGGAACAAGCACGGAATAAGCACGGCGATACCGCGGCGACACGACCGCGACACGACAACGACAACGACACGAGAGACGACAGATGCCCTTCCACCCTTCCCCGCTTCCCGCCCACGGCGCGACCCGCCGGCGCGTCCTGGCCACCCTCGGCGCGGCGCTGGCCGCCGGCTCCGGCCTGGCACGGGCCGCCTGGCCCGACGGCCGTGCCATCACCTGGGTGGTGCCCTATCCGCCCGGCGGCAGCACCGACGTGCTCGGCCGCAACGTGGCGCAGCGCATCGGCGCGGCGCTGGGCAGCACGGTGATCGTGGACAACAAACCCGGCGCCACCGGCACCATCGGCGCGGCCTTCGTGGCCAAGGCCGCACCCGACGGCCATACGCTGCTGGGCACTTCGATCGGCCCGCAGGCGATCGCGCCGCACCTGCTGGGCCACCTGCCCTACGACCCGATCGCCGGCTTCGCGCCGGTGATCACCCTCGGCACCATTCCGCACCTGCTGGTGGTCGGCGCGAGCCAGCCCTTGCGCAGCGTGGCCGACCTGCTGGCGGCCGCCCGGGCCCAGCCCGGCAAGCTCGCCTTCGCCTCGGGCGGCAACGGCACCATCCTGCAGATGCAGGGCGAACTGCTGCAGCAGCAGACCGGCACGCGCTTCGTCCACGTGCCCTACAAGGGCGACACGCCGGCGCTGCAGGACACGCTGGGCGGCCAGGTGCAGTTCATGTTCGCGCCCGCCGCCGCCGCCCTGCCGCACGTGCAGGCCGGCAAGCTGCGCGCCCTCGCCGTGACCTCCGCCCAGCGCCTCGCGGCCCTGCCGGACGTGCCCACCATGGGCGAAGCGGGCCTGCACGATTTCGTGGTCGAGCAATGGCAGGCGGTGTTCGCGCCGGCCGGCACGCCGGCCGCCGTGGTGCAGCGCCTGAACCAGGAGATCGCCCAGGCGCTGCGCGACCCGGCCATCGTCGCGCTGGCCGGCCGGCTCAGCGTGACCCTGGTCGGCGGCACCCCGCAACAGCTCGGCGCGCTGCAGAAGGCGGACTCCGCCAAATGGGCCGCGGTCATCGCCAAGGGGAATATCCGCATCGATTGACGCCCCTGCCAGGCCCGGCGCGCAGCCTGCTGGTCTCCGTATGCCGTACGCAGCTTTCCGCTTTCCGTTCTCGCTTTTCACTTTTTGCTTTTCGCTTTCCCCTGCCCTCCATTCCTTGATCGAGTCCGCACCATGAACCAGCTTCCCGAAGTCATCCGCAACATCGAGCGCGTCAGCGCCGAGGTCGTCCAGCAAGCCGCCACCTTCCAGGCCGCCATCCTGGCCGACGTGGCCGGCCGCCGCGGCACCATGCATGCCCGCGTGGCCCCGGTGCATGCGCGCATGAAGCTCGCCGGCCCGGCCTTCACCGTCGAGGTGCGCCCCGGCGACAACCTGATGATCCATGCCGCCATCGCCCTCGCGCAGCCCGGCGACATCCTGGTGATCGACGGCAAGGGCGACCAGACCGCCGCCCTGATGGGCACGCTGATGCTCAGTGCCTGCAAGCAGCGCAAGCTCGGCGGCGTGGTGGTCGACGGCGCCATCCGCGACAAGCTGGAACTGCTGGAACTGGACTTCCCGGTGTTCAGCGCCGGCTTCAACCCGGCCGGCCCCACCAAGTTCGTGCCGGGCCGCCTCAACCATCCGATCACCGCCGGCGGCGCCACCGTGAACCCGGGCGACCTGGTGGTCGGCGACGCCGATGGCGTGGTGGTGATCGAACGCGCCAAGGCGCCCGCCATGATGGCCCTGGCCACCAAGAAGGTGGCCGACGAGGCGGCGCGCCTCGACGCCATCGGACGCGGCGACACCGCCGCCAAATGGCTGCCGGCCGCGCTGCGTGCCGCCGGCGTGCTGGCCGAAGGAGAGGCGCTGTGAGCCGCCCGACCATTCTCATCACCGCCGCCGACCTGGCACCCCAGGCCCTGGCGCTGCTGGCCGGCTACGAGATCGTCTACGCCGGCAAGACGCCGACGGAGGACGATATCGTCGCCCTGTGCGGCCGCCACGACCCGGTCGCCATCATCGTGCGCTACAGCAAGGTCGGCGCCGCCGCCATGGATGCCGCGCCTTCGCTGCGGGTCATCTCCAAGCACGGCAGCGGCACCGACACCATCGACAAGGCCGCCGCCAGGGCGCGCGGCATCGAGGTGGTGGCCGCGGTGGGCGCCAACGCCGCCGCGGTGGCCGAGCAGGCCCTGGCGCTGCTGCTGGCCTGCGCCAAGTCGGTGCCGCAGCTCGATGCGCGCATGCACGCGGGCCACTGGGACAAGGCCACGCACAAGAGCGTGGAGCTGGGCGGGCGCACCATCGGCCTGGTCGGCCTGGGGGCGATCGGCCGGCGCTTCGCCGGCATGGCCGCGGCGCTGGGCATGCGCGTGATCGGCTTCGATCCCTTCGCCGGCGAGCTGCCGGACTTCGTGCAGCGCGTCGACCTCGACACGCTCTGGCGCGAAGCGGACGCGATCTCGCTGCACTGCCCCCTGACCGAGGACAACCGCGGCCTGCTCAACGCGGCCACGCTGGCCCGCTGCAAGCCCGGCGTGATCGTGGTCAATACCGCACGCGGCGGGCTGATCGACGAGGCGGCGCTGCTGGCCGCCGTGCAGGACGGGCAGGTGCGCGCCGCGGGACTCGACAGCTTCGCGGTGGAGCCGATGGTGGCCGGCCATCCCTTCCAGCGCCAGCCCGGCTTCATCCTGAGTCCGCATATCGGCGGCGTGACCAGCGATGCCTATGTGAACATGGGCCTCGGCGCCGCGCGCAATGCGCTGGCCGTGCTCGAGGCGGCCGGCACGGTGGCGGCCTGAGGCAGCCCCGGCACCTGCAGCGCCTGCTGCACCCGCAGTACCAGAGACGCGCGAAGCACACGAGGCACTCGGCGTGTCCGAAGTGCTCGAAGCACTAGAAGCGCAATGAGAAGTGCAACTGGAAGCGCAACCGAAAGCGCAATATGGGCGCCGGCCGCACGGCCGGCGCCCCGAAAGGAGACAACATTGATACCACGAACCTCGCCGGACGGCCCCGTCGCCGGCATCCTGCGCGCCATCGCTTCCCTGGCCTCGCTGGCCGCCCTGGCGGCGGCCATGCTGGCGCTGGGCGCCGCGCCGGCGCAGGCACAGTCCTGGCCCGAGCGGCCGATCCGCCTGGTCGTCCCCTATCCGGCCGGCGGCAACGCCGACAACACGGCCCGTCTGCTGGCCACCCAGCTGGCCGGCCGCCTGGGCCAGCCGGTGGTCGTGGACAACCGGCCGGGCGGCAGCGGCACCATCGGCGAAACGGCGGTCGCCAAGGCCCGGCCGGACGGCTACACGCTGCTGCTCGATGCCACCGCCTTCACGGTCAACCCGAGCCTGTTCCCCAGCCTGCAGTTCGACGCGGCCAAGGATTTCACGCCGATCTCGCTGGTCAACCAGGCCCCCCTGCTGCTGGTGGTGCCCGCCGCCTCGCCGTTCAAGACCCTGGCCGACGTGATCGCGGCGGCCAAGGCCCGTCCCGGCAAGCTCACCTTCGCCTCGGCCGGCAACGGCGGCGCGCAGCACCTGGCGGGCGAACTGTTTCAGCAGGCCGCGCGGATCTCGCTCACCCATGTCCCGTACCGCGGTGGAGCGCCGGCCCTGACCGACCTCATCGGCGGCCAGGTCGACCTGATGTTCAGCGCGACCACCGCCAGCGGCCCCCTCGTCAAGAGCGGCAAGCTGCGCGCCCTGGCCATCACCTCGGCCGAGCGCGGCCAGGGCTGGGCACAGGTGCCGACGATGGCCGAAGCCGGCCTGCCGCGCTTCCAGGCGCACGAATGGAACGGCCTGTTCGCGCCGGCCGGCACGCCTGGCGCGATCATCGCGCGCCTGGAGGCCGAGACGCGCGCCAGCGTCGCCAGCCCGGGCATGCGGCAGCGCTTCGCGGAACTGGGCGTGCAGGGCGTGGGCTCGAGCGCGCGCGAATTCGACGCGTTCGTCAAGGCGGAGACCGGCAAGTGGGCCGGCGTGATCCGCACCAGCGGCATCCACCTGGAATGAGGGCCCCTGCCATGGACAAGCGACATCGTGGCCACCGCGCCGGCCGCGTGCGCCGCGCCGGCCAGGCCCTGGCCGCGCTCCTGCTGGCCGTGTCCGGCGCCTGCCTGGCGCAGGCCGGCACCTATCCGGCCAGGCCGGTGCGCCTCGTGGCGGGCTTCGCCGCCGGCGGGCCGACGTGGTGGCGCGCGCCTTCGCCGACTATGCCAGCCGCGCGCTGGGCCAACCCTTCGTGGTCGACAACAAACCCGGCGCCAACACCATCGTCGCGGCCCAGGCGGTCGCCACCGCTCGCCGGCAACTGGAGACATCGACAATGAAGCGCTTTCCATCCTATCCGCGCGCCCGGCGCGCCTTGCAGGCCATGGGGACCATGCTGGCCGCGCTGGCCTGCCTCGCCCTCCCCGCGGCGCACGCGGCCTATCCCGAACGCCCGATCACCATCGTCGTGCCCTACGCGCCCGGCGGCGCCGCCGATGCCGTGGCCCGCCTGCTGGCCAACCGCATGAGCGCCAGGCTGGGCCGCAGCGTGATCGTCGACAATCGCGCGGGCGCCAGCGGCACCATCGGCGAGGCCTTCGTGGCCAAGGCACCCGCCGACGGCTACACCCTGCTGTACGATGCCACGCCGTACTCCATCAATCCGCACCTGTTCCCGAGGATGCCCTATGCGAGCCAGGCGCTGCAGCCGCTGTCGCTGGTGCTGCTGGCGCCGAACATCCTGATCGTCAAGGCCGACTCGCCGTTCAAGACCGTCGGTGACCTGGTCGCCAGGGCGAAGGCGCAGCCGGGCCAGCTCAATTTCGCCTCGGGCGGCGGCGGCACGGTGCAGCGCCTGGCGGCCGAGCTGTTCCGCCAGCGGCTCCACCTGGAGATGGTGCATGTGCCGTACAAGAGTGGCGGGCCGGCGATTTCGGACGTGATGGCCGGGCAGGTGGACTTCATGTTCAGCACCGTGGCCGCCTCCTATCCCCTGATCGCGGGCGGCAAGCTGCGCGCGCTGGCGGTATCCGCGCCGGTCCGCTCCAAGCGCCTGCCCGACGTGCCCACGGTGGCCGAGGCGGCCATTCCCGGCTACGAAGCCTACGAGTGGAACGGCATCTTCCTGCCGGCGGGAACGCCCCCCGCCATCGCCGGTACCCTGCACAAGGCCGTGGTGGACGCGCTGGAGGACGAAGACGTCAAGCGCCGCCTGGCCGACCTGGGAGCGCAGCCGGTGGGCTCCTCGCCCGCCGACTTTGCCGCCTTCCTGAAGAAGGAAGACAGCAAGTGGGCGACGGTCGTGCGCCAGGGCAATATCCATCTGGACTGAGCCACCGGGGCGCCGGTCCCTGCGACTCCTGCAACTCCTGCGCCCCTTGAGATTCCGAGATTCCGAGATTCCGAGATTCCGAGATTCCTGAGATTCCTGAGACCCCTGCCACGCCACACCCATGTTCGCCACCAGCCCCCCTCTGGATCCCGTGCCGGGCGATTCCGCCGTGCCGCACTCCGCCGGCCTCAACCGGCCGGCGCAGGCCGTGCCCGCGCTGGCCTGCGACAGCCATATGCACATCTTCGACCCGCGCTTCGCGCCGTCGCCGCACTGGCGGCGCACGCCGCCGCATGCCGACGTGGCCGCCTACCGGCGGTTGCAGGCGCGCCTCGGCACCGCGCGCGCGGTAGTGGTCACGCCGTCCACCTACGGCACCGACAATGCCTGCACGCTCGACGCGCTGGACCAGCTCGGCAACTGCGCGCGCGGCGTGGCGGTGGTCGGCCACGAGGTGGCCGAGCACGAACTGGACCGCCTGCACGCGCGCGGCATCCGCGGCCTGCGGGTGAACTTCGTCACGCCGCAGTCGTGGGGCGAGACCACGGCCGCCATGCTCACCACGCTGGCCGGCAAGGCCGCGCGGCTGGGCTGGCATATCCAGGTCTTCGTCCATCCCGAGCAGCTGGTGGCGCTCGAACCCGTGCTGGCGGCGCTGCCGGTGCCGCTGGTGGTCGACCACCTGGCCCGCATCGACCCGGCCGAGGGCACCGCGGGCGCGGCCTACGCGGCGCTGCGCCGCCTGCTCGAGCGCGGCAGCACGTGGGTCAAGCTGTCGGGCGCCTACATGCGTTCGGCCGTGCACGGGCCGAGCTACGCCGACACGCTGCCGCTGGGACGGGCCCTGGTACAGGCCGTGCCGGAACGGCTGGTATGGGGCAGCGACTGGCCCCACACCACCGAGGCCGCGGGCACGGTCAACGATGCCGACCTGATGGACCTGCTGCATGCGTGGGCCGGCTCGGCCGCCGCGCTGGAACGCATCCTGGTGGACAATCCGGCGCGCCTGTACGGATTCGAGCCCGCCGCGTGAAGCGCCAAGGAAGCCAAGCCATGTTTCTGCTGCAAGCCCCCCAGGTCCGTGAGTTCGAATGCTTCACGGCCATGCCCGAGTCCTTCCGCCGCCGCGAGCGCAGCGAGTGGGCCGACGCCAACCGCGGCGGCGCCGTCGCCGATTCCTTCCTCGAAGGCCCGGTGTTCGACGACGCGGGCCACCTCTACGTGACCGACATCCCCTGGGGCCGCGTCTTCCGCATCGACCCGCAGGGCTGCTGGACCCTGGTGGCCGAATACGACGGCGAGCCCAACGGCATGAAGTTCCTCGATGCCGGCACGCTGCTGATCACCGACTACAAGAACGGGCTGATGCGCCTCGACCTCGCCAGCGGGCGCGTCGCGCCCTGGCTGGAGCGGCGCAACAGCGAGCGCTTCAAGGGCGTCAACGACCTCGTCTTCGACAGCGCCGGCAACCTCTATTTCACCGACCAGGGCCAGAGCGGCCTGCACGACCCGTCGGGCCGCCTCTACCGCCTGCGGCCGGACGGACGGCTCGACCTGCTGCTGGCCAACGTGCCGAGCCCGAACGGCGTGGCACTGTCGCCCGACGAGCGCGTGCTCTACCTTGCCGTCACGCGCGGCAACTGCGTGTGGCGCGTGCCGCTGCTGGCGGACGGCAGCGTCGCCAAGGTGGGGCAGTTCTTCACCGCCTACGGCCCCAGCGGTCCGGACGGCCTCGCCGTGGACGCCGAGGGCCGCCTGCTGGTGGCCAACCCGGGGCTGGGCTACGTCTGGGTGCTCAACGGGCGCGCCGAGCCGGTCGAGGTCCTGCGCGGCACGCCGGGCAGCTCCACCACCAACCTGGCCTTCGGCGGCGAGGACAGGCGCACGCTCTACGTCACCGACTCGACGCACGGCCGCATCCTGCGCGCCGGGATGCCGGCGGCGGGGCTGCCGCTGCACCGTGGCGCGCCGGCCGCGCGGGGGGCCTGAAGCGGCTGCCCCTGCAGGCGCCGGCAAGGCAGAGCGGGCACTGCTAGAATCGGCGCGCCCCCGCACTCATGCGCCCATGCGCGGCCGGCGCCCCTGCCTGCGCGGGCCGGCCACGTTCCCGACGGAATCCGATCGTGCCTATCATCCTGCTCGTCCTCGCCATGCTCGGCGCCCTGGTCTACGGCGCCGTGCGCCTGTACCTGACGGTGGCCTCGGCCTTCGGCACGCTGGCCGGCGCCGGCGCCGTGCTGGCGGCCGCCGCGCTGCTGGCGGCGCTGGTCGCCGGCCTGGTGCGGCGCTACCGCAGCATCCACGGCACCACGGTCAAGGGAGAACGCATCCTGACGCTCGAAGGCCCCTGGGGCAGCGTGTGCGTCGACGCCGAGCACAAGCATGGCCTCCTGACGCTGCACGAAGCGCGCTCGCGCTTCATCTTCGCGGATATCGCCGGCGCCGAGCCCGGCGGCGCGGACGGCAAGTGGTCGCTGGCGCTGCGCCTGGAGCACAATGCCCGGCCGCTGTGGCAGATCCCCATGGCCTCGCGCAAGGAAGCGCTGCGCTGGGCCAGGATCTTCACCCTGGCCGCGGCGCAGAAGCTGTAGCGCCCCGCACCTCGCTGCTTTGATCGGGGCCGGGAAGCGCGACGGCCGCGCTATCCCTTCAGGTACATGTTCAGGCGCTTGGCGGCGTTGCGCAGGTGGGATTCGGCCGCCTCCGCCGCGCGCTCGGCATCGCCCGCGACGATGGCATCGTAGATCCGCTTGTGCTCTTCCTGCACCGCCTCGACCAGGTCCGCGTGGCGGCTCTTGGTATTGCTGCGCGCCTGCCGGATCAGCCGGCGCGCACCGTGCTCGAGGTGCTCGCTGAGGGCGCGGAAGTGCGGATTGTGGGTGGCATCGACGATGGCCTGGTGGAAGGCGAAATCCTCGTCGTCGCCGAGCCGGTCATTGGCGATCTCGTACTCCATGCCGACCAGCGCGCGGCGGATGCGCTTGAGGTCCTCCGGCGTGCGGCGCATCGCCGCGAAGCGGGTGGCGGCCACCTCGATGGTGACCAGCAGCTCCATCACCATCGACAGCGAGTGCTTCTCGTCGATCACCACGTCCTGCATGCGGAAGGCCTGGCGCTGGCTGCGCTCGATGACGAACACGCCGCTGCCGGCCTTGGATTCCACCAGGCCTTCGGACTTCAGCTGCGACAAGGCCTCGCGCACCACCGCGCGGCTCACCGAGAACTGCTCGCACAGCAGGCGCTCGCTCGGCAGCCTGTCGCCGACGGCGAACTCCCCCGCCTGGATGGCCTGGCTCAGCCGCCGCGCGATCTCGTCCGGCAGGTGCTTGGCCTCCGGATGGAACATCACGCTTGGCGCGCGCTCGGCGCCGCTCGGTGCCGGTTCTGGCACGGTCTTGCTCACGGTTCTCTCCCTCGCGCCGCCTGGCGCGCACTGTACGTGTTCGTCTTTCGTCTGGTCCCGTACGTCTCCGTACGTTCTGTGCCCGGTTCCGCCCGGCCGACAGGCAGGCCGACAAGATAGGCCGGCAAGATAGGCCGGCAACTGGCCTTACAGGTCAATGTAGCACGTCTTGCCCCGGGCGCCACCCCCGCTCTCCGGGGCAGTCGCGGCAGCCGGCGCCGGCCCTGCGGGCTGCGCTCGCGACCGCCCGCGGCAAACCCGCAGGCCAGGGCGAATGCATGATTTTCCCCGTATTTCCCTGTGTTTTCCGCTATCAGTGGAAACCCGAAGACGCCCCTTCCGCCGTTGACGCCTCCCGCCCGACTCCCTATAGTAAACCTGTCTGACCACTTTTATAACTGTCAGACCAATAATCGTCGGACAAATAAAGGGATGACGCCGCCAGGCGCATCCGGATGGCCCAACTATCAAGGAGACATGCATGAGCGGTAGCCGTATTTCCCGTCCTTTGCTCGCGGCAGCGGCACTTTCCCTGCTGGCAGGCACGGCATCGGCGGCCCCGGTGAAGATCGCGCTGGTCGAGACCCTGTCCGGGCCGCAGGCATCGACCGGGCTGATGTTCCGCGCCGCGGCGCGCTTCGCCATCGACCGGCTCAACGCGGCCGGCGGCTGGAACGGCGAGCCGCTGCAACTGGTCGAGTACGACAACCAGGGCGGCCCGGCCGGCGCCGCCGACAAGCTGAAGGCCGCGGTGGCCGATGGCGCGCAGATCGTCATGCAGGGATCGTCCTCCGCCGTGTCGGGGCAGATCACCGAGGACGTGCGCAAGTTCAACCTGCGCAATCCGGGCAAGGAGATCCTCTACCTGAACCTGGGTGGGGAGGCGATGGAGCTGACCGGCGAGAAGTGCCACTTCTACCACTTCCGCTTCGCCACCAACGCGCAGATCCGCGTCAAGGCGCTGGTTGCCGCGATGAAGCCGCTGAACGCGCTGGGATCGCGCGTGTACTCGATCAACCAGAACTACTCCTGGGGCGCCGACATGCAGAAGGCCATCGGCGACTACGCCGGCCTGGGCGGCTACACGGTGGTCGACAAGACGCTGCACGACGTCAACAAGGTGCAGGACTTCTCGCCCTACGTGGCCAAGATCGCCGCCGCCAAGGCCGATACCGTGATCACCGGCAACTGGTCGAACGACCTGCTGCTGCTGATGAAGGCGACCAAGGCGGCCGGCCTGAAGACCCGCTTCGCCACCGTCTTCCTCGACCAGCCCGGCAACGTCGGCAATGCCGGCGAGGTCGCGCTCGGCCACTATGTCGCGCACCCCTTCAATGCCGAGGCGGGCGGCGCCGACGGCGAGAAGCTCGCCAACGACTTCAAGGCCAAGGAAGGCCACCTGCCGGTCTTCATCGAGCCGCAGTCGATCTTCGGCATCGAGATGCTGGGCGAGGCGCTGAAGTCGGTCAAGCCGGAGGGCGGCAGGCTCAGCACCAAGGCACTGGCGCTGGCGCTGGAAAAGGCCAGGGTCAAGACCCCGCTGGGCGAGATGAGCATGCGCGCGGCCGACCACCAGGTGCTGCTGCCGATGGTGGTGTCGGTGGTCAGCAAGGAGGCGAAGTTCAAGGTCGACGGCACCGACCTGGGCTTCAAGCCCGTCAAGGCCTTCTCCGCGGCCGACGCCGCCACGCCGCCGCAGGCGAGCTGCAAGATGCAGCGCCCCGGCTGATCGCCCTCTTCCCGCAACGCTGACCGGCCCGCGCCATCCGTGGCGCGGCCCGGCATGCGCGCCGCGCGCCGTCCGCCCGCAGGTCGATGGCAGTGCCGCGCACAGGACCCGCTCGTCCTTACGAAAGCCCAGGAAGCCTCATGGAATACTTCATCGTCTCGCTGCTCAACGGCGCGATCTACGGCCTGCTGCTGTTCATGGTATCGGCCGGCCTCACGCTGATCTTCGGCATGATGGGCGTGCTGAACTTCGCGCACGCCTCCTTCTACATGCTCGGTGCCTACCTGGCCTACACGCTGCAGGGCGTGCTCGGCTTCTGGCCCGCGCTGGTGGTCTCCCCCATCCTGGTCGGCCTGGCCGGCGTGGCGGTCGAGCGCTTCTTCCTGCGCCGCGTGCACCGCTTCGGCCACGCGCACGAACTGCTGCTGACCTTCGGCCTGTCCTTCATCATCGCCGAACTGATCAAGCTCTTCTTCGGCAACTTCCCGGTCGATTACCGCGTGCCGCCCGCGCTCGACTTCGCCGCCTTCCAGCTCGGCGCCACCGCCTATCCCTTCTACCGCATCCTGATGGGCGGCATCGCGCTGGCCATGTTCGGCCTGATCTACCTGCTGCTGACGCGCACCCGCGTCGGCATCGTGGTGCGCTCGGCCATCTACAAGCCGCGCATGGCCGAGGCGCTCGGCCACAACGTGCCGCTGGTCTTCATGGGCGTGTTCGGCGTCGGCGCCGCGCTGGCCGGGCTGGCCGGCGCGGTGGCCGGCGCCTTCTACACCACCAACCCGAACATGGCGCTGGAGCTCGGCGTGATGGTGTTCGTGGTGGTGGTGGTGGGCGGCCTGGGCTCGCTCGGCGGCGCCATGCTGGCCTCGCTGCTGATCGGCCTGATCACCTCGCTGTCGGTCGGCGTCGACCGCAGCCTGGCCGACCTGCTGGCCCTGGCCGGCCTGCGCGAATGGGCCGAGCAGGTGGGCGGCCTGCTCACGCTCAAGCTGTCGAGCCTGTCCGCCACCATCCCCTTCGCCTTGATGCTGCTGATCCTGCTGGTCCGCCCGTCCGGGCTGATGGGCGAGAAGGAATAAGCCACGGAGCCCGCATGACCCCGATCCAGAAAACCCTCCTGCTGCTCGCCGTCGCGGCCCTCGCCGCGCTGCCCGCAGTGCTTTCCCCGGCCCTGGTCAACGCCTCGATCCAGATGCTGATCGCGGTGCTGTTCGCCGCGGCCTTCAACCTGCTGAGCGGCCAGGGCGGCATGCTGTCGTTCGGCCACGCCGCCTACTTCGGCATCGGCACCTTCGCCACCGTGCACGCGATGAACGCCTTCGGCGGCAACGGCCTGCTGCCGACGCCGCTGCTGCCGCTGGCCGGCGGCGCCATGGGCCTGCTGGCGGGCCTGGCGGCCGGCTGGTTCGCAACCCAGCGCGCGGGCGTCTACTTCGCCATGATCACGCTGGCCCTGGCCGAGCTGCTGCATGCGCTGGCGCCCCACCTGGCCGGCTGGTTCGGCGGCGAGGCGGGCATCTCCACCATGCGCATGCCGGCCTGGGGCTTCAGCTTCGGCGACAGCACGCAGGTCTACTACCTGACCCTGGCCTGGGTGCTGCTGTCGCTGGGCCTGCTCTACCTGTACACGCTGACGCCGGTCGGCCGGCTCACGCTGGGCCTGCGCGAGAACGCCAACCGCCTGCGCTTCCTCGGCTATGACGTGCACCGCCTCGGCGTGCTGGTGTTCGCCGTGTCCGCGATGTTCTCCGGCGTCGCCGGCGGCCTGCAGGCCATCAATATGGAAGCGGCCAACTACGTGGTGTTCGATGCCTCGGCTTCCGCCGCGGTGGTGCTGAACAGCTACATCGGCGGCGTCAAGCTGTTCCTCGGGCCCGCGCTCGGCGCGGCGGCCATGACCTTCTTCGGCTATGCCGTGTCCGACCTGACGCGCTCCTGGCTGCTCTACCAGGGCATCCTGTTCGTGCTGGTGATGCTGTTCGTGCCGGCCGGGCTGGCCGGCCTGGTGCAGTCCTTGCTGGCCAACTGCCGCACGCACGGCCTGCGCCGCATGCTGCCGCTCGCGCTGGCCTTCGTGCTGGGCGCGCTGCTGCTGGCGGCCGGCACGGTCTTCACGGTGGAGATGCTGCAGCGCGCCTTCTCGCAGGACTACCGCGCGATGGCAGCCCTCGCCGGTGGCGGCCTGCCGCCGATCCCGCTGTTCGGCCGCGACTGGGACCCGCTCTCTCCGTTCACCTGGCTGGTGCCCGCCGCGCTGCTGGCCGCCGGCGTGCTCCTCGCCCGCCTCGCCAACGGCGCCTGGCTGCGCGTCAAGGACGCGGCCGATGCCGCCGCGGCCCCGGCCCGGCCTTCCGCCAACGCCCACAGGAATCCGGCATGAACCCGCAAGCCATCCTTTCGCTGCGCGGCCTGCGCAAATCCTTCGGCGACGTCGACATCATCCGCGGCGTCGATCTCGAGGTGCGCGCCGGCGAACGCCACGCGCTGATCGGTCCCAACGGGGCCGGCAAATCGACCCTGTTCCACCTGATCTCGGGCCGCCTGCCCGCCAGCGGCGGCCAGGTGCTGCTGGACGGCGCCGCCATCCAGGGCTTGTCGCCGCAGGAAATCAACCGGCGCGGGCTGGCGCGCTCCTTCCAGATCACCAATATCTTCGCCGGCCTCAGCGTGTTCGAGAACGTGCGCCTCGCCGTGATGCGGCGGCACGGCCTGCAGTACGTGCTGTGGCGCTTCGCCAACCGCCTGCGCGCGGTGCGCGACGAGACCATGCAGCTGCTGGACCAGGTGCGGCTGGGCGCCCGCGCCGGCACCGTCGCCGGCGAGCTGTCCTACTCCGAGCAGCGCTCGCTGGAGATCGCCATGACGCTGGCCTCGGACCCCAAGGTGATCATGCTCGACGAGCCGATGGCCGGCATGTCGCAGGAGGAAACCGACTACACCGCCGGACTGATCCGCGAGTTGTCGCGAGGGCGCACGCTGATGATCGTCGAGCACGACATGGACGTGGTGTTCTCGCTGTCCGACCGTATCAGCGTGCTGGTCTACGGCGAGATCGTCGCCACCGGCAGCCCGGAGGAGATCCGCAACAACCCACGCGTCAAGGAAGCCTATCTGGGCGAGGAGGCCGCCGCATGAGCGCAGGTATCGGACAACAACACAGCGGGCAGGGCGTCCGGCAAGCCGGCACGCGGCTGCTATCGGTGGAAGGACTGCACGCCCACTACGGCAAGAGCCACATCCTGCACGGCGTCGATTTCCACGTCGAGCAGGGCGAGGTGGTCAGCCTGCTGGGACGCAACGGCGCCGGCCGCTCCACCACGCTCAAGGCCATCATGGGCCTGGTGCCGCCCAGCGCGGGCCGGATCCGGCTGCGCGGGCGCGATCTCGCCGGCGCCGCCCCCTATGCCATCTGCCGCAGCGGCATCGCCTTCGTGCCCGAGGAACGCGAGGTGTTCGCCAACCTGAGCGTCGACGAGAACCTGCGCATGGGCGAGCAGCGTGCCCAGCAGGGCGCGCCGAAGTGGACGGTCGAGCAGATGTTCGACTACTTCCCGCGCCTGAAGGAGCGGCGCAACACCAAGGCCGGCAGCCTGTCCGGCGGCGAGCAGCAGATGCTCACCATGTGCCGCTCGCTGCTGGGCAACCCGCTGCTGATCCTGATCGACGAGCCCACCGAAGGGCTGGCGCCCAAGATCGTGCAGGTGGTGGGCGAAGCCATCGCCGACATCCACCGCCGCGGCGTCTCGGTGGTGCTGGTCGAGCAGAAGCTGGCCATCGCCCTCAAGGTCTCCAACCGCGTCTGCGTGATGGGCCATGGCCGCATCGTCTACGAAGGCACGCCCGCGCAACTCACCGCCAACACTCAACTGATGAAGGACTGGCTCGCCGTATGAACACCGCACAACCGCAAGGCATGCAGCACGGATATCCCGACGCCCAGCCGTTCGCGCCCGCCCGCTATCCCGGCCTGGCCGGCAAGGTCGTGCTCGACACCGGCGCCGCCAGCGGCATCGGCCGCGCCATGGCGCACGGCTTCGCCCGCCACGGCGCGCGCCTGATGCTGCTCGACCTCGACGCCGGCGGCCTGGCCGCCGCCAAGGCCGAGCTGGAGGCCGCCCATCCCGGCGTGGAGGTGGAGACCGTGCGCGCCTCCATCACCGACCCCGAGGCGGTCGAGGCCGCCTGCGCCGCCACCGAGGCGCGCTTCGGCCGCATCGACGTGCTGCTCAACAACGCCGGCATCTCGATGAACAAGCCCTCGCTGGAGCTGACGCCGGACGACTGGCGCCGCGCCATCGACATCGACCTGAGCGGCGTCTTCTTCTGCACGCAGGCCGCGGCGCGCCGCATGGTGCGCCAGGGCGGCGGCAACATCCTCAGCACCGCCTCGATGTGGGGCCTGGCCTCGTCGGCCCGGCGCCTGGCCTATTGCGCGGCCAAGGCCGGCGTGGTGTCGCTGACCAAGTCGCTGGCGGCCGAATGGGCCGAGCACAACATCCGCGTCAACGCAGTGTGCCCGGGCTACACCCGCACCGCGCTGGTCGACTCGCTGCTGGCGCGCGGCGCCATGGACGGCGAAGCCCTGCTGGCGCGCACGCCGCTGCGCCGCTTCGGCACGCCGGAAGAGATGGCCGAGGTGGCGCTCTTCCTCGCCTCCGACGCCGCCGCCTTCATCACCGGCCACGCGCTGGTCTCCGACGGCGGCTGGACCGCCGACGGCTTCTGAACGCGGGCGCCCCGAGCCGCCCCGGGGCCACCCGAGACGACAAGACACCACACCACACCACACGACGCGCCGCAGTGCGGCGCATCGCAAGAACCACTGGACCACAAGGATTCCTTCTCATGTCTGAACGTAGCACCCTGCGCCCCGCCGCCGAATGGGTGGAACTGCGCGCCACCGACGAAGACTGGGCGCGCGCCGACCCCGCCCTGCTGGGCTCGCTGCTCACCCATATGCACCTGATCCGCGGCTTCGAGGAAGCCGTGCTGGAGCTGGCCGCCGAGGGCCTGGTCCACGGCCCGGCCCATTCGAGCATCGGCCAGGAAGGCGGCGCCGCCGGCTCGCTGGTCACGCTGAGCGGCGCCGACCAGATCAACGGCTCGCACCGCGGCCACCACCAGTTCCTGTCCAAGGCGCTCGGCTACCTGGCCCCGGCCGGCCTCGACCCGCGCGCGCCGCTGGCGCCGGCGGTGCAGACCCTGCTGCAGCGCACGCTGGCCGAGATCCTCGGCCTGGCGCAGGGCTTCTGCAAGGGCCGCGGCGGCTCCATGCACCTGCAGTGGGCCGAGGCCGGCGCGCTCGGTACCAACGCCATCGTCGGCGGCGGCGTGCCGATGGCCGCCGGCGCGGCCTGGTCGCACAAGCACGCGGGCACCGACGCCGTGGCCATCACCTACTTCGGCGACGGCGCGGTCAACATCGGCTCGGTGCTGGAGACCATGAACCTGGCGGCGGCATGGCAGCTTCCGCTGTGCTTCTTCATCGAGAACAACCGCTACGCGGTGTCGACCACGGTGGAGGAATCGACCGCCGAGCCGCGCCTGTCCGCACGCGGACTGGCCTTCAACATCCCCAGCTGGAAGGTCGACGGCATGGATCCGCTGGCCGTGCACCTGGCCACGCAGGAAGCGCTGGCGCACATGCGCGCCGGCAAGGGCCCGACCATCATCGAGGCCGACCTGTACCGCTTCTTCCACCAGAACGGCCCCTTCCCCGGCAGCGCCTTCGGCTACCGCAGCAAGGAAGAGGAACAGCAATGGCGCGCGCGCGACCCGCTCGAACTGATGGCGCGCCGCATGCAGGAGCGCGGCCTGGTCAGCGCCGAAGAGATCGCCGCGCTGCGCGAGCGCGTCAAGCAGGCCATGCGCGAGGCCGCCGCCGCGCTGACCGAGGCCGATCCTTCGGGCAAGCCGGGCAAGCGCCGCATCCGCCCCGAGCTGTGGCCCAGCCCGGACTTCCGCGACGTCGGCATCCGCAGCGACCTGCGCGAGCTGCAGGGCCTGCGCTACGCCGAGCAGGACAGCTTCGGCGGCAAGCTGGAAACGCGCAAGTTCATCGACGTGGTGGCCGACGTCATGCACCGGCGCATGCAGGCCGATCCCTCGGTGGTGGTGATGGGGGAAGACGTGCACCGTCTCAAGGGCGGCACCAACGGCGCCACGCGCGGCCTGCGCGACAGCTTCCCGGCGCGCGTGCTCGGCACGCCGATCAGCGAGAACGCCTTCGTCGGCCTGGGCGGCGGCATGGCGCTGGATGGCCGCTTCAAGCCGGTGGTCGAGTTCATGTACCCCGATTTCATGTGGGTGGCGGCCGACCAGGTCTTCAACCAGATCGGCAAGGCGCGCCACATGTTCGGCGGCGAGAGCGACGTGCCGCTGGTGCTGCGCACCAAGGTGGCGATGGGCACCGGCTACGGCTCGCAGCACTCGATGGACCCGGCCGGCATCTTCGCCACCTGCCCGGGCTGGCGCATCGTCGCGCCGTCCAGTCCCTTCGACTACGTCGGCCTGATGAACACCGCGCTGGCCTGCAAGGACCCGGTGCTGGTGATCGAGCACGTCGACCTGTACAACAGCTCGGGCACGGGCCCGGTGGATGACCTCGACTACCACCTGCCGGTGGGCAAGGCCGCGCTGCGCCGCCAGGGTGCCGCGGTGACCGTGATCGCCTACCTGTCGATGGTGGGCCATGCGCTCGAAGCGGTGGAGCAGACCGGCGTCGACGCCGAGGTGATCGACCTGCGCTGGCTCGACCGCGCCAGCCTCGACTGGGACACCATCGAGGCCAGCATCCGCAAGACCAACAATGTGCTGATCGTCGAGCAGGGCGCGCGCGGTACCTCCTACGGCGGCTGGCTGGCCGACGAGATCCAGCGCCGCTGCTTCGACTGGCTGGACCAGCCGGTGCAGCGCGTGACCGGCGCCGAAGCGGCGCCCAGCATCTCCAAGGTGCTGGAGCGCGCCGCCGCGGCGCGCACCGAGGAAGTGGCCGCCGGCCTGCGCCAGGTGATGCGCGACCAGGGCGCCGCCTGATGCGCGCCTGCCCCGACCCATCGATGCAGCCAAGGATTTCCCCATGACCCTGAACATGATCGTTCCCCTCGAGGTCGGCATCGCCGTGCGCGACCTCGCTCCGATGCGCCGCTTCTACGAGCAGGTGCTCGGCCTCGCCTTCGTCAGCGAGGTGCAGGTGCCGCCGGCCGCCGCCGCGCAGGCCGCCATGCACCGCGACGGCTACACCGCCGTGCGCCTGCAGACGCCGCGCGGCGAGCGCGTCAAGCTGCTGGCCCCGGCCACGCCGCCGGCGCCCGCCGCGGTGCCCGGCTATATCCTCGACAAGGCCAACGCCAGCTACCTGACCTTCATCGTCGACGACCTCCAGGCCGTGGTCGAGCGGCTGGCCGCCGCCGGCGCACGCCTGCTGACCGGGCCCCGGCGCGTCGAAGTCCGCGCCGGCACCTGGCTGGCCTTCTGCCACGACCCCGAAGGCAATGTGCTGGAGTTCGTGCAGTACGACGACATCGCGGCCTACCGGCCCGACCTGTTCCCGGCGGAGGCGCACTGACATGGCGATTCTGCTGCGCATGCCCGAGGTGGCGGCCAATGCCACCCATGCCACGCTGCAGGCGTGGACCCGCGAAGAAGGCGAGACGGTCGCCGTGGGCGACTGCGTCGCCGAGATCGAGACCGACAAGGCGGTGGTCGAGCTGAACGCCGACGCGACCGGCGTGCTGGGCCGCCGCCTCGTCGCCGCCGGCCAGGAGGTCGAGGTCGGCGCGCCCATCGGCGTGCTGCTGGTCGACGGCGAGAGCGCCATCGATATCGACGCGCTGATCGCCGCCGCCGGCGGTGGTGGCGCGACCCCGACCGCGGCCGCTGCGGCCGCCGCGGCCGAACCGACGCCGGCCACCGCACCGGCGGCCGGCGCGGCCAGCCCGGCCGCCGCGCCCTCGTCCCGCGTGTTCGCCAGCCCGCTCGCGCGCCGCCTGGCGGCCCGGCTCGGCGTCGACCTCGCCGCGCTGCGCGGCAGTGGCCCCAACGGCCGCGTGGTCAAGCGCGACGTGGAGCAGGCCGCGCAAGGCGGCCGCCCGCCGGCGGCTCCGGCCGCTGCCCCCGCCGCCTGCGCCAGCGCTGCCGTGCCGGCAGCAAGCACAAGTGCCGCCGCGCTGCCCGCCGATGCCGCTTTCACCGAGGTGCCGCACAGCAATATGCGCCGCACCATCGCGCGGCGCCTGTCGGAAAGCAAGGCCACCATTCCCCACTTCTACCTGGTGGCCGACTGCCGCATGGAGGCGCTGCTGGCGCTGCGCGCGCAGGTCAATGCCGGGGCCGCGCGCAAGATCTCCGTCAACGACTTCATCGTGCGCGCGGTGGCGGTGGCCCTGCGCGAGGTGCCCGGGGCCAACGTGGGCTGGACCGACAGCGCGATGCGCCACTACCGCGAGGCGGACGTGGCGGTGGCCGTGTCGACCGGGACCGGCCTCATCACCCCCATCGTGCGCGGCGCCGACCGCAAGCCGCTGTCGGTGATCAGCGGCGAGATCGCCGACCTCGCCGCGCGTGCCCGCGCCGGGCAGCTGCGCCCCGAGGAATACCAGGGCGGCAGCTTCAGCGTCAGCAACCTGGGCATGTTCGGCGTAAGCGAGTTCTCGGCCATCATCAATCCGCCGCAGGCCGCCATCCTGGCGGTCGGCGCCACCCAGGCGGTGCCCGTGGTGGAAGACGGCGAGCTGCGCCCCGGCCAGGTCATGCGCTGCACGCTGTCGGCCGACCACCGCGCCATCGACGGCGCGCTGGCCGCGCAGTGGCTGGCCGCGTTCAAGCGGCTGGTGGAAAACCCCTTGTCAATGTTGATCTGAGGACGCGACGTGACTGCATCCGCATTCGACCTGGTCGTCGTCGGCGGCGGCCCCGGCGGCTACGTGGCCGCCATCCGCGCCGCGCAACTGGGCATGAAGACCGCGCTGGTGGAAAAAGCGCAGCTCGGCGGCGTCTGCCTGAACTGGGGCTGCATCCCGACCAAGGCGCTGCTGCGCTCGGCCGACGTGCTGCGCCTGGTCAATGGCGCGGCCGCCTTCGGCGTGCGCGCCGGCAGCGCCAGCGCCGACCTGCCGGCCATGGTGGCGCGCTCGCGCGCGGTGGCCGCCCAGCTCAACAAGGGCGTGACCCACCTGATGAAGAAGCACGGCGTGACGGTGATCAGCGGCCACGCCCGCCTGGCCGGCCGCGGCCGGCTCGAGGTGGAGGGCGGGGCGGAGAGCGGGGCCGACGGCGGCCGCCAGGCCCTGTCGGCCCCGCACATCATCCTTGCCACCGGCGCGCGCGCGCGCCAGCTGCCGGCGCTGCCGGCCGACGGCAAGACGGTGTGGAGCTACCGCGAGGCGCTGGCGCCGCCGAGCCTGCCGCGCCGCCTGCTGATCGTCGGTGCCGGCGCCATCGGCATCGAGTTCGCCAGCTTCTACCGCGCCGTCGGCGCCGAAGTCACGGTGGTGGAGATGGCCGAGCGCATCCTGCCGGTGGAGGACGAGGAGATCTCGGCCCAGGTCGCCGCCAGCCTCAAGCGCGACGGCATCGCATTGCATGTGGCGACGGCGCTGGAGCGCGCCGAGCGCCACGGCGAAGGCTGGGCGCTGACGCTGCAGCCGCGTACCGGCGCCGCCACGCGCGTGGAAGCCGACGTGGTGCTGGTGGCGGCCGGCATCGTCGGCAACGTGGAAGACCTCGGCCTGGAGCACACCGCGGCCAGGGTCGAGAAGACGCATCTCGTCACCGACGGCTTCGGCCGCACCGGCGAGCCCGGCCTGTACGCCATCGGCGACGTGGCCGGTCCGCCCTGGCTGGCGCACAAGGCCAGCCACGAAGGCGTGATCTGCGTCGAGCACATCGCCGGCCTGGATCCGCACGCGCTCGATCCCGCGCGCATCCCGGCCTGCACCTACAGCCACCCGCAGGTGGCCAGCGTGGGCCTGACCGAGGCCCAGGCGCGCGCGCTCGGGCGCGAGGTCAAGGTGGGCAGGTTTCCCTTCGTCGGCAACGGCAAGGCCATCGCCATGGGCGCCACCGCCGGCCTCGTCAAGGTGGTGTTCGACGGCGCCAGCGGCGAGCTGCTGGGCGCCCACATGGTCGGCGAGGAAGTGACCGAGATGATCCAGGGCTATGCCATCGCGCAGACGCTGGAAACCACCGAGGCCGACCTGATGGCAGCCGTGCTGCCCCACCCCACCCTGTCGGAAGCCATGCACGAAGCCGTGCTGGCGGCGTACGGCCGCGCCCTGCACATCTGAGCGGCCCGGGCCCCGAGCCGCGCGACCGACACCTGCGCCACAGACAACCCTATCCAGGAGACACCATGTACGACTTCGACCAACGCACCCTGCTGCTGACCGGCGCCAACGGCGGCATCGGCCGCGAGACCGCCCGCCTGTTCCACGCGCACGGCGCGCGCCTGGTGCTGACCGACCTGGACGAGGGCGGCCTCGCCGCCTTCGCGCGCGAGCTCGACCCCGCCGGCGAGCGCGTCGCCACGCTGCGCATGGACGCGGCCGATCCCGGCGACAGCGCACGCGCCGTGGCGCTGGCGCAGGAACGCTTCGGCGGCATCGACTTCCTGGTGCCGTCGGCGGGCCTGTACGAGGCCCAGCCGGTCGACGGCATGAGCGACGAGCAATGGCGGCGCACGCTGTCGATCAACCTCGACGGCGTGTTCTACCTGGTGCGCCGCGCCATGCCGGCGCTGCGCGAGGGCAGCGCCATCGTCAACCTGACCTCGGTGGCCGCCCACCGCGGGGCCTACTACAACGCACACTATTCGGCCTCCAAGGGCGGCCTGCTGAGCCTGACGCGCAGCCTCGCGCGCGAGCTGGGCCCGCGCACGCGGGTCAACGCGGTCTCGCCCGGCATCATCGCCACGCCGATGACGGCCGATCTGATCCAGAAGCGCGGCGCCGACTCGGTCGAGCAGACGCCGCTCAAGCGCCTCGGCCAGCCGCGCGAGATCGCCACCGCGATCGGCTTCCTGTGCAGTTCGGCCGCCAGCTTCATCACCGGCGAGGTGCTGCACGTCAACGGCGGCCTTTACATCGCCGGCTGACGCCGGCAGTAGAATCGAAGCGGAGCCCGCCGCCGCGCGGGCACCGGTCACCTTGCAGCGCCCCCACTCTCATCGTCGCCAAGGAATCCCATCATGCTCACGCTCAAAGACCCCTCCCTGCTGCGCCAGCAGTGCTATATCGACGGCCGCTGGGTCGACGGCGCACGCCATATCGCCGTCCTCAATCCCGCTACCGGCGAGCACGTGGCCCAGGTGCCGCAATTCGGCGCCGAGGAAACCCGCCAGGCCATCGAGGCCGCCAACCGCGCCCTGCCCGCCTGGCGCGCGCGCACCGCCAAGGAGCGCTCGGCGCTGCTGCGCAAGTGGTTCGAGCTGCTGCTCGCCAACCAGGACGACCTCGCCGCCATCATGACCGCCGAGCAGGGCAAGCCGCTCACCGAGTCGCGCGGCGAGATCGCCTATGCGGCCTCCTTCATCGAGTGGTTCGCCGAGGAAGGCAAGCGCGTCTACGGCGAGACCATCCCAGCGCCGATCAGCAGCCAGCGCATCGTCGTCACCAAGGAGCCGGTGGGCGTGTGCGCCGCCATCACGCCGTGGAACTTCCCCGCCGCCATGATCACGCGCAAGGCCGGCCCCGCGCTGGCGGCCGGCTGCACCATGGTGCTCAAGCCGGCCTCGCAGACGCCGCTGTCGGCGCTGGCGCTGGCCGTGCTGGCCGAGCGCGCGGGCATCCCCGCCGGCGTGCTGTCGGTGGTGACCGGCTCGGCCGCCGCCATCGGCGGCGAGCTGAGCCACAACCCGCTGGTGCGCAAGCTGACCTTCACCGGCTCCACCGAAGTGGGCCGCGAGCTGATGGCGCAGACCGCCTCCACCATCAAGAAGGTATCGATGGAACTGGGCGGCAACGCCCCCTTCATCGTCTTCGACGACGCCGACCTCGATGCCGCGGTCGAAGGCGCCATCGTCTCCAAGTACCGCAACGCCGGCCAGACCTGCGTATGCGCCAACCGCCTGTACGTGCACAGCAAGATCTATGACGCCTTCGCGCAGAAGCTGGTGGCCGCGGTCGCCGCGCTCAAGGTGGGTAACGGCATGGACGACGGCGTGCGCATCGGGCCGCTGATCGACGGCAAGGCGGTGGCCAAGGTCGAGGAACACATCGCCGACGCCGTCTCCAAGGGCGCGCGCGTGCTCTCCGGCGGCAGACCCCACGCGCTCGGCCACACCTTCTTCGAGCCCACCGTGCTGGCCGACGTCAAGCCCGGCATGCTGGTGGCGCGCGAAGAGACCTTCGGCCCGGTGGCGCCGCTGTTCCGCTTCGACACCGAGGACGAGGTGGTGGCCATGGCCAACGACACCGAATTCGGCCTCGCCAGCTACTTCTACGCACGCGACCTGGGCCGCGTGTGGCGCGTCTCCGAACGGCTGGAGTACGGCATGGTGGGCGTCAACACCGGTCTGATCTCGAACGAAGTGGCACCGTTCGGCGGCGTCAAGCAGTCAGGCGTCGGCCGCGAAGGCTCGCACTTCGGCATCGAGGACTACCTGGTCGTGAAGTACACGTGCATGGCGGGAATCTGAGGGGGTGCCTGGTGCCGCTGGCAGGCACCATCATCCCGGATACGGGCCTGGGCGCGACGCTGGCGCCTGCCCTCTCCCCCGGCCCCTCTCCCGCAAGCGGGAGAGGGGAGCGAACCGGCGCGGTGCAAACCCCGTCGCGCTGAACGAAGCCGAAACGAGATGCACCAGCACCGCACACCAAGCATAGTGTCTTGGCTCCCTCTCCCCGCATGGGGAGAGGGCGGGGGAGAGGGGTGGTCTAGCAAGGCACCACATCCAGCGAAGCCCTCGGTGAGATCCAGCACACGAGCAAACCAACGAAGCCCTCAGCACGATCCAGCACGCGAGCAAACCAACGAAGCCCTCGGCGCCCGCATCACCAAGTCCTCCACCGACAACCCTCCCAACCACGGCAGCATCACCCAACCAACGCCAACCACACCATGCAGATCGACGGCAACACCCAACTCGTCGGCATCGTCGCCGCGCCGGTTTCCCATGTCCGCACCCCGCAGCTGTTCAATGCCGCCACCGCCAGGCAGGGCCTCAACGCGGTCTGCGTGCCCTTCCACGTCGCCCCCGAGGAACTGGCCGCTTTCCTCGACGGCGCCCGCGCGATCCAGAGCCTGAACGGACTGGTCGTCACCGTGCCGCACAAGGAAGCCGTAGTGGCCGCCTGCGGCGCGCTGAGCGACACGGCGCGCCTGGTCGGCTCGGTCAATGCCATGCGTTTCGACCGCGACAAGGGCTGCTGGAGCGGGGGCAACTTCGATGGCGACGGCTTTGTCGCCGGCCTGCGCGAACGTGGCCACGCGCTGGCCGGCAAGCGCGTGCTGCAGCTCGGCGCGGGCGGCGCGGGCAAATCGATGGCCTATGCCATGGCGCGCGAGCGGCCGGCCGAGCTGGTCATCCACAACCGCTCGGCCGACAAGGCGCAGGAGCTGGCCGCGCGCCTGCGCGCGGCGGTGCCCGGCGTCGACATCCGCGCCGGCGGCGACGATCCCGCCGGCTTCGACGTGGTCGTCAATGCCACCGCGCTGGGCCTGCGCGACAGCGACCCGCTGCCGCTCGCGGCAAAGCGCCTCGATGCGTCGACCCTCGTCTGCGAGGCGGTGATGCGGGAAGAGGAGACGCCGCTGCTCAGGGCGGCACGCGCACGCGGCTGCGCCATCCATCACGGGCAATGGATGCTGTATGGGCAGATCGTCGAGATCGCGCGCTTCCTGGGCGTGCCGCTGCGCGCGGAATGCGTGGAGCGCATCCTCGGCCCGGCGGACTGAAGCCGCTGCGCGGCGTGGACTTTCGGCAACGGCGGGATGCTGCGCACGGCACGCGGCGACGGGCAGACATCATTGTTTGCAATCGGCGGCGCAGCGCGCGGCTACGATCCAGTCCGCTGTGGCAATTCCGCTGATCTGCCGCAGCTTGCGCCGTCCGCCGCCGCAGCGCGGACGGCGCTTTTCCTTGCCGCCGGGGCCGCACCCCGGCCGGCCGGCGCGGGCGCATAAAAAAACGGCCTGGAAGCTTGAGGCTTCCAGGCCGTCCATCTGCTACATCCTGAGAATAGGTGGCGCGGCTGGCAGGATTCGAACCCACGACCCCTTGGTTCGTAGCCAAGTACTCTATCCAACTGAGCTACAGCCGCACGCGAGGACGTGACTATAACTGAACCACGGAAAAAGGCAAGTACTTTCGTCGATCGCCCTGCGATGCGGTCCGCGTCGCGGCCGCCGTGGACCCAGGCAGCCGCGACCGCCTTGATCTCGACCAGCAGGTTCGGCCGCGCGAGCGACGCCACGCCGAGGATCGTCCAGGCCGGGAATTCGCGCGTGATGCAGCGCGCCTTGATCTCCCGGAACGCGCCGAGCTGTTCGTCGATCCGGACGTGGTAGGAGACCAGCTCGACCAGGACCTCGAAACCCAGCCCCTCGTGGACCAGGACCGCACCCAGGCGCCGGAAGGCGAGCTCGATCTGCTCCTCCACGCTATCGGGCACCGTGCCGTCCGGGCGGATGCCGACCTGGCCGGAGATGAAGACAAGGCCGCCGGCAGTGCGCCGGAACGGGGCGGGTCCCCGTGCCCCGGGAGGCCCGACATCGGCGATAATCTGGGCCGCACCGGCATGGCAGCGTATCGAACGACCATGCCAGTATCGAGCATTCGAATCGGGAGGACGCCATGCGTGACATCATCGACGGCTTTCTGCGCTTCCAGCGCGAGGTCTATCCGCAACGGGTCGAGCTGTTCAAACAGCTCGCCACGACACAGAACCCAAAGGCACTGTTCGTCACCTGTTCGGATAGCCGCGTCGTGCCTGAGCTGCTCACCCAGCGCGAGCCGGGCGAGCTGTTCGTGATCCGCAACGCGGGCAACATCGTGCCGTCGTACGGCCCGGAGCCCGGTGGCGTGTCGGCCACCGTCGAGTACGCGGTGGCGGTGCTGGGCGTGCGCGATATCGTGATCTGCGGGCATTCGGACTGTGGCGCGATGGGCGCGATCTCGCGCTGCACCTGCCTTGACCACCTGCCGGCGGTGGCGAACTGGCTGCGCCACTCCGATGCGGCCAAAGCCATCAATGCGGCCCATCAGTTCGATACGCCTCGCGCCAAGCTCGATGGCCTCGTGCGTGAGAACGTGATCGCGCAACTGGCCAACCTGCGCACCCATCCATCGGTGGCGCTGGCGCTCGAACAGGGACGCATGAGCCTGCACGGCTGGGTCTACGATATCGAGACCGGCAGCATCGATGCGCTCGATGGCAAGACGCGCCGTTTCGTACCGCTCGCCGAGTCGCCGACCACCGTTGCCGTGTCTTCGCGCAACCGCGGACAGGTGTGACAGCCTTCCCGCCCGGGAACAGGAGACCTGCGCCTGCAGCCGTCTCGCACGAGACGGCATCCGCTTCAGCAGCCGTTCCCGCTTCAGCGCCCCCGCGGTGACGGGCACCGCGGCCCCGCCGCTTTCCGCGTAAGATGGAGCGCTTCGGCCACGGCGCCGCCTCGGGCCGCCGGCCTCCGCCACCCACCGGAAGCGCGATGAACCCGACCGCCCCCATGCCGCAGGAAGCGCCGCAGGAAATCGTCACCAGCATCATCGTCCATGACGTCGCGCCCGACGCCGTCGCGCAGTACGAGGCGTGGCTGGCGGACATCCGCGCCGCCTCGTCGAAATTCCCCGGCTACCTGAGCACCGACGTGATCCGTCCGGCCGGCGGCAGCCGCGAGTACGCGACCATCGTCCGCTTCGCCGACTTCCACAGCCTCAGCGCCTGGATGGAATCCGATGAGCGCCGCCGGCACATCGCCGACATGGGCCCCGCGCTGCGGCAGGGCGACCGCTACGAGATCAAGACCGGGCTCGATTTCTGGTTCACGCCGAAACACGCGCCGGTCAAGGTCCCGACCGCGTGGAAGCAGTGGCTCGTCACCTGGAGCGCCATCCTGCCGCTGAGCATCGTCGTGCCATGGGGCGTCCTGCCGCTGCTCGGGCAGCTCGGCTTCGACCACGACGCCTTCGTGAACAAGGCGGCCGTGACCGCGGCCATCGTGTTCCTGATGGTCTATGTGGTCATGCCGCGCTATACGCGGCTCGTCGCGCCCTGGCTGTTCAAGTAAGCGGCGCGCGGCGGGCCGAGCCGGCCGGCCCCGGCACCCGCGCTCAGACAGCACCGGCCGTGGCGGCCCCGTGGAACAACAGCAGGTTGCCGGTCTCGGTACCCTGGCGCCGCAAGGCCTTCCCATACGCGACCTGGGCCGGCTCCCAGCGCGCCAGCGCCGCGGCGATATCGGCCGGCGCAGATTGCAGCGCATCCGCCAGCGCCAGCGCATTGGCCGCCGCCTTGGACGTGCTGGCCGCCGTATGCGGACGCGGGATCGAGCCGGCGTCGCCCAGGATCGCGATGCGGCCGGACACCATGTGTTCGGAAGCCAGGTCCCGGATGGCCTGCGCGAACGGCTGCTCCGTCGCCGCGACGATCGCGCGGAAGGGCTCGGGCAGCAGGGCCTCGGCATCCTGCTGGAGATGGGCGAGCCAGCGCTCGTCGAGCAGGCCCTCCGGCACCGAGTAGCCGCGCGCCTTGCCATTGCGGTCGGTCATCACCGCAGCGAGCATGCGTGCGTCCGCGACGCGGTACCAGACCCAGTTGTAGAAGCGGTGGCCAGGGCGCGTGTCGTTGTGCTCGCCCGGCACCAGATAACCGAGGATGTGCGAGCCCCGGTTGTTGGCGAAGCCGAAATCGCCGGCCAGCATCTGGCGTGTCGACTCCGGCATGCGGGACTCCGGGACCAGCCCGCGCCAGGCCAGGTAGCCGGCATACGAGGGCCGCGCTTCGGGCCAGATCTGCTGGCGCACGGTCGAGTTGCCGCCGTCGGCGCCGATCAGCAGGTCGCCGGTCTCGACGCTGCCGTCGGCAAAGCGGGCGGTGACGGTGCCGGCCGCCGCATCCTGCTCGATGCCGACCAGCGTCCTGCCCTGCTGATAGCCGGCCTCGCCGAAGGCTGCGCGCAGCCGCGAGTAGATCAGGGACCACGATGTCTGCATCTGGGGCGCGAAGCGCCGGCTGCGCACCGTCCCGTCCGGCTCCAGCACGGTCCGGTAGCGGGAGGCGACGCCCAGCTCGACCTCGCCGGCATCGATGCCCAGGCGGCGGAACACCTCGATCACCTCGGGCTGCAGCACGATGCCGCCGCCGCGGCTGTCGAGGGCATGCGGCGAGCGCTCGTAGATGTCGACCTGCCAGCCGATGCGGCGCAGCAGGTTGCCGATGAACAGTCCCCCGAGGGAACCGCCGATGACCAGCGCGCGGCGCGCCGGGGTGTGCTTGGTATCTATGACAGGCCTCCTTGTTTTGTCGGAGGCCACAGTACGCGCGGCGCGGCCGCGGGAGAATCGCCACGCAGCGCTGCACAGCTTTGCGTCCGGCGCAACGCCTGCGCTGCGGGCCGGCAGGACGGTGCGGAACCGGCCGCGCCGCGCCGGCGCCAGGCCGGCGGCCCCGCCGCAAGCGCCGCCGCCGGCACTTATTGATCAATAGATCATCAACGGACCGCCTGCGGCGCCTCCTGCCCTGGCGCCGGCCGCTTGCCATGGCCGGCGCGCGCCGGCCACCACCCGCAGCGACGTCCCGACGGCGGCTTTGTGCTGGACGCAACGCTACCTTGCGCTGCGCCCTCATTCCAAGCCCGCCTTGCGCCACCTAAGCTTCGGCACATCCCAACCCCGATGCCCGAAACCCGAAGCCATGGAAACCACGACCTCCTCCCTCCACAGCGGCTCGCACCAGGCGGCCGCGCCGATGTCCCCGGCGCTGATTGCGCTGTTCTCGCTGTCCGCCGGCGTGCTGGTGGCCAACCTCTATTACGCACAGCCGATCATCGAACTGATCGCACCGGCCATCGGGCTCTCGCCCCAGGGGGCGAGCGTCATCGTCTCGCTGACCCAGATCGGCTACGCGATCGGCCTGTTCTTCCTGGTGCCGCTCGCCGACCTGCTGGAGAACCGCCGCCTGCTGATGCTCAGCGGCGCCGCCGCCGCGCTCAGCCTGGTCGGCGCCGCGCTGTCGTCGCAACCGGGCTGGTTCCTGCTCGTCTCGCTGCTGCTCGGCCTCAGTTCCGTCAGCGTGCAGATCCTGATCCCGCTGGCCGCGCACCTTGCCCCCGAGGCGCTGCGCGGGCGCACCGTCGGCACGATCATGGGCGGCCTGCTCTCCGGCATCCTGCTGTCGCGGCCGCTGTCGAGCATGCTGGCGCAGTTCTTCGGCTGGCGCGCCGTGTTCTTCTCGGCGGCCGCGATGACGCTGGCCACCGTCGCCATCATCGCCATGACCCTGCCGCGCCGCGTGCCGCAGCATCGTGCCAGCTACGCCAGCCTGATCGCCTCGCTCTGGCACCTGCTCGCCCGCTACCCGGTGCTGCGCCAGCGCGCGCTCTACCAGGGCCTGCTGTTCGCCGCCTTCAGCCTGTTCTGGACCGCCGTGCCGCTGGAGCTGGCCAGCCGCCAGGGCCTGTCGCAATCGCAGATCGGCATCTTCGCCCTGGTCGGCGCGCTGGGCGCCATCGCCGCGCCGATCGCCGGCCGTCTTGCCGATGCCGGCCATACCCGCCTGGCCTCGTTCGGCGCCATGGTCGCCGCCGCCGCCAGCTTCCTGCCCGGCCTGGCCGCAGGGCACGCCGCGCTGTACGGCCTCGCGCTGACCGGCATCGTGCTCGACTTCGCCGTGCAGATGAACATGGTGCTGGGCCAGCGCGCGATTTACGCGCTCGATGCCGCCAGCCGCGCACGGCTCAATGCGCTGTACATGACGTCGATCTTCGCCGGTGGCGCGCTCGGATCGGCAGTCGCCAGCACGCTGTATGCCCACGCCGGCTGGCATGGCGTGATCGCCGCCGGCAGCGGCCTGGCCCTGGTATCGCTCGCCGCGCTGGCACTGGCCCCGCGCCGCTGATTCGGCCCGTTCCCCGATAACGCTCACGACCGGAGGTATCCCTGTCATGGACTCCCGACTCTTTTCCCCCATCTCCATCGGCCCGCTCCAGCTCGACCACCGCGTCGTCATGGCACCGCTGACGCGCTCCCGCGCCGGACAACCGGGCAATGTGCCCACCGCGCTGAACGCCGAGTACTACCGCCAGCGTGCCTCTGCCGCGCTGATCATCTCGGAGGCCGCGCAGATCTCCCAGCAGGGCCAGGGCTATGCCTGGACGCCCGGCATCCATACCGAGGCGCAGATCGCCGGCTGGTCCGCCGTGGCGGATGCCGTGCACGCCGCCGGCGGGCGCATGTTCCTCCAGCTCTGGCACGTGGGACGCGTGTCCCACCCCGTCTTCCAGCCCGGTGGCGCCCTGCCGGTGGCGCCCAGCGCGCTGCCCGTGCCGGGCAAGACCTTCATCCTCGACGAACACGGCCGTGGCGTCTGGGGAGAGATCCCGGTGCCGCAGCCGCTGAGCGTCGAAGGGATCGCCGCCATCGTCGCGGACTACCGCCAGGCCGCGCGCAACGCCATCGAGGCCGGCATGGACGGCGTGGAAATCCATGCGGGCAACGGCTACCTGCTGGACCAGTTCATCAACTCGGCAAGCAACCAGCGCACCGACCGATATGGCGGCAGCATCGAGAACCGTGCCCGGCTCCTGCTGGAGGTGGTGGACGCGGTCGCCGCCGAAATCGGCGCCGCGCGCGTGGGCGTGCGCCTGACGCCGATGGGCCGCTTCATGGGCATGGACGACGAGACGCCCGAGGCCACCTTCGTCCATATCGCGCGGCGCCTGAACCAGTGGCCGCTGGCCTACCTGCACCTGGTCGAGCCCGCCATGGTGGGCACCGTCAAGGACGAGGCCACGGACCCGCGCTGGGACCGCATGATCCGCATGATGCGCGACACCTACCAGGGCGTGCTGATGCTGGCCGGCGGCTACGACGGCCCGTCCGCGGAGAAGGCGCTCGCCGAGGGCCGCGCCGACCTGATCGCCTTCGGCCGGCCCTTCATCGCCAACCCCGACCTGCCGCTGCGCCTGCGCACCTCGGCGCCGCTGAACCAGCCGGATCCGGCCTCGTTCTTCGGCGGCGACGCAGCCGGCTACACCGACTACGCGCCGCTGCCCGACTACGCGCCGCTGCGGTAAGCGACAGACGGTCACGTACCGGGCGCCCTGCGCGCCCGGCCTAACACCTTCGTCTGGTGCGGTCACGACCATTCCGCAATGGCTGCGGTCCGCGCCGCCTCCTACACTGCCGAAATCGGCCAGCCCGGGCATGCCGCCCACCGACGCCGGTGCCACGCACCGGAAGCCAAGGAGATTTCCCCATGCCCTCTCGACGCCAATGGTGGATGCTGATCTGCGCCATCGTCCTGGCAGGAGGCGGCCTCGCGCTGTACCTGATGCTGGAGCGGGAGATCGCCCCCGTCCAGCCGCCGGCACCGGAATCATTCGAGCGCGCGCAGGTACTGCGCGGCGCCCGCGTGGCGGCGCTGGGCGATTGCGCGGTCTGCCACACCGCGCCCGGCGGCCAGCCCTATGCCGGCGGCCTGCCGCTGCGCACGCCGTTCGGCACCATCTATTCGACCAACATCACGCCCGATCCCGAGACCGGCATCGGCACCTGGTCGCTGGCGGCCTTCACGCGGGCCCTGCGGCGCGGCATCGCGCGCGACGGCCATCAGCTTTATCCCGCCTTCCCGTATGTCCACTACACGCGCATGTCCGACGACGACATCGCCGCGGCCTACGCTTACCTGATGCGGCGCGACCCGGTATCCGCCGCCGCGCCGCGCAACGACCTGATCTTCCCGCTCGGCTTCCGGCCGCTGGTGGCGTTCTGGAACGTGCTGTTCCTCCGCCCCGGAGCGCAAGCGCCCGACAGCGCCCGCAGCGCGCAATGGAACCGCGGCCGCGAACTCGTCAACGGCCTCGGCCATTGCGCGGCTTGCCATTCTCCGCTGAACCTCATCGGCGGCGAGAAGTCCGGCCAGGCCTTCGCCGGCAACCTCATCGACGGCTGGGAGGCACCTTCGCTGCTCCACCTCGCCAACGGCGCCGTGCCGTGGACCGAGGCACAGCTCGCCACCTACCTGCGCACGGGCATCTCGGGCGCACACGGCGCGGCGGCGGGCCCGATGCTGCCGGTCACGCAGGAACTGGCCACGGTGCCTGCATCCGACGTGGAGGCCATGGCCACCTATCTGTTCTCGCTGCAGCAGCCCGCGCCCGACGACCGCGAGCGGCCGCGCGACACCGCCGGCGCCCCGGTCCCGGGCGATGCCGATGCCGTGCAGCGCGGCCGGGTCCTGTTCGCCGGAGCCTGTGCCTCATGCCACGGCGAGCGCTCGCCCATGCAATCGCTCGGCAAGCGGCCGAGCCTCGCCACCAGCAGCGCGCTCCACTCGGCCAGCCCGCGCAATGCCATCCAGATGATCCTGTACGGCGTGCCATGGCAGGGCGAGCAGGCGCTCCACTACATGCCGCCGTTCCAGCAGGTGCTGGACGACAGCCAGGTCGCCGACCTGGCGGCCTATCTGCGCGCCGCCTACGCCGGGCGGCGGCCATGGGACGGCGTGCCAGCCACCGTCAGCAGCATCCGCAAGGGAGTGATGTCGCAATGATCACGCTGAGAGTCAACGGCAAGAGCCACGCGCTCGATATCGATCCGTCCACGCCGCTGCTGTACGCCTTGCGCGACGAGCTCGGGCTGCACGGCGCCAAGTTCGGCTGCGGCCTCGGCCAGTGCGGAGCCTGCACCGTGCTGGTCGACGACCGGCCGGTCTTCTCCTGCCTGGTCCCTGTGGCCGCACTGGGGCAGCGCGCGGTCCGCACGATCGAAAGCCTGGGCTCCGCCGAGCGGCCCGGCCCGCTGCAGCAGGCCTTCATCGAACACCAGGCGGCCCAGTGCGGCTACTGCATCGCCGGCATGATCATGCGCGCGCAGGCGCTGCTCGAAGCGAACGCCCACCCCACCGAAGCGGAGATCCGCGCGCACATGGAACCCAATCTCTGCCGCTGCGGCACCCATATGCGGATCCTGGCGGCGATCCGCGCGGCCGCCGCCGGCACCCGCGGCGCGGCCAAGGCGGCGGAGGCCACGCGATGAGCCGCGAGCTCCCCGACGGCCCCGACGGCCCCGACAACCCCGCGCGCCGGGCCCTGATGATCGCGGGCTCCCTGGTGGTCGGCTTCACCCTGCTGCCGGCGCGGCGCCCGCTCGCGCAGACGGTGCTGGCCGACGAGGGTGCCGCGGTCACGGTCGCCAGGCAGTTCGTCGCGCTGGCGGGCAGCCTGAAGACCAATCCCTATCTCGACGCCTGGATCCAGGTCGCCCCCGACAACCAGGTGACGGTCTACACCGGCAAGGTCGAGCTCGGCACCGGGGTGCGGACCGCCCTGTTGCAGGTCGCGGCCGAGGAGCTGCAGATCGAGCCCCGCCGCATCGTCTTCCTGACCGCCGACACGGCGCGCTCTCCCGATGAGGGCCTGACCGCCGGCAGCCATACCATGGCGGACAGCGGCAGCGCCTTGCTGAATGCCGCCGCCCAGGTGCGTGGCCTGCTGGCCGACGCCGCCGCGCGCCGGCTGCGCGTCGACCCGGCCAGCCTCACCCTGCGCGACGCCCGCATCGCGGCGCCGGACGGCCGCTCGCTGACGTTCGCCGAGCTGCTGCCGTACGTCAATCTCCACGTGCAGGCCAAGCCCGTCTCGCCGCTGCGCGATCCGGCGGCCTTCACCGTGATCGGCGCGTCGATGCGGCGTCTCGATATCCCCGCCAAGGTCTCGGGGGGACCGAGTTACGTACAGGACCTGCGCCTGCCCGACATGGTGCACGCGCGCGTCGTGCTGCCGCCCGCCTACGACGCGCCGCTGCTCGCGGTCGACGAGGCCGGCGCGCGCGCCACGCCAGGGTTCCTTGCCATCGTGCGCGACGGCAGCCTGCTGGCCGTGGTCGCGCAGAAGGAATGGCAGGCCGTGCTGGCGCAGCGCGCCTTGTCGGCCGGCTGCCGCTGGGGCAAGGGGCGCGCGCTGCCGGCGCCTGACGAAGTGGCCGCGCAGCTGCGGCAGATCGCCACCCAGCACCTGACCATCGCCGACGCCAAGGCGCCTATGCCGGCGGCCGCGCGCACGCTGGAAGCGGCCTACAGCAAGCGCTACCTGATGCACGGCTCGATCGGCCCCTCCTGCGCCGTCGGCCGCATGGAGAACGGCCGGCTCACGGTCTGGACGCACTCGCAGGGGGTCTATCCGCTGCGCGACGGCCTGGCCGAGATGCTGTCGATGCCGAAGGAGAAGATCCGCTGCGTCCATGTCGAGGGCTCCGGCTGCTACGGTCACAACGGCGCCGACGACGCGGCGGCGCATGCCGCCCTGCTCGCGCGCGCCTTGCCGGGACGCGCGGTGCGCGTGCAATGGATGCGCGACCAGGAAAACCTGTGGGACCACTACACGCCCGCCATGATCACGCAGGTCCGGGCCGGGCTGTCGGCCGACGGCACCATCGTCAGCTGGGACTATGCCTTGTGGAGCAGCTCGCACAACGAGCGCGTGGTCAACGCGGGCCGGCTGCTGCCGGCCACCCAGCTGGCCAAGCCGTTCACACCGGCGCCGTCGGTGCCGATGCTGCAGCCGGAGGGCGGCGGCGACCGCAACGCGATTCCGCCGTACCGCCTGCCAGCCAGGCACATCGTCAATCACTTCTCGCCGACGATGCCGCTGCGCACCTCGGCCATGCGCTCGCTCGGCGCGCATCTCAACGTCTTCAGCATCGAGACCTTCATGGACGACCTCGCGCGCGCGGCCGGCATCGATCCGGTCGAATTCCGCGTGCGTCACATGGATGACCCCCGCGCGCTCGAGGTGATCAGGCTGGCCGCGCGCGAGTCCGGCTGGCCGCGCAAGGCGAAGGCCGCGCGCGCGGGCAAGCGGGGCGTCGGCTTCGCCTTCGCGCGCTACAAGAACCTGATGGCCTATGTCGCCATGGCGGTGGAGGTCTCGGTCGAGCGCGACAGCGGCAGGGTGCGCCTCGAATCGGCGCAAGTCGCGGTTGACTGCGGCCAGGTCGTGAACCCCGACGGCGTGCGCAACCAGATCGAAGGCGGCATCCTGCAGGCCGCCAGCTGGACGCTCTACGAGCAGCTCCGCTTCGACCGCGACGGCATCCGCAGCGTCGACTGGAGCAGCTATCCGATCATGCGCTTCTCCACCGTGCCCGCGCAGATCAAGGTCCACCTGATCGACCGGCCCGGCGCCCCCTTCCTCGGCGTGGCGGAAGCCGCCATGGGGCCGACCGCCGCCGCCATCGGCAACGCCCTGCTGGATGCCACCGGCCTGCGCCTGCGCGACCTGCCGCTGGGCGGCGAAGCGCTGCGCGCGCGGCTCGCCCCCTGAGCCCGCCACCGCCGCGGCAGCAATGCCGCGGCGCCGGCCGGTGGTTCCCGGCTGCCGGCTGCCCGCCATCGACTGCCGCGCCGCCGGTGCGCCTCGCACTTCATTTATCACTCGAAAAACAGCGATTCATCAGGGTAACTACTGCCTGAATCGTTCTTGGTCGCCTGTCACCTCCAACCTATAATTTATCAACCGATCACTGATCGACTGATAAATTAAGGAGAGAGCGATGGCACTGGCCAGGCTTGCACACTATTCCATCCGTACCACCGACCTGGAGCGCTCATGCGCGTTCTATGAGCGTGTCCTGGGCTTCCGGCGCGGCTTCCGGCCGGCCTTCGACTTCCCGGGCGCCTGGCTCTACCTGGGCGACGACGAAAGCGGCTTCGGCACCGTGCACATCATCGGCGTCGATCCGGACAGTCCCGCCGGCCTGTCCGCCTACCTGGGCGACCGCACCCTGCCCGCGTCCGGCACCGGCACGCTCGACCACATCGCCTTCCTCGCCACCGGTGTCCGGCAGATGTGGGCCACCCTGCGCGCCGCGGGAATTCCCTGGCGCGATCGCACGGTTCCCGGCCTGGGCCTGCACCAGGTCTTCATCGAGGATCCGTCCGGCGTCACGATCGAACTCAACTACCCCGCGGCGGAAGTCGCCGGCCTCGACATCGCCGGCCTTGCGCAGCCCGACGGCACCCATGCCCTGACTGGAGAACTGGAATGACTACCACACGGCTCACCAAGCCGAAGGCGATCGTCGTAGGCGGCTCGCTCGGCGGCCTGCTTGCCGCCAACATGCTGATGCGCGACGGCTGGGACGTCGAGATCTTCGAGCGCACGCCCGAAGCCCTGGTCGGACGCGGCGCCGGCATCGTCACGCATCCGGAGCTGTTCGAGGCGCTCGCCGCCGCCGGCGTGGCGGTCGACGACAGCATCGGCGTGCACGTGGACAGGCGCATCACGCTGTCGCGCGAGGGCAAGGTCTTGTCGGAACGCGCCATGCCGCAGACGCTGACCGCCTGGGGCAAGATCTACGAGGTCCTGAACCACGCCTTTACGGGCACTTACCGCACCGGCGCCACCGTGGTATCGGCCGATACGCATGGCGACCATGCCGTGGTGACGCTGCAGGACGGCTCGGCGCACCGCGCCGACCTCGTGGTCGCCGCCGACGGCTTCCGCTCGGGGCTGCGCGAGCAATGGCTGCCGGCGGCCGGGCTCGAGTACGCCGGCTACATCGCCTGGCGCGGCCTGGTCGACGAGGCGCAGCTCTCGGCCGGCACCCGCGCGGACATCTTCGAGCAGTTCGCCTTCTGCCTGCCGCCGCACGAGCAGATCCTCGGCTATCCCGTGGCCGGCGCCGCCAACAGCACCGCGCCGGGCCAGCGCCGCTACAACTTCGTGTGGTACCGCGCCACGCGCGAGGACGACGAGCTTCCCGACCTGCTGACCGACGCCAGCGGCAAGTGCTGGCGCAACGGCATCCCGCCCGCGCTGATCCGCCCTGGCGTGCTTGCCGACATGGAGAGCGCGGCCACCGAGCTGCTGGCGCCGCAGTTTGCCGAGGTGGTCGCCAAGACCGCCCAGCCGCTGTTCCAGCCGATCTTCGACCTGACGGTGCCGCGCATGGCGTTCGGCTGCATCGCCCTGCTCGGCGACGCCGCCTTCGTCGCGCGCCCGCACTGCGGCATGGGTGTCACCAAGGCCGCCGGCGACGCCATGGCGCTGGTGCGCGCGCTCGGCAGCGGTGCGCCGGTGGCGGACGCGCTCGCGGCCTACAGCAGCGAGCGTGTGCAGATCGGCCACGCGATCGTCGAACATGCGCGCCATCTCGGCGCCTACATGCAGGCGCAACTGAAGAGCGACGAGGAGCGCGCGATGGCCGAGCGCTACCGCACGCCCGAGGCGGTCATGCGCGAGACCGCGGTGTCCCGGCGCTTCTGAGCCCCCTGCCATTGATCGGAGACCCTGCCATGCCCCAAGCCGCCCCCTACCCCTCCCATGCGGACGCCACCGAGCGCGATGCACCGGTGGTCCCCCACCCCATCCTCGGCCGCCCGGACTTCGCCCGCCTGCAACGCATGCGCCGCCGCTTCGCCTGGACGCTGACGGCGGCCATGCTGATGGCCTATTTCGGCTTCATCCTCACGCTGGCCTTCCGGCCGGCCCTGCTGGCCGTGCCGCTGGTTGCCGGCCGGCCCATGACCGTCGGCATCCCCATCGGCTTCGGCATGTTCGCCTTCACCTTCGCGCTGGTCGCGCTCTACGTCCATCGCAGCAATACCGTCTACGACCGGCTGATCGCCGGCATCCGCCAAGGAGAACTGCAATGAAGCGCCTGCTGAGCCTGGTCTTCGCGCTGGCCGCGGCCGCTCCGGCCCTGGCCGCCCCCCCCCGGTCGGGCAGGGAATGAACCTGACCGCGATCGGCATGTTCCTGGTGTTCGTCGCGGCCACCCTGGTGGTGACGCGATGGGCCGCCCGCCGCAACCACAGCGTGGCCGACCACTACGCGGCCGGCGGCAGGATCACCGCGCTGCAGAACGGCTGGGCGATCGCCGGCGACTATATGTCCGCCGCCTCGCTGCTCGGCATCTCGGCGCTGGTGTTCACCAGCGGCTACGATGGCCTGATCTACTCGATCGGCTTCCTGGCCAGCTGGCCGATCATCCTGTTCCTGATCGCCGAGCCGCTGCGCAACCTCGGGCGCTACACCCTGGCCGACGTGTTGTCCTACCGGCTGCGGCAGCGCCCGATCCGCGCCTTCTCCGCCACCAGCTCGATCGTGATCGTGCTGCTGTACCTGGTTTCGCAGATGGTCGGCGCGGGCAAGCTGGTGGAACTGCTGTTCGGCTTCAGCTATACCTCGGCGGTGGTCCTGGTCGGCGTGTTGATGGTGGTCTACGTGTTCTTCGGCGGCATGCTCGCCACGACCTGGATCCAGATCATCAAGGCGGCCCTGCTGCTGGCCGGCTGCGCCTTCATGGCCTTCATGGTGATGAGCCGCTTCGGCTTCAGCCTGGACCGCCTGTTCGAGCAGGCCATCGCAACGCACGGCAAGCACGCCGCCATCATGCGCCCTGGCGGCCTGGTCTCGGACCCGGTCTCGGCCATCTCGCTCGGCCTCGCCCTGATCTTCGGCACCGCCGGCCTGCCGCACATCCTGATGCGCTTCTTCACCGTGAGCAACGTCAAGGCCGCGCGCAAGAGCGTGCTCTATGCCACCGGCATCGTCGGCATCGGCTATGCGCTGATCATCGTGATCGGCTTCGGCACCATCGCCCTGGTGGCCGGCGATCCGCTGTACCACAACGGCTCGGGCGCGGTGATCGGCGGCGTCAACATGGTGGCGGTACACCTGGCCCATGCGGTCGGCGGCAACCTGTTCCTCGGCTTCATCTGCGCGGTGGCCTTCTCCACCATCCTGGCCGTGGTCGCCGGGCTCACGCTGGCCGGCTCCTCCGCCATCTCGCACGACCTCTATGCGACCGTCGTGCGCCGCGGCCAGGCCACCGACCACGAGGAAATGCGCGTCTCGCGCGCCACCACGCTCGTGCTGGGCGTGCTGTCCATCCTGCTCGGCATCCTGTTCGAGAAGCAGACCATCGCCTTCATCGTCAGCCTGACCTTCTCGATCGCCGCCAGCTCGAATTTCCCCGTGCTGCTGCTGTCGATCTACTGGCGCGGCCTGACCACGCGCGGCGCGGTCATCGGCGGTACCCTGGGACTGCTCACCGCAGTGGTGCTCACGATCCTGAGCCCGACGGTGTGGGTACAGGTGCTGGGACATGCCACGGCGATCTACCCGTACGAGTATCCGGCGCTGTTCTCCATGCTGGTGGCCTTCGCCGGCATCTACGTCTTCTCGGTGACCGACCGCTCCGCGCGCGGCGCCTGGGAGCGCTCGGCCTACGCCAACCAGCAGGTCGCCAGCGAGCTCGGCATCGCCGGCAGCGGGAAAGCCGGCGGATGAACGCGGCGCCCGCCTGCGCGCCGACGCGGCGCAGGCGGGCCCGGGCCGTTGTTTATCGGTCGATCGGCGGCTTGGTAGAATCCCCGGACATCACCCGCACCCGATCGTCAGAGGGCATCCCATGGAAGCAGGCAGCGCAGCGGACAGCGACGACAACAGGATCACCCGCAGGCTCCTGCCGGAGGAGCGGGAACAGCAGATCGTCGACAAGGCCATCGAGCACTTCACCCGCAACGGCTTCGGCGGCAGCACCCGCGAGCTGGCCCGCCAGATCGGGGTCACGCAACCCTTGCTCTATCGCTATTTCGACAGCAAGGAGGCGCTGATCGAGCGCGTCTACAACGAGGTGTTCAAGTGGCGCCCGGAATGGGAGCGGCAGATCGCCGACCGCTCCATTCCGCTGGCCGAGCGGCTGTACGTCTTCTATCTCGACTATGCCTCGGTGATCCTGCGCGAGGAATGGATCCGCCTGTTCATCTTCGCCGGCCTGACCCACGAGGGCATCAACAACAAGTACCTGAGCAAGCTGCGCAGCAAGGTCTTCCTGCCGGTGCTGGCCGAAGTGCGCGAGGCCTTCGGCATCGCCCCGCCCCGCCATGCCGCCGACACCGAGGCCGAGATCGAGATGATCTGGGGCCTGCATGCCGGCATCTTCTACCTGGGCGTACGCAAATGGATCTACGGGCTGAAGGTGCCGGGCGACATGGCAGCGGTGATCCGCCAGAAGGTCGACGTCTTCCTGCACGGCGCGCCGGCGGCGATGCGCAAGCTGCGCGACGGCGGGCGTACCGCGCCATAGCGGCGCGACCGGATCGTCCGCCCCGGCCCGCGCGCAACGGCATGGCGCGCCGGCTCGATGCCGGGCGGTGAAGATCGGCGTTGCGAGCAGTACAACGCAGCTTTCGGCCTGACCCCGCTTATCGCCGTCGCGCGCGGGGCGCATCATGGCTCCATCACCTGGAGAACCAGCCATGACGGCCGGGATCGTGCTGCCGCTGCGCCATCCGCTGCATACGGCGAAGGCCGCCGCCTCGGTCGACGTCGTCAGCGGGGGGCGCTTCGTGCTGGGCGCGGCCTCGGGCGACCGCCCCGCCGAGTATCCCGCCTTCCATCTCTCGCACGAAGCGCGCGGCGCGGCCTACCGGGAAGATATCGAAGTGATCCGGCGCAGCACCGCGGAAGACTTCCCGCGGCTGTCCGGCAGCTTCGGCACCCTGGACGGCCTCGACCTGCTGCCCAAGGCGAGCGGACGCTACCTGCCCATGCTGGCGGTCGGCAGCGCGCAGCAGACGCTGCAGTGGATCGCGCGCAATCTCGACGGCTGGGTCACCTATTTCCGCCCCATCGAAGCCCAGAAGCCGAGGATCGACATGTGGCGCAGCGCGGTCGAGACCCAGGCCCACGGGGCCTTCCGTCCCTTCGCCACGTCCATGTTCATCGACCTGGCCGACGACCCGGACGCCGCGCCGTCGCCGATCTTCCTCGGCTATCGGCTCGGCCGCCACCGCCTGCTGGAAGAGCTCGACGCCCTGGCCAGGCATGGCGCGAACCACGTGGCTTTCAACCTGCGCCACAGCACGCGGCCGGCCGGGGAGGTCCTGGAGGAACTGGCCGAGTTCGTGCTTCCGCGCTATCCCAGCGCTTGAATGGATGGCAGCGCGGCAGCCGCCGGCGCAAGCCGGCAGTCGGTCTCAGACAAAGCGTGGGATAGGCCCGCGTTGCGGTGTCTGGTTCGGCAGATCGACTTCCTGCCGGTCGATGTAGCACCATCCCCAGCCCTCCGGGGGATCGTAGCCCTCGATGATGGCGTGCCCGGTCGCTTCGAAATGCGCGCGGGCATGCTTGTGCGGCGAGCTGTCGCAGCAGCCGACGTGGCCGCAGGTCCGGCACAGGCGGAGGTGCACCCACGCGCTGCCGATCCTCAGGCATTCTTCGCACCCCCGTGCGCTGGGTACGACATCGAGTATCCCGTCGGTGTGCTGGCATGAGTTCATGCTGACTCCTTGTTCAGGCTGCTGAGGTAAGCGTGGATCTGGGCGATGGCCGCCGCCCCGTCGCCGACCGCCGCCGCGACGCGCTTGGTCGAGCCGGCGCGGACGTCACCGATGGCGAAGACCCCGGGCATGCCGGTCTCGAGCCTGGACGGCCGCCAGGACGGGGAACATCTGGTGCCTGCGCCCCCGGCGTCATCTGCGTGCGGCTGGGTCATGGACCTGCTCCCATGGTCAACGGCGCCCGGCGGGCGCATCGTCCAGCGCAGCCGCCGCCGTGGAATCCCCGGGCGGTTGGCATGCTGCGGCTCCGCGCTACGCGAGGCGGGTATCGATCGGCAAGCCGGACTTCAGCGTCAGCGTCACAGGCGTGCGCTCGGCGATCTCCGCCAGGCGCGCCTTCTGGCCGTCGTCCAGCCCCTGTATCGCCAGCGTCCGTTCGATGCGGCGCTCCTCGCTGCCCACGATGCGCAGCGAGACATCGAGCGACGCGAAGGACCAGCCCTTGCGTTCGGCATACATCTTGAGGGTGATCGCCGTGCAGGCGCCGAGGCTGGCCAGCAACAGGTCATAGGGTGCAGGGCCCGCGCCTTTGCCGCCCAGCGCGGGCGGCTCGTCCGCCGTGATGGCGTGTCCGCCCACGACGATGTCCGTGCGATAGGGCGTCGATTCGATATGGGCGCTGCCGTGCGTCATGGTACCGGCTCCTCGGGATGATGTGGCGAAGCATGGAATAGGGCCCGCTCACCGCCAGCCTGCCTCCAGCATCCTCGCAAAACGACGGTGACACCAGTAAACCTTTGGTATGCACCGGCAAACCCGCGTCCTGCCGGCCCTGCGCCCACCTTGCAGGGCACGGCGTCCGGAATGTACGGTAGCGCGCTGCGGCGTGGCGGTGCGGGGCCTTGTGGACCATGGTGCAGGCATAGTCGACACGTGTCTGCCGGCTTGGAAGCGGCAGGGCCTGCCCGCAGGTCCATGCGCCCCGACGACATCGAGGCCGCGAGGTCAGGCCGGATGGGCGCGGACCCCGCGATGCAGCTTGCGGGTGGCCCCGCCCGCCGGCTCAGTGGCCAAGACCGCTCGCCGCGATCTGCTGCTCCACGAACTGGGCGAACAGCGCATGCAGCCGTGTCGTCGGGTGAAGGTCGTCGGCGAACATATAGGTCTGATCGGCATTGGCCGTCACGTAGGTGGGCGGCGAGCACAGCAGGGCCGTGTTATCGGGCGTCTTCGCCGGGTCGCAGGCGACGCTGGTGTTCGACACCAGGAAGCCATCCGCCTTGAAGTTCGCGATGACCTGGTTCTCCCATGTGTAGGAATCGATCTGGATGACCTTGCCCTGCACGCCGTCGGCCTGCAGCGCCGAGTTCAGTCTGTCGTTGAAGATCTGCGACAGCTGTGTCAGGGTTGCCCCGCCGTCGGCCGCCGCAAGCCCTTTGGGCGCCAGTCCGATATTCGGGACATTGACCACGACCACATGCGTGGCGCCATTCTGGACGATCTGCGCGACCACCTGGGCCAGGGTACTTGCCGCGGTCTGCACGGTCTGTGCCGCGGCCGGCAAGGCTCCGGCGCGCAGCACGTCGTTCGCGCCGGCGAAGACCAGCACCAGTTGACTGGAGTCGAAGCGGCCGTGCGTGTTCAGGTAGGACGAGACCTGTTGCGTGACCGGCATTTCGACATTGCCGATCACATCGGTCAGGAAATCGTACAGATTGGCCGCCGTTGCCACCGTGGCGCCGCCCTCCGCATAGCCGAAGCCGCCGTGCGCGCTCAACTGATGTGCCGCGCTGATCGTGAATGCCGCGGTGAGCGTGTCGCCATAGTATTGGGCGACGTCCTGGGTCCAGACCTGGCCCGGATTGGTCGTGAAGCGCCCTCCGCCGACGGCGCTGGCGAGCGGCGCATAGGTGCCGACATCCGACAGGCTGTCGCCGAACGAGACGATCTGCAGGTGAATGCCGCCCGCCGGGGCAGCGGCGCCATTCGAGCCCCCTCCCCCACCGCCGCCACCGCCACCGCCACATGCAGCAAGCAGTGAAAGCACCGTGGCAAGCATGGCGCCCCGTACCTTGTGATGGCTTCCTTGCATCGCTCCTCCACCGTGGAAATCGGCCGCAGGCGGCCACGAACATCAGGCCGGTGCCTCCGGGGGCACCTTCCCTTCGGTGGGCGAGCAGCGAGTCCGGGACCGGACGCGGGTTGCCCGTCGACTTTCATTGTAGGCAGCACGCGGTGGCATTGGCAGGCGGAGATCGTGACCGGCGGAGGCGGCCTCGGCCGCGAGCGTTCCCGCGCACACGCTAGCCACGGCGATCGTCGCGGTGGTCGTCGCGGCGGTCGTCACGGCGGTCGTCACGGCGGTCATGGCGGTAGTCATCTCGGTGGTCATCATGATGAAACGCCCTGCCTTGCGGATGGCGACGGTTCCACTCTTCGCGTGCCCACCACCGGCGACCGTCCCAATAGCGGTCGCCATGCCAGCCGATGACCACATTCGGCTCCTCCACGACAGTGGGCGCCTGCCCATAGACCGCCGGCGGCGCCGGCTCGACATAGGCCAGGGCACTCCGCTCGTCCGCGGACTCATGCGCCAGCGTGACGGCCGAGGCCGCCATGGCGAGGATGCCGAGGGAGAAACAGGTCGCGTAGCATCGGAGCATGATCCACCCCCATTGGGAAAGCCATCGAGTACTTCCACTCTATGGCGGCGAACCTGCCGGCTGCCTGCGGCGCAGGCTGAAAGGCCTGTCGGTCCTTGTCCTACATCGCCGAGTTCACCCGGGATGCCGCACGCTGCGGGAGCAGCAGGATGCAGCCTGCAATGAAGGCAACCAGGACACCCGACGCATAGAAGCGGCTGAAGTGCAGGCCGCCTTGCGCGACAGGCTTGTCGAGCAGGTCGCCGAGGGTCGCGCCAAGCGGACGCGTGAGCACGAATGCGACCCAGAAGAGCGCGGTGCGCGAGATCCTCGGCCAGAGCCGGAGCAAGGCCGTGATGAGAAGCCCGCCAGAGAAGATCGCCGCGCCGACTTCATAGCCGAGCCCGAGGCCGCCCCGGTCCTCGCCGGCCACCCAATCGCCGAGTGCGGTTCCGAGCGTCTGCGAGAACATGATGGTGATCCAGTAGAACCATTCCGCGCGCGCGCTGACGACGCTCCCGACGGAAACCGTGCCCTCGACGCGGTACCAGACCGCCAGGCTCGCGACCAGCAGCGTGGCGACGATGGAGACCCCGCCCGGATAGCCGACGCCGAGCGAGCGGTCGCAGAAGTCGGCCAGCGTCGTGCCAAGCGTCGTCGTGGCGACGATCGTGGCCCAGTACAGCACCGGGTAGAACCGGCTCGCACGGATCTGGGCCGAGACCAGCACGAGGAAGCCGGCAAGGAAGATCAGGGAGCCGACGAGATAACCGAGCTTGAGCGACATCGTCACCCAGTCGCCGCTGGTTTCACCAAGCGTGGTCGCTGCAATCTTGATGATCCAGAAGCCGAACGTGATCGCCGGCACCTTGCTGACAGCGTCTTCGAGGGGACTTCGGGGATTGGAACGCATAGGTAGGGTCCTTTGCTGCCGCCTTGCCGCGCACGGATGCGCGCGGATGGGAATGCAGCCGATGCGGGCAGTTCCTTTCCCTGTTCGATGCCGTGCGTGGCGAGGGTTCAGCCAGCGTTGTGACGGTTTGTAACCGGTGGTCCGATCCGCTCGCACCTGCTGGATCCGCCTGGCGCGCCTGGATCCGCCTGAAAGGGAGCAAGCGCCACGCCGGGTCTTTGCCTGGGGCGTCCCGGGCTCACATCGAGCGGTTGAGCCGGCCATCGTTTCGCAGAATAGGAGATCGTCCGACATCCGTATCGACGGCCCCATCCTAGAACGAAAGCACAGCCACGTGAAACGCGGTGTGTCAATACCAGCGGCGCGATGAGATGAAGAAGCGGCAGTTGTGATGGACTGCAGGAAAGACCCAGGGCCGATGAGCGTTCCAACACCTGATGCCGTGTCGCGGCAACGCGCCGTTCTCATCAAGCGGCAAGCGCTGGCGCGGCATGCGGGATAGATGGGATAGATGGGATAGGTGGGATAGGGATCGTGCGGCCTTTGCCGCGTCGCCTGGAGCGGACGCGGCGGCGACGAATCCTCCATGCCATCCTCAAAGGAGAGACCATGCGCAAGACCCGAACGACCCGAACGACCTCGCACACCCGTGCGTTCCGCAAGACCTGCCTGGCAGCAGCGCTGGCAGCGGCCACGGGTACCGTGCTGGCACTGGATAGCGGCGGCATCGTGCGCACAGCCGCGGACGACTACTCGACAACGGCGCCGGCCACCGCGCCGGCCAACCCTGCGGCGCCTGCCCAGTCCGGCCGCATGCAGGGCGAGCGTGACACGCAACAGCCCGCAACCCCGGCCATGAGTTCAGACAAGGCTAAGGAGAAACTGAGCGACAGCACCATCACCACCAAGGTCAAGGCCAAGCTGCTGACCACCAAGGACCTGAAGTCCACCGGCATCCACGTCAAGACCAGGGACGGCGTGGTCAATGTCAGCGGCAACGTGCCGAGCAAGGAGCAACACGATCGCGCGCTCGAGACGATCCGCAGCGTGAAGGGCGTGAACTCCGTCCACGACACCTTGAAGATCTCCTCACGCTGACGCAGCTGACGCAGCCGACGCAGCCGACGCAGCCGACGCGCCGCCCGGCCCGTCCCCCGCGCCCCGCGCGGGAGGGCCGGAGCGATGCGACCCATCGCCCGCCTCGAAGGAGTCATCGTGCACCTCATCACCAGCGCTGGCCCACTTATCTCGCTGATCGCTGGGATCCTGATCCTGCTGATTCCGCGCCTGCTCAACTACATCGTCGCCATCTACCTGATCGTCATCGGCTGCCTGGGATTGTTCGGCGGGCATGTGCGTTGAGTGCAGGCACGTACCGCGTCCTGGCGACACGGTCAGGGAGCGGTCGCAGGCCGCGTCGGCGTCGATGCCTTGGCGCGCATTGACGCCTTGACCTTCTATTCCGGGAAGCTGTCCACCTGGATCACCTTGTCGAGCGCACGCAGGAAGGCCAGCGCCTGCGGTGCGGCTGACGTCGCGGCGATTTCCTCCAGCGCCTTGGACTGGCGGATGGCGCCGGCCAGCCGCTGGCTCTCCTCTTCGCCGATCTCCTGCGCCAGTGACAGCAGATCATGCAAGTCACGGAGGCCCCCCGCACGGGGCAGACCCATATCCGGGCAAAGCCGGCCGATGACGAGCGGATCGTCAAGTGCCTCGGCAATCGCCAGGGTTTCCGCGTCACGCAAGCGCCGAATCGGCCGGAGTCCCCCCAGCGCGACCATGCCGGCCACCCTCAGCGCCGGATTGGAGACATTGCCATACAGCGCATGCAGGGCTGCACTGGCGAGCCAGATCTGCTGCCGGACAGCGCCATGCACGACCGGCGCGAGTCCCGCATCCGGCTGCCCGGCGTATCGCCACAAGCAGGCACATGCCATATAGAGATGCGACAGCGCATCGCCCAGACGCGTCGACAGCAATTCGAGACGCTTGAGCTTGCCACCCAGGATCCCGACGCAAACGTCCGTGGTGAAGGCAAAGCTGGCGGCGAGCCGGGTAATCGTGCGTGCCTCGCGCTCGAAACCCCGAGGGACCTGGCCCAGCAGCGGCGCCTGGAGAAGAATGCCGCGCAGGCAGTGCAGCACTTGGCCGCAATGCCCGAGCAGGGCTTCGCCGAGGGCACTGGCGTCGCGCTGCTCGACTGCCTGGATTTCCCTCAGCAGATAGGGATGGCAACGCACCGCCCCCTGCCCGAAGATGATCAGCGCGCGGGTGAGGATGTTCGCCCCTTCGACGGTGATGGCGATCGGCGCATGGCGATAGGCGATCGACAGCAGGTTGGACGGGCCGGCGCAGATGGCCTTGCCGGCGAGGATGTCCATGCCGTGGTTGAGCGCTCGGCGCGCCGCTTCGGTCGAATGGTATTTCACGATGGCGCTGGCTACGCTCGGCCGCTCGCCCTGGTCGAGGACGCAGGTGGTCAGCCGTCGCGCGGCATCGGTGGCATAGAGCTCGGCGGCCATCTGCGCCAACGGCGTGGCGATGTTGGGGAAGCGGTGGATGGACAGGCCGAACTGATTGCGCAGTCGCGCGTAGCCGTTGGCCACATACAGCGATGTCTGCTGCAGCGCCACGCTGAGGGCAGGCAACGATATCCCGCGGCCGGTGGCCAGGCACTCCATCAGCATGCGCCACCCCTTGCCGATGTTCTGCTTGCCGCCGATGACCCAGTCGAGCGGAATGAACACGTCTTCGCCCTGCACAGGTCCGTTCATGAAGGCCCCGTTCATCGGCCTGTGGCGTGCGCCGATGCGCAGGCCCGGATGCGGCACCGGGATCAGCGCACAGGTGATGCCCAGCTCCTGCGAGCCCGCGGGCCTGGCCGGATCGATGGCGTTGAAGGCAAGGCCGACGACCGTGGCAACCGGTGCCAGTGTGATGTAGCGCTTGGAGAAGGTCAGCGCGAAGCCCGGGGTCATGGCACCGTTCCATTCACGCTGCGTCAGTACCCCGACATCGGGGATCGCCGCCGCGTCCGAGCCCGCATAGGGAGAGGTCAACGCAAAGCACGGCAGATCCTCGCTGCGCGCCAGGCGTGGCAGGTAATGCGCTTTCTGAGCCTCGGTGCCGTAGCGCAGCAGCAATTCGGCGGGCCCGAGCGAATTCGGCACCATCACGGTCACCGCCGCGGCCAGGTTGACGCTTGCGATGCGCGTGACGACGGCGGCATGGGCGGCATGGCTGAACTCGAGTCCGCCGTAGGCGCGCGGGATGATCATGCCGAAGAAGCGATGCCTGCGCAGGTAGCTCCAGACTTCAGCCGGCAGGTCGTGCGCCTCGTCGATGGCGAAGTCGTCGAGCATGCCGCACAGTTCGGCCACCTGCTCTTCGAGGAAGACCCGCTCCTCCTCATCCAAGCGCTCGGCCGGGATCGCCGCCAGCCTGGCGAAATCGGCTTTGCCCGCAAACAGGCAGCCTTCAAACCCGACCGTACCGGACTCCAGCGCGGCCCGTTCCGTCTCGCCGATCTTCGGCAAGGCCTCGGTGAACGCGGCCATCAGGAGCCGTCCGAGCAAGGATGACAGCATCGGCGTGTGCCAGGTCGGGGGATTCGGTGGCACGCCCTGCGCCGCGCCGGTTCCCGCCAGGCGCGCGGCGGCCGGCCTAGGCCGATTTCCTCGCGCCCGTCAGGGGCAGCACCAGCACCAGCACGATGCGCGATGCGCCGGGCGGCGCTCAGGCATGGATCCAGGCCCGCGCCTGCTCCAGTTCGTCGATGTGGAACGTCTTGACTTCTGCCTTGGTGAAGAACCGCGCCAGATGCATCGAAGCGTGGATCCATCCCGCGTCGGCCACCACGGCGGCGCGCGTGATCCTGCGCGCCAGCGGAACGCCGAGCGTCAGGTCGGTCCACAAGGCCTTGGGTTCAATGCCGGTGAAATGCTCGATGCGCTCGAGCACGCGGGTCTTGCCATGCAGTTCGAGATCCCCGCGCATGCGCTCGATCGCGTCGCGCAGGTCCTGGTCGGTGACCTTGCCTTCGACCGATATTTCGACGACCGGGGAATCGGGGTCGGTGTGGTAGAGGATCATGACGGAACCCCCTGGCTGGAAAGACGTGACATGAAAGACGTGACACGCTCAGGCACGGACAGAGCCGGCGTTCGATCACGCTTTGATGGTACGCCTTTTCATCGGGCCCGGATCACAAGGGGGCTGCAACAGGCGATGTCGCCGCCACCGTGGGAAACCCAGGCCGGAGCCGGGTCCACCGCGCCGGAGCCGGAATCGGCGCCCCGGCGCCACCAAGGCTGAACGGTCCGGCTCAATCGAAGTACAACTGCGCCGCTGCCGATGGCTCGGACCGCCGGAAGCACCCTGTGACCCGGGGTAAGCCGGGGACTACCCTGTTCCCTGCCTGCTAAAGCGCCGTCTTCCGCCATTGCGCCATAATCTGCGACCGATGCGATTCGCGCACGCCAGAAAACATATGCTCTATGAGACGCAAAATCCCTAGTACGATTGCGCTCGCGGTGTTCGAAGCCGCTGCCAGGCAGGGCAGCTTTGCGCGTGCCGCGAGCGAAGTCTGCCTGACGGAAAGCGCGGTCAGCAGGCAGATCGCTTCGCTGGAGACCTATCTTGGCGTCAAGCTGTTCACGCGCGTGCGCAAGCAGGTCGTCCTGAACGATGCCGGGCGGCTTTACCTCAAGAACATCGCGCGCAACCTGTCCGACATCGAAGCGCATACCGCCGCGCTGATGTCTCATAAGGGCGTGGGGGGTGTGCTGGAGCTTGCCGTGATCCCCACCTTCGCCAATCGCTGGTTGCTGCCGCGCCTGAGAGACTTCCGCGAGCGCCACCCCGACATCATCCTGAATCTCTCCGAGCGGCCGTTGCCGTTCGGTTTTGACGAGACGAACTTCGATGCGGCCCTGAATTTCGATCATCCCTCCTGGACCAATGTGGTCAAGGTGGACCTGTTCGACGAAGAGTTGGTGCCGATCGTCAGCCCACGCTATTTCGACGCCCTGCTGCTCGCCGCGCCGGCTGACCTGGCCCGCATGCCGCTGCTGCATAAGGCCACGCGGCCGGAAGCCTGGAAGCACTGGTTCGAAGCGGCCGGGGTGGCCGACTTCACGCCGGTGCCGGGCATGCATTTCGAGCTGTATGGGATGGTGATCGAGGCGGCCCGTGCCGGCTTGGGCGCCGGGCTGGTGCCGCGCGTCTATGTGCGGGATGAAATCCAGCGCAACGACCTGATCGTTCCCTTCGATCTTTCGCTCAAGCATGAAAAGCGCTATTGCCTGGTCTATCCCGAGCGCAAGAAGGACTCTGAACTGGTGCGGGTGTTTCGGGACTGGGTGGTCGGCATCGAGTCCGGCTTCCATGCCCGGCTGACATAGCGCAGCGCCGAGCCTGTCGTCCGCAAGCGCCCCGCCTGCGGACGCCATGCTTGCGCCGTCCCCTCCTTTCCCCGGCGCCAAGGCAGTGCTGGCCGGCGTAGTCCGGGTCTGTCCGCCGACGCTTCCACTATCTACGCCGCCCACCGTCTACGCCGCCCACCGGTCGATGCCTTGCTGCCGCGCGGCATCGCTCAAGACTTCCGCTCTATCCCCCGCCGGACAGGCCTGTCCGGCTCCCGCGTCTCGAATGCCGCGCCGGCGCCGACCTTGCGCAAGCACGATGCCGACCACCGCCTCGCACCCGTGCCGTGCGCGCCTGCGTGGCAGCACGGGGCAGCCGGAGCGTGCCCGCGCAGGCGGCGGCCCGGGCAATTCCCCTCCGCCTGCGGACTGCCTCGGAGAGTTCATGACAAAACCTCATCTTCTCTGGAGTTCTTTTCGTTTGCCAGCGGCAAGCGCGATCACCAGAATCGACACGCAGGAAACGACACATCTCGACACATCCACCGGGCTTCCTGCCACTCACAGAGGACACTTTGCATGCCATCGCATTACCAGCTCCTGATCAACAATGAATGGGTCGACCCTGTCCAGGGCGAATGGTTCGATTCGCTCGACCCGTACTCCGGCGAGCCTTGGGCACGGATCCCACGGGGGACACGGGAAGACGTCGACCGTGCGGCCCAGGCCGCGGCCGCGGCCATGAAGGGGCCATGGTCCAGGCTTTCGCCCACCGCGCGAGGCATGCTGCTCTACAAGCTCGCCGGCCTGATCGAAGAGAACCTGGAGCTGCTCACCGAAGTCGAAGCACGCGATAACGGCAAGCTGCGCAGCGAGGTCCGCGGCCAGGTGGGTTACGTCGCCAAGTATTTCTACTACTACGCCGGCATGGCGGACAAGATCCAGGGCGCCGTCATTCCGATGGACAAGCCGAAGGTCTTCAATTACACCCGCATGGAGCCGGTCGGCGTCATCGGCACCATCACCCCGTGGAACTCTTCTCTCCTCCTGACTGCCTGGAAGGTGGCGCCCGCCCTGTGCGCCGGCAACACGATCGTCGCCAAGCCGTCGGAACACACCTCCGTTTCGCTGCTGGAACTGGCCAAGCTCTTTGTGCAGGCGGGGTTCCCGCCGGGCGTGTTCAACGTGGTGACCGGCTTCGGCAAGGATGTCGGCGAGCCGCTGGTGGAACATCCCCTGGTTCCCATGATTGCCTTCACCGGCGGTGACGAGGGTGGCCGGCGCGTCAACATGGCGGCCGCCGCGCATTTCAAGAAGGTCACGCTCGAGCTTGGCGGCAAGTCCCCCAATATCGTGTTCGACGACGCCGACCTGACCAATGCGGCGAATGGCGTCATCACGGGCATCTTTTCCGCCGGCGGCCAGACCTGCATGGCCGGTTCCCGGCTGCTGCTGCAGGAGAGCATCCACGACGCGTTCGTCGATCGCCTGATCGCGATCGCCGGCAAGGCCAGGCTGGGCGACCCATCCCGCCCGGACGTGCAGATGGGACCGGTCGCCACGCGTCCGCAGTTCGACAAGGTGGTCGACTATATCCGCATTGCCAAGGAGGAAGGCGCGACTTGCGCCTTTGGCGGCAATGTCCGCAGCGGCCCCGGATTCGGCGCCGGCCAGTTCGTCGAGCCCACCATCTTCACCAATGTCTCGAACGAGATGCGCATCGCGCAGGAGGAGGTGTTCGGCCCCGTGCTGTCGGTGCTGAAGTTCAAGGATGAGGACGATGCGCTGCGCATCGCCAACGACATCCGCTTCGGCCTGGCCGCGGGTGTATGGACCAAGAGCCTGCACCGGACCATGTACATGTCCGAGCGGCTGCAAGCGGGCACGGTCTGGATCAACAACTATCGCTCCACCAGCTTCACCACGCCGTTCGGCGGCTACAAGGACAGCGGACTCGGTCGCGAAGGCGGCATGGAGGCCGTGAAGGAGTTCATGGAGACCAAGAGCGTGTGGATCTCCACGGACCTGGAAATGCCGGACCCGTTCATCCGCAAATACTGACCCCACCGCGAGGAGACACATCATGAGCACTGCGCACAGTGCCGACAGCTTCGACGTGATCGTGATCGGCTGCGGCATCTCCGGCCTCTCGGCAGCCGTTGCCGCGGCCGGCCGTGGCGTCAGCGTCGCTGTCATCGAGCGCGCCACGCGCGAGGAATCCGGTGGCAATACCCGCTGGACCGAGGCCTACTTCCGCATGAAGAGCGATACCGAGGTCAGCGACGATTTCGACGAGTTGCTCAGCGCGAACGCGGGCGACAATCTCGACCCCGATGTCATTCGCAGCATGGCCGCTCCCTACGAGGACTGGCCACCCCAAGTCAAGGCTCACGGCATGCCGGATCCCGAATTGCTGTCGACGCTTTCGAGCCAGGCCGGGCCGACCGTGCAGTGGCTCAAGTCCTTCGGTATCCGCTTCGATGCGCTGCCCACTTACTTCGTCACCGCCGCGGCCCCCCGCCTGATGCCGGTAGGCGGAGGACTGGCCATGATCGAAGCGTTGCATGCCCACGCCTCCGATCTTGGCGTGCGGTTCTTCTACGAAACCACGGCCAGCCGTCTGGCACGCCGGGATGCCAGCGGCAATCTGCGGCTCGGCCTGGTGGACGGCGGTGGCAATGCCTTCGCGCTGCGGGGACGCCATGTCGTGATCGCATCGGGCGGCTTCGAGGGAAATCCGGAGATGCTGGCGCAATACCTTGGCCCGGCGGCACGCTACATCCGTCCCGTGGCTCGCGGCGGCTATTACAACAAGGGCGAAGGCATCCGCATGGCGCTGGCCCTCGGCGCAGCGCCTGCCGGCGACTTCAGTTCCTTTCACGCCGAACCGCTGGACCCCCGCTCGGCCCAGGTCGAGGCGCTGGTCATGAACTTTCCCTATGGAATCCTCGTCAACAAGCTCGGCCAGCGCTTCACCGATGAAGCACCGGGACCGGTCGATGTTCACTACGACCATATCTCCCGGGCCTTCAAGGACCAGCCCGGCGGGATCGCATTCGTGATCTTCGACGGACGGATCGACGACGTGCCGAACTGGAGGAAAGGCATCCGCACCGACCAGCCGCCCCTGCGAGGCGAGAGCATCGCGGAACTTGCCGCGAAATGCGGCATTGCGCCGGAGGGTCTGGAGAAGACGGTGCAGTCCTTCAATGCCGCATGCCGGCCGGGCGAGTTCCGTCCGCTCGAAGTCGATCATCTCTGCACTTCCGGCATCCATCCGCCCAAGTCCAACTGGGCACGGCCGGTCGATACGGCCCCGTACTACGCCTACCCGATCATGCCGGGCATCTGTTTTACCTTCGGCGGCATCAAGGTCAATCGCCACGCCCAGGTGGTGGATACCGACGGCAAGGCGATTCCAGGGCTCTATGCGGCCGGCGAAGCTGCCGGCCTGTACTACCAGGTCTACACCGGGGCGACCTCGGTGATGCGGGGCGCCGTGTTCGGCAAGCTGGCCGGCGAGCATGCCGCGGCACAGGCGGGAAGACACCAGGAACGTTGACAAGCCCCCGCGGCCGCAGGAGATGCGGTCGCCCAGGATGCGGCCGCCAAAGAACAGGAAGCTACGGAACGTAGCAGGAGACAATGATGACCAACGCAACCCAGGCGCGGCGCCTCTCGCGCGTCGTCGGGGCAGGCACGCAAGTGGCCGCCCTCGCTATCGCCCTTGCCATGACGTTCGGCAGTATCCAGCCTTCCCGGGCGCAAGGTGGCTGGACCCCGGGCAGGCCCATCCGCCTGATCGTTCCTTACGCCCCCGGCGGAGGCACGGATGTCCTGGCCCGGCTGGTGGTGGCAGGTATCGAGAACGGCCTCGGCCAGCCGCTCATCGTGGAGAACCGCCCCGGCGCGAACGGCGTGATCGGTGCGAACCTCGTCTATCGCGCACCGCCTGATGGCTACACCCTGCTCTTCGCCGCCGCCGACTTCATATCGGTCGCCCCGTACATTCACCCGAAGGTCGTGCAGTTCCAGCCCAACAACTTCCGCCCCGTGGCCCCGGTGGCAAAGATGGGATTCGTCCTCGCCGGCAGGCCCGACGCGGAAACCCGGACCGTGCAGGACATCGTCGCCAAGGCGAAGAACGGCCCTGTCTCGTACGGGCACTGGGGCCCGGGCAGCATGGCGCAGATGGGCATGGAGATCCTGAAGACGAAAGCGCATATCGGCACGATGCTCGAGGTTCCCTTTGGCGGCGCCGCGCCGGTCATGACGGCCGTGATGGGGGGACAGGTCGACTACGCCTTCATCCCGACGCCGCTGGCGGTCGCCAACAAGACCAAGCTGCGTCTCTACGCGCTGGGATCACCGGAACGGTTCCCGTCGATCAAGGATATCCCCACCCTCGCGGAAAGCGGCTATGCCGTCGATGCCGATACGTGGTTCGGCATTCTCGCCCCGCCCGGCACGCCGCAGGCCGTGGTCGACGCCATCCAGGCACAGGTGGCGCGCGTCACCGGCCAGGCCGACTTCCGCGCGCGCCTGGCCGACATGGGATATACGCCGATCACGATCGATCCGAGGAAGTTCGGCGAGTTCGTCCAGGCCGAGAACCAGCGCTGGGGCGCGGCGGTCAAGGCGGCCCGCATCCGTGTGGAAGAGTGAGGCCGTGGCCGTGGCCGTGGCCGTGGCCGTGGGCAGGCGGCAAGCGGGTCCGCCAGGCCCGACGTAGCGCGGGTCAGGGGCGTGGCGCGCGGGGGCGAAGTCACCGGGTGGCGCGGTCGGATGGCATGCCGAAGCCCTGGCCCGCGAAGAGTCTCTCGGCCATGAAGTCGATGAACACGCGCAGTTTCGGCGCCAGGTGCTTGCTGGAGGGCCAGAGCAGGCGGAAGGTGCCTTGGTGTTCTATGTGCTTGTCCAGCACGGTGGTCAACTCGCCCAGTTCGAGCGCCGTGCTCACCATGAAATCAGGCAGGCAAGCGATGCCCAGGCCATCCTTGGCCACATCGAGCAGTGCTTCGGACGTGTTGCAGACCATGGTCGCCGGCAGCACCACGTCCGCCGCCGCCGCGTGGCTGCGCTTCAGCGGCCAGGCTTCGAACTTGCCGGTGCTGGGGAACTTGTGCTGCAGGCAGGCATGGCCGGCCAGATCGGCGGGCACCCGCGGCGTACCGTGGCGGGACAGATAGCCGGGCGACGCGACCAGCAGCAGGCGGTAGGTCCCGAGCGGACGGGACATCAGGCGCGAGTCCGTGGGCTCGCCGGTGCGCACGACGGCATCGAATCCTTCCTCGATGACATCCACCAGCCGATCCGAAAAATCCACGTCCAGTTCGATGGCCGGATAACGATGCATGAAGGCGGTCAGCGCCGGCATGACCAGCCTGCCGACCAAGGGCAGGCTGATGCGCAGCCGCCCTTGCGGGGCCTGGCGCGTCTCGGACAGTTCCAGCTCGGCGGCCTCGACCTCGCACAGGATGCGCCGGCAGCGCTCCAGGAACAGCGTGCCTTCGGCGGTCAGCGTAATGCTGCGCGTGCTGCGGTGAAGCAAGCGGACGCCCAGCCGTTCTTCCAGCCGCGCCACGCTTTTGCCGACGGCGGAGGACGACACGCCAAGATTGCGCCCGGCCACTGAAAAGCTGCGCGTTTCGGCCGCCTGCACGAAGAACGCGATCCCGCTGAGTGATTCCATACCTCCATACCGCGAAGATTTAAGACTTTTTGTCCGCTATGTTCTGAACATTAGCATTATTGTCTTGCGTTCGCCATCAGCCTAAGGTAGTCGCCTGCGCTTCACGTGCGATCCCTGTGCGTGCAAGCGGCGCGCTGAACAGGCAGACCATGACGATTTCGACAGGAACAGGAACGCCCGGCAACGAAGGCAAAGCCGTGGAAGGATGCGGCCGGCTTCCCAGTTCGTGCGGGCGTTTTCGGTTGCCTGCGCGGCGCGCCGGAACGGCTTTCCGCCCTGCCCGATCGCGCTGACCCCATCCACTCAATACTCTGGAGCTTTCCATGCCGCACGCTTCGGCCCATCGTCTGCCGCTCCCCTCGACCCTGCCGCTTGCCAGCCTCACCGAGCGCGTCGATTCCGTCATCGACACCGCCATTGCGGAGCAGCGCGTCGTCGGCGCCACCGTCCTGATCGCCAGGCATGGCGAGACGGTCTACTCCCGGGCCGCCGGGTTCGCCGACCGGGAAGCCGGCCGTGTGCTGGCGCCGCACACACTGTTCCGGCTCTCCTCCGTCTCGAAGGTCTATGCATCGGTCGCGGCCATGGTACTGATCGGGCAGGAGCGGATCCGTCTCGATGCGCCGGTCACGACCTGGCTCCCCGACTTCCGGCCGGCAGCGCCGGACGGCAGCGTGTGCGACATCACGGTCCGTCATCTGCTCACCCATACCGCGGGCCTGGGCTATGGCTTCTTCGAGCCTGCCGACGGGCCGTACCATCGCGCCGGCGTATCGGACGGGATGGACATCGCCGACGTATCGCTGGAAGAAAATGTCCGGCGTATCGGCACGGTGCCGCTCCTGTTCGCGCCCGGCTCCGCGTGGAGCTACTCGCTTGCGACCGATGTGCTCGGGCTCGTGATCGAGAAAGCGTCCGGCCTGCCGCTTGCCGAGGCGATCCGGGCACTGGTGACGGCACCGCTCGGCTTGGCCGACACCGGCTTTTCCGTGGCCGACTCCGCCCGTCTCGCGGCGGGGTATATCAACGAGGGTGGCGCGTCCCGCCGCATGACCGACCTCGAACTGGTCCGCCTGCCCTTTATCCCGGAGGCGGAAGGCATGCGCATGGCACTGGGGCGGGCCTTCGAGAGCCATGCCTTTGCCTCGGCCGGCGCGGGCATGATCGGCTCGGCCGAGGATCTGCTCGCCCTCCTCGAAACCCTGCGCAAGGGCGGCGCGCCGCTGCTGTCAGCGTCCCAGGTCGAGGCCATGGCGACAGACCAGGCGCCGGGCATGGACCTCCTGCCATGGCCGGGCCGCGGCTTCGGCCTCGGCTTCACGGTGCTGCGCGATCCAGCCGCGGCCAACTCGCCCGAACCCGCGGGGACGTGGCGACTGGGCGGTGCCTACGGGCATTCGTGGTTCGTCGACCGCGCCAACGGCCTGACCGCCGTCGCCTTCACCAATGCCGGCCTGGAAGGCCAGTCGCCTGGCGGACGGTTCCCGGATGATCTCGCCAACGCCATCTATGGGTGATCGGCTGAGCGGGGAGGATGAGCCAGCGTGAAGGCGGCAATGCAGCCTCCGCAATGGCGTGCAATGGGGAGGCCGGAAGAAGACCATGCGAACGAGTCGCTGGGTTGCACCCTGAGATTGGGCCTGCTTTGCGTAGTGGGAAGCGGTGGCCGAGGATCGACGCGCAACGAATCGCCGGCATCTGAATGATCCCTGCTTGAGGAGGGCGAGATGCCAAGCGATCTTCGCTAAAGTTCCGGAAAAACGGTGCCATCCAATACAAGAATGGCAGAGATTTTCAGGGAAAAGAACCTTAGGAATCGCTGATCCATGAGGCTTGCGCTTGATGTTGCACAAGCCAAGGATTTGCCAGGGATTTCGGTTTTCGCAACGCGGCAGAGAGGGACGCTTCAAGCCATTTTTCTCTCGTTTCGCACCTTTCCTGGCGCGCTGTGCGCGCTCAGGACGGATTGCTCCCCTGTGAGGCCGACAACAGCTTCCTGGTGAGCGCCAGATTCGCCAGGCCAGACAGGCTGAACCACCCGCGTCGCCAAACGCGTGCTTCAGATGACTGCCGTGCTGATTAAATCAGTCTTTCCCTAACTCATGAAAACGATCTTGCTCCCTATCCATCTCGCAGCCATGGGCGTGTGGCTTGGTTGCGTTCTCACAGAAGCACTATTTGAGCGGGCACTTTTGGGCAAAAGCCGGGAGCATGAGTTGCTCTTGTCAGCCCTTCACAAGCGCGTCGATATCATCGTCGAAATCCCGGCGTTCATAGTTGTGCTCGTCACAGGCTGGATCATGCTCCCGAGCGCGGCATCGAGCTCGCTATTGCTCACCAAAGTGGCCTCAGGCCTTGTCGCCATGGCAGCGAATGTATTTTGCGTTGGCTTGGTCTTCAAACGCTACGCTGCCGCATCGGCCAACAACTGGGATGTCTTTGCCCGTCTTGATAGACTTCAACACAAGGTGGGCGCTGTTGTTCTTATCGGCATCCTGGGCGCGATGAGTGTTGGTTTTTACTTGTATGCACGCGCCTGACGGACTGCTGAAGTCGACTTCCTGGCACGCTCACGGCACAGTCCAGACCTCAGCCCTGCCGCGCCTGGGCGGCGGCCTCAAACAACTCGTCGACGCTGGTGGCTTTCTCCAGCGACCAGATGGCGCTGAGGAGCTGCTCACCGTGAGGCCTGCTGATCGCCGACCCCACCGTGCGCCAGAACTTCGCCTCGATGCCCGCGCGCGTCAGCGGGAACCGGGAAGAGCCCCACAGGTCCTCCGCCTGCTCGGTCAGCGTCTCACCGGACTTCAGCGTGACCGACACCCGGTTTGGAATCTGGCGCGGCGTCATTGCCGTCAGCACAGGGTCCTCGACCACCTTGATCTTCGCCATCAGCGCACGCACGTCCGGGGCCGCCAGGTTGGCTTCGGCGTAGCTGGCGTTGGTGATCGTTCCATCGAGCAGCGCGCGCGCCACCACGTAGGGCATGCTGTGGTCGGCCGACTCTTTTGTCGCCGGGGCCCACATTTCCCGCTCACTGCCGGTGAATCGGTATCCGAACTGCGTTGTGGCGACCAGCACCCGCTCGATCTGGTTGCGATCCGGAATCCTCTTCGACAGCCGGATCGCGGACTCTACGGCGGTGATGGTGTGGCCTTGCGCTGGATAGGGCTTGACCAGCACGTCATGAATGCGGAAGCCCGTGCCCCGGGTGCCGAAGCCCGCCGTGTCCAGTTCAAGACCGGCGCCGGCCACCAGGCGGTTGAACCCCATCGTTCCCTCGAAGATGGGGCTGGGACCGGTGATTCCCTCCCTCGCCAGGCGGGCGGCGAAGACACCGCTGCGCGACGCCGATGCATCGGCGAGCCCCTTCCAGTTCGAGAGCACCTGGACCCGGGTCTGATTCATGGCGACATGGTCCACCAGCGCGATGTTCACGGCTTGTGTCAGCTGTTCTACCGGTAACCGCATCAGCTTGCCAGCAGTCAACGCAGCCGTCACCACACCATAGCTGGGGTTGTCCCAGCCGCGCGCGCTGAGCGATGCCGCATCGAACAGCCGGCACTCAATCTCGTAGGCCGCGATCGCCGACACAATGAAGTCGGTGATCGAGCGGCCTTCAGACTGGGCCACGGCCAGGCACACCGAGAGGTGATCGCTCGGATGGCCCGCCTCCTTGGACAGGTAGCCATCATTGAGGTCGTAGTACCGGATTGCCGCGCCGTTCGCGAAGGCGGCCAGTTCCGCCGAGCTCCGGCGGCGCGTTCCGATCAGCGCCGCTTCGGCCGGGCCGCTCGCGTCGGCCAGGCCGAAGCACCTGGCAATGACCGGCTCGTCCAGCGCGGCCAGCGCGCAGCCGAAGGTGTCGACCAGGCGCAGCTTCAGCGCCTCCAGCGTCGCCGCGTCGATGTCGGCTTCGCCGAGCGCGTGCACGTACTCGGCCAGCCGTTGCGCCAGCGGCGCTGCATCGGAACGCGGCGCAACCGGTGCCCCCCGTGCCAGCCCGCCAGCCCCCATGAGGCCGATGGCCGCTGCAGCCGGCAAGGCCCTGAGGAGAAACCCGCGCCTGCGATCCGACGTGTGACTCGTTGCCTGTCTCACTGCCTGTCTCCTTGTCTTCCGAGTTGGTTCTTGTGTGTGAATCGGCCGGTCGCGCTGCGACTGCGGCGATGGTTGTCGCTGCGGGAGACGCCCATCACGTTTGCGGTGAGGCGACCGGCTCGCCCGCAGCCGTCATGGAAGAGCCCACCGGATCGCAATACGAACATCATGTATGCATTCGACTGATTTTTCAAGACAGGAATGCATAAAACATCATGCAATATGCCAAAATGCATACACCAAGAGAAAGGAGATCTTCACATGCCTGGCCTCACATCTATCCGCCGGACCCGTCCCGCGCGCCGGTGAACGGCGACTCCCTCCTGCTGGAGACACCTGCCGGGCAGACCAAGGCGCCGCTGACGTCAGGCTCCTTATCTCACCCGCGCATAGGCATCCTCAAACGCCCGTACCACGGCATCGAAAGCACGGGCGCCGTGCCCGCTCTCGATCCGACAGAAAGCCAGTTGCCGCCAGGGCGCCTCCTTTCCCAGGTTCATCTCCCGCAGCGGATAGGCGGCCCGCAACTGCTGCCGCGGCCGCGGTATCACGGTGGCGCCCATGCCTCCGGCAACCATGGCAACGATCGCGTCCGTGGACTCGATCTCTGCAACGGCTTTGGCATTGGGCGCGATCTGGCGCACGAAGTCGGCGGCAATTCTGCCGCCGGTGATGCCGCGGTGATAGCGTATCCATCCGTGCATGGCCAGCGCTTCGGCAGGCGAGCGGGCAGTGGAGCCATGCGGTGCAAGCAGCGCGAAGACCTCGCGCGCGAGATCGCGCCAATGCAGCCGTGACGATCCGCCCGACAGCGGCCGCACGAGGAGCGCAGCGTCGATGCGGCCGCCTCTCAGATCGTCCAGCAGTGTGGCCGAGGGCGCGGATGTGAGCCGGATCTCCAGGCCGGGATACTGCTGGCGCAGCTTCTGCAAGGCGACAGGCCCGGCGCTGACCAGCGCACTTGGAATCAGGCCCAGCCGCAGGATTCCCTCGATACCTGGGCTGCGTCGCGAACGCATCGCCTCGATCGCCGCCATGGCTTCCTTCACCACGGCCGCCGTCTCGAGCCCGAACGGCGTAGGCGTGACGGAGGCGCCGGAGCGGTCGAACAAAGGATGTCCGAAGTATTGCTCCACTTGCTTGATCTGCAAGCTGACCGCGCTCGGCGTGAGGCTAACCCTCTCGGCGGCCGCCACGAAGCTGCCGCTCTCGACCACCGCCGTCAGCGTATTCAACATGTCGAGCTTCATAAGGTTTTCTCACTTTGTGATCAATGAAAAATCAGCTTCCTTTAGGCTCACGAAGCTTAAGATCTGATGCAGCCCATGACAAGGGCGACACAAGAACAGAATCGAAGGAGACAGCATTGACACCCCATTTGCGCTGGCACCGTGGGGCCGCGGCGCTCTGCGCGGCCATGGTGATGAGTACCGGTGCGGGCGGTGCCCAGCCTGCCGCTGGCAAATTTCCGTCCCGGCCGCTGACCCTGGTGGTGCCCTATCCCGCAGGGGGTTCCAATGACAATGCCGCCCGGCTGCTGGCCAGGAAGCTGAGCGATGCGTTGGGTCAGCCGGTCGTGGTGGACAACCGGTCTGGCGCCAGCGGTACGCTGGGCGCCGAGCATGTCGCCAGGGCCGCGCCGGACGGATACACGCTGCTCTATGCATCCTCGTCCTTCCTGACGGCATCGGTGCTCCGGGCGCGCCCTGTGTACGATCCACTGAAGGATTTCGTGCCGGTGGCGCGTGTCAGCCGTGCTCAGTTCGTGATCACGGTCGGCAAACACGTATTGGCAAAAACGCTTCAGGATCTGATTGCGCAAGCCAGGACCCATCCTGGCAAGCTCAGTTATGGCAGCTCGGGTATCGGCAGCATCAACCACTTCGCCACGGAAGCCTTTGCCGAGAGCGCCGGCATCAGGCTGACGCATGTGCCCTATCGTGGCATGACACCTGCCATGCAAGACCTGGCCGGCGGCCATGTCGACATCGTGCTGGGCAGCGTCCCTTCCACCATGGCGCAGGTGAAGAGCGGGCGCGTACGCGCACTGGCAGTGACGGGGGAAAGCGCAGCGCCGCAACTGCCGGGATTGCCGATCGCGGCGTCGGCCGGCGCGCCGGGATTCACCTTCGACGCCTGGTCTGGCGTGCTCGCGCCGGCAGGCACGCCGCAGGCTCTGATCGACCTGCTCGGCACTGAGGTCGCGCTGGCACTGAAGGACCCCGCCCTGCGTGCCGCCTTCGAAGCCGAAGGCGCGAGCCTGGCACCAATGGGTTCCGCGGAGTTCAGCCGGATCCTTGCCACCGAGCTGCAGCGGTTCCGCCAGCTCGCCCAGAAAGCCGACATCCGGGCGGAGTGAAAACATGGAATATATGCGCAGCAAGCTGTTCCTGCCTGCCACCCGGCTTGATCTGGCCGGCAAGGCACTGGCCAGCGGTGCGGACGCCGTCTGCATCGACCTCGAGGACGCCGTGACCAAAGCCGGCAAGGACGACGCGCAGCGAGCCGCCAGCCTGTACCTGCAATCCGTCAGGCGCTCGGTGAGCCCGCCGCTGATCGTGCGGATCAATGCCGTGGGCGGCGACCACTGGCGGCAGAACCTGGAGGCGGTGGCCCTGCCGTCTGTCGTGCAGATCAATCTGCCGAAAGTCGAGCAGCCCGACGCGATCCTCATGGCAGCGGCCGCGCTGGATGTTCTGGAGCACCAGCGCGGCATCCTTTCGCCCATCGGCCTGCTGATCAACATCGAAACGCCTGCTGCGCTGGCCCGGGCCGCTCAGCTTGCCAGCGCGCATCCGCGCGTCGCGGGCCTGCAGGTGGGCTTCGGCGACCTGTTCCTGGCGTGCGGCATCGACCGCAACAACGCGGCTGCCCGTGACCATGTCCGCATGACGGTCTCGGTTGCGGCCGCGCAGGCAGGCATTCCCTGCTATGACGGTGCCTTCGCTGACGTACGCGACACGGCCGGCCTTGAGCGCGAGGCGCGCAACGCGCGGGCCTTCGGCTTTACAGGCAAATCTTGCATCCATCCGCGCCAGGTTGCCACCGTCAACGCGGCGTTCACGCCGGGCGGTGACGAGATGGCCTGGGCCCGCAAGATCGTCGAGGCCGCAGGTCATGTTGACGACCCCGGCCAAGGCGCCTTTCTTGTCGATGGACAGATGGTGGACGAGCCGCTGTTGCGGCTGGCCCAACGCCTGCTCGCGAGAGCGCCAGTCTGAGCGCCTTATCGCCTTATCGCCTTATCGCCCTATCCGGAACCCCATCATGTCATGTCCATCCCAGTACACGACGGGCCGTGGCGGCCCGCTCGCGGGCATCACCGTGCTCGATCTCAGCGCCTATCTGGCAGGCCCTTACGGCTGTACTCTGCTGGCCGACCTCGGCGCGCGGGTCATCAAGATCGAACCGCCGGGAGGAGACAATGTGCGCCACTACCCTTCGACACTCAAGCCGGAGGCACGTGGCTTCGTTGGAAACAACCGCAGCAAGGAAGGCATCGTACTCGACCTGAAGCACCCCGATGGGCTGGCGGCGCTGAAGCGCCTGATCCGGCAGTCTGACGTGCTGGTACACAACTTCCGCCCCGGCGTGCCGGCCAGGCTGGGCATCTCATATGCGTGCCTGAGCACTGACCATCCCCGCCTGGTCTACTGCGCCGTGACGGGCTACGGCGAGTCCGGGCCGCTGAAAGACCATGCGGGGTACGACCAGGTGCTGCAGACCATGACGGGCTTGTCTGAAGCGCAGGGCGCAGTACGGAACGAGCCACCGCAACTGCTGATGGGGTCGATCGTCGACTACTACACCGCTTGCATGGCTGCATTCGGCATCGTATCGGCACTCTATGCCCGCGAACACACTGGCTGCGGCCAGTACGTCGGTGCTTCGCTGATGCGTAGTGCGCTGGCGATGCAGGCCGGGCGTTTCGTGTGGGCTGACAGCGAGCCGCTCGACGCCGGCAGAGAGTTTGGTTCGGGGGGGCGTGACAGGCTTGCATCCGACCCGCGATGGCTGGCTCTACATTTCGGCCAATACGCCGCATTTCTGGAAGTCACTGTGCCGCCTGCTGGGGCTGCCAGCCTTGGGCGACGACGATCGCTACGACAGTATCCGCAAGCGTGCGGAGCGCGCCAGCGAAATCGTGCCGGCCATCCGCGAGGCCCTGCTGGCATGCAGCGCCCTGGAGTGGGAAGCCGTCTTTGGCAGCGAGGTGCCGTGCGCAGCCGCCCGATCGGTCAGCGCAATGTTCAGCCATCCGCAGGTTCTGGCCCAGGACCTGGTGCATCGCTACGAGCACCCGACGGTGGGCTCGTTCCTGGGCTTCAAGAACCCGATCGAGTTTGGCGCCACGCCCTGCCCCGCCCCCTTTGCCTCGCCGACGTTGGGCCAGCACACGCGAACGGTGCTCGCCTCATTTGGCTTCGAGCCAGCGGAGATCGAAGCCCTGGAGCGGCAAGGAACGACCAGCATGCATCAACCTGCCCAGGCGTCAGCATGAATACCACCCAGACCCGTTGGCGCTTCCGGCCCGATCACTCCAATTGGGGCGACTATGGCCCCGACGACCGGCTAGGCCAGTTGAATGAGATTACCCCGGAACGAAGGCGGCGCGCCCTGGAGGAAGCGACGGATGGCATCGCCTTCTGCCTGTCGCTGCCACTGGACAAGGGTCCACGGCTCAATGCGAGCCGGCATCCGCCGAGTCTCGCCGCGGCGCTCCGCGACGGTCGTCCGCGCTACAACCAGTGCGCCCGCGACCTGCATGCCGGTCTGACCGACGTGGTATGCGACGACAGGGTTACGCTCTACACGCAGTTTTCAACACAGTGGGACGCCCTGGCGCACGTCGGTGCCTTGTTCGATGCGGACGGTGACGGCGAGCCAGAGATCCGCTACTACAACGGCTGGCCGCCAGCCGACATTGGCTTATCCGCCCTCGGGATCGAGCACATGGCTGCGACGGGTGTGCAGGGCCGCGGGGTGATGATCGACCTGCACCGGCACTTCGGCACGACGCGCGTGCAGGTGGGCTACGAGAAGCTCGCCCGCATCCTCGACATCGACGGCATCGTGGTGGAGCCGGGCGACATGGTTTGTTTGCACACCGGTTTCGCGCAACTGCTGCTGGATGGGGTGCCGCGGACAGCCGAGGATCTCGCGCAGGCCTGCCCTGTGCTGGACGGCTCCGATCGGCAATTGCACGAATGGATTTCCGCAACACGCATCGCTGTGCTTGCTGCCGACAACGTCGCGGTCGAAGCGCGGCCCGCCGCGCCGGAGGCTGGCTATTCCGGGCCACTGCTGCCGCTCCACGAACACTGCTTGTTCAAGCGAGGCGTGCATCTCGGCGAGTTGTGGCACCTCACCCCGCTCGCCCGATGGTTGCACGCCCACCAACGTTATCGCTTTCTGCTGACGGCCCCGCCGCTGCGGCTGCCGGGGGCCGCCGGGTCGCCCGCTACGCCGGTCGCCACCGTGTGACAGCCGGCGATTCGTCCATCATTCGTCGGAGCTACCTCATGCAACGTACCCAATTCAGGCTGCTGACTGCTTTTCTGGTCGGTGCGGCGGCACTCGTGCCTGCCCTCCTGCACGCACAGCCAGCGTGGCCCGGCAAGCCGATCCGGCTCGTGAGTCCGGCGGCCCCCGGCCAGGCTGCCGACGTCATCGGGCGGACGGTGGCTCAGGGACTTGCCACTGCCCTTGGCCAGCCGATAGTGGTCGAGAACAGGCTGGGCGCGGGCGGAATGATCGGCACTGACGCCGTAGCCAAGGCGGCGCCTGACGGCTACACATTGCTGATCGCAAGCAGTGGCCCGCTGGTGATCACGCCGGCGGTGTTCCGGAAGGTACCTTATGAGCCGATCAAGGACTTCGTGTACGTCGCCAGTCTGGCCACGACGCCGCAAGTCCTTCTGGTTCGCGCCGACTCGCCCTACAGGACCTTGGCCGACTTCATCAACGCGGCCAAGGCCAGGCCGGGCGAGCTTGCCTATGGATCGACCGGCACCACGAGTCAACTGGCCATGGAATCGCTGGCGATGCATGGCGGCATCAAACTGAACCATGTGCCCTTCAAGGGCAATACCGAGGCAACGACACAGCTGCTCGGCGGGACAATCGCCGCGGTGTACGACACGGTTCCCGGCTCGCTGACGCTTGTGCGATCGGGCAAGCTGCGGCCGCTCGGCGTGGCAGCGCCGAGGCGCTCGCCATTCCTGCCAAACACCCCGGTTTTGGCTGAAGCCGGCTTTGCCGGCGCCGAGGCAGTGGGCTGGATCGGCATCGCCGCGCCAGCTGGAACGCCGGCGGCAATCGTGGACCGGCTGCACGCGGAGATCAGCAAAGTGCTGGAGAGGCCTGAAGTGATGGCGCAATTCCAGCGCCTCGGCTTCGCGCGTGCCGGAGCGGGCAGGCTGGAGTTCGAGTCGTTCGTCAGGGAGGAAAAGAAGAAATGGGCCGAAGTGGCCAGACGAACGGGAGTAGAGGTTCAGTAGTGCCGCAGCAATACCAAGAACAAAATACTCAGGAGGCATGTGTAATGAAGAAGAAGCTTGGACTCTTAACCTTGCTGGGCGCCGCCTCGGGGCAGGCGGTCGCGCAATCGAATGTCACGCTGTACGGGCTCGTCGACACCAATATCGAGTACGTCAGCAATTTCTCGGCAATCCCACCCACTCAGCAAGGATTCCCTGGCCCATCTCGCAACAGGTTCGCCATGGCCTCCGGCGGGCTGTCCGGCTCGCGCTGGGGTCTGCGGGGCACCGAAGATCTGGGCGACGGCATGAAGTCCCTCTTTGTGCTGGAAAGCGGCTTTTCAAGCGACGACGGCAGGATGCAGCAAGGTGGGCGTCTCTTTGGCCGTCAAGCCTATGTCGGCCTGCAGCGCAACGGCATCGGCACGGTCACGTTCGGGCGCCAGTACACCTCGATTTTCAACGCCTTATCGGATTTCTCCCCGACCAAGTACGGCTCTCAGTACGAGCCTCTCGGCCTTCAGCTCGGTTTGAACTACCGCTCCGACAATGTCGTGAAGTATGTCGGCAGCTTTGGCGGGCTGACCGCCAACGCCTACTGGTCCTTCGGAAACGGTGCCGCAGGTGCCGGCGAAGTTGCCGGCCAGTTCCGTCGCGACACAGGCTATGGTGGAGCGCTCAGTTATGCCGAGGGATCGTTCGGCGCGACCGCCGTCTATGACCAGTACAACCCTACGCTTTCCGCCACGACGGGCGCAACCGGCAGCTTCAGGAAGTTCGCCGTCGCGGCCAGCTACGAGGCGGGTCCGGCAAAACTCATGGGCGGATATCGCTGGGGGCTGAACAAGAGCGCCACCGATGCAATCCTCTTGCGGGATGACTACTACTGGGTCGGCATCAACTACAAGGCAGCCTCTGCCCTCACGCTGACGCTCGGCTACTACTATGACGACGTGAAGAACCTGGCCGGTACAAAGGTCAAGAATCCGTGGCAGCTTTCGTTTATTGCGGACTATGCCTTCTCAAAACGTACGGATATCTATCTCACCACCGCCTATGCCAGGCACTCCGGACTGAACTTTGACACTTCCGCAATCAACTTCGCCAACGGCTATTACCTTGCCGCCGGCAAGAACAGCATGACGGGCGTGGCGATCGGCCTGCGCCACCGGTTCTGATGCCAGCGCGTCGCCAGCACCGTCTGTAGGCGCTGAGTTCCGCGTACTCGTCGCACGGCTCGCTGGAACGTGTGAGCCGCCTCGCCGCGGCTCAAGGCATGCATGCTGCATGCTGCATCTCATGGTGGAACAGAGGATCGGTGGAAGCGTCGATGAGGAAGATCGTGCGGAACAACCGACCGAGATGCACACCAGCCTCATAGACGGGTTGACCTTTCGCCGCCGCGCCGAAGCGCATCAGAGCCCGCACTGTCGAGATAAAACCCGCTAACTGTGGGACGTGGCATGTGGGACGCGACACCCGCGACATCTTGTCCCACCCCGCCCATATGCAGTGCAGCAATCCGCATTCCCCACTAAACTTTCACAAATTACTAAAAATTCAAAACAGACAATCATGCAGCTATCGCCCCTGGTCCAGCGCTTCGTCCTGCATTTCGGCGAGATGGGAAGCCGCTGGGGTATCAACCGCACTGTCGGCCAGATCTACGCGCTGCTGTTCACCGCCGCGCGGCCGCTCAATGCCGACCAGATCGCCGAGGCCCTGGGCTTTTCCCGCTCCAACGTCAGCATCGGGCTGAAGGAGCTGGAGTCCTGGCACCTGGTCAAGCTGAGCCACCAGCCCGGCGACCGCCGCGAGTATTTCTCCGCGCCGGACGATGTCTGGGCCATCTTCCGCACGCTGGCGGAGGAGCGCCGCCGGCGTGAGATCGACCCCACCTTGTCGATGCTGCGCGAGGTGCAGCTCGAATCCCCCGCCGACCCCGACGACCGCCATGCGCAACAGCGCATGACCGAGATGTACCAGTTGATCCTGCTGGTGACGAGCTGGTTCGGCGACATGCAGAGGCTGGATGTCGCCACGCTGGAAAAGCTGATGCGCCTGGGTTCGCGCGTGACGCGGCTGCTGGAGGCCAAGGACAAGCTGAGCGGCGCCCTTGGCGGCAAAGCCACGCGCGCGGCCGGCAGCGGCAAGTCTTCCCGTAGCAAGCAGTAAGGAGTCGCCCCCCCATGTTTTCCGAGCTCGACCCGGTCATGCTGGCGCGCGTGCAGTTCGGCGCCAACATCACCTTCCACATCCTCTTCCCCACCATCAGCATCTCGCTGGCGTGGGTCCTGCTGTTCTTCAAGCTGCGTTTCAACAAGACCGGCGACGCGCGCTGGATGGCCGCCTACCGCTTCTGGGTCAAGGTCTTCGCGCTGACCTTCGCGCTCGGTGTGGTCAGCGGCATCACCATGAGCTTCCAGTTCGGCACCAACTGGCCCGGCTACATGGAGACGGTCGGCAATATCGCCGGTCCGTTGCTGGCCTATGAGGTGCTGACGGCTTTCTTCCTCGAGGCCACCTTCCTCGGCATCATGCTGTTCGGCACGCGGCGCGTCAGCAACCGCGTGCACACCGTCGCCACGCTGCTGGTAGCCGGCGGCACCACGCTGTCGGCCTTCTGGATCCTGGCACTGAACTCCTGGATGCAGACCCCAGCGGGCTTCGAGATGATCGACGGGCGCGCCCACGCCACCGACTGGCTGGCGGTGGTCTTCAACCCGTCCTTCCCCTATCGCCTGGTCCACATGCTGCTGGCCTCGGGCCTGACCGTGGCCTTCCTGGTGGCGGGCATCTCGGCCTACCGCTGGCTGCGCGGCGACCGCGCGCCCGAGGTCCGTTCCACGCTGCGCACCGGCGTCGTGCTGGCGGCGGTGCTGATCCCGCTGCAGATCGTCGCCGGCGACCTGCACGGACTCAACACGCTGCACCACCAGCCGGCCAAGCTGGCGGCGATGGAAGGCATCTGGAAGACCGGGAAGGGCGCCCCGGCGGTGCTGTTCGGCCTGCCCAACGCCAGCACGCGCAGCAACGACTTCGAGATCGCCATTCCCAAGCTGGCCTCGCTCTACCTGACGCACAGCCTCGATGGCGAGATCCGGGGCCTCGACGCTTTCGGCGAGCGCCATCCGCCGGTGGCGCCGGTGTTCTTCGCCTTCCGCATCATGGTGGGGATGGGCCTGCTGATGCTGGCGGTGTCCTGGCTGGCCGCCTGGCAGACCCAGCGCGGACGCGAGCCACGCCGCTGGCTGGCGCGCGCGCTGATGGCCATGACCTTCTCGGGCTGGGTGGCGCTGGTGGCCGGCTGGTACGTCACCGAGGTCGGCCGCCAGCCCTATCTCGTGTACGGCGTGCTGACCACCGCGCAGGCCGCCTCCAAGGTGCCGGCCACCATGATCGGCAGCACCCTGGTGATGTACCTGACGCTCTACGCGGCGCTGATCGCGGCCTATGTCTCGGTGGTGTTCTACCTGGCGCGCAAGGCCGGCGAGGCCGATGCGCAGGCCGATATTCCCCGCGGCATGATGCCCAGCCACTTCCGGAGCGCGCAATGACCGACCTGAGCCAGGCCTCCGGCTGGATGCCGGTGGTATTCCTCGCCCTGATGGGCCTGTCCATGCTGATCTACGTGATCCTCGACGGCTACGACCTCGGTGTCGGCGTGCTGCTGCGCCGTGCCGACGACGCCGAGAAGGACGCCATGATCGCCTCCATCGGCCCCTTCTGGGATGCCAACGAAACCTGGCTGGTGCTGGGCGTTGGCCTGCTGCTGACCGCTTTCCCGCTCGCCCACGGCGTGATCCTGACCAACCTCTACCTGCCGGTGGCGCTGATGCTGGCCGGCCTGATCCTGCGCGGCGTGGCTTTCGATTTCCGCGTCAAGGCGCGTGCCCACCACAAGCCGTGGTGGAATGCCGCCTTCTATGCCGGCTCGCTGCTGGCTGGCTTCTCGCAAGGACTGATGCTGGGCCTGTACATCACCGGCTTCCGCTACGACCTGCCCAACCTGCTGTTCGCCGTGGTGGTGGGCCTGTGCCTGGTGGCGGGCTACTGCCTGCTGGGCGCCGGCTGGCTGGTGATGAAGAGCAGCGGCCGGCTGCAGCGGCGCGCGGTCTACTGGGCACGGCGCAGCCTGTGGCTGACGGCGGTGGGCGTGAGCGCGATCTCGGTGGTGACGCCGCTGGTCAGCGAGCGCATCTTCGACAAGTGGTTCTCGCTGCCGAACCTCATCCTGCTGGCCCCGGTCCCGCTGGTCACGGTAGCGCTGTTCGTCATCGTCGACCGCCTGCTGCGCCGCATGCCGGCGCTGCTGGACGCCGGCAACGAGCGCTGGTGCTGGGTGCCGTTCGCGGCGACCGCCGCGATCTTCCTGATGGCCTTCAACGGCCTGGCCTACAGCCTCTTCCCCTTCCTGGTGGTCGACCGCATCGACATCTGGCAGGCCGCCAGCGCACCGGAATCGCTGGGCGTGATCCTGGTGGGCGCCGCCGTGGTGCTGCCCACCATCCTCGGCTACACGGTCTACGCCTACCGCGTGTTCTGGGGCAAGGCCACCGACCTGCATTATTATTGAAGATGTGAAGCCGGCCGCCCGCGAGGCCGGCCGGCTGCCCTTCCCCGACTTCGATGCAAGGCCTGCACCGTCCCGACCCTTCCCTTGCCAACGGCCTGGCGCCGCGCCTGCTGGCACGGCTGCGCGAGCGCGCCGGCGCCCAGGTGCGCGCGCTCACACGCAGCAATTCCGGCCTGAGCCTCGACTACGACAACCCGCCCGGCGACCCCGGCCTGTTCGGCCCGGCGGCGCTCTGCTGGCGGGTGCACGCGGATTTTCCCGCCATGCTGGCGGGCGGTGTCAGCGCGCTGCTGATGCAGACGCTGCATCCGCTCGCGCTGGCCGGCGTGTGGGACTTCTCCACCTTCCGCACCGACATGCAGGGCCGCCTCGGACGCACCGCGCAGTTCATCGCCGGCACCACCTATGGCAGCCGCGCCGATGCCCTGGCGCTGATCGAGCGCGTGCGGCGCATCCACGCCGGCGTGCGCGGCACCGCGCCCGACGGCCGTGCCTATGCGGCGGACGACCCCGCCCTGCTGACCTGGGTGCACGTGGCGGAAGTCTCCAGCTTCCTGGCCGCCTACCTGCGCTACGTCGGACCGTTGTCGGTGGCCGAGCAGGACAGCTACTACGCAGAGCAGGCGCGTATCGCCGAATTACTCGGCGCCACCGGGGTGCCGCGCACGCGCGCCGCCATCGCCGACTACCTGCAGGCGATGCGGCCGCAGCTGGAAGCCAGCGAGCGCACCCATGAAGTGGTGCGGCTGGTGATGCAGATGCCGGTGGCCAATCCGCTGCTGGTGCCGGCCGTGCGCATCATGGCGGACGCCGGCATCGCCCTGCTGCCCGACTGGGCGCGCCGGCAGCTGGGCCTGCACGGCGCCTCGGTGCGCCGCCCGGCCTCGCTGGCCGGCATGCACCTGCTGGCGCCGGCGCTGCGCTGGGCGCTGGGCCCCGGACTGGCCGCGCGGGCGCGGCGCCGCGCGGCACGCCCGCCGGCATCCTGACGCCGGCACGCCCGGCAGGGCCGCGGCGCTCAGCCGGCAATGCGGCCGGGCAGGTTCAGGCGTGCGCCTGGCAGAAGGACTCCATGGCCTGCGTCAACGTCCGCACCGCCCCTTCGGTGACCGCGTTGTAGAGCGAGGCGCGCAGGCCGCCGATCGACCTGTGCCCCTCAAGCCCGACGATGCCCTGCTCGCGCGCCTCGGCCATGAAGGCCTGGTCGAGCCGCGCATCGCCGAAGGTGAACGCCACGTTCATCTGCGAGCGCCACGGCCGGCTCGCGTGGATCGAGACCGCGTCGCCCAGGCTTTCCAGCGTCTCGTACAGCATGCGCGACTTGCGCTGGTTGATGCGCTGCATCGCCTCCAGGCCGCCGATCTCGTCGCGCAGCCAGCGCGTGACCAGCGTCAGCACATAGATGGCGAACACCGGCGGCGTGTTGTAGTTGGAGCCGTTGGCGATGTGCGTCCTGAAATCCAGGATCGCCGGCAGGCCGGCGGGGATGCGCTCCAGCAAGGAGCGCTTGACGATGGCGACGGTCACGCCGGATGGCCCCAGGTTCTTCTGCGCGTGCGCGTAGATCATGGAATAGCGATCCGTGCGCAGCGGCGCGGAGAGGAAATCCGACGACATGTCCGCGATCAGCGGCACCGGCGCCATCCGCTCCGGCGCGGCGAACTGCAGTCCCTCGACCGTCTCGTTCGACACATAGTGCAGGTAGGCCGCCGCCGGATCGATCTCCAGCCGGTCCAGCGAGGGCAGCTCGCGATAGCCCGTCGCGGCACCATCCCAGACCACCTGGCTCGGACGCACGCGCGCGGCTTCCAGCGAGGCCCGCTTGCTCCAGTAGCCCGAATCGATGTAGGCCGGCGGGCCGAAGCCCTCCCCGGCGAAGTTCATCGGGATCATGGCGAACTGGAGGCTGCTGCCGCCTTGCATGAAGACGACGGCATAGTCCTCGGGCAGGCCGAGCAGGCGGCGCAGGTTGTTCTCCGCCTCGAGCAGGATGTCGCGGAACCACTCGGACCGGTGGCTCATGCCCAGCACGGAGATGCCGGTCTCGGGCAAGGCCGCGATGGCCTGGCGGGTGTGCGCCAGGACGGATTCGGGAAGCGCGCCGGGGCCGCCGGAGAAGTTGAGCTGGTTCGGGTTCATCAGTGGTCGCGATGATTGGTTTCAGGGCTGGACCGGGATGCCGCGCGCAGCAGCATGCCGGCAAACGCTTCGAATACCTTGCGCATCTGCGCTGGCTTGTGGGGGAAGGTGGCGGGGTCGTCCATGTCGTGCACGACCATGGCGGTGGCAACCTCGAAGACCAGCAGGCGGCCATCGGGCGCCTCCGCGCAATCGAAGCCGATATAGTCGAGGCCCGACTGCGCCGCGATGCCTTGCAGCGCGTCGCGATGCCGGGCGGCGAAGCCGGTATCGAAGTCGGCCATGAAGCGGGCCTCTTCTTCCCTGCGCTCCGGGTGGGCGATCATCTCCTCGTAGGGATAGTGGACCATCCAGTGGCGCGAGATACCCATGTGGCAGACGTAGGGCACGCCGTCGATCAGGACGATGCGGTACTTGCGGAAGAGGCCGTCCGCGCCGCTGTAGTCGATGAACGGCGCCACGTAGAACGTATCGGCCTCGGCGCCTTCCAGGTACTGGCGCAGTTCCGCCTCGTCCGCCACCCGCGCGAGGCCCTTGCCGGCGTGGGAGCCGACCGGACGCACGATGAACGGATACTGCCCGTCGACTTCCTGCGACAGGTTCCACTCGCCCCTGGCGGCGGCCAGCAGGCGCTCGCGGCCGACGCGGACCGTATGCGCCATGGCGATGCCGGGCAGCTTGCCCAGCAGGGCATAGGCGGCCTCGCGCGTGGTCAGGGCGATGTGCTCGGGCCGGTTGAGCACCGGGCGCGCCGAGGCGGCGATCAGCTCGGCCGCCCGTCCGAGCGCGCCGGCATTGGCATCCAGCGCGCACGCGGCGACCAGCAGGACATCATGCTCGGGCAAGGCGGCGGGCGGCGCCAGGCCGGGGTCGACATAGAGCGCTTCGACCTGGATGTCCGCGCCGGCGAGCAGGCACTCGAACGGCGTGTTCGCCATCAGGTCGCCCGGCGCCTTCAATGCCAGCAGACGCACGGGCCGCGGTGCCACCGCCTCCTTGAGGCGATAGTGCGTGCGGGTATGGAGCGCGAGTTTCTGGACGTCGAGGGCGGCATCCTTTTCATACTTCATCTCGAGTACCAGGGCCAGGTCCAGCAGGGCCTGCGGATCGTCATGCGCCTGGCAGTACTCGAGCAGGTGCGCGCCGACCGGTGTCAGGTCCTCGCCTGCTACGGCTTTTCTCAGCAACGTGGCCAGTCCGAGCGGCTGGTATGCGGGCGAATGCGGCGGACGCTGGTCGACAGCGTCGGTTTCGATGGGGGTCATGGGTGCCCGGTTGCCTATGGGTTCGGTCGGTTCGGTCGGTTCGGCCGGTGCGGTCCGCGCGGAACGGGCGGCGGCATCGGCCGCCGGCGCGGTCGCCGCGAAACGTTCAGTTGCTGCGGCCTGGACCGGCTTGCGCGCATGCGCCGGAGAAGGAAGCCGCCTCGCTCACATAACCGACCTCCTCCTCGAACCACCCCCGCAGAAGCGAAGCCGACGGCACGCCGCGGCCAAGCGGCGCCGGAACGGGAACCGCTTGCGCACGGGATGAGACCAGCCTCAGCACGACGGCACCACGGCGCCTTGCCTGTTCACTCATACGATTCCTTTCATTGGCTTGTACCGACCGGCAGGCGGGCGGCGGGCAGCGACACGACGCCCGCGAGCATCACGGCGCCGGCCGGGCCGGGTAGTTGGAGCACAAGGGTACCCCTGGCCAGCGGCCCGCAATCGAATGAAAAGACATGGGAATTGACGCAAGCTTGCGTTTGCCGGCCGGAGCGTGGATAGCGCACGCCCCGTGCCCGGGCGGCCGGGCGGACAACGGCCTGCCCGGGTGACATCCGGCCGGGCAACCGCCGAAAGGCGGCGATCGAGGCGGGCCTGGCCGGTGACCGCTGATCCGCGGCCGGCGGTGAGCGCTATCCGACAGCTATCCGGCCGCTATCGGACACCTATCCGACACCTATCCGACAGCTATCGGACTGCAACTCGGCAACTACTCGGCAACCGCGGCGGAACTGCCGGCGGAGCCGCGCAGCGCGGCTTCGGGCAGGCGGGCCACCAGGAAGGGCGACAGCAGCGAGGCCGCCGCGCTGAGCAGGAACAGGGTGCGGAAGGCCTGCTCAGCGGCCTGGCGCACGGCGGCCGCGTCGCCGTCGCCGGCCCCGGACATGGCGCGATGGAACATGCTCATCAGCACGTCTTCGCCCCCCTTGAGTTCGGCCACGCCCACCCCGCTATGGCGCAGCAGGGCGATCAGGATGGTGGTCAGCACGGCCACGCCCACGGCGCCGCCGAGCATGCGCGAGAAGGCCGTCAACGCAGTCGCCACGCCGACCTGGCTGGGCGGCACGGCGTTCTGCGTGGCCACCAGGGCGCTGGGCAGCTGCAGGCCGATGGCCAGCCCCAGCGCACTCATCACCAGCGCGCACAGCCAGGTGGTGCGCGGATCGACGAAGGCCAGCGCCAGGATGGCCACCGGCGCAACCAGCGCCCCCACCAGCTGCAGCGGCTTGTACCGTCCGCTCCAGGACATCAGGCGACCGGAGATGAAGGCGCCGAAGGGGATCGCCAGCGTCAGCGGCACCAGGCGCAGCGCCGCGGTATCGGCGTGGGCGCCGCCCACCACCTGGAAGCGCAGCGGCAGCAGCACCGACATGGCGATCAGCTGGAAGAAGCACAGGAACAGCGTCACGCAGCAGATCGCCACCGTCGGCACCCCCATCATGCCCAGCGGGATCATCGGATCGGTGGCGCGGCGCTCCTGCCACAGGAACAGCGCCAGCCCGAGCACGCCGGCCAGCAGCAGTGCCAGCGAGGCCGGCGCGGTGGCGGCCTGGCCCTGGCCCAGGCGCGTCAGGAACACCAGCAGCCCGCTCAGGCCGCCGCCGAACAGCAGCGCGCCCAGGTAGTCGATGCGGTGGCGGCGCCCGCCCGCGGGCAGGTGGCGCAGCGCACGGCGCACCACCACCAGCGCCAGCAGGGACAGCGGCAGGTTGATCCAGAAGATCCAGCGCCAGGACAGGTAGTGGGCCAGGTAGCCGCCGATCACCGGGCCGGCCATGCTGGCCACCGCCCACACGCCGCTGACATAGCCCTGGTAGCGGCCGCGCTCGCGCAGCGGCACGACGTCGGCGATGGTCGCCTGCGAGACCGAGATCAGGCCGCCGCCGCCGAGGCCCTGCAGGATGCGGGCAAGGATCAGCTGCGGCATGGTCTGCGCCATGGCGCAGGCGAGCGAGGCCAGCAGGAACAGCGCGATGGCGAAGGTCAGCACCGAACGCCGGCCCAGCAGGTCCGACAGCTTGCCGTAGATCGGCGTCACCACGGTGGAGGCGACCAGGTAGGCGGAAATGACCCAGGCCATCACCTCGAAGCCGTTCAGCTGCATGGCGATCTCGGGCAGCACCACGGCGACGATGGACTGCTCCAGCGCGCCCAGCAGGATCGCCAGCATCAGGCCGAAGATCACCTGCATGACCGGCACGCCGGGCGGCGCAGCGGACGAGGGTGCGAGGGAAGGCGAAGCGGAGGCAGGCGCGGCGGCGCCGCCCTGGGCGGACGGCGTGTCGGGGGGACGGACTGTCATGTCGGGAGAGTGCGGCACGGCCGGCCGCGCGGCGAAGCGCGTGAAGACGCGCCGTGAGCCATGCCGCGCCCTGCTGCCCCGGCCGTTGCTGCTGTTTTTTGTGTTGGGGGCAAGCGAAGCCGGTATTGTAGGCTGAAGCCGGCCGCGCTGCCGGCCGCAGCATGGGGCGGCGGGGCCGGCGCGCGGCTGGAAGCTCGGCTAGAAGCTCTCCCAGTCCCCGCTGGCATGCTCCGCACTGGCGGCCCGCCGTGGCGCCTGCGCCACCGGCCGGCCGGCGGCGGGGCGCGACGCCTCGCGCCGGGCCGCTGGCAGCACACCATCCTGCGGCTTGCGCGTCACCGGTGGGCGGGCCTTGCTGGGCAGCACCGGCTGGCGGGCCGGCTCAGCGGCGGCGGAGGGCGCTTCGCTCCCGGTCCTGGCGGCCCTGGCGGACCCGGTGGCCCTGGGAGGCTGGGGGGGCTTGCCGGCCGTTGCGCCCGCATTCGCTCGCGCACGCGCGGGAATCGCCGGGGCGGCGGCCGGGCGCGCCACGGCGGCCCGGCGCGGCGCCGCCGGGGCCGGCGCGGGATCCTGGCGGGTCCATGCGGACGCGGCCAACGCGGATGGCGTGGACGGCGTAGATGGCGCCGCGACCGATACCGGCGCCGCCGGCGCGGCACCGACCTCGAAGCGAGAGGCCTCGTCGACCAGCCGCGCCGCCTGCCCCTTCAGGCTGTCGGCCGCCGCCGCGGCCTGCTCCACCAGCGCGGCATTCTGCTGCGTCACGCTTTCCATCTGCGCCACGGCGCGGTTGATCTGCTCGATACCCGATGACTGCTCCTGGGTGGCGGCCGAGATCTCGCCCATGATGTCGGTCACGCGGCGCACCGACGCCACGATCTCGTCCATGGTGCGGCCGGCATGCTCGACCTGGCGCGCACCGTCGTCCACCTGGCGCCCCGATGCCGTGATCAGCTCGCCGATCTCCTTGGCCGCGGCCGCGGAGCGCTGCGCCAGGCTGCGGACTTCGGATGCCACCACGGCGAAGCCGCGGCCCTGCTCGCCGGCGCGCGCGGCCTCGACCGCGGCGTTCAGCGCCAGGATGTTGGTCTGGAAGGCGATGCCCTCGATCACGCCGATGATCTCGGTCACGCGCGCCGAGGATTGCGAGATGCTCTGCATGGTCTGCACCACCGCGCGTACCGCCTGCCCGCCGGCGTCCGCCACCGCCGACGCGCCGACGGCCAGCTGGTTGGCCTGGTTGGCGTGGTCGGCGTTCTGCCGCACGGTGGAGGTCAACTGCTCCATCGAGGCGGCAGTCTGCTGCAGCGAGGCGGCCTGCTCCTCGGTGCGCTGGGACAGGTCGGTATTGCCGCGCGAGATCTCGTCAGTGGCGGCACCGATCGAGGCCGAGGCGCCCTGCACTCCGCGCGCCAGCGCCGACAATTGGCCGAAGGCACGATTCAGCGCCTCCAGCATGCGGCCCAGTTCGTCGCGCCCGTGCCGGGTGACGGAATGGTTCAGCCGCCCCTGGGCCAGCGCCTCGGCGGCCGCCAGCGCCTCGCGCGCGGCCGCGGTGATGGAACGCGTGATGGCGACCCCGGCCACCACCGCCAGCAGCACCGCCACCAGCGTCAGGCCGGCCAGCAGGTTGCGCGCGGTCGCATAGCTGGTATCGGCATCCCGCAAGGCGCTCACGGCCAGTTCGCGGCCGGTCGCGGCGAGTCCGTTGAGCTGCTCGAAGTAGGGTGCCTGGGCAGCCGGCAGCGTCGCCACCAGCGATGCCCGCGCCCCGGCGAACTCGCCGGAGCGCAACTGCCTCAGCACCATGTCGAGCTGGCCGTTGTAAGTGTCACGCGCCGACTTCAAGGCACGCATGCGTTCCTGCACCTCCGGCCTGCCGCTGGCATTGAGCACGCGATCGAGCTCGTCCAGCGTGGCGGACATCTGCTGGCGCAGGACATCGATCTGATTACCATTGCGCTCCACCGCCGTGGGATCCTCGCTCAGCGTGGCATCGCGCACCATCACCCCGATGGTCAGCGCCGACTCCTTGACCCGGTCCAGGTCCAGCACCTTGAACAAGCGCTGCTCGACAGTCTGGTGCATGGACACATTCAGCGCATGCAGGGAAAACGCCCCGACCAGCGCGACCGCCACCAGCAGTACCGCCACCAGCGCGAAAGCCCCCGACAAGCGGAAGCCGATGCCGACATTGCGCAAACGCATCTGCTCAATCCTCCTCAATCCTCGGTCTCTACGTTATGAACGCACACGCGCCGGCATGGCCCCGCAAGGCAGACGCTGACGCAAGCGGCGCTAACGGCCGCGCCATGCGCCACCTTGAGCGGAAAAACGAATAGAGGGGGAAAGCGCCGCCTGTTCCGCCAATGGGCAGGACAGCGCGGCGCGTCTAATACAGATGAGGTACCCCGGACAACGCCGGAAGCAGGACATCGCGGCTCCGGCCGCGATGTATCCATGCAGCGGGCCAAAAAAAGAAGCCCACGCGCGGGGTGCTCGTAGGCTTTCGAGGACTGCCAAGAGCCGAACGGCTCTGCTGTGAATATAAACGCGCTTACATGAGGTGTAAATCCTGCTTCCATCAGGGAAACCCCGGATGGCGCAGGTGTAGCTTCTGCCACTTTTTTGTGAACGGAAGGATGACGCGCACCTCTTGCCAGCGCAAAGAAGACGCCCCCTCCCGGCCGCCAAGCCTTGCAGCGACGTGGTCCGGGAGTCATGCGCCCGAACCGGCAGCCCGGCACCGGAAGATACCAGCAGATAACATTTCACGGTTCTCACGCTGCGTTTTAGAGGTAAACCTCTAAATGACGAGAGTGAGGACTGAGTCAATCTCCGAAAAACTTTGTTACTCTCGCCGGCTGAAGTGTTCCCCTTCTCTCCTGGCGACACCTCTCGGCCCCAGCCGCAGGGCAGCCCAGCGTCCCGCAACGGACCCTGCCCGATGCGCGCCGAGACGGTCAGCCCCTGCGGCCCTTGCGCCGGCACCGAGAGCGAATGTTTCATCCCTCGCCGCCATCGGGTTGCCGCGGTTTCCGCCCTGCTCTCGCCCGCAGCGAAGCCTGGAACCGATCCCCGAAGCGTAGTCAGCCGCCAGGACCCGTTCGGGCTCTTCCGGAGAAGCCGTGCACAAGAAGGTAACCAGGCCAACCCGCAGCAAGCGAAAACTGCAGTCGCTCCATTACACCGCGCACTACGGTACGCACTCGCCGGTCGTCGTCCATCTCTCCAACGGCGTCCGCCTGCAGGGCCTGGTGCTGCGCATGGACGACTACGTGCTACTGCTGGGCAAGCATGTACAAGACCAGCAGCCGCAGGTGGTATACAAGCACGCCATTTCCTGGGTGATGCCGGCCGCCGCCGCCAACTCTCCCTTCGATGCCCACCGGGACGAGGCCATCAACTCGCCCGAGTTCGTCGATCTCTTCATTCCACGCGGCCGCCGGCGGGGCTAGTTCCCTGCCCGCCGGGCTCCGGAATGCCCCGCTTGCAGATTCGACGCGAAGATCACTCTAAATCTTCTTCCCGCCCTGTCGATAACCCTTGCAACGGAGGCACCACTGATCCTGCAACGCAGGTGGCCAACGTTACGGCACCCGCCGGAATGTGCATATATCACTGGAAATAGGAGCCCACCATGTCAATGGTCATCAATACCAACGTGTTGTCTCTGATGACTCAGAACAACCTGAACGCGTCGCAGTCGAACCTGAGCACTGCGATCCAGCGCCTGTCGTCGGGCCTGCGCATCAACAGCGCCAGCGATGACGCCGCCGGCATGGCCATCGCCGACCGCATGACGTCGAACATCAACGGCATGACGCAAGCGCAGCAGAACGCCAACGACGGCATCTCGCTGGCCCAGACCACCGGTGGCGCCCTGAGCTCGATCACCGACAACCTGCAACGTATCCGCCAACTGACGGTGCAAGCGCAGAACGGCACGAACTCGGCTTCGGACCTGCAATCGATCCAGGACGAAATCACCCAGCGCCTGCAAGAAATCGACCGCACCTCGCAACAGACCCAGTTCAACGGCATCGCCGTGCTGTCGTCCAAGGCCAGCGCAGTCAGCATCCAGGTCGGTGCCAACGACGGCCAGACCATCTCGATCGGCCTGCAGGAAACCAGCACCAAGACCCTGAACCTGACGGGCTTCAGCGTGGCCGGCCAGCAGAACGCCGCCGCCAGCCAGACCGACCTGCAGAACGCCGTCGCCGCCGGCACCGCCGTTCAGGACGCCAACAACAAGAACCTGTACCAGGTCACCACCAAGAACGTGTTCGCGACCTCGGCACAAGTGCTGTCGAACCTGAAGGATGGCGACACCGTTGCAGTGGCAGGCGGCAACACCTACACCTACAACGCAAGCGCCGGCAACTTCAGCTACACGGTCAACACCACCTCGGGTAACGTTGCCGCGCTGGCCAACTCGCAGAAGCCGGCCTTCGGCCAGGCCACCGGCACGTACACCAACCAGACCGGCGCGACCGTGCAGTTCAAGGTCGACAGCTCGGGCAAGCTGACCGCCGCCGACGGCACCACCACGCTGTACGACGACGGCTCGGGCAACCTGACCACCAACAACACGACCGGTTCGTACGCCCAGGCCACGCTGGCATCGACCTTCACCGCCGCGTCGGGCGCCGCTGCCGGTAAGGCAACCATCTCGATCAACGGCACCACCTACAGCTCGGATGGCGCCAACGGCCTGAACAACACCGCCACCGCGACGAGCAGCGACGTGCAAGCGGCCATCCTGGCCGGCGGCTCGGGCAATGCCACCACGGTCACCCTGGGCAAGACCAGCGGCCTGAGCACCACGGTCAAGATCGACGGCGCCAGCGGCAAGACCGACGGCGCCAACGGCGCGACCTCCCAGTACATCGACGCTAACGGCGGCCTGACCAACACCGCCAGCTACACCACCAACTACCTGGTCGACTCGACCACGGGCAAGGTGAGCGTCGCTGCCAACAACGCCAGCACGGTTGCGGCAAACGATCCGAACATCAACGCCAAGGTCGGCCAGACCGCCTACGTGGATGCTTCGACCAACGCCTTCACCACCGCCGCTCAGTCGTCCACCGGCGCTTCGACGGCCGACCCGCTGACCGCCATCGACAAGGCCCTGGCCGCCGTCGACAAGCTGGCTTCGAGCCTGGGCGCGGTGCAGAACCGCCTGTCCTCGGCCCTGACGAACCTGGGTACCAGCATCACCAACATGAGCTCGGCCCGTTCGAACATCCAGGATGCCAACTACGCGACGGAAGTGTCGGCGATGACCCGTTCCAACATCCTGCAACAAGCCGGTACCTCGGTGCTGGCCCAGGCGAACCAGTCGTCGCAAAGCGTGCTGAAGCTGCTGCAGTAAGCTGAAGCCCCGCCAGCGCGGGGCCGGACGCCAGTCCGGCCCCGCGCGGGAGCATTTCCGCAGGGCTCCGGCCCTGCGAAAGTCCTTCCTTTCCTGATGGGTTCGGCCAAGCCAGGAACACCCCATGACGACCACCTCCTCGACCTCCAGCAGCTCCAGCCCCCTGATCACGTCACTCGGGGTCGGCTCCGGCCTGGACCTGAGCACCCTGCTGACCCAGCTGACCACGGCCGCGCAGACGCCGCTGACGCAGATCAAGAACCAGGAGACGGCCTACCAGACCAAGCTGTCCGCCTATGGCCAGCTGCAGAGCATGCTGACCGCCTTCCAGACCACGGCGCAGCAGCTCTCCAAGCCGAGCTTCTTCAATTCCACCACTGCCACCTCCAGCAATGCCGGCACGGTGGGCGCGACCTCCAGCACGAGCGCGGTGGCAGGCAGCTATGCGGTCAACGTGACGCAGCTCGCGCAATCCCAGTCGCTGGTCAGTACCGGCCAGGCCAGCCAGACGGCCAGCACCATGACCGGCACCATCCACATCAACCTGGGCACCATCTCCGATCCGAACAACACGCTCAGCAACGGCGTCTACGGCAATGGCACGACCTTCGCCGCCAAATCGGGATCGAGCGGCGTCGACATCACGATCGACAGCAGCAACAACACGCTGCAGGGCATCGCCGGTGCCATCAACAAGGCCAACGCCGGCGTCACCGCCAGCATCATCAACGACGGCTCGGGCACGCCCTACCGCCTGGTGCTGACTTCGAACGCGACCGGCGCCAACAGCAGCATGCAGATCACGACGAGCAACGAGTCCGGCAGCGGCGCCTCGCTGTCGTCCCTGCTCGGCTATGACCCCACCGGGGGCAGCGCGCAGAACATGCAGCAGGTGGTGGCCGGGCAGAACGCGAAGATGACGGTCAACAACATCGCGATCCAGAGCGCCAGCAACAGCGTCACCGATGCCATCCAGGGCGTGACCTTGTCGCTGTCGCAGACCGGCGCGTCGACCGTGGCGGTGAAGCAGGACACCAAGACGATCGAAACCGGCGTGCAGTCCTTCGTCACCGCCTACAACAACCTGCAGAGCACCATCACCAGCCTGTCGGCCTATGACGCCAGCACCAAGACGGCCCAGCCGCTGACCGGCGACTCCACGCTGCAGGTGCTGCAGCAGCAACTGCGCTCGGTGCTCAACGCCGCGCAGAGCGGCAGCGGCAGCGGCGCAAACGCGATCAAGACGCTGGCCCAGGCCGGCGTCACCTTCCAGAAGGACGGCACGCTGTCTTTCGACTCCACCACGCTGGACAGCGCGCTGTCCAGCAACCCGAACGGCGTGGCCGCGCTGTTCGCCAACACCAACGGTGTCAGCGGCTACGGCAACCAGATCAATTCGCTGGTCACCAGCATGACCGGCACCAACGGCGCCCTCACCGCTGCGACCAACGGCATCAACCAGACGCTGACGAGCCTCAGCTCCCAGTACACGGCCTTGCAGGGCACCATCAACGCGCAGATCCAGAACTACCAGACGGAGTTCAGCCACCTGGACGTGCTGATGTCGCAAATGCAAAATACCAGCAGCTATCTCACGCAGCAGTTCAACGCGATGACCAAGAGCAGCAGCACCTCGGGTTGATCGCCGGAGCCGGAGCCAAGAATCATGTATGCACGCAATGCCGCCAATACCTACGCCAAGATCGGCGTGCAGACCGGGGCCATGTCGGCCAGCCCCCAGCAGTTGATCACGATGCTGTACGATGGCGCCCGCGGTGCCATCGCCCGCGCCAAGTTCCACATGGCCGACGGCAACATCGCCGACAAGGGCAAGGCCATCGGCCATGCCATGCGGATCATCGACAACGGCCTGCGCGCCTCGCTCGATCATGAGGCGGGCGGCGACATCTCGGCCAGCCTGGAACAACTCTACGAGTACATGTCGCGCCGCCTCTTCCAGGCCAACCTGAACAACGACGCGACCATCCTCGAAGAAGTGGACCGCCTGCTGGAGAACCTGGCCTCGGCCTGGGCGCAGATCGCCGCGACGCCGCAGCCGGTCGCCATGGAGTCCTGACATGCCGGCAAGCAGCCCGATCCTTGCCTGCTACGTGGAACTGGAGGCGCTCGCCAAGCGCATGCTCGGCGCCGCGGAAGCTGGCAGGATGGACGATGTCTACGCGCTGCAGGAGTCCTACCTGGCGCGCGTGGAACACCTGAAGACCCTGGACCACGACGCGCCCGCCAGCGTGGACGAACGCGACCGGCGCCGCGGCCATCTCGAGCGCATCCTGGCCTGCGACGCGGCCATCCGCGACCTGCTGATGCCCGAATGGAACCGCCTGAGCGACCTGCTGCGCAACAGCCGCCGCCAGCGCGACCTGCACCAGGCCTACCAGCCCGCCTGAGTTTCCCGCCGCCCTCGGCCCGAGCCCCCCCCCTCGAACCCGTCCCCCGTCCCCGCACCGCGCCCGGCCGCCCCCGGCGCCCGCCACCCGGCAATGCGGAACGGTCCAGGGCACAACGCGGCCTGACGAACGCCAGCCATGACCAGCATCCCGTCCTTGCCCGACCCTTCGCTGCTGACCGGCGCTTCGGCCTCGCAAGTCCGCTCCGCCCTGACCGCGTCGCGCCTGGCCACGCTGCTACCCCTCTCCGATGTGCCGGAAAGCGGGATGCAGAGCACCAGCGGCGGCACCGTGGAAGCGCGCGGGCTCGGCCAGGCCACCGCCGCCGGCACGCCCGGCGGCCCGCTCGCTGCGGGCGGCTCCACGCGCGAGACCTTGAGCTGGACCGCGCGCACGATCCTCGACCTGGTCGAGCGCACCGACGGCACGGCGGTACGCGGCGGCCAGCCCCTGCTGCCGGCCGCGCCGGCCGGGGCCGCAGCCGCGGCCACGCTGCGCAGCGCGCTGACGATGCTGGTCAACCAGAGCGGCATGTTCTACGAGAGCCATCTGGCGCAGTGGTTCAACGGCGCGCGCTCCCTCGATGCGCTGCGCCAGGAACCGCAAGGCCGTCTGCCGGCCGCACCGCGGCCGGACGCGCAGGATGGCGCCGCCGCCGGCACGACGGCGCAGGCAGCGCAGGCGGCGCCCGCGGCCACGCCCGACGCCCGCCCCGCCCCCCCGGTGCTGCTGCTGCCGGCCCCCACGCCAGCGCCAGCACCAGCGGATGCGGCCGCCCGCCCGGCGCTGCCGGCCGGCGAGACACTGCTGGCCGCCCAGCCCGACGGCGACACCGATGCAGCGAGCCACAGCCCACCCCGCCCCGCCCAGCCGGATGGCCACGCGGCCCAGCCCGGCGCGGCAGCGCCGAGGCCCGGCAACCTCGCCGCCGAAGCCTACGCGGCGGTCGCCCGCGGCACCGCGCGCCCGGCGCGTGAACTGCAGGCAACGGGCAGCGACAGCGCCGCGCAACCGGCCCGCGCCGGCGTGCCCGACGCCCAGGAGGCGGCGCGCGGCGCGGCTCCGATCATCCATCCGGCCAGCGAGAACCTCGTCAGGCAGCAGCTCGACCTGCTGGCCAGCCAGCAGTTCCGCTGGACCGGCGAAGCCTGGCCCGGCGTTCCCCTCGACTGGGAAATCCAGCCGCAGACGTGGGACGACACCGGCGGCGGCGCGACGGACCGCGCCTGGTCGACGCGGCTGCGCCTGACATTGCCCAATCTCGGCGAAGTCGAGGCGCGCCTCAGCCTGCACGGTACCGGCCTGCAGGCGCTGCTGCTGACCCCCGACCGCGCGGTCGCCACCCGCCTGAATGCCGAGCGCTCCGCGCTGGCGGGCAATCTCTCGGCCAATGGACTGGTACTGATGCGGCTGGACGTCGAGGCCCTGCCGGCGAGCACGCAGGAGGCCGCGCCATGAACGGATCCGATGGACAGGATGCACGCGCGGCCGCCGTCGCGCTGCGCTACGACCCCGAGCATGGCCGCGAAGCCGCCCCGCGCGTGGTCGCCAAGGGCTATGGTGTGGTCGCCGATGCGATCATCGCGCGCGCCAAGGAGGCGGGCGTCTATGTGCACGACTCGCCGACGCTGCTCAACCTGCTGATGCAGGTTGACCTGGATGCGCAGATTCCGCCCGAACTGTACGTTGCCGTGGCCGAGCTGCTGGCCTGGCTTTACCGGCTGGAGCAATCGTCGCCCGAGGCGGGCTGACGCCGACGGTGCCGCGGGCGCTGCGCCACCGGCCCGATCGGTGCATCGGGCGCGCCGGGCGCATCCGGCGCGACACCTCCTGCCACGCGCCCTGCCCCGGACCTCCGCCCGGCGCCTTCGCCATCGAGCCGGCCACCCGCTTGCGGAGAGCCGATGCCTCGCTTCAGGCCGAGGCCAGCAGCCCCTCCAGCTCCCGCGCCACGCGCTCCACGTCGGCACGCTCGAGCTGCAGGCCGGAAGGCAGGTTGATCGCATGCGGCCCGATCTCGTAGCAGACGCGGTTGCGTTCACGCGCCTGCAAGGCCGAGGCGCTGCCGGCATAGGCCTGCAGGCTGCTCAGCGGGCTGAAAAAAGGGCGTGTGTCGATGCCGCGCTCGGCCAGGTGCCGGATCGCGGCGACCTTGCCGCCCAGGCGCTCGGGCAGCACCGCCGTGACCATCCAGTAGCTGTTGCGCACATGCGGCGGCTCGCTGTTGAGCGTGATGTCTGAGCAGCCGTCCAGTGCCTCGCGGTACCAGGCGAAGATCTCGCGCTTGCGCGCCACCAGTTCCTCGATGCGCTCGATCTGCGCCAGCCCGAGCGCCGCCTGCAGGCTGCTCATCTTGTACTTGTAGCCGACCTCGCGATTGTCGAACAAGGTGTCGCCGGGCTGGCGGCCGTGGTCGCGCAGCACCAGCACGCGGCGGTAGATGGCATCGTCATCGGTGATCAGCATGCCGCCTTCGCCCGTGGTCAGTGTCTTCGAGCCATGGAAGCTGAAGGTGCCGACCGCGCCGAGCGTGCCGGCCGCGCGGCCCCGGTACTGCGAGCCGGCGGCCTCCGCGGCGTCTTCGATGACGGCAATGCCATGGCGCCTGGCCACCGCGTGCAGCGCCTCGTAGTCCGGCATGCCGCCGTACAGGTCGACCGCGATCAGCGCCCGCGTGCGAGGCGTCACGCAAGCCTCCACCGCCTCGGCCGACAGGCACCAGGTGTCGCGCTCGATATCCGCGAACACCGGGGTCGCGCCGACGTAGCTGATCGGCGCGGCACTGGCGATCCAGGTGCAGTCCGGGACGATCACCTCGTCGCCCGGGCCGATGCCCAGAGCCAGCAGCGACAGGTGGAGCGCCGACGTGCACGACGGCAGCGACACCGCATGCCGCACGCCGTGGTAGTCGGCGAAGGCACGCTCGAAGCGCTCGTTGTAGACATTGGCGTTCGACAGCCAGGCATGGGAGACCGCGTCGGTCACATAGGCGATCTCTCGCTCGGTGATGGAGGGGCCGGAGACGTGGATGCGTTTCATCATGGACAGGAGGTTCGGGACATGGGCCACGGGCGCCAGGCGCGCCGTGGACACCTTCAGAGATAGAGGAAGTCCAGCCCGCGGCTGCGCCAGCTCTCGACCGACTCGATGGCGGCGCGCGCATTGCGCGGATTGACGCCAACCAGGACTCGCCGCACCCCGGCGGGCAGCGCTTCCGGCGGCACCACCGGTCTGCCCCAGCAAGGCCGTCCGTACAGATGCACGTTGCGGTCGACGAAGCAGGTGACGTGATCGATCGAAGCCAGGCTCGCGGCGACGAAGTTGCCGTAGAAGCCGGCGCCATAGATCGCGCTGGCGCCCTCCGCGCGCTGCTCGAAGACCTGCACGCGCGTGGCGGCCTCGCGCCAGTAGCGTGCCATCTCCAGCGCCGCTGCCTCCAGCCCGGCTATGGCGGCCGCGTCCGGCGGCACCACGGCGCCCTGCGCCTGCCTGGCCCGCCGCGCCGTCACGACGAACACGACGTCGTGGGACTGTTCATCCACCTGTACGTCGGTGAAACCATTCGCGACCAGCAAATGGCGCAATGACTCCGGCGTGAAGTGGTTGAGATGGTCTGCGACGATGAAGTCGCCGATATTGCGCCTCACGTTGGGAACGGTGAAGTGGAAGGTACCGTCCGGCGCCAGCAGCGCACGGATCTCTGCCAGCACCTGGGCGAGCCGCGGGATATGTTCCAGCGCGAAGAACGACAGCACCACGTTCATGGAGCCCGCCCAGGCAGGATCAACGCGGTGCGTCGCCCATCGGGCCGGGACCGGGAAACGCTCCCACAGCGGGATGTACTTGTCCGTCACGTCGAACAGGAAGGGTACGATGCCGGGTGCCAGTGTCGCCGCGACGCGCAACGTGTCAGCCTTGGCGCAACCATAGTCGAGCACACGGCAACCGGGCCGCAGTTCGACCTTGGACAGCAGCACCCTGGCCTGGTGCTCGGCCAGCGCTACCGGCCTGCCGTCGACGATGGTGTACTCGGTGGTGGTAAGAATCTCATAGGAATTGGCGTAGTAGTCCGCCAGGTCGAGCAGCTCGCCGGTCTGCAGATGACCGCAGTGGCGGCAGAAGTACACCTCGGTGCGTCCCGCCACACGCGAGTTCATCGTGGTGAACGAGCTATCGCTGGCCGAACGGTAGATCGGTGCCACCAGCGGGGTCCCGCATACATTGCAATCACATGCCACTGTCATTCCCCCGCGCCGCTGCGCGGCGCTGCGTTGATCGATCGGCGGTCCGCCCGCCGGAGCGCTGCGGGCGCCTCAGAGATAGAAGAAGCTGATGCCGCGGCCACGCCAGGCCTCGACGGCCTCGATCGCGCCGCGCGCGGCGCGTGGGTTGACGCCCACCAGCACGCGCCGCACATTCTCGGGCAGCTCGTCCGGAGCCACCACGGGACGGCCCCAGCAGGCCTGCCCGTGCAGATGCGTGTTGCGGTCGACGAAGCAGTCCACGCGCTCGGGCGACGCCAGGCTGGCCGCGATGAAGTTGCCATAGAAACCCGCCCCGTAGATGGCGCAGGGCCCGTCGCCGTCCGCCTCGAAGGCACGGATCCGCGCCGACGCCTCGTTCCAGTACGCCGACATCTGTCGCGCCGAGGCTGCCAGCGCCCCCAGTTCCACCGCGTCCGGCAGCGGCGGCCGCGGCACCGGTGCTGCGGCCAGCCGCGCCGTCACCACCAGCGCGGCATCGTGCGCTTCGTCGTCGACCTCGACGGCATCGAAGCCGTTGGCAGCCAGCAGGTAGCGCATCGAGGCCGGCGTGAAATGATTCACGTGGTCGGCCACGATGAAGTCCGCGGCATTGCCCAGTACGTTCGGCACCACCAGGTAGAAGGTGCCGCCCGGCTTGAGCAGCGCCTTGATGTCGGCCAGCGCCCGCTCCAGCCCGGCGATGTGTTCGAATGCGAAAAAAGACAGCACCACGTCCATGCCTGCCGCCCAGGCCAGATCGACCTGGTGGGTCGCCCATTGCGTGGGCACCGGGAAGCGCTCCCAGTACCCGACGTACTTGTCGGTCACATCGAACAGGAATGGCCGGATCTCCGGGCTGGTGGCCACCACCTTGCGCAGCGTCGCGGCTTGCGCGCAGCCGTAGTCCAGCACCCGGCAGCCTGGCGGAAACTCGACCTTGGCGCGCAGCACTCGGGCCTGATGATCGGCGCGATAGACCGGCTGGCCGTCGACGATCTGGTACAACTGGTCAGCCTCCGCGCTGGCCAGGTTGATTTCGTAGACCTTGGCATAGTAGTGGGCCAGGTCCGGCAGCTCACTGGTCTGCAGGTGGCCGCAGCGGGCGCAGAAATGGACCTCGGTGCGGCCGCCGACCGGGGTGTTCATCGTGGTGAACGAGCGATCGCCGGCAGACCGGTAGACCGGCTCGCCCAGCGCGCCCGCGCAGACATTGCAGCAATTCACGAGTCCCCTTCCTTGACGAAGTATTCCTGGAACAGCGCTTCCACTTCAGCGCCCGCGCTGATCGACGGCTTCCAGCCCAGCCGCATGCCGTAGTCATCGCGGAAGTTGAAGAAGCGCGACTGCATCGACCAGCGCGCCTCGCTCGAGACGTTGAATCCCGATTGGTGGATCACCAGGAAATCCAGTACGATCAGGTCGCCTGGGCGCGTCAGCGGCGCGACCTGCTCGTAGCCCGCAGCCACCTGCTCGTCGTCGACGATCCCGATGCGGTAGGCGCCGGCCTTGGCCGCGCCGGCGCCGCTCTTGCTGCAACGGCGGATGCCGTCGCGATGCGAACCGCGGCACACCACCACGGGCCCGAGTTCCGGCGTCAGCGCGCGCAGCGGGCTCCACAGCACGATGCCGTCGACGCTCTGCGGCTGGAAAATGAACTCCTGGTGCCAATGGCTGCGGAACTGCTCTTCATGCGGCCGATCGATGCGGATGCCGTAGCTGGCGCCACCGATGCCGGCCAGGTCGGTGTTACGCAGCTGCTTGAGCAGTGCTTCCGACTTCTCTGCCGCGACCAGGCGCAGGAAGGCGGGAATCTGCTTGACCAGGTCGTAGACTTCGCCGCCCAGCCGCCGGTCGTGCGCGACCAGCCGCTCATAGCCCGCATCGAAGCACTCGGGCCGAAAGTCGCCGCGAGCCAGCGCGACGCCATGCCGCTGCGCCACCAGGCCGATGATCTCGTGGATCGCCCGCTGGATCGGCAGGATCTCGCGTTCCACGTCATAGAAGCCGCGCAGCACCAGCACACCGTCTCGCGCGAACGCCTGCCGCATGGCGCCATCCAGCCCCGCCGACACCGCCTCCATGTCGCCCTCCCCCCTCACACGCGCTTCAGGTAGCCGTCCGGCGCCACGGTGATCTGCAGCTTCGTCTCGAGCGCGAGATCGATCTCGAAGTGCAGGTCCTCACCGTCAACGCCCTGCGCCGGCTCGCGCTTCAGCGCTTCCAGATAGGCCCATACCGCGGTCTTCGGGCTATTCCCCTTGCCCCATGGACGATCCGCCGAGAGATGCGGTGCCTGGTCCTCGACCAACGTATCGAACACAACGCAGTAGCTGCCGCGGCTGGTCAATGGCGCGTAGGCCTGCAGTTCCGCCAGCACGTGATCGTGGGTGTGGTTCGAGTCCAGCATGACCAGCACGCGCTGGTAGCCGGCGGCGCGGCGGCGGACTTCCGTGACGACGGCGGGGTCGATGCTCGAACCTTGCAACATGTCGATCTTGTGTGACAGCGGATGACGCTCGATCTCGGCGCGGTTGTGGGCGCGGATGTCGATATCCAGCCCGAGCACTCGGCGATGCGAGGCGCGCGGATCGAAGGCGGTGCCCGCTTCGACCGCCTCGCAATAGTCGAGCATGGCCAGCATGGAGGCGCTCAGGATGAGCGAACCACCATGGGCGATGCCGGTCTCGATCACCAGGTCGGGACGCACTTGCCAGATCAGTTCCTGCACCGCCACGATGTCCTGCGGATACTGGATGATCGGACGTCCCAGCCAGCTGAAGTTGTAGCAATACCTGCCTGCCGCGGCCACCTTCTGCATCCAGTCCAGCGAGGCGCCACGCAGCGAAGAGTCGGCGCCGAGCCGGCGGATGTTGTCTTGTACTTCCTGTTGGAATTGCTCAATCGGATTCATGTCGTTCCCGCTTGCGTTCCGGCGCGCTTCCTGTCACGGCGCGCCGCTGTCGTTTAGCCTCTTGCTGCCCTTCCCCACGCGCCGGTAACCGGTGCCCCGCCGTGTGCGTCAGTGCGCCGATTCCCGTCAATATTCGATGGCAACCTTGTCGATGCGCCCGCCGATCTGAGCCCCCTGGTACAGGCAGGACGCATAGTGCGGCGGGAACCCCGCGCGCGCCATCGCCTCTGCTGTCTGCGCGATGTCATAGGCGACCCGCTGCAGGCGGATCTCTTCTCCGTCCAGCACCGCGAACGCCGCACGCGGATCGCCATCGCGCGGCTGGCCGACCGAGCCGGGGTTGCAATAGGTCCGCTCGCCGATGACCGCCAGCGTCTGCACATGGGTATGGCCGGAAAACAGCCTCCTGGCCTGCGCCGGCACGGTCTGCGCATCGATGCGGTAGAGGTACTCATCCATCGGGTCGTTCCAACCGCCATGCACGAAGCGGTTGTCGCCTTCGGCATGCATCGGCACCGACTGCTCCAGCCAGGCGCGTTGCTCGGCGCTGACCACGCCTCGCTGGTAGGCGATGATCTCGCTGACCAGGCGCGAGCGCGGGCAGTCGACCGCCGAGACCAGGTAATAGTCATGGTTCCCCATGACGTTGAGCGCGCCCAGTTCGCGCAGCAGGTCGATGCATTCGCCGGGCTGCGCGTAGTAGCCCGCGACGTCGCCCAGCGAGAGAAAGCGGTGGCAGCCGAGCCCGCGCGCGGCGTCGACCACCGCGCGCAATGCCGGCAGGTTGCCGTGGATATCAGAAAGAATCGCCAGCATATTCGACGAAGTCCTCCGCGTAGCGCCAGGCGCGCCCCGCTCGCAGCACCGGCGTGGCAGGACGGCGCGCGTGCGCGTAGAAGTCCACCGCCATGACGGCCTCGTTGTATCCGAAGGCCGTGCGCAGCGAGGCACTGCTGGAAAAGCGCGGATTGATCTCGAGCAGGTAAGCCTGCCCGGCCTCCACGCGGAACTGGAAATTGGTCGGACCGAGCGGACGCAGATGGCGCACCAGGGTCCCTGTAGCGGCCACCACCGCCGGCTCGTGCGCGGTCTCGGCGAAAGCGGTGTTGCCCGCCTGGGCCAGGCGCCGGCGCATCACGATGGGGGGCAGCGCCTCACCGTCGCCAAAGCCGAACACGCCGACGGTGTACTCCTCGTCGTCGCTGCCGACGATGCGCTGGACCAGGTTGTTGCCGCCATGGCGGCCGCGCCAGTAGGCATGGTCCGCAGCGTCGTGCAAGCGCACCACGCCGCGCGAACCGTTGCCGTCACGCGGCTTCATCAGCAGGGGGGCGGGACCGAGAGCCGACAGCAGCATCTCCCAGTCACCGTCCTGCCGTGTCGGGATGGCCGGCAGTCCGAGCGACGCGACCGCCTGGCCGCAATGCCACTTGTCAGCCGACAAGGCGATCAGTTCACTACGATTCAGCGCCAACGGCACGCCCAGCCCGGCGAACAGCTCGCGCTGGCTGTCGAGATAGAGCACATCGAGTTCGAGTGCCGGAAGCACCAGGCCCACCTGCTCGGCACTGGCCAGCTCGCGCCAGAAGCGCCGGTAGGCTGGATCCGACTCGTCGCAGCGCGGCTTGGCGTGGAAGGCATCGCACAGCGAGCGGCCCACGCTGTCCGGGTTGCGATCCACCCCGACCACGCGCAGCGGCAGGCCGCTGGCGCGCAGGCTGCGCACCACGCCTTGCCCGATGATGGCTCCGACACCGGTGACGACGACGGTCAGCACGATCAGTCCTCCTCTGCCCGTGCCGGTGCCGGTGCCGGCGCGGCGGCGGCCTGGCGCGCCAACATCTCGCGCCAGCCGATGGTGCCCGAGACGATGTGCCGGGCGCCCTCCCGGCCGCAGTTTGCCACCAGGTCGAGAGCGCTAACGTAGGGCGTGAAGGCGCCGTGTCCCTGCGCATAGGGCCGCAACTGGTAATCCATGTATTCGACGGCGATGCCGGCTTCGTCGAAGCGGGCGTGCTCCAGATAGCGGCTGGCGCCGTGCCCGGTGACATAGCGCGCCGCGCCGACATGCCGGCAGATGTCCAGCAGCCGGACCGTCTTCGCCCCTGGCACGCCAAGCCGCGAGCTGTCGCGGAAGGCGGTACCAGCGGCCAGACCGAAGTAGTCAGCCAGCGCTACCATCGAGGCGCGAGCCAGTTCGCACAGCGAAGTGGTGGGCAGGCCCAGCACCCCGTCGAGCAAAGCGAGTGCGTCCTGCAGGTGCGGCGCGCCGCGGCAACTTTGCGCCAGCTGGGCCCGGTGCTGCTCGCGCCAGCCCTCGCTGTCGTCGACCTCGACCTCGTCGATGCGGTCGTCGAAGCCTGGCGCACGCAAGGGCACGCTCATCCAGCGCACGCCCTGCGCAGTCTTCAGCTGGACCCGTTTGGTGAAACTGCGGCGCGCGAACTGCACGTCGTCGTAGAAGACGAAGGTATCCGCCAGGCGGATCTGCTCCAGCATGCCCACCCACGGGAAGTACATCGGCTGCGACACCACCACACAATGCGCGCGGGCGGCGGCAGGCGCGGCTACCACCGCGGAAGTGCGATCAGTCATGGCCGACACGGCGGATCTCCGGCACGGCGACGACGAACTCGCCCCCCCAATCGTTGACATGGGCCTGTTGCGCCGCCACCTCGCCGGCGATGTTCCAAGGCAGGATCAACACCACGTCCGGCCGGTCCTCGCGCAACCGCTGCGGCGGCAGCACGGGAATGTGGCTGCCCGGCAGGAACTTGCCCTGCTTGGAAGGCGCGGCATCGCAGACGTAGGGCAGCAGGTCGGGCCGGATGCCGGCGTAGTTCAGCAAGGTATTGCCCTTGGCGGCCGCGCCGTAGCCGGCCACGCGCCGCCCGAGGCGCTTCTGTTCGAGCAGGAAGCGGCACAGGCCGTCCTTGACGCCGTCCGCGCGCGCCTGGAAGCCGGCATAGGTCGACAGCCGGCACAGGCCGAAGCGCTCCTCCTCCGCCAGCACCTGCGCCACGGCGGGCGCGTCCGCTCGCGGGTCGGCCTGGTGGCAGCCGAACACCCGCAGGCTGCCGCCGTGCGTCGGCAACTTCTGCACGTCGCACACGCGCAAGCCTGCGGCGGCGAAGATCCGCCGCACGGCGGACAGCGACAGATAGGAAAAATGCTCGTGGTAGACCGTGTCGAACTGGATCTGCTCGATCAGCCGCTGCAGGTGCGGAAACTCCAGCGTGATGGTGCCACCCGGCTTGAGCGCCGCGCGCAGCCCCTGCGTGAAGTCATTGATGTCCGGCACATGCGCGTAGACATTGTTGCCGGCGATCAGGTCTGCCTGCCGGCCCGACGCGGCGAGCCGCTCGCCCAGTTCACGGCCGAAGAACTCGCGCAGCGTGGGCACCCCCGCACGCTCGGCGGCCTGCGCGGTGCCCAGCGTCGGCTCGATCCCCAGGCAGGGAATGCCGGCGCGGACGAAGTTGCGCAGCAGGTAGCCGTCGTTCGAGGCCACTTCGATGACGAAGCTGTCCGGGCCCAGCCCGAGCCGCCCGCTCATCTCGCGCGCGTAGCGCGCCGCGTGCTCCAGCCAGGTCTGGGAGGTCGAGGAAAAGTAGGCGTAGTCGTGCCGGAACAGCTCGTCGGCGCGGGCGTAGTCCTCGGTCTGCACCAGCCAGCAGTGCGCGCACACGCGCAGCTTGAGCGGGAAGTGGGTCTCGGGTGCATGCAGGTCGGGCTCGCTCAGGTAGGCATTGGATGGCGGCGCGAAGCCGAGATCCAGGAAGACGTGCTCGAGCGGCGCGGCGCAGTGTCGGCAGTTCATAGGGCGATTCCAGGAAAATCCGCCGTCAGCAGGGCATGTCCGCGGTCGCGCGCGGAGACATCGGCCACCGGCAGCGGCCAGCCGATGCCGGCGCGCGGATCGTCGTGACGGACCCCGCCTTCGGCGGCCGGCGCATAGGCTGCCGTGTGCAGGTACAACAGTTCGCTGTCCGGCTCCAGCACCTGGAAGCCGTGGGCGCATCCTTCGGGGATGACGAGCATGTGGCCGTTGTCGGCGCTGAGCTCGAAGGCCTGCCAATGCAGGAAGGTGGGCGAGCCTGCGCGCAGGTCGAGAGCCACGTCCCAGACGCGGCCGCGCAGGCAGCGCACCAGCTTCATTTCCGCATGCGGCGGACGTTGGAAGTGCATGCCGCGCACCGCGCCCACGCGGGCGGTGCGCGAATGGTTGGCCTGCACGATGCGGCGCGCGCCGAGCAGCGGCGCCAGCTCATCGCTGCAGAACAGGCGCGCGAAGGCGCCGCGATGGTCGGCGAAGCGCTCGCCGCGCACCAGCGCGAGGCCGCCCAGGCGGGCCGGCTCGATGCTCAGGCGCTTGTCCATACCGCTCCGGCGCCGGCGGCGCAGTCGATGTAGTCGGCCAGCTGGGCATGCGTCAGTCCGGCGCCGCCCTGCAGCGCCTGGCGGTACCACTGGGCGGTGGCGCGCAGTGCATCGTCCAGTCGCCACACCGGCGCCCAGCCCAGCAGCTTGCGCGCCTCGGCGCTGTCCAGGCCGAGCAGCGCGGCCTCGTGCGGACCGGCGGTGTCGGCATCGACCCAACCGAGCTCGGGCCAGAATGCCCGCATGCGTTCCAGCACCGCGCCGACGCTGCGGTTGTCGTCGGCCGCCGGGCCGAAGTTCCAGGCCCGCGCGCAGGACGCGTCGCCCGCCAGCAAGCGCTGCCCGAGCAGCAGGTAGCCGGACAGGCAGTCCAGCACATGCTGCCAGGGGCGCGTGGCGCGCGGCGAGCGTACCTGCAGCGGCTGCCCGGCCGCCTGCGCGCGCACCAGGTCCGGCAGCAGGCGATCTTCCGACCAGTCCCCGCCGCCGATCACGTTGCCCGCGCGGGCGGTCGCCAGCAGGATGCCGCGCGCCTCGAGGAAAGCCTGCCGGTAGCTCTGCGCCGCCAGTTCGGCGGCCGCCTTGGAGGCCGCGTAGGGGTCGATGCCGCCGAGCGTGTCGCTCTCGCGGTAGCCCCAGGCCCATTCGCGGTTGTGATAGACCTTGTCGGTGGTGACCACCACCACCGCGCGCACCTGCGGGTGCCGCCGGCACAGTTCGAGCAGGTTGGCGGTCCCCATCAGGTTGACGGACCAGGTGTCGAGCGGCTCGCGGTAGGACTGCCGCACCAGCGGCTGGGCGGCCAGGTGGAAGACGATCTCGGGACGGCTCGCGGCAAAGGCAGCGTCCAGGCCGGCGAGGTCGCGCAAATCGCCCTCGCGGTGCGCCACGGGAAGATCGAGCTGCCGCCAGTGGTTGCGCTCGCCCGTGGGCGCCAGCGCATAGCCGGTCACGCTGGCGCCGAGGCGGGTCAGCCACAGCGCCAGCCAGCTGCCCTTGAAGCCGGTATGCCCGGTCAGCAGGACACGCCGTCCCGCGAAGATATCGCCGAACTGCTTCACTGCCAGACCTTCCACGCCGGCTGGCCGCCCGCCCACTGTTCCTCGAGCTGGTTCTTGTCGCGCAAGGTATCCATCGCCTGCCAGAAGCCGCCGTGGTGGTAGGCCGCCAGGTGGCCGCTCGCAGCGAGCCGCATCAGCGGCTCGCCTTCCCAGCTGCTCTGGTCGCCGTCGATCAGTTCGATCACGGACGGATCGAGCACGAAGTAGCCGCCATTGATCCAGGCGCCGTCGCCGGCCGGCTTCTCCTGGAAGCTGCGCACCGCGCCGCCGTCGATATTGAGGGCGCCGTAGCGCCCGGGCGGCTGGATCGCCGTCACCGTGGCGGGCTTGCCGTGGCTGTGATGGAAGGCGACCAGCTTGCCGATGTCGATATCGGCCACGCCGTCGCCGTAGGTGAAGCAGAACGGTTCGCGGCCGAGGTATTCGCGCACGCGGCGCAGGCGGCCGCCGGTCAGGGTGGCCTCGCCGGTATCGACCAGCGTGACGCGCCAGGGCTCGGCGTGCCGCTGGTGTACCTGCAGCTCGTTGGCCCGCATGTCGAAGGTCACGTCCGACATGTGCAGGAAGTAATTGGCGAAGTACTCCTTGATGACGTAGCCCTTGTAACCGAGGCAGATCACGAAGTCATTGATCCCGTAGTGGGAGTAGATCTTCATGATGTGCCACAGGATGGGCTTGCCGCCGATCTCGATCATCGGCTTGGGCCGCAGGTGCGACTCTTCGGAGATGCGCGTGCCGAGGCCGCCGGCCAGGATCACCGCTTTCATGCCGCCTCCCGCTGCGGCTCGGCCGCGACGCCGGCGATCTCCCGCCGCGACGGCACGCCCTGCCGGTCCAGGTAGGCCAGGTCGATGCCGAAGCTGTCGCGCAGGAAGGCATCCAGCACCTGCTTGTCGCGCCCGCACTCGTCGAGCCGCGCGCTCAGCAGGCGATACAGCGGCAGCGAGTACTTACGCTGCGCCGCGCTCTCGATCAGCAGGTCGAGCGCGCGCTCGCGCTCGCCGCGGGCATATGCCATCTCGCCGAGCGCATAGGCCACCAGCCAGTGCTTGTTCCATTTCGCCGAGATGTTCTCCAGCAGGTTGCTCAGCGCCTCGTGCTCGGCCCGGTCCAGGTGGCCCATCACCAGCTGGACCAGCTGCTCCAGCGGATACCAGGCGCCGCCGAGGAAGAGACCCTCGCCCGCGCGCGCCGGCACCTGCGGCACGTCGCGGTATTCGGCGACCAGCGCCGTGGCCTGCTGCTCGAACCAGCGGCAGAACGGTGCCGCATCGCCCAGCGCGCTCTGCTCGAAGCGCGAGCGCAGGGTCAGCCGCAGTGCATTGAGGCCCGGCACGTCGCCGGCCAGCTCGACCGCCGTGGCCACATAAGCGTCCTCGCTCTCGCAGGCGAGGCCGCCGAGGCCAACGGCGTGCACGCAGGCCGCGGAGATGCGCTCGTGGAAGGCGCGGCCGGCCAGCGTCACCACCGGAACGCCCATCCAGAGCGCATCGCAGGTGTTGGCGCCACCGGTCATCGGCGCCGTGTCCAGCACGATGTCGAAGCTGTTGTAGAGCACGTACTGGTTGACACGGGAGCGCGGCACGCAGACCACGCGCTGCGGATCGATACCGGCCTGCTCCATGCGCGCGAGCAGCAGTTGCTTGACTTCGTCCTTGTCGAGTCCGTTGCACTCGACCATCAGGCGGCTGCCCGGACACCGGGCCAGCACCGCGCTCCACAGGCCGAGCGTGCGCTCGCTGATCTTGGCCAGGTTGATGCAGCAGCCGAACGTAACGAAGCCGGCCTCCAGCGCAGGCGTCTGGCGCACCGCGTAGTGAGGCTCGTAGACGCTCAGCGGCACATTCACCAGCGGGGCATACGTCGCGGCGATCACCGGCGCGCGCAGCAGCTTCTCGGTGTAGTTGGCCTCGTTGCCGGCCGGGTCGCTGATGCCATCGCTGATGCGGTAGTGGATGGCCGGCAGCCCGGTGGTGCCGGGGTAGCCGATCCAGGTCATCTGGATCGGTGCCAGGCCGTAGCTCATGTAGGTCACCGGCGTGACCCCGGTGTAGCCGCCCAGGTCGATCAGGATGTCCAGGCCGGCGGCATCGATCTCGTCGGCGATCTGCGTCTCGGACTTGCCCGCCAGGTCGACGAACCTGTCGGCATAGAGCGCGAACTTCTCCGAGACGTTGTCCCGGTGCGCATTCAGCGCGAACAGCTCCACTTCGAAGCGGTCACGGTCCAGGTTGGCCAGGAATGGCAGGATGAAGTACGCGCACGCGTGGCCGTACAGGTCGTTGGAGAGCATGCCCAGGCGGATGCGGCCCGACACGGGCGTCGCACCGCGGCGCTTGCGGCCGGTGCGCTTGCGGGACAGCAGCCTGGCATAGGCCTGCGCTTCGCGGCGCAGGTCCATTGCCGTCACGCTGGTTTCGAACAACATCGTGAACAGCAGGCTGCAGCGATGCAGCTCGGCCTCAGGCGCGATCTTGCTGATGCGCATCAGCACGCGCATCGATTCCGCCACGTCGCCGAGTTCCTTCAGGGAATTGGCATAGTTGAGCAGCCCTTCGATATTGTCGGGCTCGAGCTCCAGCGCCCGCGCCGCCGCGTTGCGCGCGGCCAGGAAGTCGGTGTGGGCATACAGCACGGCGGAGTAGGACACCCAGGCCGGCACCATCTCCGGCGCACGTTCCAGGCAAGCCTCCATCACGACGCGCGCCTCGACCTGACGGCCGTCCTCGCTGAGGAAGCAGCCCTGCATCAGGAGCAGCTCCGGCGAGTCGGGAAAGCGTTCGAGGCCGCGTCCGACCATCTCGATGGCCTGCGGACGGCGCCCCAGCCCGACCAGCGCCGCTGCGGCCCAGCGGTAGGCCTCGGAACTGGCCGAGGCCTCATCCGCCAGCGCCTTCTCGGCGTGACGCAGGGCCTGCTCGAAGCGGCCGGCCAGGCAGCCGGCGCGAGCGCGCTCGGCCAGATCGGTGTGTTTGCGGCTGCCCCGGTGGGCGGCCTTGGCGACGACGGGATGAGTCATGGGTGCAAGCGGGCTGGCGGCCAGGAGCGGTACCGATCGCCAGCGCCGGTGAAATAGATGCGATGAAGGGAACGAGGGGCAGGAACGCGCAGCCAGCCGCGGGGGCGCCCTTGCGGCCGCCACGGACCCGGAGCAGGCAGCGCCGGGAACGTGGCCGTGCTCAGACCGTCATGTTCATGATGTCCTGATACGCCGTGACCAGCCGGTTGCGTACCTGCACGCCGGTCTGGAAGGAGATGTTGGCCTTCTGCATCTCGATCATCACGTCGTTGAGCGAGACACCGGGCTTGCCCATGTCGAAGGCCTCGGCCAGGCCGTAGGCATGCTCCTGCACCGCGTTGATGCGCTTGAGCGAGCGCTGCAGCTCGCCGGCGAAGCCGCCCGACTGCAGCGCGGTGGTGTCGGCGGGCGACCCGCCACCGGCCGCCTGGGCCAGCCCGCGCAGCTGCTGCAGCATGCCTTCGATAGGGGAAATGGTGCTCATGGCGCTCTACCGCTCCAGAATTGCGTCTCAAACATCACATTAAGGCCTGGACACGCACGATCCAGGCCTTCGACGATGCCGAAGCGTACCCGCCCCCCCGCCGCACGCATGCGCTGAATTCGGGTGGAAAACCCATGCTATTCGCCCGATTGTCCGCCCCCTTCGTCGCCGATCATCGCTAGCGTGCCGTCCATGGCGCGGACTATCCGCCACGCCGTGCCGCCGGTACGCCAAATGACCAACTACCGCGGGGAGTACGCGTGTTTTTTCTGCAGCGTGATCTGAGCCACATCGATGCCGCCACCCTGGCCGGCGCCAGCGGCGGCAAGCCCGGCAGCCGGACCGGCGCCGGCCTGGAGACCGGCGCATGACCGCGGCCGCCACGCTGCCCAGCCGCGCTGAGCTGGTCGAGCGCCTCAAGGCCAACCCGCGCCTGCCGCTGATGCTGGGTGGCGCGGCGCTCGCCGCGGCGATCGCCGTGGGGGTGCTGTGGTCGCGCAGCCCCGACTACCGGGTGCTGTACAGCAACCTGTCGGAGCGCGACGGTGGCGCGGTGATCGCCTCGCTGCAGCAGATGAACGTGCCGTACAAGTTCGCCGAGGGTGGCGGCGCCATCATGGTGCCCGCCGACAAGGTGCCGGAGACCAGGCTGCGCCTGGCCTCGCAAGGCCTGCCCAAGAGCGGCAACACCGGCATGGAACTGATGGATGCGCAGAAGTTCGGCATCAGCCAGTTCGCCGAACAGGTCAACTACCAGCGCGCCCTGGAAGGCGAGCTGGCACGCTCGATCGAGTCGATCTCCGCCGTGCAGTCGGCGCGCGTGCACCTGGCCATCCCCAAGCCCACGCTGTTCGTGCGCGAGCGCCAGAAGCCGACCGCCTCGGTGGTACTGCAGCTCTATCCCGGCCGCGCCATCGACGAGGGCCAGGTCGCGGCGATCGGCCACCTGGTTTCCTCCAGCGTGCCGGAACTGACCCCCAAGGCCATCTCCATCGTCGACCAGCACGGCAACCTGCTGTCGGGCAGCGGCGACAACCAGCGCCTGCTGGACGCGACCCAGCTCAAGTACGTGCAGACGCTGGAACAGGGCTATGCCCAGCGCATCGAAGCCATCCTCTCGCCCATCGTGGGCCAGGGCAATGTGCATGCGCAGGTCACGGCCGACGTCGACTTCTCCATCGTCGAGCACACCGACGAGTCGTACAAGCCCAACCAGGACCCGGCCAACGCGGCCGTGCGCAGCCAGCAGACCAGCGAGTCGTCCTCGCAAGGCTCGACGCCGGTCGGCGGCGTGCCCGGCGCGCTGTCGAACCAGCCGCCCCCGGCGGCCACCGCCCCCATCGCCACCGCGCAGGCGCAGCGTCCGGGCCAGCCTGGCCAGCCCGGCCAGCCTGGCCAGGCCGCCCAGCAGCCGGCCCAGGCCGCCACGGCCAGCACGCAGTCGAGCGGCCCGAGCAACAGCCGCCGCGACACCACCACCAATTACGAACTCGACCGCAGCGTGCGCCACGTGCAGCAGTCGCCGGGCGGCGTGCGCCGCCTGTCGGTGGCGGTGATCGTCAATTACCGCCAGAAGACCGGCGCCAACGGCAAGACCGTGGCGGAGGCGCTGCCGGCGACCCAGCTCAAGCAGATCGAGAACCTGACCAAGGAAGCCATGGGCTACTCCGGCGACCGCGGCGACTCGCTCAACGTGGTCAACAGCCCCTTCACCCAGCCGCGCGACGAGACGCCGGAACTGCCGCTGTGGAAACAGCCCGACATGATCGAACTCGCCAAGACACTGGCCGGCTACCTGATGCTGGCACTGCTGGCGATGTTCCTCTGGTTCAAGGTGGCGCGCCCGGTGCTGCGCAAGTACACCGCGCCGCCGCTGCCGGCACCGGCCGAGCCCGAAAGCGGCGAAGCGGTCCTGCTGCCTGCCGAGGAACAGGCCAATCCCGAGACCCTGCGCCTCACGGCCAAGTACGAGAGCGATCTCGCCCTGGTGCGCGACGCCGCGCAGCGCGATCCCCGCCTGGTGGCCAGCGTGATCAAGAACTGGATTGCCAATGACGACAAATAACGGCTTGCAGAAGAGCGCCATCCTGATGATGGCGATCGGCGAGGACGCGGCCGCCGAAGTGTTCAAGCACCTGTCGCCGCGCGAGGTGCAGACCCTGGGCTCGGCCATGGCCGACCTCAGCGCGGTCACGCGCGAGCAGATGGCCGAGGTGCTGGGTGATTTCCGCGACGAGACCGAACAGTACCTGGCGCTGAACGTCGATTCCGGCGCCTTCATCCGCAGCGTGCTGAACAAGGCGCTGGGCGAGGAGCGTGCCGGCTCGATCATCGAGGACATCCTCGAGTCGCGCGATCCGGGCGGCGGCATCGATTCGCTGAACTGGATGGATTCGACTTCGGTGGCCGAGCTGATCCGCGACGAACACCCGCAGATCATCGCCACCATCCTGATCCACCTGGACCGCCAGAAGTCGTCCGAGGTGCTGGGCATGTTCACCGACCGCCTGCGCAACGACGTGATCCTGCGTATCGCCACCTTCGGCGGCGTGCAGCCGGGCGCGCTGCAGGAACTGACCGACGTGCTGACCAAGCTGCTGGCGGGCCAGAGCCTGAAGCGCAGCCGCATGGGCGGCGTGCGCACCGCGGCCGAGATCATCAACCTGATGAGCACGGCGCACGAGGAAGCGGTGATCGACGGCGTGCGCCAGCACGACAGCGACCTCGCACAGAAGATCATCGACGAGATGTTCCTGTTCGAGAACCTGCTGCAGGTCGACGACCGCGGCATCCAGCGCGTGCTCAAGGAAATCGCCACCGAATCGCTCATCGTCGCGCTCAAGGGCGCGCCGCAGGAGCTGCGCGACAAGTTCATCCGCAATATGTCGACCCGCGCCGGCGAAATGCTGCGCGAGGACCTCGATGCGCTGGGCCCGGTGCGCGTGTCGCAGGTCGAGACCGAGCAGAAGGCGATCCTGCAGGTGGTGAGACGCCTGGCGGAAGCAGGCGAAGTCCAGATCGGCGGTGGCGACGATGCCTACGTTTAAGCGCCCCGATCCGCACGCCTACCGGCTGTCCGCCGGGCCGGAGCCGCGCCGCGAGGCGCAGGCCGACGGCTTCACGCCGGCCTTCCGGCCGGCGCCGCAGCCCGACTTCTCCGCCCTCGATCCGCAGCCGGCCCCGGCCGCGGCGGGGCGCGGCGACTGGCGGCGCTGGAAGATGCGCTCGCTCGATCCGCGCGACGACCTGCCGCCGCCTCCGCCGCCGCTGCCGTTCGAACCCGCGCCGCCGCCGATCGATTTCGAGGCGATCGATGCCATGCGCGAAGGCGCGCGCAAGGAAGGCTATGCCCAGGGCTACGCCCAGGGCCAGACCCAGGGCTATGGCGACGGCCACCGCGAAGGCTATGCGCGCGGGCTCGAACTGGCGCGCGGCGAGGCCGCCCGCCTGCAGGAACTGGCCGGCACCTTCCGCGGCGCCCTGACGCACCTGGACGAGGAAGTCGCGCAGACCCTGCTGTCGCTGGCGCTGGACGTGGCGCGCCAGCTGGTGCGCGGCACGGTCGTGGCCGATCCGGCCATGGTCCTGCCGGCAGTGCGCGAACTGCTGGCCACCGAACCGGCGCTGTCGGGCTCGCCCTGCCTGCTGCTGCACCCCGACGACGTGGCCCTGGTGGAAACGCACCTGAGCGGCGAGCTGGAAGCCGCCGGCTGGACGGTGCGCGCCGACGGCGGCATCGAGCGCGGCGGCTGCGTGGCCAGCGCGGCCAGCGGCGAACTCGACGCCACGCTGGCCACGCGCTGGAGCCGCGTGGTCAAGGCGCTGGGCCGCGCCGACAGCTGGGAGCCCCCGCATGGCTGACAGCGCCGAGCGCCTCGAGGCGCCGATCCTGCACAGCCAGCACTGGCGCGACACGCTCAACGGCGCGCGCGCCCGCCTGGCCGAGATCAACAGCATCCGCAACTGCGGCCGGCTGACGCGCGCCGCCGGCCTGGTGCTCGAAGCGGTCGGGCTGCGCCTGCCGGTGGGCAGCGACTGCCTGATCGAACTGCCGGCCGGCCAGCGCGACGGCCAGGGCCGCCGCACCGCCGAGGCCGAAGTGGTGGGCTTCGGTGCCGACCGCCTGTTCCTGATGCCGCAATCGGACGTGACCGGCCTGCTGCCCGGCGCACGGGTCTACCCGCTCGAACCCTCGCCGCTGCCGCCGGGCGACCATGCCCCGCGCGAGCCCGGCTCCAAGCGCCTGCCGGTCGGCGAAGGCCTGCTCGGGCGCGTGCTCGACGCGGCCGGACGCCCGCTCGATGGCCTGGGCCCGATCAGCGCCGCCCAGGAAGTGCCGCTGGCAGGCACGCAGATCAACCCGCTCGACCGCGCGCCGATCGAGACGGTGCTGGATACCGGCGTGCGCGCCATCAACGGCATGCTGACGGTGGGACGCGGCCAGCGCATGGGCCTGTTCGCCGGCTCCGGCGTGGGCAAGAGCGTGCTGCTGGGCATGATGGCCCGCTACACCAGCGCCGAGGTCATCGTGGTCGGCCTGATCGGCGAACGCGGCCGCGAGGTGAAGGACTTCATCGAGAACATCCTCGGCGCCGAAGGCCGCGCCCGCTCGGTGGTGGTGGCGGCGCCGGCCGACACCTCGCCGCTGCTGCGCATGCAGGGCGCCGCCTACGCGACCCGGCTGGCCGAGTACTTCCGCGACCAGGGCCGGCACGTGCTGCTGATCATGGATTCGCTGACGCGCTATGCGATGGCCCAGCGCGAGATCGCGCTGGCCATCGGCGAGCCGCCGGCCACCAAGGGCTACCCGCCCTCGGTCTTCGCCAAGCTGCCCACGCTGGTGGAGCGCACCGGCAACGGCCCGGAGGGCGGCGGCTCGATCACCGCCTTCTATACCGTGCTGGCCGAAGGCGATGACCAGCAGGACCCGATCGCCGACTCCGCGCGCGCCATTCTCGACGGCCACATCGTGCTGTCGCGCAGCCTGGCGGAAGCCGGCCACTATCCGGCCATCGACGTCGAAGCCTCGATCAGCCGCGCCATGACCGCGCTGATCACCCCGGCCCAGTTCTCCAAGGTGCGGCGCTTCAAGCAGCTGATGTCGCGTTACCAGCGCAACCGCGACCTGATCAGCGTCGGCGCCTACGCACCCGGCCACGACCACGAACTGGACCTGGCCATCCAGATGCATCCGCGCATGGAAGCCTTCCTGCAGCAGGACATCCACGAACGCGCCGACTATGACGGCTCGATCGACCAGCTGTCCGCTCTCTTCGAATAGGAGTGAACATGGCCAAGCCCACCCCGCTCAACCTGCTGGCCGACCTGGCCCAGAACGACACCGAGGCCGCGACGCGCGAACTCGGCCGCCTGCAAGGGCTGCGCACCCAGGCCGAACAGCAGCTCGCCGCGCTGAACAAGTACCGCGAGGAATACCGGGCGCGCATGCAGGCGATGGCGCAGGACGGCATGACGGCCACGCGCTGGCAGGACTACGCGCAGTTCCTGACCTCTCTCGACGGCGCGATCCGCCAGCAGGGCCAGGCCCTGGCCCAGGCCGAAGCGGCACTGCTGACCGGGCGCGCCAACTGGCAGTCGCAGAAGCGGCGCCAGAACTCCTTCGACACGCTGGTGGCACGCGCCGAGGCGCGCGAGCAGGCCGCCGGCGCGCGCCGCGAGCAACGCGCCAACGACGAGTACGCCGCCCGCCTGGCGCGCGCCGCAAGCCACCGCCAGGACTAAGAACGAAAGCCAAGCAGGCGCCGCCGCACCTGCGCCCGACGACGACGAAGACATGATCGACATCAGCCAGATTACCGCCGGCATCGCCAAGCTGGCCAACGCCGCCAACACCAGCAACACCAGCAACACCGGCAACGCCAGCAATGCCGCCGGCACGACCGGCACCGCCAACGGATCGGCCGGCGCCAGCGGCAACAGCAACGGCGCGGGCTTCGGCGACGCGCTCGCCAAGGCGCGCGACAACGGTGGCAGCAGCAACAGCAACAGCAACAGCAACAGCAACAGCAGCAGCAGCAGCAGCAGCAACGGCGGAAACAACGCCAGCACCGGTAGCAGCAGCCAGTCCGGCAACGCGGCCGCGTCGACGGCGGACAGCAACGCGGGCAAGGCCCAGCAGGCGGCCCCGTCCAGCTCGCAGGCCGCCGCCGCGCAGGCGCCTGGCAATGCATCCGGCACGACCGCGGCCAAGCCAGGCGCCGCTGGCAAGGACCAGGACGACGACAGCGCGGTCGACGCCGCGCAGGCCGCCATGCCCGACAGCGCCGCCCTGGCGGCCCTGGCCGCGGCGCAGATGACGCCGTTCCATGCGGCCACGGCTGCGCTTCCCGACGGCAAGCTCCAGGCGGGCAGCGGCGGCGATGCGGCGGCACTGCCGGGCGCCGGCGGCAACGGCAGCGCCGCGGCAGGCAATGCGGCCGCCACCACGCTGGCGGCGATCGCCTCGCAGCGGGCGGCGCTGCAGGGCAATGCCACCGCGACGGCCGGCAATGCGGACGACGCCGACGCGGCCCAGGCCCCGTCGGTCAGCGCTGCGCAGGACGCCAAACCCGCCGCAGCCACCGCCACCGCCACCGGCAAGCAGGACCCGCTGCAGGCCTTGCTGGCAGGCCAGGCCGGCAAGAACGGCACGGGCACGACGACGGGCACCCAGGGCACGGCGCTGGCCGCCACGGCCGCACCGGGCGATGGCGCCAAGGGTGCGGCCCAGGCCGCCACCGCGCCGAGCGCCGCCGTGACCGGCGCCGGCGCCGCCACCACGGCCGCTGGCGCCAAGACCGCCGCCACCGACACGGCGAAGAGCATGGACGCCGCCACCTTCGCCGCGATGGCCGGTGTCCAGGCCGGCGGTACGCAGGCCGCCCAGCCTGCCGCGACGGCGGCGCAGGCCGCCCCGCTGGCGGTATCGCCGCCGCTCGGCGACGCGCAGTGGCCGCAGGCGCTGGGCCAGCAGATGGTGCGCCTGACCACGCAAGGCAGCCACACCGCCGAGCTCGACCTCAATCCGCCCAACCTCGGGCCGCTGAAGGTCGTGCTGAACGTGGTCAACGACCAGGCCCAGGCCCAGTTCGTCTCGCCGCACCAGGCCGTACGCGCGGCGGTGGAAGCGGCGCTGCCGCAACTGCGCACCTCGCTGGCCGAAAGCGGCATCCAGCTGGGCCAGACCTCGGTCGGCGCCGACAGCTTCGCCGGCCAGCAGCCCGGCAACGGCCAGTCCCAGCAACGCCAGGCCTCGAGCGGCGGCTTCGCCCGGCTGGCCGGCGTGGGCGACAGCAACGCGCCCGTGCAGACCGTGACCGTGCCGGTCCGCCAGCTCGCGCGCGGCGAGATCGACACCTTCGCCTGAGCACCGGCGGGTGACCGCGGGTGCCGGAAACGGTACCCGCCGCCCCCACCCTTCCCGCCCCCTTCCGGCCCCCTTCCCGCCTGCCCGGCCGCGCCGGGCGCCGGTATCATGGCAGTGACGAACGGCGGCGCCGCACCCGGCGCGCCGTGCCGCGTGCAGCCATGACCTTCGACCTCTTCGACGATCTCCTCCCCGAAACCCCGCATACCGAGCCCCTCGCGGCCGGCGCGGTGATCCTGCGCGCCTTCGCCCATGCCGCCGCGCCGGCGCTGCTGGAGGCGGTGGCCCGCATCACGGCGAGCGCGCCCTGGCGCCACCTCGTCACGCCGGGGGGGCAGCGCATGTCGGTGGCCATGACCAACTGCGGCAGCTTCGGCTGGGTGTCGGACGCGCGGGGCTACCGCTACGAGCCGGCCGACCCGCTCAGCGGGCAGCCCTGGCCGGCCATGCCGGAGCCGTTCCGCACCCTCGCGGCCGAGGCCGCGCAGGCGGCCGGTTTCGCCGGCTTCGCGCCGGATGCCTGCCTGGTCAACCGCTACCTGCCCGGCACCCGCCTGTCGCTGCACCAGGACCGCGACGAGCGCGACCTGCGCGCGCCGATCGTGTCGGTCTCGCTGGGCCTGCCCGCCACCTTCCTGTTCGGCGGCCTGCAACGCACCGACCGCACCGCGCGCGTGCGCCTGGCCCATGGCGACGTGGTGGTGTGGGGCGGTCCGTCGCGGCTCGCCTACCACGGCGTGGCGCCGCTGGCGGACGGCGACCATCCTCTGTGCGGGCACGAACGCATCAACCTGACCTTCCGCCGGGCGCGCTGAGGCGCCCGCCGCTGCGCCGGGGCCTGGCACGCTCCCTGCTAGTGAGAGCACAACGCTCTCACACGGCCTCGTCCGCACGCACCGATGCTGCACCCGCCCAGACTCTATCTCTACCTCGACGCGGTGGCCCGCCACGGTTCCATCCGCAAGGCCGCGGCCCAGCTGCACGTGGCCTCCACCGCCCTCAACCGCAAGATCCTCGAAGTCGAGGAACAGATCGGCACCGCCCTGTTCGAGCGCCTGCCGCGCGGCGTGCGGCTGACCGCCGCCGGCGAGGTGCTGGTCGCCACCATCCGCCGCAGCCTGGCCGATCTCGATGCCGCCGCCGCGCAGATGTCGCAGCTGCGCGGACTGGTGCGCGGCAGCGTGCGCCTGGGCGCCGCCGAATCGGTCGCCAACGACTTCCTGCCGGAGGCGATCGGCCGCTACCAGGCCCGCTATCCGGGCGTGCAGTTCCGCGTCACGGTGGCCGGCACCGGCGACCTGCTGGCGGCCTTGCGCGAGGACGAGACCGACCTGCTGCTGACCCACGATCCGCCCGCCTCGCCGCTGCTGCAGGAACTGGCGGTATCGTCGCAACCCTTCTGCGCGATGCTGCGGCCCGACCATCCGCTGGCCGGCCGCAGCACCTTGCGCCTGGCCGACTGCCAGCCGTATCCGGTCGCGCTGGGCCCGGAGTGCTTCGGCAGCCGGCGCCTGATCGACGCCATCTGCGCGCGCAACCGCCTGAGCCTGCGCGTGATGCTGCAGGCCAGCAGCGTGGAGATGCTGAAGAGTTTCGCGCGCGAGACCGGTGCGATCTGCTTCCAGTTCCAGGCGGGCACGCTGCGCGAGGCGCGCGCGGGCACGCTGCACGCGCTGCCGCTGAGCGACCCCGAGCTGTGCGCCGGCCGCCTGGTGCTGGCCACGCGCAAGGGCCGTGCGCTGCCGCCCGCGGTGGCTGCCTTCGCCGAGCACCTCAAGGCCTCGCTGGCGGGTCTGCACCAGCCCCTGAGACAGGCGGCCTGAGACCGTGGCGCGGCATGCCGCGCCACGGTGCGCGCCGCGCACACATTTTGCGCGCGCCATGAGCCAAAAATAGTGCTGGTTGCGCGCAGGCGAATTCCGCAAACTGGACCCGACACGAACCGGCACCGCCGCCTGGCGACCGGCGCCGACAGCAGCCACCTGCGCGCAATGCAGGGGAAACCATAAGACCGACGCAGGACGAGCCGCCATGCCCGCCACCCACGCTACCGCCACCCTCAGCACCATCCTCGCCGCCACCCTCGTCGCCATCCGCCCGCGGCGCGCCGGCAGCCCGCCACACGGTATGCGCCGCGCCGGCTAGTACCGCGCCGCCCCCCTCCTGACGCCCCCTCGCGCCGTCACCACGGCAAGAGCCAGCCGGCACCGGTCCGCCTCCGCGCGACCGGCCGGCGCGGGGGAGCTTTTGCCTGAACCATCGCAACCACGACCAGGGAGTCCTCCATGTTCCAGTTCCAGCCCCACCCCCGCACCCGTCCGCACGCCAGGCTGCGCGCCACCACCGGCAAGGCCCTGCTGGCCACCGCCGCCGCGCTGCTGGCCAGCGCGGGCGCCATGGCACAGTCCAGCGTCACGCTCTACGGCCAGGTCGACACCTATGTCGGCAGCTCGCGCGCAGCCGGCGGCCAGCGTGCCTGGCAGGTCGGCGCGGGCGGCATGCAGACGTCCTACTGGGGCATCAAGGGCACCGAGGACCTCGGCAACGGGCTGAAGACCATCTTCGACCTGAACGGCTTCTACCGCGCCGACCAGGGCGCGATGGGCCGCTTCACCGGCGACACCATGTTCAGCCGCAGCGCCTTCGTCGGCCTGCAGAGCGACAAGGCGGGCACCATCCGGCTGGGCCGCAACACCACGCCGTATTTCATCTCCACCATCCTGTTCAACCCGCTGGTGGATTCCTATGTGTTCGCGCCGTCGATCTTCCACACCTACTTCACCGCGCGCAGCGGCGCCGTCTACGACCCCGGCATCATCGGCGACTCGGGCTGGAGCAACTCGCTGGTCTACTCCACGCCCAACTTCGGCGGGCTCACCGCCAACTTCATCTACGCCTTCGGCGAGCAGGCGGGCGACAACGGCAAGAACAAGTGGGGCGGCAACGTGCTCTACTTCAACGGCCCCTTCGCCGCCACCGTGGCCTTCCAGCAGGTCAAGTTCAACAGCGTGCCGGGCGACGTGACCTCGCCGGCGGCGCTGGCGGGCTTCGACAAGCAGAACGCCGTGCAGGTCGGCCTGTCCTACGACTTCAAGGTGGTCAAGCTGTTCGCGCAGGGCCAGTACATCAAGTCCAACGTCAACAACACAATCGGCGACATCAAGCACACCAACGGCCAGCTCGGCGCCTCGGTACCGATCGGGGCGGGCAGCGTGCTGGTGTCGTATGCCTATGACAAGACCAAGAACAATGTGGGCGATTTCAACCGCAATACCGTGGGCATCGCCTACGACTACAACCTGTCGAAGCGCACCGACCTCTATGCGGCCTACTTCTACGACAAGCTGAGCGGGCAGTCGCACGGCGACAGCCTGGGCGTGGGCATCCGCCACAAGTTCTGAGGGACGCGCGGATGCGCGGCGGATTGCGCCCCGGATTGCGCGCTTCGACACTGCCTGGCTGAATGGCGGCTTGGCCGGTCCTTCGGACCGGCCGTTCGCGGACGGCTACGGCAACTCAATCGCCAGCCGCGCGCGGCTGGCGCTCCGGTGGAGCGCGCCGATGCGATCCATCCAGCCTAGTCCAACGGATCGCTGAAATCGGACGGTGCGGATAGTGCGGATGGTGCAGATCGTGCGGATGATGCCCGCCGCGGCGGGCATGCCGCGTGCGGCGCCGCGCGCCTGACCGTGGCGGGAGGGCGCTGCCGCGGCCGCCCGCCGAAAGAAAACGGCCCCGCGCTTGCGCGCGGGGCCGTTCACCTGCTTACCGCTGTGTGCGGGCGGGCCGGCTTACACCGACACCGTGTCCGCGACTTCCTTGAAGTCTTCGATCTGGTCGAAGTTCATGTACTTGTAGATCTTGTCGCCGTTGGCGTTGATCACGCCGATGTCGGCCATGTACTCGTCCTTGCTCGGGATGCGGCCCAGGCGCGAGCAGATGGCTGCCAGTTCGGCCGAACCCAGGTACACATTGGTGTTCTTGCCGAGGCGGTTGGGGAAGTTGCGGGTCGAGGTCGACATCACCGTGGCACCTTCGCGCACCTGGGCCTGGTTGCCCATGCACAGCGAGCAGCCCGGCATTTCGGTACGCGCGCCGGCGGTGCCGAACACACCGTAGTGGCCTTCCTCGGTCAGCTGCTTCTGGTCCATCTTGGTCGGCGGCGCGACCCACAGCTTGACGGGGATGTCACGCTTGCCTTCCAGCAGCTTGGAGGCCGCGCGGAAGTGGCCGATGTTGGTCATGCACGAGCCGATGAAGACTTCGTCGATCTTGGCGCCAGCCACGTCCGACAGGGTCTTGACGTCGTCCGGGTCGTTCGGGCAGGCCACGATGGGCTCGTGCACGTCGGCCAGGTCGATCTCGATCACGGCGGCGTAGTCGGCGTCGGCGTCCGGCTCCAGCAGCTTCGGATCGGCCAGCCATGCCTCCATGGCCTTGATGCGGCGCTGCAGGCTGCGCGGGTCCTGGTAGCCCTCGGCGATCATCCACTTCAGCAGCGTGATGTTGCTGTTGATGTACTCGATGATCGGTTCCTTGTTCAGGCGCACGGTGCAACCGGCGGCCGAACGCTCGGCGGAGGCGTCGGACAGTTCGAACGCTTGCTCGACCTTCAGGTCGGGCAGGCCTTCGATTTCCAGGATGCGGCCGGAGAAGATGTTCTTCTTGCCTTGCTTGGCCACGGTCAGCAGGCCTTGCTTGATGGCGTACAGCGGGATCGCGTTGACCAGGTCACGCAGGGTCACGCCGGGCTGCATCTTGCCCTTGAAGCGCACCAGCACCGATTCCGGCATGTCCAGCGGCATCACGCCGGTGGCGGCAGCGAAGGCCACCAGGCCCGAGCCGGCCGGGAAGCTGATGCCGATCGGGAAGCGGGTGTGCGAGTCGCCGCCGGTGCCGACGGTGTCGGGCAGCAGCATGCGGTTCAGCCACGAGTGAATCACGCCGTCGCCCGGGCGCAGCGAGATGCCGCCGCGGGTGCTGATGAACTGCGGCAGGGTGTGGTGGGTCTTGACGTCCACAGGCTTCGGATAGGCCGCGGTGTGGCAGAACGACTGCATCACCAGGTCGGCGGAGAAGCCCAGGCAGGCCAGGTCCTTCAGCTCGTCGCGGGTCATCGGGCCGGTGGTGTCCTGCGAGCCCACCGAGGTCATCTTCGGTTCGCAGTAGGTGCCCGGACGGATGCCCTTGCCTTCGGCCAGGCCGCAGGCGCGGCCGACCATCTTCTGCGCCAGGGTGAAACCCTTGCCGGTGTCGACCGGGTTCTGCGGCAGGCGGAACAGCGTCGACGGGGCCAGGCCCAGCGCTTCGCGCGCCTTGGCGGTCAGGCCGCGGCCGACGATCAGCGGAATGCGGCCGCCGGCGCGCACTTCGTCGAACAGCACGTCGGACTTGACCTTGAACTCGGCGATCACTTCGCCGTTCTTCAGGGCCTTGCCGTCATAGGGACGCAGTTCGACCACGTCGCCCATTTCCATCTTCGACACGTCCAGCTCGATCGGCAGCGCGCCGGCGTCTTCCATGGTGTTGTAGAAGATCGGGGCGATCTTGCTGCCCAGGCACACGCCGCCGAAGCGCTTGTTCGGCACGAAGGGGATGTCTTCGCCGGTGAACCACAGCACCGAGTTGGTGGCGGACTTGCGCGAGGAACCGGTACCGACCACGTCGCCCACGTAGGCGACCAGGTGGCCCTTGTCCTTCAGCGACTCGATGAACTTGACCGGGCCGCGCTTGCCATCTTCCTCGGGCTGGAACGCAGCGCCTTCGCGCTTGTTCTTCAGCATCGCCAGCGCGTGCATCGGGATGTCGGGACGGGTGGTGGCGTCCGGGGCCGGCGACAGGTCGTCGGTATTGGTTTCGCCCGGCACCTTGAACACGGTGATGGTCAGGCTCTGCGGCACTTCCGGACGGCTGGTGAACCATTCGGCGTCGGCCCAGCTCTGCAGCACGGCCTTGGCGTTGGCGTTGCCCTGGTCGGCCTTTTCCTTGACGTCGTGGAAGGCATCGAACATCAGCAGGGTCTTCTTCAGCGCGTCGGCGGCCACGCCACCCACTTCGGCGTCGTCCAGCAGCTCGATCAGCGGGGAGATGTTGTAGCCACCCAGCATGGTACCCAGCAGCTCGGTCGCCTTGGCGCGGCTGATCAGTGCGCAGGTTTCCTTGCCCAGCGCCACGGCGGCCAGGTAGGAGGCCTTGACCTTGGCGGCGTCGTCCACGCCTGCGGGCACCCGGTGCGTGATCAGGTCGACCAGGACCTGCTCCTCGCCGGCCGGCGGATTCTTCAGCAGTTCGATCAGGTCGGCGGTCTGCTTGGCGGTCAGCGGCAGCGGAGGAATGCCGAGCGCGGCGCGTTCGGCGACATGGGCGCGATAGGTATCAAGCATGGGAACCTGCTATGTAATAGGGTTTCAAAAAAACGCGTGGCTACGCGATTGTAAGGCTAAGTGCGCCCAAGGTCAAATGTCTTATATCTTATATAAGAGTAAGCCGACCAAGACCGCCCCCCATAGAGAGCGCTCACTCTCCCTGCGCCGCCTGAAATACCGGAACACCGCCTGACTGGCAGCACAAGATCGGCAGTCCGCCGGCATCCGCAACAGACATGCGGTCATGCCGTCCGGCTGGCAACCACCCGGTGCGCCGCCGGGTCCCGCTCAAGTTCCGCTTGCGGCATTCGTTAACCTGATGCATATGCGATCCGTACCGCGCATGACCCGATCCGTCCGCCTCAAACGGTCGATCTGACCGGGTTTCGCCCTTTTTTTCGACCCTTTGCCTGCCGCTGATTCCCACAAGAATGGCAGGGCATTCCAAGACAGGCTTCTCATGGCGAACACGCTTTCCCCCTCCCAGGCCGGCGGCAACACGAACAAGCGCGGCCGGCTACTGCTGATCGGCGCCGTGCTGGTCGCAGTCCTGGGCGCTGGAGGCTTTTTCCTCGGCAGCCTGCTCAGCAACCGGCAGCCGGCGGCGCCGGCCGCGCCCGTCATCCCGCCGCCCATCTTCGTGCCGCTGGACGCCTTCACGGTCAACCTCAAGAGCGAGGATGGCGAGCGTTTCCTGCACACGGCGATGTCGCTGAAGGTGGCGGACGAGGATTCGCGCACGCGCCTGACGGCCTACCTGCCCGAGGTGCGCAGCCGCATCCTGCTGCTGCTCTCGGCCAAGCGGCCGGAGGAACTGGCCACGGTCGAGGGCAAGCGGCAGCTGGCGCAGGAACTGCAGCGCGCGCTGACCGAACCGTTCACCAAGGGCTTGCCGCCGCAGAAGATCGTGGATGTTCTGTTTACTTCCTTCGTGGTGCAGTAGGCCGATGCCCTGCCCCGCGAGCCAATCCGATATGAAGCCGCCACCCGCCTCGTCTCCGATCCGCCGGCCCGCCAGCCGGCAGCGGGCGGGCTGAGCCGGAATCCAAGCGCTTCGACCAATCAGCCGCTCATGGGGCAGGACACTAGATGGCCTACGACAAGTTCCTTTCGCAGGACGAGGTAGACGAACTACTCAAGGGCGTGACCGGTGAAACGGACACGACCGAAGATGCCGGCACCGCCGTCTCGGAAGACGGCGTGCGCCCGTACAACCTGGCCACGCAGGAACGCATCGTCCGCGGCCGGCTGCACACGCTCGAGATCATCAACGAGCGCTTCGCGCGCCAGCTGCGCACCGCGCTGTTCAACTTCATCCGCCGCGGCGCCGACATCTCGGTCGGCTCGGTGCGCATCGAGAAGTACGGCGAGTTCGTGCGCAACCTGCCGGTGCCGACCAACCTGAACCTGGTCCACATGAAGCCGCTGCGGGGCACCGCGCTGTTCGTGCTGGACCCGAACCTGGTCTTCCTCGTCGTCGACAACCTGTTCGGCGGCGACGGCCGCTTCCACACCCGCGTGGAAGGCCGCGATTTCACCCAGACCGAGCAGCGCATCATCCGGCGCATGCTCGACCTGACCCTGGAGAGCTACGGCCACGCCTGGCGCACCGTGCACCCGATCGAGTTCGAATACGTCCGCTCGGAAATGCACACCAAGTTCGCCAACATCGCCATCCCCAACGAGGTGGTGGTGACCACCGCCTTCCATATCGAACTGGGAGCGGTGGGCGGGCAGATGCACGTCTGCTTCCCGTACTCGATGATCGAGCCGGTGCGCGACCTGCTGATGAACCCGCTGCAGGACGAGGTCGAGGTCGACAAGCGCTGGCTCCAGCAACTTTCCCAGCAACTGCGCGCGGCCGAAGTGGAACTGGTCGCCGAGTTCACCCATGTGCAGAGCAGCGTGGCCGACGTGCTGGCGCTGCGCGCCGGCGACGTGCTGCCGATCGAGCTGCCGGAGATGATCTTCGGCAAGGTCGACGGCGTGCCCGTGATGCAGTGCGGCTACGGCACCATGAACGGCCAGTACTCGCTGCGCGTGGAACGGATGCTCAATCACCAAGAAAGCGATTCCAACAAGGAAACCGATCATGACTGACGGCAAAGAGGACAAGCCGGTCGACCCGATGGACGACTGGGCCAGCGCGCTGGCTGAGCAGACCAGCGCCACCGCTGCCGCCGAGGCGAGCACGCCGGTAGCCGCGCCCGCCGCGGCCACCGTCTTCCCCCCGCTGGCCCAGGAGGCCCCGACCGGCTTCCACAACGATATCGGGATGATCCTCGACATCCCGGTGCAGCTGACGGTGGAGCTGGGCCGCACCAAGGTGCCCATCAAGAACCTGCTGCAACTCGCGCAGGGCTCGGTGGTGGAGCTCGACGGCCTGGCCGGCGAGCCGATGGACGTGCTGGTCAACGGCTACCTGATCGCCCAGGGCGAAGTGGTGGTGGTCAACGACAAGTTCGGCATCCGCCTGACCGACATCATCACGCCGTCCGAGCGCATCCGGAAGCTGAACAAATGAGTGTGAGTGTGTGCGTGCGCCGGCGGTGGCGGGACAAGGCGACGCCAAGCGCGCTGCTCCTGCTGCCGCCCGCGGCTCACGCCTTCGCCCCGGCCGCCTCCGAGGCGACGGCCCACGCCGGCAGCGGCGCGGCCGCCAGCCTCGCCCAGCTCGGCCTGGGACTGTTCTGCGTCATCGCGCTGATCCTGGCGCTGGCCTGGTTCGCGCGCCGCTCCGGCCTGGTGCGGCAGGGCCAGGCCGGCGTCATGCGCACGATCGGCAGCGCCATGCTCGGCGCGCGCCAGCGCCTGGTGCTGGTCGAGGTCGGCGATACCTGGCTGGTGCTGGGCGTCAGCCCCGGCGAGATCCGCACCCTCCATACGCTGCCCGCGCAGCGTGCCGAGGCCGCGCGTGCCGAAACGACCTCGGCCAGCAGCTTCACCGAGAAACTGCTGCGCTCGATGCAGGAAAACCTGAAGTCATGATTCCCCTGCATGCTCCGGCGGCGCCACGCCGCCGGTACTCTTCCCTGTTGCTGCCGGCGCTGCTGTGCGCGGCGGGTGCCGCGCTGGCGCTCTCCCCCGCGCTGGCGGGCGCGCAGGCACTGCCCGGCGTGATCAGCAAGCCGGCACCGGGCGGCGGCCAGATCTGGTCGCTGTCGGTGCAGACGCTGGTCCTGCTGACCTCACTGTCCTTCCTGCCGGCGGCCATGCTGATGATGACGGGCTTCACCCGCATCATCATCGTGCTGGGCCTGCTGCGCAGCGCGATGGGCACCGCCAGCTCGCCGCCCAACCAGGTGCTGGTGGGGCTGGCGCTGTTCCTGACCTTCTTCGTGATGTCGCCGGTCTTCGACCGCATCTACAACGATGCCTACAAGCCGCTGGCGGAAAACAAGCTGAGCCTGGAAGACGCCGCCGCCAAGGCCAGCGTGCCGCTCAAGAGCTTCATGATGAAGCAGACGCGCGAGAAGGACCTGGCCCTGTTCGCGCAGATGGCCAAGACTCCCGAGATGCAGGGCCCCGAGGATGTGCCGCTGTCCATCCTCGTGCCTGCCTTCGTCACCAGCGAGCTGAAGACCGCCTTCCAGATCGGCTTCACCATCTTCATTCCCTTCCTGATCATCGACCTGGTCGTGGCCAGCGTGCTGATGGCCATGGGGATGATGATGGTGCCGCCGGCCACCATCTCGCTGCCGTTCAAGCTGATGCTCTTCGTGCTGGTCGACGGCTGGCAGCTGCTGCTGGGCTCGCTCGCGCAGAGCTTCCTGAACTGATCCGCCCGACGGCACCGACCGTCCCAACCGTCCGATCCGTCCCACCGCGGCACGCGCCAGGCTTCCGACATGACTCCCGAGACCGTGATGACCATCGCCACCCAGGCGATGAAGATGACGCTGCTGCTGGCGGCGCCGCTGCTGCTGGTGGCGCTGGCCGCCGGCCTGGTGGTCAGCCTGTTCCAGGCCGCCACGCAGATCAACGAGATGACGCTGTCGTTCATCCCCAAGCTGGTGGCCCTGTTCGCCACCATGGTGCTGGCCGGCCCCTGGATGATCAACACCTTCGTCGACTACATGCGCGAAGTCTTCCAGGGCATCCCGGGACTGGTGCACTGACGGCCGCCCCGTGCTGAACGTCACCTCGGTCCAGCTCTACACCTGGATCGCGACCTTCCTGTGGCCGCTGTTCCGCCTGCTTGGCCTGTTCAGCGCGGCACCGCTGTTCAGCGAGGCGTCGATTCCGCGCCGCGTCAAGCTCGGCCTGGGCATGGCGCTCGCCGCCATCGTCGCGCCGACCATCGGCGAGGTGCCGGTGGTACCGGTGTTTTCCTATGACGGCCTGCTGATCATCGTCAACGAGGTCGGCATCGGCCTGGCCACCGGCTTCACCATGCGGCTGGTGTTCGCCGCGGTGCAGTCCGCCGGCGAGATCATCGGCCTGCAGATGGGCCTGTCCTTCGCCACCTTCTTCGACCGCAGCGCCGGCGGCCAGACCATGGTGCTGGGGAGCTTCCTCAACGTCGTGGCCATGCTGATCTTCCTGGCGATGGACGGACACCTGGTGATGCTGGCCACGCTGGTCGACAGCTTCAACAGCCTGCCGATCGGCGGCACGCCGCTGTCGGGCCAGGGCTGGCTGGCGGTGGCGCGCGCCGGCGGCACGATCTTCTCCTCCGGGCTGCTGCTGGCCCTGCCGCTGATCGCGGCCCTGCTCACGCTGAACCTGGCCATGGGCATCCTCAACCGTGCCTCGCCGCAGTTGTCGATCTTCGCCGTCGGCTTCCCGGTCACGCTGGCGGGCGGCCTCCTGGTGATGTCGCTGGTGATGCCGCAGATGGGCACCTACATGCTGCACCTGATCGAGATCGGCCTGTCCTCGCTGAACGCCGTGCTGGCGCAGCTCGCGCACTGAGACGCACCCGCGCGCACTGACGCGCACTGACGCGACCGACACGTACCGACACGTACCGACACGCACTGACACGCACTGACACGCACTGACACGCACCAACACGCACCGACACACAACGGAGCGCGCCGCGGTGCGCCCGTCGCCTGGCCACTGTGGCGCCACGGCCACTTCAATCCCCTCTTCGCGGCCTTCAACCCCCGCGCTTCCGCTGCCGATAACCCCTTTCAGCAGGAGCAAACCGCGCGCGCCCCGACACCTGCCCAACGTGAAAGCTAACAAGGGAGAGACCCATGCATTCATTGCAGGGAAATCACCGGCTCGTGGGGTCAACCAACCCGTGTGCATGCCATGCAGGCCAGCGGCCACAAGCATGCCCCGACACCCATGCCGTCGCAACGATACGACGCCCCGCCTTGCGCGGCGCACTGGCCGGCTTGCTGTCCTGCCTGGTGCTGGCCGCCTGCGGCGGTGGCGGCGATGACAGCGCCGGCAGCAGGAACGGCAGCGGCACCACAGCGACCTCGTCGCCGACCGACACGACCACGCAGCAGGTCACCATGGCGGCCGCCTGCAACGGTTGCAGCGCGCTCGGCCCGCACACCTATGCCGGCTCCGGCATCGGCGTCTGGCAGGGCAGCAATGACGGCAGCGATACGGCCACCGTGCCGGTCAGCATCGCCGGGCTGACCGGGCAGGATGTCACGCTGGTGCTCACCAACACCAGTTCGGCAGCGGCGACGATGCCGCCGATCACGCTGGCGGTCGCGTCGCTGGTCGAGCCGTCCCGCACCATCCAGCAGGCCGGACAGAGCGCAGAAAGCGCGCGCACCGATATCAGCGACTTCAACCGCAGCGGCTGGGCCAGGCTCGCCACCGCCGCCAACGCGCCGCGCCTGTCCGTGCAGTCCGCGGCCAGCGTCACGCCGGCCGCGCTCGGCAGCACGCGCGACTGGTACTACAAGGACGGCTCGGTGCGCAGCGCCACGCTGCAGGGCCAGTGGACCGGCTCGGACGGCGCCGTCATCAACCTGTGGGTGGAGAACAGCGAGTCCGGCCCCGGCATGGTGACGCCGGCCCTGGTCAGCACGCTGGGCTCGACCTACGCCCGCGCCGGCGGCATCTATGACATGCTGCGCACGGTGGGCGGGCCGGTCTGGGGGCCGCACAACTACAACAACCTGATCGCCGGCAGCGGACAGCCGATCGACCTGGTGGTCATGAACTTCGACCGCAACAACGCCCCCTACGGCCTGGTCGGCTACTTCTGGGCGATGAACAACTTCGTCAACAGCAGCACCACGCCGCTGAGCAACCAGTCGGTCTCGCTGTACCTCGATTCGGAGACGCTCTACCTCGGCGGCAGCCGGGGCGTGCAGACCATCCTGACCACCATGGCGCACGAAAGCCTGCATATGCAGAATTTCTACCGCCGCAGCATCAGCATGGGCCCGCTCTACGCGTTCTCGACCTGGCTCGAGGAAGCCACGGCGATGATGATGGAAGACTTCGCCGACTTCACCATCGACCCGAGCTACAACGCCATCCGCGATGTCCGCCTGCCGGACTACATCGCCTACGGCGGCGGCAGCTACGACTGCGGCCTGACGGTCTGGACGCCGTTCTCGGGCAGCTGCGAGAGCTACTCCGTGTCGGGCTCCTTCGGCGGCTTCCTCAACCGGCAGCTCGGCCTGGCCTTCTACAAGAACCTGCTGACCAGCGCCAGCAGCATGGATTCGCTGGCCTCGCTGGATGCCGCCATCAAGTCGGTGCAGCCGGACTCGGGCGTGGTGGACCAGCTGACGCGCTGGGGCGCCACCACGGGGGCCCTGATGAGCGCCGCGCAGACGCCCTCCGGCTACGGCTATCCGCTGCGCGCCGACAGCGGCTTCACGCTCCCCGCGATCGACCCGGCCACGCTGGCGGCCCAGCGCACGCTGGCCAGCACCGTGCCGGCCATGCTGCAGGCCTACGCCAGCTTCCCGGTGGTGCGCAAGGCGGTCAGCGGCACCTACAAGGAAGCCGTACAGGTACCGGCCGGCAGCACGCTGTCGATCGTGGTCCAGTAGCGCTGCGTCGGCGCGGCGCAGGAGCGGCCGGCGGCATGCCGTAAGATGCGGGGCAGCCGGCGCGGGCGGCATCGAGCCCGCGCCACGTCCGCGCCTCGCCCATGCCCCTTCGCCCGCCCCCCCTGATCGTCGACCTGTCCCCGCCCTGCCGCGTCGATGGGCAGCCTGCCCGGCCCCAGTCGGTCTGGCTGCTGGCGCGGCTGCGCTACGCGCAGCTGGCCGGCGAGGACGGCGTGACGGCCGCCACGGTGCGGGCGCGCTTTGCGCGCGCGGCCGATATCCGCATGCCGGTGTCGCGCGCCTTTGCCGACTTCCGCCGCTGGCAGGTAGCGGTCGGCTGGGGCCTGGAGCGCGGCACGGCGCCCGCCCGCCTCGATCCGGCACGGCGCAGCCAGGGCCCGTTCTGGCTCGCGCCCGGCGCGGGCCGCCGCCTCGCCTTCATGCTGGACGGCAAGCGCGCCGGACGCGCGGCACTGGCCCGCTATCTCGACCTGGCCTCGGCGGCGGCACCGGGCGGCGAGGCGCAGGATGTCGCGGCGGCCCCGGCGGGACTCGGCTATGCCCTGGCCGAGCCGGCCTTCTGGAACCACCTGACCCACGCCATGCGCGGCCTGCGCATGGGCGCGCCCGGCAGCCCGGACAGCGGCATGGCGGCCGCCTTCCAGGCCGCGCGGCGCTGTGCCAGCGACGATTTCCAGCATGCCCTGGTACTGCTCAAGGAGAGCCTGGCCTGGCGCCGCAACGATGAACTGGAGCGCTGCCGCGCCGCGCTGTACCGCTTCGACCGTATCGTCATCGGCGGCGGCCTCAGCCAGTCGCTGCCCACCTTCGCCGCGATGGCCCACGTGGTGCGCGGCTGGGAGCGCTATGCGCGCGGCGACACCGCCGCGGCACGCGCCGAGCTGGACAGCCTGGCCGCGGCGCGCGCGCTGCGGCCGGTGCTGCGCTACAACCCGCGCGTGCGCTTCGAGTACCTGAACCTCGGCGCGCTGCTGCACAAGCACGACGCCATCGCCGCCACGCAGCCGGCGCCGTCCGGCGCGCGCCAGCCGCGGCGCCGGAGCACGGCCGGCGCCAAGGCCGCGCAGGCGGCCCTGGCCGCCTTCTCAGGCGCGCTGCAGGCCGCCTACGAGGCCGACTCGGTGGAAGCCGCGCAGCATGCCGCGGCCAACCTCGGCTGGTGCCTGTGGCTGTTCTGGCAGCACGGCCTGATCGATGGTGAGCGCGCACTCGCGCCGGCCGCCGTGCAGTGCCAGGCGATGCGCTGGCTCGGCCTGTCCGAATGGATCTGCGACCGCTTCGGCGTCGGCGGCGGCTCGGCCTGGAACCTCATCTTCCTGTTGCGCGTGGCGCGCGGCAACTGCCGCCCGGCCGACGGCAGCGTGGCGGCCTTCCGCGCGCAGCAGCCGCTGCGCGTGGCGGACGCGGTCGAAGCCCTGCGCCCCTTCCACGCGCCGCTGGCGCCGGCCAAGGGCTTCGTGCGCTGGTCCTCGGCGGCGGCCTTCGCCATCGAAGAACACGACAGCGGCCATGCCCGCCTCGGCGCGCTGCAGCTGGCCAACCTGCTGCTGGAATCCGCCTGGCACCTGACCCGCGAAGAAGGCGGCAGCCGCGCGGCCTGCGCTGCCATCGAGCGCCTGGCCCGGCAGGTCAGGGCGCTGCGCCCGGCCGAGCGGCGCTTCTTCGCCGACCAGGTGCGGGCCTTCCCGGACACGCTGCGCGCGGTGGCTGGCGAAGCCGGCGGGGCTGGCGCGGCCGACGAGACCAGCGCATCCGGTCGCGGCACACGCCGGCGGGCCCCCGCGCGCTGACCCGGCGGCGCCCGCCGCTCGCCGCAACTCGCGGCCTGCCTGACTGCTCGCGCGAACAGAGCGTCATCTTTCTTTCACAGTGATGGGCTACCTTGCCGGCTCCGATCAGGGAGGAACCCATGCGCACACAAGAAAGGGGCGGCCTGCTGGCCGTACTCGCCGCGCTGACCACCGCAGGCATGCTGTATGGCTGCGGCAGCGACAATCCATCCGGCGAAAGCGCGACGGCGCCCATCGCCACCCAGCCGCAACCGCAGCCGCAGCCGTTGGGCGACGCCGCCAGCGTGAGCGCCAACATCCAGTCCGCCTGGGTGGTGCTCGGCGAGGACAACCAGGCCATCGCCCGCGCCATCACCAGCTACAGCGCGCCGCTGCCGGCCTCCGGCAGCGCCGACCCCAACGCCTCCTGCCCGCTGCTGACCGTGGATGGCAAGGCCAGCCGCATGACGCTGCGCGTGGCCGCCGGCACCGTGCCCCTGCGCACCACCGCGAGCGCTCCGGCCGACTCCAAGCCGTCCAGCTTCCCCGTCAATGTCTGCGAAGCGAAGCTGCCGGCCGGCGCCGCCACGGCCAGCGTGGCCGGCCAGAAGCTGCCGCTGCCCAAGGCCGAGCCACAGCGCATCCTGGTGCTGGCCGATACCGGCTGCCGCCTGAAGAAGGCCGACAACGCCTACCAGCCCTGCAGCGACGGCACCGCCTGGCCGTTCGCCGCGCTTGCCACCACCGCCGCCGGCTTCAACCCCGACCTGGTGCTGCATATCGGCGACTACCACTACCGCGAGAACGCCTGCCCCGACGACATCGCCGGCTGCAAGGGCAGCCCGTGGGGCTATGGCTGGGACACCTGGCAGGCCGACCTGTTCAAGCCCGCCGCGCCGCTGCTGGCCAAGGCGCCCTGGATCATGGTGCGCGGCAACCACGAAGAATGCGCGCGCGCCGGCCAGGGCTGGTACCGCTTCCTCGATACGCGCCCCTACGCCAGCGCCACCTCCTGCGACAACCCGGCCGACGACAACACCGCCAACTATTCGGAACCGTATGCGGTGACGCTGGGCAGCGAATCGCAGGTGATCGTGTTCGATACGGCCAAGGTGGGCAAGGCCGCGCTGAAGACCACCGATGCGCAGTTCCAGGTCTATCGCAAACAGCTGCAGTCGGTGGCAGCGATGGCGGGCAAGACGGGCATGAGCACCACCATCTTCACCAACCACCATCCGATCCTGGCCTTTGCGCCGGTGGCCGGCGCCAATCCGGCCCCGGGCAACCTCGCCATGCAATCGGTGATGACCGACCTGAACGGTACCGCCTACTACCCGACCGGCGTGCAGGTAGCGCTGCACGGCCACGTGCATGACTTCCAGGCCATCAACTTCGCTTCCACGCACCCCGCCACCATCGTCTCGGGCAACGGCGGCGACAACCTGGACGTGGCCCTGCCCGACCCGCTGCCCGCCGGCATCCTGCCCGCACCCGGTACGACGCTGGACAAGATCACCCATCACAGCAGCTTCGGCTTCATGCTGATGGAACGCCGCGCCTCCCCTGCCAAAGGCTGGCTGTTCAAGTCCTACACCGTGGCGGGCAAGCTGCTCACCACCTGCACGCAGACCGGCAGCAGCCTGGCATGCGACAAGAGCGGCTTCGTCGCGCCCTGAGCGCGGCAGGCCTGGCGGCGGCGCTGGCGCTGGCCGGCACCGCCGCGCACGGCGCTCCGGCGGCGGCGGCGGCCGGCGTCACGCTGCTGCCGGGCGCACCTCCCGCGCGCGTGGTGGCGGTCATCGGCGCAGGCACGCCGCAGGTGGCCGCCAAGGTGGATCCCGCAGCCGCGGTGTTCCGCGCGGACGCCGGGCTGGCCGCGCTGGGCCGGCGCATCTTCTTCGACGCGCGCCTGTCCGAGCCGCGCGGCCAGTCCTGTGCCGGCTGCCACGACCCCGCGCGTGCCTTCTCGCCCACGCTTTCGCCGGCCGCGCTGCAGGGCCCGGGCGTGCCGCAAGGCAGCCGGCCGGGACGCTTCAGCCTGCGCAACGCGCCCTCGCTGCTCTACGTGCGCTACGTGCCGCGCCGCCACTTCTACCAGGATGACGATGCGCTGCAGCCGGTGCCCTTCGGCGGGCTGTTCGCCGACGGCCGCGCCGACACGCTGGCCGAGCAGGCGCGCGGCCCGCTGTTCGACCCCAACGAGATGAACAACGGCTCGCCGGCCGCCCTGCTGCGCAAGGTCAACCGGACCGAGCTGGCGCCGGCGCTGGCCGCGCGCTTCGGCGCGGCGGTGCGGCACGATCCCGAGCGCCTGGTGCGCGCCCTCGGCGAGGCGCTGCAGGCCTACCTGCAGAGCGACGAGATGGCGCCCTTCAGCTCGCGCTTCGACGACTACCTGCGCCGCGGCACGCCGCTGAGCGCGCAGGAGCAGCGCGGCCTGGCGCTGTTCAAGAGCCCGGACAAGGGCAACTGCATGAGCTGCCACACGCTGTCGGACACCGCCCGCCGGCCCGAGCGCTCGCTCTTCACGGACTTCGGCTACGACGCCATCGCGGTGCCGCGCAACCGCGCCCTGCCCGCCAACCGCGACGCGCGCCACTTCGACAACGGCCTGTGCGACAGCGCGCGCAGGCTGCGCTGGCCCGAACCCACGCAGTGGTGCGGCTACCTGCGCACGCCCGGCCTGCGTAATGTCGCCGTACGCCAGCGCCTCATGCACAACGGCGTGTTCGGCTCGCTGCGCGACGCGGTGGCCTTCTACAACACGCGCTCGACCGATCCGCGCCGCTGGTACCACGGCGCCCCGACCTTCGACGACGTGCCGGCGGCCTACCGCGCCAACATCAATGTCAACTCGATGCCGATGAACCGCCCGCCCGGCATGGCGCCCGCGCTCAGCGAGCAGGACGTCGACGACATCGTCGCCTTCCTGCGCGCGCTCACCGATGCGCCCTACGTCGGCGCCATGCCGCCGGCGGCGGGCACGCGCGCGGCGGCGGCTACCGTGCCGGCGCCGGCGCCGGCACGGCCCTGAGCCGGGGCGCGATGCCGGGCTCCCCGCCAGCGTCAGAGCAGCGGCTTGCCGCTCGCCAGCAATTGTTGGAGCTCGCGCGCCGGCACCGGCTGGGAGAACAGGTAGCCCTGCCCTTCCTCGCAATGCATGGCCTGCAGCGCGCCCAGCTGCAAGACGGACTCGATGCCCTCGGCAATGGTGGTCAGGCCCAGCTGGCGTCCCATGGTGACGATCAGGCGGGCGAAGGAGGCATCCTTGTCGATCATGCTGACAAAGCTGCGGTCGATCTTGATGCGATTGAGCGGCAGCTGGCGCAGGATCGACAGCGCGGAGTAGCCGGTGCCGAAATCATCGATCGCCACCGTCGCGCCCAGCGCACGCACCTGGTTGAGCTTTTCGATCAGCGCCTGGGTGTTCTCGACGGCGACCGATTCTGTCAACTCCAGCTCGATGTTGGTGGCCGGCACCCGGCACTCGGCCATGGTGCGCGCGAACTGCATGACGAAGTCGGGCTCGCGGAACTGCGCGTGCGAGACATTGATGGCCATGCGGAAGCCGGTATGGCCCAGGTCGATCAGGCGGCGCAGCTCGCCCAGCGCCGAGCGCACCACCCAGGCACCGATCGGCACCATCATGCCGGACTGCTCCGCCAGCGGGATGAAGCGGCCCGGCGGGATCAGCTCGCCGCTCTCGGCGCGGCAGCGCAGCAGCGCCTCGGCGCCGACGATGACACCGCTGCGCAGGTCGACGACCGGCTGGTAGACCAGGAACAGGCGGTTGGACGACAGCGCGCTGCGCAGTTCGTTGAGCAGCCGCATGCGTTCGCGCACCAGCTCGGACTGCGAGACATCGTAGTGCAAGGCCTGTCCGCGCGCCCGCGTCTTGGCCTGCTTGACGGCGATCGACGACTTCGTGATGGCGTCGTGGCCGATGCCGCGCGCGCCGGCCGGCACGTGCAGCAGGCCGGAAGTCGCCGACAGCCGCAACATCTGCCCTTCGATGACGAAGGGTTCGGCGAACACCTGCGCGATGGCCGCCGGCGTGATGCGCTGCGGCAGGCCGAGCAGGCCGAACACGTCCACCGAAAGGTAGGCCAGCCGCGTCGGCGCCGGGAAGCACTGCGCCAGCCGCGCCGCCACCGCCTTGAGCACGAGGTCGCCGAAGTGCTGGTCGAGCGTCGAGTTGATGTCGGCGAAGCCGTCCAGGTCGATCTGCGCCACCACCGCGTCGCTGGTACTGCCTTCGTCGAGCCAGTCGATCAGGGCGTTGCGGTTGGGCAGCCCCAGCAGCGACTCCGAATAGGCCAGCCGGGTCATGCGCTCGTTCAGCAGCACGTTGTCGAAGCCGGCGGTGATATTGGCCACGAAGACTTCGATCAGGCGCTGGTCGACCTCGCTGAGCGAGCCCGGCACGTCGATATAGGCCGCCATGCCGGCCATGCTGGAAACCGGGAAATACAGGCCCAATGCCTTGCCGGCAGTGCTCCTGCGCTCGCGCAGCGTCGCGTGCAGCAGCGTGATGACCTCCTGGTGGGCCGGCGCGCAGTGCGACAGCGGCTGCCCGATCATGTCGGCGTAGCGCCGCGAGGCGGCGACCACCAGCGGGTCGAAGCGCTCGCTGGTACTCAAGGCGCAGACCAGGCCCTCGTTCTGCACGCCGAGCAAGGCGCAGAGCTGGATCACGACGCCTTCCGCGAAGCTTTTCAGGCCACGCAGCCGGCTCAGGTCCATGCTGGCGCTGATGATGCTCTCCAGCCCCTGCCGGGTGGCTTCCACCTGCCGCAGCTGCTGGTATGAGCGGATCGCGACCATCAGCGTGGTGAACAGGCGGGTGCGCGTGAGCTCCGTCTTGGTCTTGTAGTCGTTGATGTCGTAGAGCCGGATGGTGTCCATCTCCGGCGCATAGCCGGGCTGGCCGGTACGCAATACGATGCGCAGGCAGCCGCGCCGCGCCTCCTCGCGGATGTAGCGCACCAGTTCGAGGCCGGCGTCCGGCGTCTCCATGACCACGTCGAGCAGCACCACGGCAAGCTCGGGCTCGGCGTCGATGCAGGCGCGCGCCTGCGCCGCCGAGCGGGCATGCAGGAACTGCAGCGGGCGGCCGAGCACCTCCAGCCCGCGCAGCGCCAGTTCGGTGGTGTCGTGGACGTCGGGCTCGTCATCGACGATCAGGACCTTCCAGGGCTCCGCGGCGCTGGGCGCGGGCTCGAGGGACTCCTCGGCGAAGACGATGTCGTCGAGGTCGCTGGCAGGCGGAGAAAGGGGACGCATGTTGTTGGAATCGATTCAAAGAGACGGTGCTGCCGGGCTGGCGTGCAGCGGGATCTTGAGCACGAAGCAAGTACCGCGGCCAGGCACCGAATCGGCCTTGAGTTCACCACCGAGGATGGTGGTGGCGATGCGGTGGGCGATGGCAAGGCCCAGGCCGGAGCCGCCGGTGCCCAGCCTGGTGGTGAAGAAGGGCTCGAAGATGCGGCCCAGCACATCGGCCGGCATGCCCACGCCGTCGTCGCTGACGCGGATTTCCAGCGCATCGCCCGCGGGCCTGCAGTCGATCGTGATGCGGCCGCCCGCGCGCCCCTCGAAAGCATGCAGCACGGCGTTCTGCAGCAGGTTGCCGACGATCTGGCCGATATGGCCCGGCAGCGAGTGGCAGACGATGCCGGGCGCGATCGCGTTGACCACCCGCACGTCGCGGTGCTTCCAGTTCGGCCGCAGGCTGGCAACCAGGTCGTCGACGCTCTGGCGCACGTCGAACTCGCGCCGCCGCTCCGAGGTCTGGTCCACCGCGATCTGCTTGAAGCTGGCCACCAGCTTGGCCGCGCGCGAGACCGAGCGCTGCAGCAGGCGCATGCTTTCGTCCAGTTCGGCCAGTCCTTCCTGCAAGGTGGTGCGCTTGAGCGTGCCGCCGGCCAGGTGCCCCAGCAGCTGCCGCAGCCGCTCGGCGGCCACGGACAGGATGGTGACCGCCACGCCGAGCGGGGTATTCAGTTCGTGCGAGATGCCCGCCACCATCGAGCCCAGCGAAGCCAGCTTCTCCACCTGCACCAGCTCATGCTGCGTCTGCTGCAGGTGCGACAGCGCCTGGCTCAGTTCGGCGGTGCGCGCGGCCACGCGCTGGTCCAGCTGCGCATTGATGCGGACCAGTTCCTCGCGTCCGCGCACGAACACCATGACGATCTCGGCGATGACCAGCAGGTAGCCGAGCAGGCGCACCGCGTGCAGCCCCCACCAGTTCAGGCCCCATGAATTGCTGAGCACGAACATGACGCCCGCGATGCCGAACAGCGCGCAGAACACCGAGAACGACCAGGCATGCGGCCTGGCGCGGCCCCGGATCGCACGCTGGCAGACGCCGGCGGCGAACAGGAAGCCGAGACCGCCGCCGACGTTCAGGCACTGGGTCAGCAGCGTATAACGCCCGGCCGCCTGCACGCGCGGGGCCAGTTCCGGCCAGATCAGCGCCGGCACCCCGATGATGAGGGCCGCCAGCGTGACCAGCGCCAGCCAGGCCAGGGCCTTGCGGGTCGGAATGAAGCGGCGCGAGACCGAGGCCGCCATGAACACGCCGCCGCAGAAGGTGGCCAGGCTGTGCAGCCAGACGAAGGCCTGGTTGTAGCTGCTGAGGCCGTGGAAGCCGTCGAGCAGGCTCATGGTGCTGAGCGCGCAGATGGCCCACGGGTTGGCGTAGCGGCGGCGGTCGTACAGGAACAGGATCAGCAGCATGACCGCCAGCAGCGAGCCGGAGAAGAAGCCCAGCATCTCGATGGCGGTATGGACCTGCAGGCTGAACCAGCGCTGGTCGTCGCTGAGCGCGCGCAAGGCGAGCAGCGCGGCCGCCGGAATGGCATAGGCCACGCCCAGCCGCCAGCGCATGCGGCCCGGCGGCAGGGGGGCGGCGGCATCCGGCGGCGGTGCCCGGTGGCTCTGGCGTTGCGGCATCGCGGATCAGCCCGGCCGCGTGGCGCGGCGCGCGGCGGCGCCCACGCCCCGGACAACCCGGGCGGCGGAGGCGCTGCCGGGGCAGCCGCGTCGGTCACAAGGCGCGCGCCAGGCATACGCCGGGCGGCGCGGCGCCAATGCGCCGTGCTGGCTCCCGCCGGGCCGGCAGTTCCGGGCCCGGCGACGGAACCAATTCCCAACCGGTCCGACGTCGAGTGGCTTGAGCATGGGCGACAAGAGAGGAGCGAGGCGCACGCCGAGGCGTTCCGCGCCAACGGATCACGCCTTGTCTTATCGGCAGCGCGAACGGATTCAGTAGGGTCCGGGTGCCTCGCGCGTGTCGCGAACGGTGCCTGTACCCCTTGCGAGGGGGCCAGGGGGGGGACAGCAGGCAAGCCTGGCATCGCCCCCGCGCGCCGCCCGTGCCGCCCTGCAGAACGCATGCGCGCCGATCGCCCGGCAAAGTGCCGGGCGCGTTGACAGCCGCTTGCCGCCAGGCCTACGCTCGTCCGATGCCCCGGCTCTCCCGGGCAGACAAAACATACAAGAAAACAATAAGAACAATAAGAACAATAAGAACGACAACCGAGACACCCACCGTGCCAAACCGACTCTCCGTCCTGCGCCCCGCCCTGCCCATCCTCCTCGGCGTTTCCGTCATGCTCAGCCTGGCCATGGGCCTGCGCCAGAGCCTGGGCATCTTCATGCCACCGCTGACCCGCGACATCGGCATCACGGTCTCCGACTTCACCGTCGCCATCGCCGTGCAGAACCTGTCCTGGGGGCTGCTGCAGCCACTGGCCGGCGCCTGGGCCGGACGCCTGGGATTCCGCCGCCTGATGCTGGGCGGCTCCGTGCTCTACCTGGCGGGGCTGGTCCTGCTTGCCACCGCGCACGGCCTGGTCGGGGTCACGCTCGGCGCCGGCGTGGCGATCGGGGCGGCCATGGCCTGCACCGGCAGCGCGATCTCGCTGGCGGTGGCGGCACGCCCGGTGCCCGCGGCATTGCGCAGCACGGTGCTGGGCCTGGTGTCGGGCGCCGGCTCGCTGGGCGCCCTGCTGGCCGCGCCGATCGGCCAGCTGGTGACGCAGGCGCATGGCTGGCGCAGCGGCATCGGCGCCTTCATCCTGCTGGCGCTGCTGATGCTGCCGGCCGCCTGGTTCGCCGGACGGGTCGACCGGCTGCCGCTGCCAGCCAGCGCCGGCGGCGGCGACCAGAGCGCGCGCGCGGCGCTCGGCACGGCGCTGCGCCATGCCCCCTTCGTGGTGATGGCGCTGGCCTACTTCGTCTGCGGCATGCAACTGGTGTTCCTGACCACTCACCTGCCGACCTATCTCGACGCCTGTGGCATGGACCCGATGCTGAGCGCCCAGGCGCTCGGCATGATCGGCGGCTTCAATGTGCTGGGCAGCCTGTTCTTCGGCTGGGCCGGCGGGCGCTACAACAAGCTGCTGCTGCTCGGCGGCATCTACACCACCCGCTCCCTGGTGCTGACCTGGTATTTCTCCTCGGCGCCCACGCCGGCCAGCACGCTGGTGTTCGCCGCCATCATGGGTTTCCTCTGGCTGGGCGTGGCGCCGCTGGTGTCGGGCTGGATCGCCGAGACCTTCGGCCTGCGCTGGCAGGCCATGCTCGGCGGCGTGGCCTTCTTCAGCCACCAGATCGGCAGCTTCGTCGGCGCCTTCGGCGGCGGCCTGGTCTATGACGCCCTCGGCTCCTACACCATGGCCTGGCGGGCCGGCGTGGTGATGGGACTGAGCGCCGGCCTGGCCCAGATCGCCTTCGCGCTCGCCACCCGGCCCCGCCCGCCACGCGTGGTCCCCACCTGAACCCACGCGCAATGCACCGATACAACTTCCCGCTTTGCGCACCGGCGCGGGCGGGCAGATAATGGCGGGCGCCCGGCCGACGCCCGCCCGGGTGCCCGCCTCCGCCGCCATCCGTCCCATGCCGTCACACCAAGGCCTTCCCCATCCCCAGCGCGCCTGGGCCGTCCTGACTGTGTTCAGCGGCCTGGTCCTCGCCGTGCTGGACGGCTCCATCGCCAATATTGCCCTGCCCTCGATCTCGCGCCAGCTCGGTGCCGCGCCGGCGGACACCATCTGGGTGGTCAACGGCTACCAGCTCGCGGTCACGGTCTGCCTGCTGCCGCTCTCCTCGCTGGGCGATATCCTCGGCTACAAGCGCGTCTACCGCGCCGGGCTGGCCATCTTCCTGCTGGCCTCGCTGCTGTGCGCGCTCTCGGTCAACCTGCCGATGCTGGTGGCGGCACGCGTGCTGCAGGGCCTGGGCGGCGCCGGCATCATGAGCGTCAACACCGCGCTGGTGCGCTTCATCTATCCGCCCCGCAGCCTGGGCCGCGGCATCGGCCTGAATGCACTGGTGGTGGGCATCACCACCGCCATCGGCCCCTCGCTCGGGGCGCTGATCCTGTCGGTGGCGGACTGGCCCTGGCTGTTCGCCGTCAACGTGCCGGTGGCGCTGCTGGCGCTGACGCTGAGCCGCCGCTCGCTGCCCGAGACACCGCCGCAGCCGCGCGATTTCGACTACCCGAGCGCAGCGCTGTCGGCGGTGGTGTTCGGCCTGTTCATCCTCGGCGTCGACGGCCTCGGCCACGCCTCGCTGCGGCTGGCCGGCGGCGCCGGACTGGTTGCCGCGCTCGCGCTGGGCTGGGTGCTGGTGCGCCGCCAGCATGGCCGCCCCGCCCCGCTGGTGCCGGTGGACCTGTTCCGCAGCCGCGCCTTCACGCTGGCGGTGGGCACGTCGTTCTGCTCCTTCATGACGCAGATGCTGTCCTTCGTCGCCATGCCCTTCTACCTGGAGTACCAGCTCGGCCGCTCGCTGCACGAGACCGGCCTGCTGATCACGCCCTGGCCGCTGATGGTGGCATTGATGGCCCCGGTCTCGGGACGGATGTCGGACCGCTACCCGGCCAGCGTACTGGCCGGCGGCGGCCTGGGCCTGCTCGCCACGGGCCTGCTGAGCCTGGCGCTGCTCGACAAGAACGCCGGCAATGTCGACGTGATGTGGCGCATGGCGATGTGCGGGCTCGGCTTCGGCCTGTTCCAGTCACCCAACAACCGCGCCATGATCGGCGCCTCGCCGCCCGAGCGCAGCGGCGGCGCCAGCGGCGCGCAAGCGACCACGCGCCTGCTCGGCCAGACCACCGGCACCGCGGTGGTCGCGCTGCTGTTCAGCCTCGACCGCAGCGGCGCGGCACGCATGGCGCTGGTCGTCGCGGCCTCGGTGGCCACGCTGGGCGCGGTGGTCAGCCTGAGCCGGCTGCGCGACGACAAGGCAACGACGCACGGCCACGCGGCGGCGGAACCGGACGCCTGAGCATCCCAGCGACGCCAACAAGGCCAACAAGGCACGCCAAGCATAGTGTCTTGGCGCCCTCTCACCGCACGGAGAGAGGGCGGGGAGAGGGGTGGTTTAGCAAGGCGCCACGCAAAACGAAGCCGTCGGTGTGATCCAGCACGCGAGCACAAAAGCGAAGCCGTCGGTGTGATTCCCGCCACCGCGGCACCGAAAGCGCCCGCACCCCCACCACTCAATCCGCCTTCGCTCCCGAAGCCTTGATCACCTTGGCCCACTTGGCGATCTCACTGCGCTGGAAGGTGGCCAGCCGCTCCGGCGAGCCGAGCATCGGTTCCAGCCCCAGCGTCTTCATCTTGGCCTGCACGTCCGGCAGGCTGTAGACGCGGTTGGCCTCCGCATTGAGCTTGTCCTGCAGTTCCTTGGGCAGGTGCGCGGGCGCGAAGATGGCGAACCAGGAATCGGCATCGAAGCCCGGCAGGCCCTGCTCGGCCAGCGTGGGGATGTCGGGCGCCGAGGGCGAGCGCTTGAGGCTGGTCACGCCCAGCGCGCGCAGCTTGCCTTCGCGCACCACCGGCAGCGCCGACGGCAGGTTGTCGAACATCATGCTGATGTGGCCGCCGAGCAGGTCGGGCAAGGCCATCGCGCGGCCCTTGTAGGGGACGTGGGTCAGCTTGACGCCGGCCAGGGTATTGAACATCTCCCCGGCCACATGCGGCGAGGTACCGACCCCGGGCGTGCCGAAGGTCAGCGCGCCCGGCCGGGTCTTGGCCAGCGCGATCAGCTCGGCCACGTCCTTGGCCGGCACCGAGGGATTGACCACCAGCACGTTGGGCGTGGACGCCACCAGGATGATGGGGGTGAAGTCCTTGACCATGTCATACGGCATCTTGCTGTAGAGCGAGCCGTTGATCGAGTGCGTGCCGACCGTGCCCAGCACCAGCGTATAGCCGTCGGCAGGCGAACGCGCGGCCGCTTCGGCGCCGATATTGCCGCCCGCGCCGGGCTTGTTGTCGACCACCACCGGCTGGCCGAGCGCCGACTTCTCGGCGAACAGGCGGGCCAGGATATCGGGCGCGCCGCCGCCGGGGAAGGTCACCACCATCCGGATCGGCTTGCTCGGGTAGGTGTCGGCGTGCGCCGGAGCGGCGGCCACGACGGCAAGGGCGGCGGCGGCGAGGGCCGTGCGCCAGGACTGGATTCGCATGCTGTTGTCTCCTGCAGGCCCGCTTCTGCCGGGGGCCTTGCCAAGTTGGCTTCGGTTCGTGAGAGGGCGTGGCGCGGCCCGCCCGGGCCGCGCCACGTCCGCGCGGGGAGCCGGCCCCGTCAGACGGGCAGGTTGCCGAACTCCTGCATCACTTTATCGTGCAGGCGGCGCATGCCCTTGAGCCAGCGGTCGTAGTCCTGGCCCTTGCGGCGGTAGTACTCCAGTACTTCGGGGTGGGGCAGGACCAGGAAGCGCTCGTCGGCGATGCCCTCCAGCGTGACCGCGGCGACATGCTCCGGCGTGACCGAGCCATCCTGCAGGAAGCCCTTGCGCTCGCCCTTTTCGCCATACAGCATCTTGGTCTGCACGCCCTGCGGGCAGATGCAGCTGACCTTGATGCCGCGGTCACCGTAGGTGATCGACAGCCACTCGGCAAAGCCGATGGCGGCGTGCTTGGTGACCGCATAGGGCGCCGAGCCGATCTGCGACAGCAGGCCGGCCGCCGACACGGTGTTGACGAAATAACCGTCGCCACGCGCCAGCATCTGCGGCAGCACCGCGCGTGCCGCATGGATGTGGGCCATCACGTTGATCTCCCAGATGCGCTGCCATTCCTCCGCGCTGGCGTCGAGCGCCTTGCGCAGGATGATGCCGGCGTTCGAGCAGAACACGTCGACCTGCCCGAAGCGGCGGGTCGCCTCGTCGGCCAGCGCCTGCACCGCGGCGGCATCGGCCACGTCGGTACGGCGGGCGAAGACCTCGCAGCCCGGCGCCTCGGCGGCCGCGGCTGCGGCGACCTGCTCGGCGCCGTCGGCGTCGATGTCGGCCACGGCCACGCCGCGCGCGCCGGCGCGGGCGAAGGCCAGCACCAGCGCGCGGCCGATGCCGGTGGCACCGCCGGTCACGACTACCGTCTTGTTGCGGATATCCATCTCATGTCTCCTGTTGCTGTGTTGTTGCTGTGTTGTTGCTGTGTTGGGGAATGGGCAGGATGAAGGGGTACGGATCAGGGCAGGCGCTCCTCCGTGCTGTCGCCGCCCTGCCAGAGCCGGTGCTGGATCGCATCGGCCAGCGCGCGCACGCGCGGACCGAGGTTCGCTTCCAGGATCTCGGGCGGCAGCCGTTCGGCCGCGCCGCCGATATTGATGGCCAGCACCTCGGCGCCGCCCTGCAGCCGCACCGGCGCGGCCGCGCCGGCGACGCTGCGCTCCCACTCGGCGTGGGCGAGGCAGAAACCGTGCCGCGCGTAGTCGCGCAGCGCACGCTCCAGGCGGCTGCGCACGCCCGGCCAGCGCGGGCCGTAGTGCCGCTCCAGCGTGGCCAGCACCGGCTGTCGGCGCGCCGGCGGCAGGCCGGCCAGCCAGGCGCGCCCGATCGCCGAGGTGGCCATCGGCAGGCGCGAGCCGGGCGTCAGGCGCTTGACCAGCGCGCCGCGCGGCTGGCAGGCCTCCAGGTAGATCATCTCGTGCCGGTCCGGCATCGCCAGCGCCACCGTGCAATCGGTGGCGAACGACAGCGACTGCATCAGCGGCCGCGCGATGTCGCGCAACCGTGAGCCGGCGATATAGCGGTGGCCCAGCACCAGCACGCCCTGGCCGAGCCGGTATTTCTCGCGCTCGGGTGCATAGACCAGATAGCCCAGCCGCGCCAGCGTGTAGCTGAGCCGGGACACCGTGGGGCGCGGCAGCCCGGTGCGGCGCGACAGCTCGGCATTACCGAGATAGTCGTCGTCGGGGCCGAAGGCACGCATCAGTTCCATGCCGCGCGCGAGCGCGGTGACGAAGCTGCGGTCCGCCTCGCCATCCTCCGCCGCTGCCGCCACCGGCGCGCCGGAAGCGGCGCCGGCAACGGGCGCCGCGCTCGCATCGGTTGACAAAGGGATCGTTATGGTGCGCTTCATGACGACAACGACAGGAAAAACGACGACCAGCGGCCTGGGCCGCCAGGGCGTGAGAACGACCTATTTCGCGCAGCGAAATACATCTCCGTATTCCTTGACTGTGCATCAGGCCGTATGCAACAGTCAATTAGAACGAACGATCGTGCGGGAATATCAGGGCTGACCTGCCTTCCACGACACGACGGGCCACGGCGCCGGTCCACGCCGCCGGGCCGCCAACTTCAGGAGACAAGAGATGCACCACACCTTATCCGCCACCGCGCCGCCACGCCGCTAGCGCTCGACGCCTTGGCGGCGCACCTGCCGCCCACCCTGCTTCGCCGCGTCCGGGCCCGCACGGCCCGTGCGTGCCTTCGTTCGCGATTCGAAAATAGGCAAGTCTGTGGCACTGTTCCTTCAGCAATTCCTCAATGGCCTGACGCTCGGCGGCGTCTACAGCCTGGTGGCGCTGGGCCTGACCCTGGTCTACGGCATCCTGCATGTTCCCAACTTCGCGCACGGCGCCTTCTACATGGCCGGCGCCTACGTGTCCTATTACGCCATGACGGCGCTCGGCTGGAACTACTGGCTGGCCATGGCGGGCGCGGCGCTGGCCGTGGCGCTGCTGTCGATGCTGGCCGACCGGCTGGTGTTCCATCCGCTGCGCAATGCGCCGGAGCTGCACGACATGATCGCCGCGATCGGCATCATGCTGTTCCTCGAGGCCGGCGCGCAGGCGCTGTGGGGCGCCGACTTCCAGCGCATGCCCACGCCCTACGGCCAGCTCGTCGACCTGTTCGGCCTGACCGCGCCGGCACAGCGCCTGCTGATCATCGTGGCGGCCTTCGCGCTGATGGTGCTGCTGCACCTGTTCCTGACCCGCACCGTGACCGGCGCCACCATCATGGCGATGGCGCAGAACCGCGAGGGCGCGGCGCTGGTCGGCATCGACGCCACCCGGGTGACGCTGCTGGTGTTCGCCATCTCGGGTGCGCTGGCGGCCGTCGCGGCCACGCTGTACGCGCCCATCAACCTGGTCTACCCGAGCATGGGCAACCTCGTCATCACCAAGGCCTTCGTCATCATCATCCTCGGCGGCATGGGCAGTTTCCCGGGCGCCATCGCCGGCGGCCTGATCATCGGCATGGCCGAGAGCTTCGGCGGCTTCTACGTGTCGACCGATTACAAGGACATCATCGCCTTCGTGCTGCTGGTGGCCATCCTGTCGGTGCGCCCGCAGGGCCTGTTCGCCGCCAAGACCGCATAAGGAGCCGGAAGCCATGAACGCATTGCAAGGCAAGACGGGCTGGGCGCTGCTGCTGGCCCTGGCGGTGGCCTTTCCGCTGGTCGCCTCCAACAGTTACTTCCACACCGTGATGACGCTGGCCTACATCTACGCCATCGCCACCCTCGGCCTGAACCTGATCACCGGCTACACCGGCCAGCTCAACCTGGCGCATGGCGGCTTCATGGCCATCGGCGCCTACACGCTGGGCATCCTCACGGTCGACCACCAGGTGCCGTTCTGGACCGCGTTCGCGCTGTCCGGCGTGGTCTGCATGGTCATCGGCTACTTCGTCGGCCTGGTGTCGCTGCGGCTGCGCGGGCACTACTTCTCGATCTTCACGCTGTGCGTCGGCTACATCATCTACCTGCTGATCGAGAAGTGGGAAAGCCTGACGCACGGCACCGTGGGCCTGATCGGCATCCCGGTGCCGGCGGCCATCGGGCCGCTGCAGTTCGACAGCGTGCTGGCGCAGTACTACCTGGTGCTGGCCTTCCTGGTGCTGGGCACCTGGCTGATGCACCGCATCGTCAGCTCGCTGCTGGGACGCAGCTTCCTGGCCGTGCGCAACAGCGAGGCGCTGGCCGAAGCGCTGGGCGTCAACCTGATGCGCACCAAGGTGCTGTCCTTCGTGCTGTCGGTCGGCTATGCGGGCTTCGCCGGCGCGCTGTATGCGGGCCAGGTGCGCTTCCTCGGCCCGGACATCGCCCGCACCGACCTCACCTTCGACATGGTGATGGCCATGCTGGTGGGCGGCACCGGCACCTTGCTGGGACCGCTGCTGGGCTCGGTGCTGGTGCCGTGGGTGACGCAGACGCTGCAGTTCCTGCAGGACTACCGCATGCTGGTGTTCGGCCCGGTGCTGATCCTGCTGATCATCTTCGTCCCGGACGGCATCGTCGGCTCCTGGCTCAAGCGCCAGGCGCGCCGCGAGGCCGCGATGCGCCGCACCGCACGGCAACCGGGCACGGCCCAGGCCGCCCGCGCCGCCAGCCCCACCGCCGGAGCCGACCATGCTTGAGATCCGCAACCTGACCAAGAAATTCGGCGGCCTGACCGCCGTGCACGATGTGTCGGTCAAATTCGAGGCCGGCCACATCAATGCCATCATCGGCCCCAACGGCGCCGGCAAGACCACCTTCTTCAACCTGATCGCCGGCACGCATGCGCCCAGCTCGGGCCAGATCCTGCTGCGCGGCAGGGACGTGGCCGGCCTGCGCGCCGACCAGATCGCGCGCCTGGGCGTGGCCCGCACCTTCCAGGCCACGCACCTGTTCGACCGCGCCTCCGTGCTGGACAACCTGATCGTGGGCCACCGGCTGCGCACGCGCTCCGGACTGGCCGACGTCATCTTCAACACGCGCCGCCTGCGCGAGGAAGAGCGACTGTGCCGCGCCAAGGCCGAGGAGGCACTCGACTTCGTTGGGCTCTCCCACCTGGCGCACGAAGTGGCGGCGGACATCACGCAGGAACAGCGCAAGCGCGTCGCCTTTGCGCTGGCGCTGGCCACCGACCCAGAACTGCTGCTGCTCGACGAACCAGCCGGCGGCGTCAATCCGGAGGAGACCGTGGGCCTGGCCGAACTGATCCGCAAGATGGTGCGCCATGGCAAGACCGTCTGCCTGATCGAACACAAGATGGACATGATCATGCGCATGGCCGACAAGATCATGGTGCTGAACTACGGCGAGAAGATCGCCGAGGGAACGCCCGCGCAGATCCAGCAGGATCCGCTCGTCATCGAGGCCTACCTGGGAGCCGACCATGTTGCAGCTTGAGCGCGTCTCGCTTTCCTACGGCAGCTTCCGCGCCCTCGACAACATCAACCTGCACGCCGGCGCCGGCGAGCTGGTGGTGCTGCTGGGCGCCAACGGCGCCGGCAAGAGCTCGATCTTCCTGGCCCTGAGCGGCATCCACCGCACCAGCGGCGGCAGCATGCGCTTCGACGGCCGCGAACTCGGCGGCATGAAGCCGTCGCAGATCGTGCAGGCCGGCCTGGTGCACTGCCCCGAGGGACGCAAGCTGTTCCCCGCCATGAGCGTGGAGAAGAACCTGGTGCTGGGCGCCTACGTGCACCGCGGCGACCGCGCCGGCAGCCAGCGCACGCTGGAAGAGCTCTACCAGATGTTCCCCATCCTGCGCGAGAAGCGTCACCAGGCCGCTGGCTCGCTGTCCGGTGGGCAGCAGCAGATGGTGGCGCTGGGCCGCGCGCTGATGGGCCGCCCGCGCGCGCTGCTGCTCGACGAGCCCTCGCTCGGCCTGGCGCCGCTGGTGGTCAAGCAGATGTTCGAGGTGATCCAACGCATCAACCGCGCCGGCACCACGGTGCTGCTGGCCGAGCAGAACGCCTACGCGGCACTGGGCATCGCGCACCGTGCCTACGTGATCGAAGGGGGGCGCATCGTCATGGAAGGCGACCGCGACACCCTGCTCAAGGACGAAGGCATCCGCAAGGCGTACATCGGCGGGTGAGCGATGCAAGCGGGCCGAGGGTGTCATCCTCGCAGCCCCGACCAGCGGGCTCCTGCCCTCTTCCCCGGCCCCTCTCCCGCAAGCGGGAGAGGGGAGCACACCGGCAGCACTCCACGGACCCGGCTACCCGCCCTGCTCCCTGGGCACAGCAACACGATGAACAAGCAAGCCATACCCGAGCAATACGCAACGACAACAGGAGACAGCCTCATGCAGCAAAAGACGATCCGCCGCATCTTCCCGCTGGCCGCCACCGCCATGGCCGCCCTGCTCGCCTCGGGCGCCGCGCTGGCGCAGGAAGTGGTCAAGCTGGGCTACACGGGCCCGCTTTCCGGCGGCGCCGCCCTGTACGGCAAGAACGTGCTGTCCGGTATCCAGATGGCCGTGGACGAGATCAACGCCAAGGGCCTGGAGGTGGGCGGCAAGAAGGTCAAGCTCGAGGTGGTGTCGCTGGACGACAAGTACTCGCCGGCGGACGCCGCCATCAACGCGCGCCGGCTGGTGCAGCAGTACAAGACGCCTGCCGTGTTCGTACCGCACTCGGGCGGCATCTTCGCGCTGCAGGCTTTCAACGAGCAGGAGAAGTTCCTGGTGATGGCCTACTCCAGCGTGCCGCGCATCACCGACGTGGGCAACAAGCTGACCATCCGCATCCCGCCGGCCTATACCGGCTATATCGAGCCGTTCATCAAGGCGGAGATGAAGCGCTTCGGCAAGAACGTCGCGCTGGCGCCGGCCGACCACGACTACGCCAAGGCATGGGTGCAGGCCTTCGTGCCGGCGTGGGAGGCCGCGGGCGGCAAGGTGGTGGCCAACAATCCGATGTCCTATACCAAGGCCACCGACTTCTACAGCGGCGTGTCGCGCGTGCTGGCCGACAAACCCGACGTGATGTTCGTCGGCGGCCCTTCCGAGCCCACCGCGCTGGTGGTCAAGCAGGCGCGTGAGCTGGGTTTCAAGGGCGGCTTCATCGTGATGGACCAGGCCAAGCTCGACGAGATGGCCAAGGTCACCAACGGCCTGGCCATGCTGGAAGGCTCGATCGGCGTGCTGCCGCTGGTCAACGATGCGCGTCCGGCGGCGCAGGCATTCAACGGCCGCTACAAGAAGCTGCATGACGGCAAGGATGCCACCACCGAGATGTCGTTGAACTACACCATGGTGTACGCACTGGCCGGCGCCATGAAGCTGGCCGGCACCACCTCGGACGCCACGGCCATCCGCGCCAAGCTGCCCGATGCGGTGAAGACCATGGCCAAGGATGCCAACCCCAACGAGGTGGAGGGCATCGACGCCAAGGGCGGCACGGTGGCCGACACCATCGTCGGCGTGGTGCAGGGCGGCAAGATCGCCCAGGTGCGCCTGTCCGAACTGGGCAAGTAAGCCGGCACCGCCGGAAAGCCTGCGGCGCGCGGCGGGACACTCCCGCCGCGCGCCGCTTGCCTTGGGGCCCTCCGCCCAGGACTAGCGCTGCGGTTGCTGTTGTTGCTGCTGTTGCTGTTGCTGCTGCTCTCGCTGGCGCCGCTGCGCGTCCTGCTGCTGGCGCTGCTGTTCCTGCATCTGCTGCTGTTGCCGCTGTTGCTGCTGTTGCTGTTGCTGTTCCTGCATCTGCCGCTGCTGCTGGAACTGCTGGCGCTGCTGCTCGGCCTGCTGGCGCTGTTGCTCCTGCGCCTGCCGCTGCTGGTCAGCCTGGCGACGCTGCATCTCCTGCATCTGCCGCTGCTGTTCCTGCATCTGCCGTTGCTGTTCCTGCATCTGCCGTTGCTGCTGCTCCTGCATCTGGCGTTGCTGGTCTGCCTGCCGGCGCTGCTGCTCCTGCATCTGCCGCTGCTGCTCGGCCTGCTGGCGCTGCAGCTCCTGCGCCTGCCGCTGCTGGTCAGCCTGGCGGCGTTGCATCTCCTGCTGCTGGCGCTGCTGTTCCTGCATCTGGCGCTGCTGGTCCGCCTGCTGCCGCTGCTGGTCGGCCTGGTGGCGCTGCGTTTCCTGCTGCTGGCGCTGCTGTTCCTGCATCTGGCGCTGCTGGTCCGCCTGCTGCCGCTGCTGGTCGGCCTGGTGGCGTTGCATTTCCTGCTGCAGGCGCTGCTGCTCCTGCATCTGGCGCTGCTGGTCGGCCTGCTGCCGCTGCTGGTCGGCCTGGTGGCGTTGCGCCTCCTGCTGCAGGCGCTGCTGCTCCTGCATCTGGCGCTGCTGGTCCGCCTGCTGCCGCTGCTGGTCGGCCTGGTGGCGTTGCGCCTCCTGCTGCTGGCGCTGCTGCTCCTGCACCTGGCGCTGCTGGTCCGCCTGCTGCCGCTGCTGGTCGGCCTGGTGGCGTTGCATTTCCTGCTGCAGGCGCTGCTGCTCCTGCATCTGGCGCTGCTGGTCCGCCTGCTGCCGCGGCATCTCCTGCTGCTGGCGCTGCGGCGTCTCGAATGGTTGAGCCGGCCCCGCGCGTCCCGGCTGCGTGCCCGGCATCGGTGCGCCAGGCATGCCCGGTCCGCCGCGCGGGAACTCCTGCGATCCGCGCGCTGGCGGCACCGCCGGCGGCTGGCGCGGCGGCTGCGCGCCGATCGCCGGCACCTGGGCGCGCGGCGGCTGCCCCGCGCGGCTGAGGCGCAGGCCGGGCCCGGGTGCGGCGGACGGGGCCGGCACCGGCGCCGCGTGCAGCGCCGCGCCCGCGCCGGGCACGGTCGCTCCCTCCCTGGCGAAGCGGCCGGCCAGTTCGTCCGGCGGGCGGCGCGCCGGCGCGCGCAGTGCCACCACCGGGCGGGACCAGGCGCCGGCCGGCGGCGGTGCGTGCCGCGCCGCGGCTGCGCCGGCCAGGCTGGCCTGCACCGGCGCCAGCAGCGGCGCGCCTTGCCCCTCGCCGGCCGGCAGGTGGCGCCAGTCGCCGCGCCGGGCACCGTGTGCCACCGGGCGGCCCTGGACGAAGGCGGCAGCGCTCATCACGCTGATCGCACCGGGCACCAGCCGGTTCGGCACGGCACCGGGCGCCGGCGCGCCGAAGGGCCGCCCCCCGCCGCCGGCGACGTTCACATTGACGTTGACATTGACGCGGGCCACATAGGCCGGGCTGGCCCGGTAGACCGGACGATAGGGCTCGGCCGGCCCGAGCGGATACCAGGCGACGCCAGGCCCGGCGGCAGCAGCGGCGCCGACGAAGGCCACCAGCGCCGGCGCATAGCAGGGATGAGACACCCGCGGCCCGGGCACCCAGCCCCAGCGGTGGCCGATGAAGGCCCAGCGGCCATAGTGGAAGGGGGCGAAACCCCAAGGCTCGCTATCCACCCAGGTCCAGCCCCACGGCGCGATCCAGACCCAGTTGCCGCTGCTGTAAGGCACCCAGTCCGCCGCCACCACATTGGGGTACCAGACCGCGCCGTAGCCCTGGTCCTGCTCCCAGGCGCCGTAGGCGTCGAGTTCCTGGTAGCCCGGCATCTCCGGCGAGACATAGCGGGCCGAGCGCGAAGCGTCTTCGCGTGCATCGCGTGCCAGCGTCCAGCGGTCGAAATCGTCCTCCGGGCCATACGGCACCGGCCCGGCATCGGCGAGGTCGGTGCCGCCGAGGCGGATGCGCTCGCCGGCGGCCAGCGCCAGCGAGCGGGTGTCGCCATACAGCTCGGCGCGGCCGCGCCGTACCGTGACCATGGTGGTGGAGCCATCGGCGGCGACGTCGAGGCGGTAGTCGCCGGGTTCGGCCGGCACCAGCGCCAGGTTGGGCGTATCGATCTCGACCGACTGGCCGGCCGGCAGCGCGCGCACGCGCAACTGCAGGGTGCCCTGCGTGAGGCGCACCTGCGTCATGGTGTCGTCCAGGTTGAGCACGCCGATGGCGGTGCCGCCGCCGAGCCGCAGCGCGGTCGAGCCGATATGCAGTTCGGTGCGCCCGGCGGGATCCACCCAGAGGCTGTCGCCGGTGCTGATGGGTCGGTTGGGGCTGGCCTGCACCCAGGCATCCGAACCCGCCGGCGCCAGGCTCAGGCCACCGGACCGCTCGGTCACGGTAGCGACGCGCGCGGGAGGATCGGCCTGCTGCGCGCGTGCCGGCGCGTGTGCGGCCAGGAGCAGGGCCGTGGCCAGCATGGCCGCGCGCAAGGTCGCCTGGACAGCGCGCCGGGAAAGCGGAAGGGTATGCATGATCGGTGTGCCGGCGGGGCCCGAAGCCCGCCGTCCTGTACGGAGCCTATACCGTGGAACGCGCCGCCGCCGTTTGCGCGCACGTGATTTTGTAAGCAGATCTGTCTCCCGCCGGGCATGCCGGCGGCGTGCCGGAAAGCGGGGATTCAGAAGGAATCCAGAAGGAATCCAGAAGGAATTCGGGGGGATCCGGACGGAATTCGGAGGGGAAAGGCGGGCCGGAGCGAGCACGGGCACGCCCCGGGGCGTGCCCTGTCCGGGTCAGCCGGTCTGGCTGCGGATGTACTCGGTCAGCCGCTCCGCCGACATGGGGCGGCCATAGAGGTAGCCCTGGGCCTCGTAGCAGCCGTTGGCGAGCAGGAAGTCGCGCTGCTCGGCGGTCTCCACCCCTTCGGCCACCACGCCGATGCGCAGGCTGGCGCCGACGTCGATCAGCGAATGGACGATGGCGGCGTCCACGGGGTCCTGCGTGACGTTGCGGATGAAGCTCTGGTCGATCTTGAGCCGGTCGACCGGGAACGACTTCAGGAAGCTCAACGACGCATAGCCGGTGCCGAAGTCGTCGCAGGTCAGGGTCACGCCGTCGCGCCGCAGCGCCTGCAGCTGGTCGGAGATCTCGTCGCCCTGCTGCAGGGCGATGGTCTCGGTGATCTCCAGTTCCAGCCGCTCGGGCGCCAGCTGCAGCTCGCGCAGGACATGGCGCACCTCGGTCAGCAGCCGGCTCTCGGCCAGCTGTGCGGCGAACAGGTTGATGGCCACGCGTGGCGCATTGGCGAAACCCAGCGTCCACACCCGGGCCTGGGCGCAGGCGGTATGCAGCAGCCACATGCCGACATCGCCGGCGACGTTGCTGGCGGCCAGCGCGTCGATGAAGCTGGCCGGCTGCAGCAGGCCCAGGGTCGGGTGGCGCCAGCGCATCAGCGCCTCGGCGCCGACCACGCGCCCGTCGCGCAGGTCGACCTGGGGCTGGTAGAGCAGTTCGAACTGGCGCTGCGCATAGGCTTCGCGCAAGGCCTGCACCAGCGACAGGCGCGTCGCCACGTCGGTGCGCATCTGCGGCTTGAAGAAACGGATGGTGCGGCCGCCGTCCCGCTTGGCCCGGCCGAGCGCCAGGCTGGCCGAGGCCAGCACCTCGGACACGTCGTTGCCGGCGGCGGGTACCACGCAGGCGCCGACGCTGGCCAGCACATGGTGGCGGCGGCCCTCGACCTCATGGAATTCGGACAGCAGGGACAGGATGGCGGCGCTGATATGGCGGACCAGGGTCGGATCGGAGATCGAGGGCAGCAGCACGCCGAACTCGTCGCCGCCCACGCGGCCCAGCTCGGCGTCGCGCGGCGAAGCATCGCGCAGGCGGCGCGCCACCTGGCGCAGGATGGCATCCCCCTCGCCGAAGCCGTGCATGTCGTTGAAGGCGCGGAAGTCGTCGATGCCGATCAGCAGCAATGCGCAGCGGGGCACCGCCTCCTGTGTCAGGCGTGCCTCCAGCCGCTTCAAGAATGCCTGGCGCGAGGGTATCCCCGTGAGCGGATCCACGTCCGCATCCGGCGAGGCACCGGTCGCCTTGGCCTCCGACCTGGCCACCATTCCAGCCTTGTAGGTGATTATCGACATCGTTCGGATCTAGCTATTTGGCTAGTGTGACGAAAACTTGGAAAAAATCAAGCGCCCCGCATCGCTTTTGCTGCGGCGCAATAGTACAAGCCGCCATCCCGTCGCCGGCATTGAAATGGCCTGGACGTTACAGTACCCTACGCCGCACAACTGCGCCGGCGGCCCGGCCGCGCCCGACCCAAGCCCGCCCGCGGCCCGGCCGCCGGCGGGCTGTCGCCGTCCCGCCCGACGCAGAACCAAGCCGCTACCGGAAACCGCACCGTGAACCACTGGACCATCCGTACCCGCATCCTGGCCAGCTTCTCCTTCATCCTGCTGGTGATGCTGCTGATGAGCGTCGTCGCCTACAACCGCCTCACCGCCATCGACCACGAGGCGGTACAGATGCAGCGCGACGCGCTGCCGGGGCTGAACTACAGTACCGGCCTGCGCGGCGTCTGGGGCGAACTCTACGTGCTCGGCTGGGAAACCGTGAGCGCGGCCAGCGACAGCCAGCGCCAGCAGTTCCAGGAGCAGACGCGCGACGCCCTGCAGCGCCTGGACAAGCTGCAGCAGCAGTACGAATCGACCATGTTCCGCGACGACGACCGCGCCCGCTTCGCCGCCTATACGGCGGCACGGGCGCGCTATGAGGAGGCCGCGCGCGCCTTTGCCACGCCCGACGCGTGGAAGGGCGCGGCCCCGGCCGAGGCGGCGCTGCGCGGGCCGGCGCACGAGCGCTGGACCGAGGCGCGCAAGGTGGTGCAGGAGATGGTCGACGACAACAACGCGGTGGCCAACCGCGCCTCCGGCGCCATCGTCGGCGCGGTCGATGCGGCCAAGACCAGCATCGAGGTCGCGCTGGTGGTGGCGGTGCTGGCCGCCATCGTCTGCGGCTACCTGCTGCTGCGCGCCATCACGGTGCCGATGCAGTCCATCGTCTCGCTGCTGGGGGGCATCCGCGGCGGCGACCTGCGCCTGCGCATGGCGCTGCGGCGCCATGACGAGTTCCTCGCCGTCGAGGAGGGCTTCAACCAGATGTCGGGCGAGCTGACCGGCCTGGTCAGCCAGGCCCAGCGTTCGGCCATCCAGGTCACCACCTCGGTCAACGAGATCGCCGCCACCGCGCGCCAGCAGCAGGCGACGGCGACGGAAACCGCCGCCACCACCACCGAGATCGGCGCCACCTCGCGCGAGATCTCCGCCACCTCGCGCGACCTGGTGCGCACCATGTCCGAGGTGTCCGGCGCCGCCGAGCAGACCGCCGGCCTGGCAGGCACCGGCCAGGCCGGCCTGTCGCGCATGGAGGGCACCATGCAGCACGTGATGGACGCGGCCGGCTCGGTCAACGCCAAGCTGGCCACACTCAACGAGAAGGCCGGCAACATCAACCAGATGGTGACCACCATCGCCAAGGTCGCCGACCAGACCAACCTGCTGTCGCTGAACGCCGCCATCGAGGCCGAGAAGGCCGGCGAATACGGCCGCGGCTTCTCGGTGGTCGCCACCGAGATCCGGCGTCTGGCCGACCAGACCGCGGTGGCTACCTACGATATCGAGCAGATGGTGCGCGAGATCCAGTCGGCGGTGGCGGCCGGCGTGATGGGCATGGACAAGTTCTCCGAAGAAGTCCGGCGCGGCATGTCGGAAGTGACCCAGGTTGGCGACCAGCTGTCGCAGATCATCGGCCAGGTGCAGTCGCTGGCGCCGCGCGTGCAGATGGTCAGTGAGGGCATGCAGGCCCAGGCCAACGGCGCCGAGCAGATCAACCAGGCGCTGATGCAGCTGTCCGAAGCCGCGCAGCAGACCGTGGAATCGCTGCGCCAGTCGGGCCAGGCCATCGACGAGTTGACACTGGTGTCCAACGAACTGCGCGCCGGCGTCTCGCGCTTCAAGGTGTAAGCCCCGCCGAGGCCGCCATGAAGCTCTTCCTGCTGTTCGGCATCGGCGCCGACCGCTATGCACTCGATGCCGGCGAGGTGATCGAGGTGCTGCCGCTGACGGCGCTCAAGCAGATCCCCGGCGCGCCCGCCTGGGTCAGCGGTCTGCTGACGCACCGCGGCGGCCCGGTGCCGGTGATCGACCTGAGCGCGCTCGCCACCGGCGCGCCGGCGGCCGCGCGCACCAGCACGCGCACGGTGCTGGTGCACTACCGCCGCGCGGGCGAGACGCAGGTGCATTGCCTGGGCCTGCGCCTGGAACGCGCCACCGAGACCCTGCGCTGCGATCCCGCCGAGTTCGTCGACGGCGGCATCGCCGCGGGCGAAGCGCGCTACCTGGGCCCGGTCCGGGCCGATGCGGGCGGGCTGGTGCAATGGGTCCGGGTCGACGCGCTGCTGCCTGCGGCCGTCCACGCCCTGCTGTTCGCGGCGGCGGAGGCATCATGAACCGCCTCGCCCCCATGAGCCTGCCGGCCCAGATCGCGGCGCTGCTCAAGCAGCGCACCGGGCTGGATGCCGAAGCCCTCGGGCCCGGCGCCATCGCGCGCGCCGTGCAACAGCGCCTGGATGCCATCAATGAAACCGATCACCAGGCCTACTGGCTCAGGCTGCACGGCGAAACGGAAGAGTTCCAGGCACTGATCGAGGCCGTCGTGGTGCCCGAGACCTGGTTCTTCCGCCATCGCGAAGCGTTGCACGCGCTCAGCCGCTTCGCCGTGCAGCGGCTGCGCGGCATCGATCGTCCGCTGCGCCTGCTCAGCCTGCCCTGCTCCACCGGCGAGGAGCCCTATTCGATCGTCATGGCGCTGCTCGACAGCGGCGTTCCCGCCCACCGCTTCCAGGTCGAAGCCGTCGACATCAGCGCGCTGGCGCTCGAGCACGCGCGCGGCGGCCGCTATCGCGACCATGCCTTCCGCAGCGGACCGCTGGACTTCCGCGACCGCTATTTCCGCAGCGCGGCGGGCAGCTACCAGCTGGACGAGCGCGTACGGGCCCGCGTGCGGCTGCGCCGCGGCAACCTGCTGGAGCCCGGCCTGCTCGACGGCGAGGCGCCGTTCGACTTCGTCTTCTGCCGCAACCTGCTGATCTACTTCGACCCCGCCACCCAGCGCCAGGCCGTGGCCGCGCTCGCACGCCTGACGCATCCGGACGGCATGGTCTTCGTCGGCCCGGCCGAGGCCAGCCTGATGACCGCACGCGGCTTCCACTCGGCCAAGGTGCCGCTGGCCTTTGCCTTCCACCCGCCCGGCCATGCCGCCGCGCAGGCGCCGGCCGTGGCGTCGCGGCCAGCGCCGATGCCGGTGCCGCCACGCCCGCCGGCACGCCAGGCCGCCCCCCTGGCGCGCCGGATCCAGCCTGCGCCGCGCGCCGCCGACACCTCCGCCTCCCCTCCGGTCCACCCGCCCTCCGGCAGCGCCACCGATGCCGGCAGCGCGCAAGCGCTGGCCCGCATCGCAGCGATGGCCGACGGCGGCGCACTGGAAGCCGCGACGCGGGCCTGCGAGGATTGGCTGCGCGCCCACGGCGACAACGCCGATGCCCACTGCCTGCACGGCATCCTGCAGGATGCCGGCAGGCTGCCGGCGCTGGCGCGCGAGTCGTATCGCAAAGCCTTGTACCTCGACCCCACGCACGAGGAGGCGCTGCACCACATGGCCGCGCTGCTCGAAAGCGAAGGCGATGCGCAAGGCGCGCTGCGCCTGCGCCAGCGCGCCGAGCGCCATGCACGGGACCGACGCCATGCTTGAAGCCGGCCTGCCCCCACCTTCCGCCGAGCCAGCCATCGACGCCTGCTGGCGCCGCATCGGCGTGCGCGGCGACGGCAGCTGCGAGCGGCTTGCCGGCTTCGTCCACTGCCGTAACTGCCCGGTGTACGCGCAGGCCGCGGTCGCGCTGCTGGACACCATGGTGGCCGGTACCTCGCCGTCCGCCGGCGCGCCGGCGGGCGCGCCCCGCGCGACGCACCAGCCCGGGACGGAACACGGACCGGCGCTGTCCTGCCTGGTGTTCCGCGCCGGGCAGGAATGGCTGGCGCTGCCGGCCACCGCCCTCGGTGAGATCACCACGCCCTGTCCCATCCATTCCCTGCCCCACCGCCGCCACGCCGCCGTGCTGGGCGTGGCCGGCGTGCGCGGGCAACTGCTGGCCTGCATCAGCCTGGCCACGCTGCTGGGAGGCCAGGCCGCGGCGCAGGACGGCGCCGCGCCAGGCACGCGCGTGCTGGTGCTCGGCCAGGGCCGCGCCGCCATCGCCCTGCCGGTGGACGAAGTGGCCGGTGTGGAGCGCTTCGCGCAGGACCGCGTGCTGCCGCTGCCCACCACGCTCTCGCGCGTCGCCCTGCCCTACCTGCAGGGGGTGCTGCACAGCGGCGGACGCCACGTCGGCCTGCTGGATCCCGACCGCCTGCGCCAGGCCCTGCTGGAGATCCTCGCATGAATCCCGAGCAACTCCGCGATGCTTCGCTGCTGGAGCTGTTCGCGCTCGAAGCGGAAGCGCAGACCGCCGTGCTCAACGACGGGCTGCTGGCGCTGGAGCGCGATCCCGGGGCCGCCCGCCAGCTCGAGGCCTGCATGCGCGCCGCGCACTCGCTCAAGGGCGCGGCACGCATCGTCGGCCTGGAAGAGGCCGTGCGCGTGGCCCATGCGATGGAGGACTGCCTGGTCGCCGCCCAGCAGGGCAGCCTGCGCCTGAGCGCAGCCCACATCGACGCGCTGCTGGAGGGCACCGACCTGCTGCAGCGGATCGGCCAGCCCGGCACGGCACCGCACGAGCAGGTGTCACGCATCGAGCCCTTGCTGGCACAGCTCGAGGCGCTGCTGGCCGCGCCACAGGCGCCGGCGGCGAAGCCGTCGGCGGGCGTCCCCGCGCCGGAGGCCGTCGCTGCCGAGGCCCGCGCCTTGAGCCCAACCGTGACGGAACCGGACCTGGTAGCGGAGGCCATGGCCGCGCTATCGATGCCGGACTTCGGATCGCTATCCTCCCTGTCCGCGCCGGCCACGCCAAGCGCATCGGCCACGCCAAACGCATCGGACACGCCGACCGCGCCGGCGCCGCAGGCGGATGGCCGCGAGCGCGTGCTGCGCGTCAACGCCGAAACGCTCAACCAGCTGCTGGCCATGGCCGCCGAAGGCATGGTGGAATCGAACGGCCTGCGGCAATTCGGCGACGCCATGCAGCAGATGCGCCGCCTGCAGATGCGCGCCACGCGCGCGCTCGACACGGCCCGCGCCGGGCTGTCCACCGAAACGGCGGACCAGCGCGGCCTGGCCGCGCTGGCCGAAGCGCAGGACCTGCTGGCCGGCATGCATCGCCAGTTCGCCGAGCACCTGGCCGGCTTCGAGCAGTACGACCACCGCGCCGGTCGGCTGTCGCGCCGCTTGTACGACACGGCGCTGGCGTGCCGCATGCGGCCGCTGTCCGACGCCATCGCCGGCCACACCCGCATGGTGCGCGACCTGGGCCGGACCCTGGGCAAGCAGGTGCGGCTCGAACTGAGCGGGGCGCAGACGCAGGTGGACCGCGACATCCTGGAGCAGCTCGACGCCCCGCTGGCCCACTTGCTGCGCAACGCCGCCGATCACGGCATCGAGCCTCCTGCGCAGCGCGTGGCGCAGGGCAAGCCGGCGGAGGGATGCATCACGCTGCACGCGCGGCACAACGCCGGCCGGCTGATCATCGAGATCGCCGACGACGGCGCCGGCGTGGACCTGGAGCGCCTGCGCAGCGCCATCGTGCGGCGCGGGCTGGCGAGCGAGCAGACCGCCGGCAGGCTGTCGCAGGGTGAGCTGCTCGAATTCCTGCTGCTGCCGGGCTTCAGCATGCGCGACACCGTGTCGGAGATCTCGGGCCGCGGGGTCGGGCTGGACGCCGTGCAGGAAATGATCCGCCAGGTCCACGGCAGCCTGCGCCTGTCGCAGCGCAGCGGCGAAGGCATGCAGATCCACCTGGAGCTGCCCTTGACGCTGTCGGTGGTGCGCGCGCTGCTGGTGGAGGTCGACGGCGAAGCCTATGCCTTTCCGCTCGGGCGCGTGCAGCGGGCCACGTCGGTGCCGCGCGATGCCATCGAGCAGCTCGAGGGCCGCCAGCATTTCCACTTCCGCTTCGCGCAGCGCCAGGTCGGCCTGGTCGAGGCGGCCCAGGTGCTGCAGCGCCCCGTCGGCGCGGCCGTGCGCGATGAAGTGCCGGTGGTGGTGATCGGCGAACACGAACACACCTACGGCATCGCCGTCGACCGCCTGCTCGGCGAGCGCACGCTGGTCGTGCAACCGCTGGCCGAGGCGCTGGGCAAGGTCAAGGATATCGCCGCGGGCAGCCTGACCGACGACGGCACGCCGGTGCTGATCTTCGACATCGACGACCTGCTGCGTTCGGTCGAGCGGCTGGTGGCCGAGGGCGGCGTCGCGCGCGCCCGGCAAGCCGGCACCGAAGCGGAAACCCTGCGGCGCCGGCGCGTGCTGGTGGTCGACGACTCGCTCACGGTGCGCGAGCTGGAGCGCAAGCTGCTGGCCGGGCGGGGCTATGATGTCGGGGTGGCGGTCGACGGCATGGACGGCTGGAACATGCTGCGCGCAGAGTCCTTCGACCTGGTCATCACCGACATCGACATGCCGCGCATGGACGGCATCGAGCTGGTCACCAGGATGAAGCAGGACACCGCGCTGCGGCCGATCCCGGTCATGGTGGTGTCATACAAGGACCGCGAGCAGGACCGCCGCCGCGGCCTGGAGGCCGGTGCGGATTACTATCTGGCCAAGGGCAGCTTCCACGACACAGCGCTGCTGGATGCGGTGCGGGACCTGATAGGCGAGGCGCGCGCATGATGAAGATCGGTATCGTCAACGACTCACCCGCCGCCGTGGCCGCGCTGCGCCGCGCGCTCGCGCAGGATGCGTCGCTGACGCTTGCCTGGGTGGCGGCCGATGGCGCCGAGGGCGTCAGCCGGGCCGCGCGCGACACGCCCGACCTGATCCTGATGGACCTGTTGATGCCGGTCATGGACGGCGTCGAGGCCACGCGGCGCATCATGGCGGCGACTCCCTGCCCCATCGTGGTGGTCACCACCGACGTCGAGCGCAACACGCGCCTGGTCTTCGACGCCATGGGCCATGGCGCCATCGATGCGGTCGACACCCCCACCCTGGTCGAGCCCGACGCGCAGCGCGCTGCGGCTCCGCTCTTGCGCAAGATCCGCACGGTGGCGAGCCTGGTGGGCGGGCAGAGCCGGCAGCCGGCGGCCGCGCCGGAGACGCCGCGACGCTCCACCACCCAGCGCCTGGTGGCAATCGGCGCCTCGGCCGGCGGCCCGGCGGCGCTGGCCACCCTGCTGGGCGCGCTGCCGGCGGAATTCCCGGCGGCGATCGTGGTCGTACAGCACGTCGACGAGGCCTTTGCGGCCGGCATGGCAGCCTGGCTGGACGAGCAATGCCGGCTGCCGGTCAGGCTGGCGCTGGACGGCGAGGCGCCGCGGCCGGGCACCGTGCTGCTGGCCGGCACCAACGACCACCTGCGGCTCACCGGCGCGACGCAGATGGTCTACACGGAGCAACCGAAAGACTGCCTCTACCGGCCGTCGATCGATGTGTTCTTCGACAGCGTGGCGACCCACTGGGCCGGCGACGCGACGGGCGTGCTGCTGACCGGCATGGGACGGGACGGCGCGATCGGGCTGAAGGCCATGCGCGAGCGCGGCTTCCTGACCATCGCGCAGGACCAGGCTTCCAGCGCTGTCTACGGCATGCCCAAGGCCGCGGCGGCGCTCGGCGCCGCCCGCGAGATCCTGCCCCTGGAAAGGATCGCCGCGCGTCTGCAGAGCGTGGGCGGCGGGGCGATGTTCGGCAAGCAACCGGGGTAGCACGGCGGTCCCTGCCGGCCGGCACGACGCCAGCGGGGCCCGTCCAGCGATATTGAGGAAGTGAGATGGCAACACAAGGTGAATTCGGCACCGGCGGCGGCAACCAGTACGACTACCAGGCCATGGTGTTGCTGGTCGACGACCAGGCGATGGTGGGAGAAGCGGTGCGGCGCGCTCTGGCGGGCGAGCCCGACATCGACTTCCACTACTGCGCGCAACCCGCCGAGGCCATCGGCGTGGCGGAACTGACGCGCCCCACCGTGATCCTGCAGGACCTGGTGATGCCCGGCGTGGACGGCCTGACCCTGGTCCGACGTTACCGCAACAATCCTGCCACGCGCGACATCCCCATCATCGTGCTGTCGACGAAGGAGGAGGCGCAGATGAAGAGCGCAGCCTTCTCGGCAGGCGCCAACGACTACCTGGTCAAGTTGCCTGACAGCATCGAGCTGGTGGCACGCATCCGCTACCACTCGCGCTCCTACCTGAACCTGCTGCAACGCGACGAGGCCTACCGCGCCCTGCGGCAGAGCCAGCAGCAGTTGCTGGAGATCAATCTCGAACTGCAGCGCCTGACCAATTCGGACGGTCTCACCGGCCTGTCCAACCGGCGCTACTTCGACGAGTACCTGAACGCCGAATGGCGGCGGGCGCAGCGCGAGCAGAGCCAGCTTGCGCTGCTGATGATCGACGTCGATGCCTTCAAGGCCTACAACGACACCTACGGCCACGTGGCCGGAGACGAAGTGCTGCGGCGCGTAGCCAGCGTGATCCGCGAGAACTGCGCGCGGCCGGCCGACCTGCCGGCCCGCTTCGGCGGCGAGGAATTCGCCATGATCCTGCCGGCCACCTCGCCGGGCGGCGCGCGCCTGCTCGGCGAGAAGGTGCGCCGCGCGATCGAGGCGCTGCAGGTGCCGCACGAAGGTTCGCCGACCTCGCCGTGGCTCACGGTCAGCATCGGCGGCGCGGTGATCGTGCCGGCGCCGGACCAGGTCTTCAGCCGCCTCGTCGAGCTGGCCGACACCGGCCTCTACCAGGCCAAGCGCAACGGGCGTAACCAGGTGCTGATGGCTTGAGGCGTGAGGGGCCCGGAGGTATCGGGGCCGCCGGGATCCTCGCCAGCCTCGGCAAGGCGGCCCCATCCCGGGAAAATCCACCTCGGAATGGACCGCACACTGCGCCACGGGTATTGCTTTCGCGATGCTTCCGCCGGGCATCCAGGGCACCGCGTGGCTGTACGCATCAATCTTTGCACCGCCCCTTGCACCAGCGGTCGCAGCCGGCTGAATCCGCGGTCATAGTCGGCTATCCAGGCACCACAGACTTCATCGACAATGATCACAGGACACGTCTTTATCGCCACCAGCCTTGACGGCTTCATCGCGCGGACCGATGGCGACATCGGCTGGCTGCTGGAACGGGATGATCCGGCGGAAGACCATGGTTATCCGGCCTTCATCGCCGACAAGGACGCGATCGTCATGGGCCGGGGCTGCTACGAGAAGGTCCTCACGATGGGCGAATGGGTTTACGACAGGCCCGTGCTCGTACTGTCGCGGCAATTGGCCGGCAAGCCGGTACCGGATAACTTGCAGGGAAAGGTGCGCTTCTCGGACAGCACGCCCGCGCAAGCGATGGCGCAACTGGAGGCCGCCGGCGCGCGCCGCGTGTACGTCGATGGCGGCCGCCTGGTCCAGTCGTTCCTGCGCGATGGCTTGATCGCCGACCTGGTCATCACCACGGTGCCGGTATTGATCGGGGCAGGCAGGCCACTGTTCGGCGCCCTGCCGCGCGACGTGAGCCTGGCACTGGAATCGAGCCGGCGCTTTCCTTCCGGCCTGGTGCAGTCGACCTATCGCGTGCTGGCCTGATCCGCGGCGATGTGGTGATGAGGCATGGGGCTGGCGCATCCGGCGCCGCGATCGGCGCTGCCTCGGCGGGCGCAGCGTGACAGCGCCGTCATCGCCCGTTCGTCGCCCGTACGTCGCCCGTCAGCCGCCGTCTTCCCGGCCCTGGCCCGGCGAGGGCTCGTTGCCGCGCTCCGACTGCAGGATGTCCAGGTGCGCGAGATAGCGGTCGAGCTCGGCGCGGCCTTGCTCGGTGATGCAGTAGACCCGGCCGCTGCCTTCGACCAGTTCGGCCGTGATGGCCCTGGCGATCATCAGGCTGCGCAGGATGGGCCGCAGCGAGCGGATGTTCTTGTCGATGCCGTGCTCGCGCAGGCGGTCCACCAGGTTCAGCACGGTCGCGGGCCGTGCCTTGACGAACTTCAGGATGTAGAGGCGCGAAACGAATCGGTCGAGTGTGGGTGTCTTCATGGGCACTGGCCCCGCGCCGCCGGCAGGCCGCCAGCAGGCACGGGAGGAAATGACATCAGGCTCAGGCCATGACTGCTGCTCCGGCAGTCGGCGGCTTCTCCATCATCGGCGCGGGCGCTGCCCGCATGCCGGGACCCGCTCGGGCCCCTGGGTCGGTCGATCCGCGCCGCGGTGCGCGCGGGCGGTCATGCAAAAAAAAAACGGGGTGCCCCAAGAGCACCCCGAGTACCACTTCATCTTGCGCGCGCCGGCCGGATGGCCGGCGCCTGGTCGTGGGGCGTCACTCTTCCTGGAACGCTTCCTCGCGCTTGGCCTTGATCGAGGGCAGCGCCACCACGGCAACCAGCGCGGCCGCGGCGATCAGCAGGCCGAGCGACAGCGGGCGGGTGACGAACACGCTGAACTCGCCGCGCGACAGCAGCAGGGAACGGCGGAAGTTCTCTTCCATCATCGGCCCCAGCACGAAGCCCAGCAGCAGCGGTGCCGGCTCGCACTTCAGCTTCAGGAACAGGTAGCCGATCACGCCGAAGCCAGCCGCCATGAAGACGTCGAAGGTCTGGTTGTTGACCGAATACACGCCGATGCCGCAGAACACCAGGATGGCGGGGTAGAGGAAGCGGTACGGCACGGTCAGCAGCTTCACCCAGACGCCGATCATCGGCAGGTTCAGGATGATCAGCATCAGGTTGCCGATCCACATCGAGGCGATCAGGCCCCAGAACAGCGCGGGGTTGCTGGTCATCACCTGCGGGCCCGGCTGGATGTTGTGGATGGTCATCGCGCCCACCATCAGCGCCATCACCGCGTTGGGCGGGATGCCCAGCGTCAGCAGCGGGATGAAGGAGGTCTGTGCCGCGGCGTTGTTGGCCGATTCCGGACCTGCCACGCCTTCGATCGCGCCCTTGCCGAATTCGTGCGCGTACTTGGAGGTCTTCTTCTCCAGCGAGTACGCCGCGAACGAGGCCAGTGCCGCGCCGCCGCCCGGCAGGATGCCCAGCGCCGAACCCAGGAAGGTGCCGCGCAGCACCGCCGGGATCATGCGGCGGAAGTCTTCCTTGGTCGGCCACAGGTTGGTCACGTGGTCGGTGAAGGTCTCGCGGGCTTCCTTCTGCTCCAGGTTCGCGATGATTTCCGCGAAGCCGAACATACCCATGGCCAGCGCGACGAAGTCGATACCGTCGGTCAGTTCGGGGATGTCGAAGGAGAAGCGCGCGGCGCCCGAGTTCACGTCGGTACCGATCAGGCCCAGCAGCAGGCCCAGCACGATCATCGCCACCGCCTTCGGCAGCGAGCCCGAGGCCAGCACCACGGCACCGATCAGGCCCAGCACCATCAGCGAGAAGTACTCGGCGGGACCGAACTTGAAAGCCAGTTCCGACAGCGGCGTGGCGAAGGCGGCCAGGATCAGCGTGGCCACGCAGCCGGCGAAGAACGAGCCCAGGCCGGCGGTGGCCAGCGCCACCCCGGCGCGGCCGCGCCGTGCCATCTGGTAGCCGTCGATGGTGGTCACCACCGAGGACGATTCACCGGGCAGGTTGACCAGGATGGCGGTGGTCGAGCCGCCGTACTGGGCACCGTAGTAGATGCCGGCCAACATGATCAGCGCGGCCACCGGCGGCAGCGTGTAGGTCACCGGCAGCAGCATGGCGATGGTGGCCAGCGGCCCCAGGCCCGGCAGCACGCCGATCAGGGTGCCCAGCACGCAGCCCAGGAAGGCATAGGCCAGGTTCTGCAGCGACAATGCCGTGGAGAAGCCCAGGGCAAGGTGTTCGAACAATTCCATGGGACCGACTCCTTAACCGGTGATGAAGGCAGGCCACACCGGCATCTGCAGATTGATGCCGTACACGAAGGCGCCGAGGCTGATCAGCACCAGCACCACGCCATTGAGGAGCGCGCCCTTCCAGCTGAATTCATGGCTGGCCATCGACGACACCAGCACCAGCACGAACACCGACAGCACCATGCCGAGCGGCTTGAGCAGCAGGCCGAACAGCACCACCGAACCCAGGATCCACAGCAGGGTCTTCAGGTCCCAGCGCGCCAGGTGGTCTTGCTCGCCCTTGCTCGACAGCGAGCCGATCAGGACCAGCGCGCCCAGCAGGGCGAGCACCAGCCCGAGCAGGAATGGAAAGTAACCGGGTCCCATCTTCGCCGCCGTTCCCATGGAATAGCCGCGTGCGACCCAGGAAAAGCTCAAACCGACCAGAATGAACATCAGGCCGGAGGCAAAGTCCTTTTGGCTGCGTATGCGCAAAACGATTCTCCTCGAAGTACACGAAATGCATCTGCCGCACATCTCTGTTGCTGCCCGGCAGTCCCCCCTCAGCGTCGGTACATTGACCCCATCCGCCCGAGAATGGGTGCAACGTTAGATAGGTGTGCTTTCATCCGCCTTTCAGTTGTCTTGAACTAGGGGTATTCACCGATGCGCTGCCTGCACGCGCGCCGCGCGTGCCGATGCGTCGCGATCCCAGCCATGTCAAGCGAATCCGGCCGTTTGCGGTCAACATGTCTGAGGGAAAGGACATCGAGGCGGCGCCTGTCTGTCTGCTCGCCTCCGGAGACGAAACAGTACGCCCTTACAAAGAGCTTTCATTTCAGGCTTCAGCCAGAGGGGACGGCGCAGGCCATATCCGCGGCGATGCGGATGAAAGCCATCCGAAAGGAAGACCCGCCCTGCACAGGCGGCACGGCCGGCGGCGATGATCGATGCCCGCAGTGGCGGAAACCGGCGGCAGGCGCCGCCGGAAAACAACGGGGCATGCACCCCGCGCGCGGCTAGCTGCGCGGATTGGCGCGCACGCCGGCCGGCACCGCGGCCGGCACACTGCCGGCTGCCAGCATGTGGCTGGCGCGCCAGGTGCCACGCAGGTAGTAGAGCGTCGCCAGCGTCACCGACACCACCGAGCCCACCGGGAAGCTCCACCAGATCGCGCCCGCGCCGAAGGGCCCCGAGAGCACGCTGGCGAACGGCAGCCGTACCAGCCACATCGACACGAAGAGGATGACCAGCGGTGCCATCACCGCCCCGGTGGCACGCACCGTGCCGAACAGCACGATGGTGAAGCCGAACAGGATGAAGGACCACAGCACGACGGCATTGATGTGCTGCGCGATCTCGATGGCCTCGCCGTCGCCCGGCAGGAACAGGCCCAGTGCATGGCGGTTGAATACGTAGATCAGCGCCACCAGCGCCCCCGTCATGGCGAGGTTGAAGGCCAGCCCGGTGCGCGTGATGCTGTTGACGCGGTGCCACAGCCCCGCACCGACGTTCTGCGCCACCATCGACGACACGCTCGCGCCTACCGCCAGCGCCGGCATCTGCACGTAGGTCCACAGCTGCGACGCCACACCGTAGGCCGCCGTGGTCTGCGAGCCGTGGCGGTTCACCAGCGACATCATCACCAGCGCCGATGACGAGATCACCACCATCTGCATGCCCATCGGCAAGCCCTTGACTACCAGCGAACGCAGGATGGCGAGATCGGGCCACAGCAGCGACAGCTCGCCGCGTGGCAGCCAGAGGAAGTGGCGGCGGCGGCGCAGCAGCGCCAGCATGGCCACCAGGCTGGTGGACTGCGCGATCAGCGTCGCCAGCGCCGAGCCGGCGATGCCCAGCGCCGGCACCGGTCCGGCGCCGAAGATCAGCAAGGGGTTGAGCGCCACGTCGAGGCCGACGGACAACAGCATGAACCAGAACGGCGTGCGCGAATCGCCCGCGCCGCGCAGCGTCATCATCACGAAGTTGTAGAAGTACATGAAGGGCAGCGCGACGAAGATGATGCGCAGGTAGGCGATGGCGAACGGCGCCGCGTCGGCCGGTGTGCCCATGGCCAGCAGGATCTCCGGCGTGAAGACGTAGCCGAAGGCCGACGCCGCCACCGACAGCAGCACGAAGAAGGTGGTGCTGGTGCCCACCACCCGCCGCGCCTGCGCGATATCGCGCGCGCCCACCGCCTGCCCCACCAGGATGGTGTTGGCCATGCTGACGCCGAACACCACGCCGAGCAGGAAGAACAGGATGATGTTGGCGTTGGACGTGGCGGTCAGCGCCGCTTCGCCGAGGAAATGGCCCACCCAGATCGAATTGATCGAAGCATTGAGCGACTGCAGGATGTTGCTGCCCAGCACGGGCAGCGAAAACAACAGCAAGGTCCGTGCGATGGGACCGGTGGTGAATTGCGCCTTGTTCTTCATCTTGGCCTGTCGGGTCGGCTGGTGACTGGTGGCTCGGCAAAGCACCATCTTCGTGCGAGTCGGCCGATTCTGGCAAGCGCCGGGAGCGGCAGCGCCATTCAGGGTGCCCGCGCCGCCGATCGCTGCGATAATGTCAGGCCACGAACAACTTGCCATCCCGACCATGCGCAGCGCAAGCCAGGGCCCCCGCAAACGCCCCCAAGCCGCCCAGGCGCCCCGGGCCGAGGAGCGCGCGGCGGCCACGCCGCCTGCCGGCGCCGCCGGCGACCCCGCGGCCGACGCCCGCCAGTTGGCGCACCGCCCGGTGCCGCGCGCCGGAGAGGGCAAGCGCGGCGAAGCCGGCCACCTGGGCTACCTGCTGCGCCAGGCCAGCGCCGGCAACCGCCTGCGCATGGAGCGCGCGCTGTCCGACCTCGGCGTCACTTCGCCGCAATTCGTCGTGCTGACCATGGCCGGCGCCTATCCTGGCCTGTCGGGTGCCGACGTCGCCAGGCTGGCCCTGCTGACGCCGCAGACCGTCAGCGTGATCGTCGCCAACCTGGAGAAGGCCGGCGCCATCGCGCGCCGGCCTCACCCCGTGCACGGACGTATCCAGGCCATCGCCCTGACCGCCGCCGGGGAAGCCCTGCTGGCACGCTGCCGCGAACGCGTGATGGTCAACGAGGCGCGCCTGCGCGCCACCCTGTCGCCAGAGGAAGAGGCGGTGGTACGGCGCTGGCTGGCAAGCCTGGCGCTGGATGCGGATGACGCGGACGCTGCGGCGGACGCGGATAAAGCGGGCGACGCAGGAAGCGGCGGCTGAAACACATCGCGCCCTTTCGCGCCGACGGCCCGCGCGCGCCCCTGCCGCCCCCTACTCCAGCCGGATATTGCCGGCGCGGATCAACTGCTGGTAGAAGGCATCGTCCTTGAGCAGTTGCCGGCTGAACTCGGCCGGCCCCTGGAAGGACGGGTACTGGCTGAAACGGATCAGCAGGCCTTTCATGTCGGGCGCGGACATCACCCGCCCGGCCGCCGCGGCATAGCGCTCGACCGCCGCCTGCGGCGTAGCGCGCGGCGCATAGAGCGCAAACCAGCTCGGCAGCGCCAGGTCGAGATCCTGTTCATGCAAGGTCGGCACGTCGGGCAGCTCCGGATGCCGCTCGGTGCCGGTCACCGCCAGCGCCTTGAGCCGGCCGGCCTTGATCTGCGGCAGCGCGACGCTGTCGTAGATCACGTCGATACGCCCCGCCAGCAGATCGTTCATCGCCTCGGCCGAGCCCTTGTAGGGCACATGCAGCATGTTCACGCCGGTCTTCATGCCGACCACGGCGCCCTGCAGGTGGGTGATGGTGGCCAGGCCGGCGGAGCCGTACGACACCTTGCCCTCGTGCGCCTTGGCGTAGGCGATGAACTCGCGCATGTCCTTGGCGGGCAGGTCGCGCCGCGCCGTGACGATGCCGATCGAAGACGACAGCTTGGCCACCGGCACGAAATCCTTCAGCGGGTCGTAGGGAACGGCGCGCAGGTGAGGCGTGATCACGTGCACGGCGGTAGGCGCCAGCAGCAAGGTACTGCCGTCCGGCGGCGCGTTGGCCACCGACTGCGCGCCGATGGTGCCGCCCGCGCCGACCTTGTTCTCCACCACGAAGGGCGTGCCCAGCTCGCGGTTCATGCGTTCGGCAAACAGCCGTGCCAGCGTATCGGCATTGCCACCGGCGGGGTAAGGGACCACCAGCCGCACCGGCCCCTTGTAGTCGGCCAGCGCGGCCGGTGCCGCCGCACAGCCCGCCATCAGCGCCAGGCCGGCGGCCAGCGCCCTGAAGGTTCGCGTCATGTTCCCGGTCTCCTGCGCGCGGCGCCGGCCGGCATGCGCCGGGCCCCGCCGCCGTTGTCATCCGCCCCTGCGCCGCCGGCGCTCAGCGCCCCTGGTACTGCGCGCTGCGCTTCTCGCGGAAGGCGCGCATGCCTTCCTGCGTATCCTCGCTCTCGCGCACCACGGACAGCTCGCGCACGGCATCCGCCATCAGCTCGGAAGGGCCCTTCGGCATCACCGTCTGCGCGACGAAGCGCTTGAGCGTGGCCAGCACCAGCGGTGCCGAGCGCGACAGCTCGTCGGCCATCTTCAGCGCGGCTTCCACCTGGCCGCCGACCGGCACGATGTCATTGACCAGGCCCACCTCGCGCGCGCGCTGCGCATCCACGGTGCGCCCGAGCAGCATCAGCTCCATGGCGACCTTGTGCGGCACCCGTGCCGCCAGTCCCGCGATCATGCCGCCGGTGAAACCGAGGCGCGCCTCCGGGTAGGAAAAACGCGTGTTGTCCGCAGCCACCGCCAGGTCGCACATCATGTGGAGCACCAGCGCCCCGCCCACCACCCAGCCTGCGGTGGCGGCAATGATGGGCTTGTCGGTGACGAAGCCCGAGCCCGGGATGCAGCGCCACAGTTCCGGCAGGTTGCCGACATCGGCGCCGGCCGAGAAGGCCTCGTTGCCGGCGCCGGTGATGACCGCCACGCGCTGCGCGGACGCGTGGAACTCGCGGAAGCCCTGCTGCAGCAGCTCGGCCGTCTCCTTGCAGATGACGTTGCGCTTCTCGGGGCGGTTCAGGGTGAACAGCGTGACCTTGCCATGCTGTTCAATGGTGACGACGCTCATGCTCTTTGTCTCCTTGTCCGATGTTGTCCTTGCCGGCAAGCTTCCGGCAGCCTCGCGGCGACCCGCTGCCGCGCGCGGCTAGCCGATGCGCGCGCGCGCATCCACCGCCACGCAACCCGCGCCAGCGGCGCGCACCTTGAGCGGATTGACTTCGATCTCGAAGTCGCGCTCGCGCAGGGCATGCGCCAGCCAGCCCATGCGGACGATGACGGCGGCCAGCGCCTCCACATCCAGCGCCGGCCGTCCGCGCCACCCCTGCAGCAGCGGCGCCACCCGCAAGCGCGCCAGCGCCGCCAGCGCGCTCTCGCGTGACAGCGGTGCCGGCAGCACGACGATGTCCCGCAGCAGCTCGACCAGGATGCCGCCGCTGCCGAGCACCACCTGCGCGCCGAACTGCGCGTCGCGGCGCGCGCCGACCAGCAGTTCCAGCTCCCCCTCTTCCTGCGCCTGCAAGGAGAAGCCGGTGATGGAAGCCTGCGGCGCCAGCGCAGCGATGCGCTCGCGCATGGCCTGCAGCCCGGCGCGCAGCGCCTGCGCATCGGCCACCCCCAGCAGCACGCCGCCCACCTCCGACTTGTGCACGATCTCGGGCGACACCACCTTGACCACCAGTGGAAAGCCGATGGCCGCACTGCCGGCCACGGCGGCCTCGGCGTCGGCGAACACCTGGCCACGGTTGACCGGGATGCCGGCACTGCGCAGCAGCGCCTTGGCCGCGGCCTCGTCGAGGGTGCCAGCCAGGCCGGCCGGCAGGACCATGTCCACGCCCGGCTGCGCCACCGATTCCGGCCGCCAGGCGGACCAGCGGCACCAGGCCGCGAGCGCCTCCACTGCCTCGCCGAGGCTGTTGGTAAAGGGCACGCCCGCCTCCAGCAGCCGGGCGCGTGCCGCAGCGGCGGCCTTGCCCGGCTGCATCACGAACAGCATCGGCTTGCCGCTGGCCGCGCCACCCTGTGCCAGCCGGGCGGTGGCATCGGCCAGCGCGGGCGCGGTGGTCATCACGAACAGGCCGAGGTCCGCCTGGGCATCATCCAGCGCGAGGGCCGCCGTGCGCTCGCCGACCTCGGCGGCGTCCGCGCCGTCCTCATGGCGGCGCCCGCCGAGGTCGATCGGATTGCCTGCCTGGCCTTCGGAATACAGCGCCGCCAGCGCTTGCTGCGTGGCCTGCCCGAAGCGCGCCAGCGGAATGCCGGCTTCGGACAGGCGGTCCGCGCTGAGCGCGCCGCCACCGCCCGAGGTGGTGACGATGACGGCGCGCTCGACCTGCCGCGCCGGGTAGCGCGCCATGGCGGCCGCCAGCACCAGCATGGCGGCAGGGTCGTCCATCAGCACCACGTTCTCGCGCCGGCAGACGGCCTCCAGGCTGGCATGGTCGCCCGCCAGGCTGGCCGTGTGCGAGAAGGCCGCACGGCTGCCGTCGGCGGTCTTGCCGGCCTTCACCGCCAGCCAGGGCTTGCCGGCGGCGCGGGCGCGCCGCGCCAGCTCGATGAAGCGCGCGGGCGACTTGATCCCTTCGATGTAGGTGCAGATCACCCGCGTGCGTGGGTCGGCGATCAGGAACTCGACGAAATCGCACAGTTCCAGGTCGGCCTGGTTGCCCACCGAGACACAGTGCGTGAAGCCGATGCCGATGTCGTAGGCGCGATCGAACAGCGTGGCCATCAGCGCGCCGCTCTGGCTGACGAAGCCGATCGGACTCTCGATCAGGGTGTCGACCTCGAGCGCCGGCGACGAGCACAGCACCAACCGGTTGGCCGGACTGATCACGCCCAGGCAGTTCGGCCCGATCAGGCGCATGCCGCGCGCGTTGGCGATCTGCACGATCTCCCGTTCGAGCGCCGCGCCTGCGGCGCCCGCGTCCGAGAACTTCGAGGTGATGATGATGCCGGCCCGCGCGCCGCGTGCGGCACAGGCCGCCACCTGTTCCTTCACCTTGGGCTGCGGCACCGCCATGATCACCATGTCTGGCGCCTCGGGCAACGCGTCGATGCTCGGAAACGTCTTCAGCCCGAAGAGCGTCTCGCGCACCGGGTTGATCGGGTAGACGGTGCCGCCGTATTGGTGCTTGAGCAACATGCGGAACAGCCGTCCGCCGAACTTGCCCTGATCTTCCGATGCCCCGATCACCGCCACCGAGCGCGGGGAGAGCAAGGCCGCGAGATTGTCGGCCGAGGTCTTTGCTGGGTCCATGCTTTGTCTCCGTCTTGTCGTTCTTCTGGCGCGGGCCGGATCGGCGTCCGGCTTCCGCTGCACTGCATGCCCGGCGTGCCCGCACGGCGCGCTCAAGCGGGGCGCTTCAGCGGGGCACCTCAGCGGCGCGTGGCCGCCCGGTATGCCGCGATGCGGTCTTTCAGTCCCGGGCGCGCGGCGGAGCGCACCAGGTCGGCAAGCTGGCCCGCGCGTGCTGCAGCGCCGGCGCTGCCGCCCAGGGCGGCGGCATGGATCGCGGCCTGCGTCGATGCCTCCAGGCGGCACGCCTGCTCCAGCAGCGCCGCCAGGCCGGCCGCGCGCGCGTCGGGCACGACCATGGCGTCCACCAGGCCGGCGCGCAGCGCGTCCTCGCTGCCGATCGCGCCACCGCCGGCGATCCAGCTGCGCGCGCAAGTGGCGCCGACCAGCGCGGCCAGCCGCTCGGTACCCAGCACCAGGCCGAAGCCGGCGCCGGGAAAGGCGAAGCTGCTGCCCGGCGCGGCCCAGCGCCGCGCGCAGGCGGCGACCAGGTCGGCGCCCGCGCCCATGGCGCGCCCCTGGACCAGCGCGACGGTGACGAAGGGCGCGGCATGCACGGCCTGCAGCAGCAGTTCGACGCGCACGAAGCGCGCCAGCAGCGAGTCGTCGCTTTCCTGCTCCAGGTCCTCCAGGTCGAAGCCGGTGCAGAAGTGCTTGCCGGCACCTTCGATGGCCAGCAGGCGCGTGCCGTCCGTGTGGCAGGCCTCGACCGCTGCGGCCAGCGCCGCCACCAGCGCCGCGCTGAGCGCATTGCCGCGCGCCGGCCGGTTCAGTGTCAGGTGCGTCAGCGGGCCTTGCCGGGCGATGCGCAGCAAGGGCTCGGCAGCGGATGCGGGGGCGTGGTTCATGCGGCGGGGCGCGCCCACAGATTGGGCACCATGGCGTTGGAGTAGCCCGACACGAAGGGCTTGGCCTGCCCGCTCTGCGGGTCGTAGACGTGGCGGTCGATGCGGCCGATATTGCCGCCGTACAAGTGGATGCTGACCGAGACGCGATCATCGTAGGCATTGCGCACGCGGTGCACGTCGCCCAGCGTCGGCGATATCGCGGCCACCTCGCCGCGCTCGAGCCTCACCGGCTCGCCGTCCGGCACCATGCGGCCCGCTTCCTGGCGGAAGCGCTGGTCGATCTCGGCGCCGCGCAGCACGCCGATCAGGCCCCACACGGTGTGGTCGTGCACCGGCGTCTGCTGGCCCGGCCCCCACACGAAGCTGACCAGCGAAAAGCGATCGAGCGGATCGCCGTAGAGCAGGTGCTGCTGGTAGTAGAGCGCGTGCGGCCGCGCCAGGCTCTCGGGCAGCCAGTCGTCATGCGACACCAGGTCGCGCAGCGGCGCGGTGAGCGCGGCCAGCAGCGCGGCCTCATTGCCAGCCGCATTGCCACCCGCATTGCCACCCATCTCGCTGCCGTCGCGCTGCGCGCGTTCCACCTGCGCGCTGACAGTCGCCACGAAGGCGCGCAAGCGTTCGATCGGATGCTGCATCATGCCTCTCCCGTGATGTCCTGTTGCGCGCCGTGGCTGCCACCGGCGTGGCGCGCGCGCACCTCGGCGTTGTGCTCGCCCAGCGCCGGGGGGTCTAGCCGGATCGGCAGGCCCAGGCCGTCGAAGCGCAGCGGCGAGGCGAAGGTGCGCGTGCGATGCCCGCCCGGCAGCGTCAGCGGCCGCACCCAGTCCATGTGGCCGACCTGCGGATCGTCCAGCGCGGCGGCATAGTCGTTGATGCGGGCATGCGGCACGCCGGCAGCGCGGAAGGCGGCGATCCAGTGCTCGACGCCCTGCTCGCCGAAGCGGACCTCCAGCAGGTCCTTGAGCGCCTCCTGGTGCTGCGCGCGCTCCCGCGTGCTGGCGAAGCGCGGGTCGGCGGCCAGCTCCGGCAGGCCGACCACGCGCACCACTTCCAGCCACAGCTTCTGGTTGCCGGCGGCGATGGCAAAGTAGCCGTCGGCGGCGCGGAAGGCCTGGTAGGGCGCATTGCGCGGATGCGCGGAACCCAGCTTGACGGGGCTGCGTCCGTTGCCGAAGTACTCGCTGGTCTGCAGTGCGGCGATGCCCAGCGTGCAGCCGTACATCGGCACGTCGATATGGGCGCCGGCGCCGCCGGCGCGCACGCGCGCCAGCGCGCTGGCGATGGCGAAGGCGGCGTACAGGCCCGAGGCGAAGTCCGCCAGCGGCACGCCGCACTTGACCGGCGCGCCGCCGGGCTCGCCGGTCACGCTCATCACGCCGGCAGCGGCCTGGATGGTGAGATCGAAGCCGCCTTCGCCGGCACGCGGGCCGCTCTGGCCGTAGGCGGACACCGAGCAGTAGACCAGGCCCGGCTTCTCGTCGCGGAAGGCGGCGTAGCCCAGCCCCAGGCGGTCCATCACACCCGGCCGGTTGTTCTCCACCACCACGTCCGCGTCGAGGACCAGGCGGCGCGCCAGTGCCGCATCGGCGGGATCCTTCAGGTTGAGCGCCACCGAGTGCTTGTTGCGGTTGAGCGAGGCGAAGTTCTCGGAGAAACCGGCCGACAGCGGCGGCCACTGGCGCAGCGTATCGCCCTCCGGCGGCTCCACCTTGATCACCTCGGCACCCATGTCGGCCAGCAGCATGCCGCAGAAGGGACCGGCGGCCACCGTACAGAACTCCACCACCTTGACGCCTGCCAGCGGCAGGTCTTGTTCACTGAGATCGGGCATTGCAACGTCCGTGGAAATTGGCGGCCGCGGCACCACCGCTGGGCCCGGCCGGATTGCGATCGATTATAGGAACGTTCCAGATTCGGCTACAATCGTTCCACATTTGAGAACGCACCCCTCCTTGTCGGCCGGCACCGCGCGGGCAAGGACGCCCGAACCGCATGAACAACACCCTGATCAAGGGCCTGGGCGTGATCGAGCTGCTGGCGCACAGCGAACGCCCGCTGGGCCTGAGCGAGATCGCCGCCGAGCTCGGCCTGGCCAAGAGCAATGTGCACCGCCTGCTGCAGGCGCTGACGGAGCTGCGCTACGTCATCCGCGCCGGCGACGGCAGCGGCTACAGCGCCTCGATCAAGCTGTGGGAGCTGGGCTCGGCCGTGCTGTCCCGGCTCGACCTGCGCCGCCACGCCGAGATCTGGATGGACCAGCTGATGCACGCCAGCGGCGAGAGCGTGCACCTGTCGGTGCTGGACCGCGGCGAGGTGGTCTACGTGCACAAGATCGACAGCCCCAACCCGGTGCGCGCCTACACGCAGATCGGCGGACGCGCGCTGGCGCACTGCGTGGCGACCGGCAAGGCCATGCTCGCCTTCCTGCCCGAAGCCACGCTGCAGCGCATGGCGGCAGCGCTGGTACCCTCCACGCCCCACAGCATCGTCGAGCCCGCGCGCTTCCTGCGCGAGATGGAGAAGATCCGCAAGCAGGGCTACGCCGTCAATCGCGGCGAATGGCGCGAGACCGTGTCCGGCATCGCCGCGCCGATCACCGACTGCCACGGCCATGTGATCGCCGCGGTCGGGCTGTCGGGTCCGGCCGAGCGCTTCCGTCCCGGCCGTCTCAAGCCCTTTGCCGACATGGTGCAGGAGGCGGCCGCCGAGATCACCGCCAGCCTCGGCGGCGGCAGCCACGACGCGCTTGCCCTGGCTACCCGCAGCATGGCGGACCTGCGGCGGCGCTGAGCCCCGCCTGGGGCGTCGGCCTGTCCCGGGCATGGCGCGAAAATGCTCCGCAATGTTCCGTACCGCGGAACATTCTCGCGCCATGCGGCACATGCAGAAATCCTGGCAAGGCGCTATGCTTGCGCTTTTCCCCCGCCCCCCGGCGGGCGGCGCCCAGCAGACAACCACCAGGAGAATGGCATGTATCAGGATCTCGCTCTCTACATCGATGGGGAATTCGTCAAGGGAGGAGGCCGGCACGAGCAGGACGTGATCAATCCCGCGACGCAGGAAGTGCTGGGCAAGCTGCCCCACGCCAGCAAGGCCGACCTGGACCGCGCGCTTGCCGCCGCGCAGCGCGCCTTCGAAAGCTGGAAGAAGACCTCGCCGCTGGAGCGCTCCAAGATCCTGCGCCGCGTCGGCGAGCTGGCGCGCGAGCGTGCCAAGGACATCGGCCGCAACATCACCATGGACCAGGGCAAGCCGCTGGCCGAGGCGGTGGGCGAGGTGCTGGTGTGCGCCGAGCATGCCGACTGGCATGCCGAGGAATGCCGCCGCATCTACGGCCGCGTGATCCCGCCGCGCCAGCCCAATGTGCGCCAGATCGTGGTGCGCGAGCCGATCGGCGTCTGCGCCGCCTTCACGCCGTGGAACTTCCCCTTCAACCAGGCCATCCGCAAGATCGTCGCCGCCGTCGGCGCCGGCTGCACGCTGATCCTGAAGGGGCCGGAAGACTCGCCCAGCGCGGTGGTGGCGCTGGCCCGGCTGTTCCATGACGCCGGCCTGCCGGCGGGCGTGCTGAACATCGTCTGGGGCGTTCCCAGCGAAGTCTCGACCTACCTGATCGAGTCGCCGATCGTGCGCAAGATCTCCTTCACCGGCTCGGTGCCGGTCGGCAAGCAGCTGGCCGCGCTGGCCGGCGCGCACATGAAGCGCGTCACCATGGAGCTGGGCGGCCATTCGCCGGTGCTGGTGTTCGACGATGCGGACGTCGAACCGGCCGCCGAGATGCTGGCCCGCTTCAAGCTGCGCAACGCCGGCCAGGTGTGCGTGTCGCCGACGCGCTTCTACGTCCAGGAGAAGGCCTACGACAAGTTCCTGGCGCGCTTCACCGAGGTGATCGGCTCGATCAAGGTCGGCAACGGCCTGGAGACCGGCACCGAGATGGGCCCGCTGGCACACGAACGCCGCGTGCTGTCGATGCAGCAGTTCCTCGACGACGCCAGCCACCGCGGCGGCAAGATCGTCGCCGGCGGCTCGCGCATCGGCGACAAGGGCTTCTTCTTCGCCCCCACCGTGGTGACCGACCTGCCCGACGACGCCAAGCTGATGGTCGACGAGCCCTTCGGCCCGGTCGCGCCGGTGACCCGCTTCAAGGACACCGAGGAAGTCCTGCGCCGCGCCAACAGCCTGCCCTACGGCCTGGCCTCCTACGTCTTCACCAATTCGCTGAAGACGGCCACGCAGGTCTCGAACGGCCTCGAGGCCGGCATGGTCAACATCAACCACTTCGGCATGGCGCTGGCCGAGACGCCCTTCGGCGGCATCAAGGACTCCGGCATCGGCAGCGAAGGCGGCCAGGAGACCTTCGATGGCTACCTGGTGACCAAGTTCATCACCCAGGTCTGAAGCCCGCGGCGCGCACGCGGCACCGGCCCGCACGGGCCGGCCGCATCCACGCCGTGCCGACCTCGCGGCGCACCACCCGGTGCGCCGCGCTCCCCCTCAGCGCGCCGGCGCCCGGCCGCCATAGGCGAACACCGCGTCATCGAGATCGATGGCGGGAAACTCGTCCTTCTCCCCCCAGTAGTCCTGCGTGTGCTGCCATTCGCGCTTGCTGCCGCGCTTGGGCAGCAGGTGCATGCCGCGCATCAGGTAGCCCGGATTGAAGTTCTCCGGGTCCACCCAGCTGCCGAGCGCCATCTCGCGGTCCTCGGGCCGCAGCACCGGCACCACGCTGCCGACACCCTTGTCGCGCATATGGCACAGCAGCCGGCAGACGAAATCGCCGATCAGGTCCGCGCGCAGCGTCCAGCTGGCGCGGAAGTAGCCGAATACCCAGACCAGGTTGGGCACGCCGGTGAACATCATGCCGCGGTAGGTCACGCTGTCGGAGAACACCAGCGGCTTGCCGTCGATGGTGAAGGCGATATCGCCGAGCACGCTGAGGTCGAAGCCGGTCGCGGTGACGATGACGTCGGCCTCCAGCGTGCGGCCCGACTTGAGCTGGACACCCCCTTCGACGAAGCGCTCGATCTCGTCGGTGACCACCGAGGCCTTGCCTTCGCGCACGCTCTGGAACAGGTCGGCGTCCGGAATGTAGGCGATGCGCTGCCGCCAGGGCCGGTAGCGCGGCGTGAAATGGGTGTCGACGTCGAAGTCGGGCCCGAGGCTGGCGCGCACCCCCGCCAGCAGCTCGGCCTTGACCGTTTCCGGTTCCTGCTGCGCGCGCTGCGTGAACACCGCCTGGTCGTGCAGGATCTTGCGCCGCACGATCTCGTGGATCCAGCTCTCGTCGATCTTCAGCTGGCGCAGTTCGTCGGCCAGCACGTTGGCATTGCGTCCGGTGATGAAGTAGGTAGGCGAGCGCTGCAGCATGGTCACGTGCGCGCAGCGTCCGGCCAGCGCCGGCACCAGCGTGGCCGCGGTCGCGCCGGAGCCGATCACGAGCACGCGCTGGTCCGTGCAGTCCAGGTCCTCGGGCCAGTCCTGCGGATGGACGATGCGGCCGCGGAAATCGGCCATGGCCGGCCATTCCGGCGTATAGCCCTGGGCGTGCCGGTAGTAGCCCTGGCACATCCACAGGAAGTTCGCCGTGAAGCGGACCGTCGCGCCGGTATCACTGCGGCTGGCTTCGATGGTCCACAGGCTCTGCTCGCTCGACCATGAGGCCGAACGGATCGCGTGGCGGTAACGGATATGGCGCGCCAGCCCGTTCTCGGCGATGACTTCGCCCATGTAGGCGAGGATCTCCGCCGCGGTGGCGATCGGGGTGCCGGTCCAGGGCTTGAAGCGGTAGCCGAAGGTGTAGAGGTCGCTGTCGGAGCGCACGCCCGGATAGCGATGCGTCAGCCAGGTGCCGCCATAGCCCGCCTGCGACTCCAGCACTACGAAGCGCATTTCCGGACACTGGTCGTTCAGGTGGTAGGCAGAGGCGATGCCGGAGATGCCGGCGCCGACGATCAGCACGTCGAAGTGTTCGGCCGCGCCGACGGCCTCCGGCACTGGCGCCGCGTTGGTGGCGTTGGTGGCGTTGGTGGCGTTGGCAGTGAATGCAGCTTCAGTCATGACGCTCCTCCAGATGGCGTTCGATGCGTTCCAGCAGGCGCTCGGGCTGTTCCAGCATCACCAGGTGCCCGCAATCGATCTCTTCGTAGCGCGCGCCGGGCACGGCCTGTGCCAACGCGCGGCAATGCGCCGCCGGCACCAGGCGGTCCTGGGCCAGCCCGATCACCAGCGTGGCGGCGCGGACCGCCGGCAGGCAGGCACGGATATCGACGATGGCGTCGAGCGCCGCCTGCCGGTCGCTGCCCGGCGCCAGTCCGGTGGCAAAGCGCGCCAGCACGGTCTCGACCAGCGACGGGTCGCTGGCGGCGAAGAAGCGCTCGGAGACACCGTTGAGCAACAGCAGGCGGGCAAGCTGCGTGTGGTCGGTGCGGGCCAGTGCCTGCCACAGGTCGAACTGCACGCGCATGCGCAGGTCGGTCGCGGCCCAGCCGCCCAGCACCACCAGCCGGCGCACCTGTCCCGCCAGCCTGGCCGCGGCCGCCGCCGCCACCACGCCGCCCAGCGAGTAGCCGACCAGGTCCAGCGCTTCGCCCTCGGCCAGGGCGGCGACGGCCTCCACCTGCCCGACCAGCCGTTCCAGGGTCAGCGCCGAGCCGTCGTCCACGCTCAGGCCCGAGCCGGCCAGGTCGGGCACCAGGCAGCGCCGCCGTTCGGCGAGGCGCGCCAGGATGGGCGCCCAGCCCGTCTCCGCGCTGGACGATGTGCCATGCACGAGGATGGTGGGCCGGCCGCGGCCGGTGTCGATCAGGCTGGTACGGACGCCTGCCGCGTCCACGGTCAGTCTTTGCATTGCGCCATGTCTCCTGTCTGTTTTCCTGCTTCTGGTGGTGCCGCCAGCAACGTGATGGCGGCGGCGCGGCCGGGACGGCGCTGTCCGCGGCGGGACGGGCACCGCGACGTGCGCCCTGCCGTCCGCCCTGCCGCCCGCCCTATTGCGCGGTCAGCCCGCCGTCGACGGTGAACTGCGCGCCGGTGATGTAGCGCGCCTCGTCGGAGGCGAGCAGCAGGAAGGCGCCGACGATGTCGTCCGGCGTGGCGAGGCGGCCGAGCGGCGTGATGCCCTCGATGCGCGCCCGCGCGGCCGCCGCCGCGCCGGCGTCGAGCGCACCGATCGAGCGCAGTACCATCGGTGTCTCGACGAAGCCGGGATGGATGGAGTTGACGCGGACCGGCGGCGAGCACTTGGCGCCGTGCAGGGCCGCCGAGCGCGTCAGCAAGGTCACGCCGCCCTTGGCGGCGCAATAGGCCGCCACCTGGTCGCCGCCCACCAGCCCGTAGATCGACGACACGTTGATGATCGAGCCGCCTCCCTCGCGCATCAGCGGCAGGGCCGCGCGACAGCCGAGAAAAACCCCGGTCAGGTTGACATCCAGGGTGCGCTGCCAGTCGGCCAGCGAGCAATCGGCAATGGAGCCGCGCAGGGCGATGCCGGCGTTGTTCACCAGCACATCGAGCCGGCCGTGGCGGCGCTCGACCTCCGCCATGGCTTCCTGCCAGGCCGTTTCGCGCGCCACGTCCAGGTGCAGGAACAGGGTGTCGGCACCCGCTGCGGCCAGCGCCTCGCACAGCGCCTGCCCGGCATGCGCGTCGATGTCGGCCAGCACCACCGCGGCCCCCGCCTCGGCGGCCGCGCGGCTGAAGGCAGCGCCGAGCCCGGAGGCCGCGCCGGTGACCATCACGATCTTGTCTTGCAGGCGTGGCATCAGGCCCTCCCTTGTCGGTGACCGCGCTGCGCGGCGGTCGGTGCTTGCTCCTGGGTCCGCGCCTTGTCCTGCGCCTTGTCCTGCGCCGGTTCGGCGCCGGCATCCGGTGGCAGGCCGAGATGACCCCGCACGAGATCGCTGAGCGCGGCGACCATGCGCTCAGGGTCCGACGGCAACGGCGATTGCGGGTTGTAGAGGCTGTTGAAATGCATCGCACGCGCGGCATGCATGGCCAGCATGATGCGGTCGCGCCAGCCGGGGATCGCGGTCACCTCGGGATAGCGCGCCAGCGTATCGACCAGGCGCCCGCTGACTTCGTTGCCGAGGCGGCCGACCGGCTCCCAGGCGGCCGGATCGTCGAGCGCGCGCTTGAGCACCGCGCGCAGCACGCCCTGGCTGCGGCTCTGGATCTTCACCGCCAGGTCCACGCAGGCGACGATCACCGCCGCGGGCGGCTTGTCCTGCATGACCGCGTAGGCCAGCAGCGCATCCGTCTCGGCGCGGATGCGATCGAAGGCGCGCGCGAGCGCGGCCTGGACGAAGCGCTCCTTGTCGCCGAAGCGGAAGTAAAGCGCGCCGATCGAAGCACCCGCGCGCTCGGCCACCAGCGCCATCGAGGTGGCCTCGATGCCGACCGCCTCGATGCAGGCCAGCCCTGCATCGAGCAAGGCGTCTTCGGTGGCCTGGCTGCGCGCCTGCTTCGGCCGGCGGCGTTCGCCCGCTCCGCCCTCCTGGGACGGCACCCGCTCCACGCTTGCCTTCATCTGCGCCGCTCCGGAAATAGAACGATGGTTCCACTTATAAGCGGCAAGCCCGGTTCACGCAAGCGGTGCGTCGCCGGATACCCGGTGCGTGGCCGGATGCCGGATGCGGCCCATGGCCGCCACGGCGCCCGCCGGAGCGGGCGCGGGCCTCAGCGGCGCTTGCGCGCCGTGCCCTGGCGGGCACGCCGGTAGTCGTCGGCAAAATCGCGCCACTGCGACAGCGAGACCGAACAGCCGTGGCGCGCCAGCCGCAGCACGGCAGCACGCCAGCGCGTGCCCGCCGCGAACTCCTGCAGTTGCTCGATCGGATCGGCCGACTGGTGCCGGCAGCTGCGCAGGTGCGCCCAGGCAGCGGCATGGGCCATGGTGTCCAGCACCAGGCGCAGCTCTTCGGCACTGGTGGGACGGCCCAGGTCGACGCGGTCGGCGGTGGGCTGCAGGCTCTTGACCACGTAGGACAAGCCGTTCATCTTCACCGCCGCCAGCAGTGCCGGCGAGGCGGCCTGCATGACCTGCTGCACCTGCACCACGCGCGCGGCCTCGCCTTCCCAGCGCGGCTGCCGGCGCAGGCGCATGCCGCTCCAGGCGGTCGGCGCCGCCAGCTTGACGTCGATCAGGCGCTGCGCCACCGGCGGCATGCCCACCTCGTGCGCCAGCACCACGTAGCGCTCCAGGCCCAGGCTGCCGGTGCCGGCGATGCGGCGCGCGGCATCATCGGCCACCAGGCGGTGCCCGTGCGGCAATTGCGAGTACATGTGCAGGATGGCGGCCGCATGTTTGCGCTGCGCCTTGTCGGCCGCCAGCGCATGGCGCCCGTCGATGCGCAGGCGGCGGCGCTCCTTGCGGAACTCGGTGCGCTGCGCCAGCAGTTCGCCGCGCCGGCGCCGCTTGACGCGGCGCAGCAGCTCGGCCACCAGTCCCTGCGCGGTGGCACGTTCCAGCCAGCGCGGCTTGCCCTGGGCCAGCACCGCCGCATAGCTCGACAGCATCCGTTCGCTGGCGTTGCGCGCATCCTCCTCCGACAGCCCGAGCTGCGAGGCGGCGATCATCAGGCTGGACAGCATGCGTACCACGTCAACCGTCAGCGGCGCCAGCAGGGCATCGTCGAAGTCGTTCAGGTCGAAGTACACCAGGCCGTTGTCGCCCTTGAAGCTGCCGAAGTTCTCCAGGTGCAGGTCACCGCAGACATAAGTGTGCGGGGCATCGAGCAGCGCCTCCTCGTGCTGCACGGAGGCGGCGTAGAGATGATTGCTGCCGCGGAAGAAGGAGAACGGCTCACGTGCCATCGCGTCGAGCTTGCGCGTCAAGCGCTCGGGATCGCGGCCGTGGTTGAAGGTCAGGATGGCCTCGGTGGCGGGATGCATGGCGGGCTGGGCTCCTCGGAGCGATGGCGCGCGGCCCGCCAGCGGGCTCGGCGCCGTACCCGGCAGTAGCGCTGCCGGCCGCGAGCGCCGGCTGTCGCCACCCGCTCAGTGGAGGAACAGCCCGCGCAAGACGAAAGTGTAATCCGCCTCGGTCGCCATCAGGCCGACCAGCAGCAACAGTGCCAGCGGCGGCAGCAGGATGGCGCAGGCCAGCGCCAGCCGCTCCCAGGCCATGTGCATGAACACCGCGACGATCAGGCCGGCCTTGAGCACCATGAACAGCACGATCAGCGTCCAGCGCAGCATGCCGGTGAAATGGAAATAGTCGACGAGATAGGACATCGTCGACAGCACGAACAACAGCCCCCACACCTTCAGGTAGAGGGCGATGGAATGCTGCTGCCCCCCGTGTTGCGACGGCTCGGAAGGCGCCGGCGGCGCGGTGGCGGTGGTCGTCTGTGTCATGGCCGGCCTCACCAGAGATAGAACAGCGCGAAGATGAACACCCACACCAGGTCGACGAAGTGCCAGTAGAGGCCGGCGATCTCGACGATCTGGTAGTTGCCGCTGCGCTCATAGCGGCCGCCCAGCACGCGGCTGGCGACGGTCAGCAGGTAGATCACGCCGCAGGTCACGTGCAGCCCGTGGAAGCCCGTGATCATGAAGAAGCTGGCACCGAACTGCGCGGCTCCCATGCCGTTGCCCCAGGGACGCACGCCCTCGGTGAAGATCAGGTGGCTCCACTCGAAGGCCTGCATGCCGAGGAAGGCCAGACCGAACAGCGCGGTGGCCGCCATCAGCGCCGCGCAGCGGCGGCGCTCGCGCCGGTAGGCGAAGTTCACCGCCATCGCCATGGTGCCGCTGCTGCTGATCAGGGTGAACGTCATGATGGCGATCAGCAGCAGCGGAACCTCGGCGCCGCCGATATGCAGCGCGAACACGTGGCTGGGATTGGGCCAGGCCACGGTCGACGCCATGCGCACGGTCATGTAGCCGGTCAGGAAGCAGCCGAAGATGAAGGTATCCGAGACGAGGAAGATCCACATCATGGCCTTGCCCCAGGACACCTGGAAGGCGTGCTGGTCCGAGCGCCAGTCGGCGACCAGGCCGCGCCAGCCGCTCGGTACGTAGGGCGCCCGCTCGGGCGCGGCTGCTTGCGTGACCATCTCTCGCCTCCCGCTGCCGTTTTGCTGCCGTTCCGCTTCGGCTCCGCCGCGGCCTCACGCGCCGCCGCAGAGGAAGCGCACCACCTCGGGCGTGAGCCAGCGCAGCACGACCAGCAGCACCAGCCAGAGCGCCAGCAGGAAGTGCCAATAGCGCGCGCACAACGCCATGCGCAGCGCGGCGCCGGCATCGCCTCGCCCGCTCCCCCTGCGCAGCGTCACCAGCAGCCACGCGGCCACGCCGCCCAGCACGTGCAGGCCGTGCATGGCGGTCAGCAGGTAGAAGAAGCTGCCGGCGGGATTGCCCGCCACGCTCACCTGCCTGCCTTGCAGGGCATGCCATCCCCATAGCTGCGAAGCGATGAAGAGCACCGCCGCCAGGCCGCCCAGGCACCAGGCGAGGCGCGCCGGGCGCGCGCGCCCGGCGCGCGCCGCCCGCGCCGCGTCCGCCATGGCCAGGCTGCCCGCCGCCAGCAGCGCGGTCGACAGCCAGACCTGCCACGGCAGGCGGATCGCACGCCAGTCCGGCGCGCTCATGCGCATGGTGTAGGCCGCGAGGAAGAGCAGGAACAGCACACTTGCCACCCCGATGAACACGCCGGTGCCGAGCGCCGCTGGCGCGCCATGGCGTCCGGCCGGGCCGTCGCCCGGATCGTCCCGGCCAAGGCGCAGGAAACCGGTCTGGTTCATGCCAGCGCTCCGCGCCCGGCCTCGGCCTGCGGCCCCAGCCCGCCCGCCTCGGGTGGCGCGTTCTGGGCGATGAAATCCTCGCGCGCGCCGGGCACGCTGTAGGCATAAGCCCAGCGATAGACCACCGGCGTCTGCTCGCCCCAGTTGCCGTGCACCGGCGGCGTCTGCGGCGTCTGCCACTCGAGCGAGGCGGCGCGCCACGGGTTGGGGCCGGCCGCCTTGCCATGGCGCAGGCTCCAGGCCAGGTTGAAGAGGAACAGCAGCTGCGCCAGCGCCACCGCGAAGGCCGCCACCGAGATCGCGGTGTTCAGCGAATGGGCAGACTGGGGGATGAAAGCATAGTTGTCGTAAGCGTAGTAGCGGCGCGGCATGCCCAGGATGCCGAGGTAGTGCATCGGGAAGAAGATGGCATAGGTGCCCAGGAAGGTGATCCAGAAGTGCGCGCGCCCGAGCACGTCGTTCAGCAGGCGTCCGGTGACCTTGGGATACCAGTGGTAGAGGCCGCCGAACACCACCAGGATCGGCGATACGCCCATCACCATGTGGAAGTGGGCCACCACGAAGTAGGTGTTCGACAGCGGGATGTCCACGCTCACGTTGCCGAGGAAGAGGCCGGTCAGGCCGCCGATGACGAAGGTGCTGAGGAAGCCGATGGCGAACAGCATCGGCACGCTCAGGTGGATGTCGCCCCGCCACAGCGTCATCACCCAGTTGTAGACCTTGATCGCGGTGGGCACCGCGATGATCAGCGTGGTGGTGGCGAAGAAGAAGCCGAAATAGGGATTCATGCCGCTGACGAACATATGGTGCGCCCACACCGTCACCGACAGCACGCCGATCACCAGGATGGCCCACACCATGGTGCGGTAGCCGAAGATGCTCTTGCGCGCGTGCACGCTGATCAGGTCGGAGACGATGCCGAAGGCCGGCAGCGCCACGATGTAGACCTCGGGGTGGCCGAAGAACCAGAACAGGTGCTGGAACAGCAGCGGGCTGCCGTCCTTGTAGGGCAGCTGCTGGCCGAGCGAGACGATTGCCGGCATGAAGAAGCTGGTGCCGAGCACGCGGTCGAGCAGCATCATCACGCCCGAGACGAACAGCGCCGGGAAGGCGATCAGCGCGAGGATGGTGGCCGTGAAGATGCCCCACACCGACAGCGGCATGCGCATCATCGTCATGCCTTCGGTGCGTGCCTGCAGCACTGTGGTCACATAGTTGAGGCCGCCCATGGTGGCCGCGGCGATGAAGATCACCAGCGACACCAGCATCAGGATGATGCCCCAGTCATGGCCCGGCGTGCCGGGCAGGATGGCCTGCGGCGGATACAGTGTCCAGCCGGCCCCGGTCGGCCCGCCCGGCGCGAAGAAGCTCGCCAGCAGCACCAGCACCGACACCAGGTAGACCCAGTAACTCAACATGTTGAGGAAGGGGAAGACCATGTCGCGCGCGCCGACCATCAGCGGGATCAGGTAATTGCCGAAGCCGCCGAGGAACAGTGCCGTGAGCAGGTAGATCACCATGATCATCCCGTGCATCGTGACGAACTGGTAGTAGCGGTTGGCGTCGATGAACTGGAAGTGGCCGGGAAAGCCGAGCTGCAACCGCATCAGGTTGGACAGCACCACGCCGACCACGCCCACCACGATGGCGGTGAGCGTGTACTGCACGGCGATCACCTTGTGGTCCTGGCTCCAGACATAACGGGTCCAGAAGCTGCCGTGCCCCCCTGCATCGTGCGCGTAGGCCATGTCTTCCTCCTGCCGCTGCGCCGCGTCAGCGCGCCGGCGTTGCCGGGCTGCCCGCCTGCGGCGCGGCCGCGGCGGCGGTGGTCCCATTGGCGCGGATGTAGGCCATCAGCGCCTTGAGTTCGTCCTCGCTCAGCGGGATGGTGGGCATCACCGGGCCGAAGCCCTTCACCAGCCGCGCCTGCGGGGTCAGGATCTCTTCGCGCAGGAAGGCATCGTCGACCCGCGCGCTGCTGCCGTCCGAGAAGGTCTGCACACTGCCGTACAAGCCCTTCCAGCTCGGCCCCACGCCGACGCTGCCATCGACGCTGTGGCAGCCCACGCACCCCTTGCTGAGCGCCAGTGCCTTGCCTTGCGCCGCCAGCATGTCGGTGACACTGGCACCTGCGCCGGCGGCCGGCGCGGCCGGCGCCGGGTGCTGCGTGGCAGCGAAGGTGGGCTGGCGCGCCAGCCAGGCTTCGAAGGCCGCCGGCTCCTCGACCACGACCTGGCCGCGCATGTTGTAGTGGCCGATGCCGCATAGCTGGGCGCACAGGATGTCGAAGCGCCCGACGCGCGTGGGCGTGAACCAGAAGGACGTGACCATCCCGGGCACCAGGTTCATGCGGGCGCGGAAGGGCGGCACGTAGAAATCGTGCAGGACGTCCTTGGAACGCAGCAGCACCTTGACCGGCCGGTTCAGCGGCAGGTGCAGCTCGGGACCGTTGACGATGCGGTTGTCCTGCCCGCGCGGATCGCCGGGATCGATGCCCAGCGGATTGGCCGGCGTGACGAAGCTCGCGTCGGCACGGCCGAGCGCGCCACCCTGGCCCGGGAAGCGATAGCTCCACTGCCATTGCTGGCCGACCACTTCGACTTGCATGGCGTCGCGCGGCGCGCTCACGTACTTCGCGTAGACCACCAGGCCCGGCGCCAGCAGGGCGATGATGCCCACCGAGGTGCCGGCGATCAGCCAGCGCTCGAGGCGGGGGTTCTCGGGTTCGTAAGCCGCACGCTGCCCGCTGCGGTGGCGATAGCGCCAGACCAGGTAGCCGACCAGGAGATTGATGACGATGAAGAAGGCGCCGGTGATGATCAAGGTGATCGTCAGCGTGTCGTCCATCTGCTGCCAGTTGGACGCCAGCGGCGTTGCCCACCAAGGGCTGAAGACATGAAAGAGCACTGTGGCCGCGACCACCGCCACCAGCGCTATCGCAAGCGCCATGTCCGACTCCTGCTCACCATCCGCCCGGACCGGTTGTGCCGAGCCGTATGCAATACAGACTAGTGCATGCGCGCGAGGCACGCCATGCCACACCGTACGGTGCAGGTGCGGCGCGGCCGCGGCTTGGTGCGCTGCGCCACAAGGCAGACGGCGGATACCGCAGGTGCGGCATCCGCCGTCCAGGACCGCCCGGCCACGGCCGGGCGTCTGCGTTGCGCGGGTCTCAGCGCATCGCGCCTTCGCGCCGTTCGAACCACCAGTAGCACAGCGCCGCCGCCATGCCGAACAGCAGATGGCCAACGAAGGTATGCCAGCCGCGCGCGTCGATGAACCAGGTAAAGGCGCGCGTCATCACGTGGAAGTTGAACAGGTACACCAGGGCGCCGAACACAGCGCCGGCCAGCATCGCCATGCCGCTGCTCGAGTCGAGCTGGAAGGGCGCGATGATGGCCGCCAGCACCATGCCGAGTATCGCCCCGAGCACGAAGTGGATGACCAGCGCCGCCGCCACCGTGCCTACGCTGAACAGCGAGGTCTGCAGGACGTCCGGCCCCATCAGGATGGCGGCGATCATGCGCGTGGTGCCCCACGGATTGACGCCGGCCACCATCGAGGACCAGAACAGTTCCACCACGACCAGCAAGGCGCCGGCCACCAGCCCGGCTACCGCCGCCGCAGACCAGTCCGGCATCCTGCGCACATAGTGGTGCGAATGCATGTGAAGTTCCATAGCCACCTCCGCTGCTGCTGTCATGCCATCACGCCCCCAAGGGCGTTGGCGCGGCCGGGTCATGCGCCCGCACCGCTGCTCTCAGCATAGGACATGCCCCGGGGATGCCTGGAGCGTGCCTCGGCACGCTTGCGGGCCATGCATCCGCTCGCGGCGCAGGCGTGATGCAGCGCGCGCAAAGCGGCGCCCGCACGCCCGGTCGCGGCATGTGCGCGCGATGGAAGCGGTACTTGAGCGGTACTTGAGCGGTACTTGAGCGGTACTTGAGCGGTACTTGAGCGGTACTTGAGCGGTACTTGAGCGGTACTGATGCGGCGGCGGCGGCACCACGACTGCGGGACAACCCCGATGGGGATGACTGGGCGAAGCCGGCACACTGCCTATACTGGATGAAGGAAAGAACGAGAGAGAGGAGACCGCCATGACGCCGCTGCGTTTGTACGATCTTGTCTTCCTGATCCCGATGGCGCTGGTAGGCATCATCGCGATGGGCGCGGTCCCGGTGACCGCGCGCTTCCTGCGCATCAGTTGCCGCGCCGCGGGCGCGCTGCTGGGTGCCGCAGTCGCGATCCTGCTGCTGGAGGCCTTGCCGCTGCTGATCTGAGCGGGCGGCCCGCCAAGGGCCGCCTTGGGAAGTCCTCGTTGGGAAGGAGGCCGGCATGTCCATTGGCCTGATCGCCGCCTGCATGGCGGCCCTGCTCGTGCTGACCGTGTCGGCCGCGCTGTGGCGCTGCAGCCATCCATACCGGATGCGCTATCGCCGCTGCGCGAGGCGGCGCGCTGCCTCCGGCCTGTGCCGGCAGGCGCCGCTGCGCCACTAGCCGACATCCCCGCCACCGCTCAGCGGGCTCCCGGATGGCGCTCCCGTCCCTTGGTGCGGGCGCACCTCCCGCGGGCGCAAGCCGCGCGGATCCTGCTCGGCTCCTGCCCGGAGTCCGTTCAGATCTCGATCATGGCGAAGTCGGCCTTGCCGACGTCGCATTCGGGACAGCGCCAGTCGTCAGGAATGTCCTCCCAGCGTGTGCCCGGCGCGATATCGTCTTCCGGCCAGCCCTGTGCTTCGTCATACACCCAGCCGCAGATCAGGCAAACCCAGGTCTTGTAGATAACCGCGTCGTCTTGCTGCAATGTTGGCTCCTGTCCATGTTTTACCGATGCGGGCGGAATCATACGCGGTTTTTCCAGGCTGGCGTCCCGCCTGCCGTCCTTGGCGGCAGGCGGGACGCCAGGTACCGGCGCGCGCAGGCGGGCGCCTGCCGCACCTGCCGCACCTACTGGCGGATGGCGAAGTCCACCCGGGTGGGCGCGCCCTTGTCCTTGATGCCTTCGGCGTCGAGCTTGGGTGAGGTCAGGAACAGCCTGGACTCGGGCACCTTCTCATCGCGATCCAGCACCTGCTTGACCACCAGCGCGCGCTGCTCGGCGAGCTGGCGCAGGCCGGCCTCGGTCACCGGCGCATTGTCCAGCAGCAGCTTCTCCATCTCGGCGGTGGGCAGCGACTTGGCCAGGCCGATCAGATTGCGCGGCTTCTTGAACGAGGCGCGCTTGTAGACAGCTTCGAGGTACTTCGGGTACTCCTGCGGCGTCACCGTGACCTTGGCGCCCTGCTCGCCCTCCTCGCTTTCCTCCAGCGGCGCGCCCGCCTGCGCGCTCTTGCGCTGCTCGCGCACCTTCTCCTCGGCCACGCGTTCATCGAGCCAGGCGCGGCGCGCACCGGCGGCGTCGGTGGCAGGGTCGATGCGGCCGCTGATCTCCAGCTTCAGGCCAGGCCGGTCGTTGAGCGCCTTGCCGAGCGTGTCGAGCTTCTTCTTCGCCTCCGGCGTCAGCGTGGCGGTGCCGGCCGGGAACTCCACGTAGCCGAGTTCGTCGCCGCCGCCGAAGGCATGGGCGATCAGCGAGAACGGCGAGGTGACGGCCTTGGCCAGCAGGTTGACGATGACACGCACGATCACGCCGCCGATGCTGAACTCGGGGTCGGACAGCGAGCCCGACACCGGCAGGTTGACGTCGATCACACCATTGCGGTCCTTCAGCAGCGACACCGCCAGCAGCACCGGCAGCTTGGTGGCGTCGGGACTGTCGACCCTGTCGCCGAAGGTGAGCTGGTCGAGGTAGAGGTGGTTCTGCGCCTCGAGCTTGCCGCTGTCGATCTTGTACGAGACGTCCACGCTCAGCTTGCCCTTGGTGATGGGATAGCCGGCGTACTTGGCCGCGTAGGGCGTCAGCCGCGTCAGTTCGATGCCCGTGGCCTTGGCGGCGAGGTCGAGATAGAGCTGCTGGCTGAAGGGGTTGACCTTGCCGCTGACGTTGACGGGCGCGTCGCCGTCGACGCGGCCGTTCAGCACCACGTCGGCGGGAGTCGGATCCGCCGTGGAGACCTTGGACACCGAGCCCGTCATGTCGGTCAGGTTGGCGGTGTAATTGGGCTTGACAAAGAAGTCGGAGAAATTGATGTTGCCCTTGTCGACCGACACGCCGCCGATGCGGATCTGCGGCTTGGGCCCGCTCTCGGCCGGCGCCGCCTTGGCCTGTGCCGCGGACGCGGGTGCCGCAGGCGCCGCCGGGACGGAGGCCGCCGCCCGCGCGGCCGGCGGCGCCGATGCCGGGTTGGCCTGCGTCAGGCTGGTGCGGGGCTCGGCTTCGCCCTTGGCGGCGCCGCCGGCCATCACGTCCTGCAGGTTCAGGCGGCCGTTGGCGTTCAGGATCACTCGGGCATAGAAGTCGGACAGCGCGATCTTGCCGAGGCCGACCTGCATCGGCCCTTTGGCCGGGTCCATGGCGAAATCGATGCCCGACACCGTCAGCGTACGCCAGCGCAGGAAGTCGTCGCCGGTCAGGCGGTCCACCGAACGCACGTTGCCCACCAGCGCGTTGCCGGTGAAGCGCGCGGCGAGCGGCTTGCCGGCCGGCGCCGACACGTTGGCGCGGCCCTTGACCGTCAGGCTGCCGGCACGCAGCGCGGCATTGAACTGGTTGCCCAGGTACGGCTGCAGCGGCGCCATGTCGAATTCGCGCAGGTCGATGTCGACCTGCGCCGTCGGCGCGGTCGGCTGCGCACTGCCCGACAGCGAAAGGCTGCCGCGGCGGCCCGCGTCGGCGCGCAGCTTGAACGGCACCGCGCCCGGCGCCAGCGGCCAGCCGACGGCGCCGGTGCTGAGCGCGATGTTGCGGTACTGGTGGACGACCGGCCGCCCCTGGTTGGCCTCGGCCGGCTGGAAATCGGTCAGCTGCGCCGCGCCGCGGTCGAGCGAGATCTTGCCGAGCCGCGCCTTCCAGCCGGCGGGCTGCCCTGTCGTGGCGGCCGGTGCAGACCGCCCGCGCGTGGCCGGTGCGGACGGCGCAGCCTTGCCGGTGGCCTGCGCCACCCAGATGCGCGCCACCTCGACCAGTTCGCCGTGCGGGTCGCGCGTGGCGGCGACCTCGGGCTTGGCCACCACCAGTTCGTCGGCCGCGAAGGACTGCTTGGCGAGATCGAACGCGATGCCCTCGAGCGCGACCTTGTCGGCGCGCAGCAGCGGCAAGGCTGCTGTACCGGAGCCAGCGGCGGCCGCGCTGCGCCCGCGGCGCGCGGCGCGCGGGGCCTTGGCGGACGCGGGCGGCGTGTAGGCGGCACCGGTGGCGGCCACGTACAACGGCGCCACTTCGACCCGCGACTTGTCCAGCGTGAACTGCGGGGCGCCGCTGCCCCAGGCCGCGCTGTAGTGCAGCTCGGCATTGACGGCGGTATCGCCGAGCTGGCTCTTCAGCGCGGACGGCCACCAGGCGGCGAAACCTTGCGGCTTGACGCCGCTGGCCTGCAGCGTGCCGCTCAGCTTGCCGTCCGGCAGCGACAGCTCGCCGCTGTGCTGCAGCGTCTGGCCCTCGGCAAGGGTCAGCTTGGCCTCGACCGTGGCCGGCTTGCCGCCGCTGCTGGAGAGGCCGTCCACCTGCACCTCGAGCGGGCCGAGCGCGAGCGTGCCCGGGCCCGAGGGCGCGGCCTCGTCGCGCAGGCCCAGCCTGGCGTCCTTGAGCGTGATGTGGTCCACCGCGTAGGCCCAGCCGGGTGCGGCCTTGGCGGCGCCAGCCTGGGCCGCGGGCGCGGAGGCAGCCGCCGCGGAAGCCGGCGCTTTGGCGCCCGCCTTGCCGGCGCTGCCTGCGCCGGCCGCTGCGGCCTGACCGGCCGCCGGCTTGGCGGGCGCGGTGGTCGTAGCGGGCGCGACCGCGCGCGGCAGCAAGGCGCTGGCCAGGTCGACCGTGCCGTCGGGGCGGCGCAGCGCCTGCACGCCCAGGCCTTCCAGGCTGACGCTGCGCAGGTGCGCATGCCGTGCCAGCGGCTCGATGCGGTCGATGTCCAGCGCGAGCCGGTCGGCCTTCAGCAGCGGCGAGCCGTCGTGCTTGACGATGTCGGCGTTACGCAGCGTGACCGTGCCGCCGAGGAAGATGTCCTGCGTGTCCTTCTGCTGGCGGAATCCCAGCGTCAGGCGCGAGTCCAGCAGCGCGCTCTTGACCTCGGCATCCCGCAGCGCCGGCGCGAACGGCATGAAGCGCACCAGGTCGAGGCCGTTCAGGTTCAGGTTGAGGTGCGTCTCGCGCGAGTCGGCGAAGGGCAGCATGGTGCCGTCCAGCGCCAGTGGCGTGCCGTTGACCAGCGCGCTCAGCGTCGGCCGGGTGACGATCTCGACGTCATGCGGCAGGTTCGACAGGAAGGGCAGGGTCAGGGTGAACCTGTCGACCCGCTGCACCTGCTTGAGCTGCTGGTCGTCGAAGACGAAGCTCGAATCGGTCACCGCGATGTTGTTGACCGAGAAGCGCGCCGGCTTCGCATTCGGCGCCTTGGGCTGGGCCGCGAAACGCCGCACGATGTCGTCGAAGCTCATGCCGCCGTCGGGCGCGCGCGTCACATGCACGGCGAGGGCGTCGACGTGCAGGGCATCCACCACCGGCGCCAGATGCCACAAGGAGGCCAGCGAGGCTTTGGCCTCCGCCGAACCCAGCGTCAGCATGGGCCGCTTGCCATCCGCCTCAAAGATGGCGAGATCCTGCAGCGTGACGCCCAATGAGAAGGGGCGCACCTGCGCCCCGCCCAGCGTCACCTTGCGCCCGAGCGCGGCGCTTGCCTGCTTTTCGATCTGCCACTTCAGCAGGGGAGGGCCGCCGAAATATCCCGCCAGCCCGAATACGGCCAGCGCTGCCACGATGCCGCCGCCCGCGCGCACGGCCAGCCGCCGCCGCGGGGTGGCCATGGCGGCCTGCATGGAGAACTTGGAGTTCATGTCACCTCAGAAGATTTGACCCCACCCAGCTGCAGTGACCGCAGCTTTGTGCCCGAAATTTCACTTTTTTCCCACATTATGGCAAGGCGTTACAGCATTGCAAGGGCATTTGCAGTCTTTTATATAAGACAAGGCTCCGGGCGATCTGGTAATCTTCCCGACTTTGCGAAGCGCCCGTCGCAAGCCTGCGGCTTACCCGCCACTCAGAGCCTGCGTCCCTGCGCTGTACCCTCCGGCCGCCCCCAACTCCACGTCATCCGTGTTGCCCGCTTCGCATGCGATCTCTTCCATGCGAGTCTCCACATGTCTACCAGCAGCACCGTCGGCACGGCCGGCGCGCGCGGCAGCGCGCACGCCCGTCCGCTGACCGGCCAGGATTACAAGACGCTCGCGCTCGCCGCCCTCGGCGGCGCGCTCGAGTTCTACGATTTCATCATCTTCGTCTTCTTCGCCACCGTGATCGGGCAGTTGTTCTTCCCGCCCTCGGTTCCGGAGTGGCTGCGCCAGCTGCAGACCTTCGGCATCTTCGCCGCCGGCTACCTGGCGCGCCCGCTGGGCGGCATCGTCATGGCCCACTTCGGCGACCTGCTGGGCCGCAAGAAGATGTTCACGCTGTCCATCCTGCTGATGTCGGTACCGACGCTGCTGATGGGCCTGCTGCCGACCTATCACGTGATCGGCCTGTTCGCCCCGCTGCTGCTGCTGTTACTGCGCGTGATGCAGGGCGCGGCCGTGGGTGGCGAGGTGCCCGGCGCCTGGGTCTTCGTCTCCGAGCACGTGCCGGCGCGCCACGTCGGCTATGCCTGCGGCACGCTGACGGCCGGCCTGACCGCCGGCATCCTGCTGGGCTCCCTGGTGGCGACCGGCATCAACACCATCTTCAATCCTGCCGAGCTGGCCGATTGGGGCTGGCGCGTGCCCTTCCTGCTGGGCGGTGTGTTCGGCATCGGCTCGATGTACCTGCGCCGCTGGCTGCACGAGACACCGGTGTTCGCCGAACTGCAGCAGCGCAAGGCGCTGGCCGCCGAGATGCCGCTCAAGGCGGTGGTACGCGACCACCGCGGCGCGGTGGCGGTGTCGATGCTGCTGACCTGGATGCTGTCGGCCGGCATCGTGGTGGTGATCCTGATGACCCCCACCTTCCTGCAGAAGCTCTACGGCTTCGACGCGCGCACCGCGCTGGTGGCCAACAGCGTGGCGACGCTGTGCCTGACGGTAGGCTGCGTGGTGGCCGGCCTGGCCGCCGACCGCATCGGCGCGCGGCTCACGCTGTTCGTCGGCGGCGCGCTGCTGGCAGCCAGCGCCTACGCCTTCTACACGGTCATCCATGACCGCCCCGACCTGCTGCTGCCGCTCTACGCGCTGGCCGGCTTCTTCGTCGGCACCATCGGCGCAGTGCCCTACGTGCTGGTCAAGGCCTTCCCGGCCCAGGTGCGCTTCTCCGGCCTGTCGTTCTCTTACAACCTGTCGTACGCGATCTTCGGCGGGCTGACGCCGATGATCGTCACGCTGATGCTGAAGAGCAACCCGCTGGCACCGGCTCACTATGTGGTGGCGCTGTGCGTGCTGGGCATGCTGACGGCCCTCTTCGTCAAGCAGCGCGCGCCCGACTGAGCGCGCGCCACGCGGCATCGGCCGGCTAGCGCCAGCGCCGGTGCGCGCGGAAGAAGTCCCACATCATCGCGCTGGCGTCCGGGCCGAGGTCCGCGTGATAGCCGTAGCGCGCGTCGCCACCGCTCCACGCATGGCCCAGGCCGGCGACCTCGTGCAGCACGACGAGGTCGCGCTGCCAGCGGCCGAACCGTACCTCGGTACACTCCCCCGGCGCCAATGCCTGCGCAGCCGTCCCCGCCAGCGCAGGCAAAGCCCCGCCCAGGCGGTTGTAGGCGAGGAACTGGCGGGCCAGCAGGCGCCCGTTGAGCGGCGCGACCGCGTCGTCGGCCAGCCCGTGCATCACGATGGCAGGCATCGCCGGCCCGCCTGGCACGATGCCGGCGGCATCCAGCAGCACGGCCGGATCGGTGACGGAGCCCGCACGCATGGCGGTCAGCCCGGCACGCGCCGTGTCGGCCGCCCCCACCACCACGCCCGAGTGCAGGCCCACGGCGGCGATCTTGTCCGGATGGCGCAAGGCGACCACCGCTGCCATTGCGGCGCCGGCCGACATGCCCGCCAGGTAGACCTGGTCGGAACATACGCCCGGCTCCAGCGCCAGCGCGTCGATCAGCGCGGCGATAGCCTGCACCTCACGCCCGCCCTGCTCCGATGCCAGGTCGAACCACTGCCAGCAGCGCTGCAACTGGCGGCGCAGCGGCTGTTGCGGATAGGCCACAAGGAACCCTTCCCGCTCGGCCAGGGCATTCATGCGCGTGCCGGCGGCCAGCTCCTCGGGCGTCTGCCGGCAGCCGTGCAGCATCACCACCAGCGGCAGCGGCTCGCGCGGATGCGCCCAGGACGGCACGTACAGGCGGAAGCCGAGCTGCGGCAGCAGTTCGCCCGGCTTGGGCGGCAGCCGCAACTGCTGGCTGTACCACTTGCCCGGCGGGGGCTCGGAAGGATGTTGCGGTGCAGGCGGGAGGGTGCGGCGCGCCTGCCGCGGGGGACTTGCCGGATTCAGCGCATCGAGGCGATCCAGCCAGGCTCGCAACTGCCGCGCGGTCTGGTCCTGCACCCGGCTGAACCGTCGCAGTTGCGCGCGCCAGTCGCCTGACAGGCTATTGGCCATGTGGACTCCTGCTCGTCGAGCGCGGGTTTCGCGTCTCGCTCTTTGTTACTGCATGACTTTGTTGCTGCGTTGCAGCATAGCACAGAGCCACCACCGATGAAGGTGACAAATTCGGCACATAGAAGCCGGAGAATGTCCAGACCCCAGCCTGGTATGCGCGAAAATCTTCAATTCGCCGACTAAAAGAATGCATCACGCCGGCAAGCTGCACGGCAGCAAGGCGCCCTTATACTGGCGCCAGCATCGGCAACCGGAATGATCGAGATATGGCCAGGCCGCACGACGACGCCCCCGCGTGCCCTCTCTGCCCCTTCCGCCAGGTCTGCAGAAGTGCGGAGCGCATCGCACCCTCCCAGGATCCCCCGCCGCGCGACCTGTGTCCCTCGCGCATCCAGTTGCGCGCGGGACAACTGCTGTACCAGCAGGGCCGTCCGGCGCTGGCGGTCTATCCGCTGCGCAAGGGCAGCATCAAGAATATGTTCGAGTCGTCGCTGGGATGGCGCCAGATCACCAGCTTCACACTGGCCGGCGACGTACTCGGCCTGGAAGCGCACGACAGCACCGCACACACCACGAGCGCCATCGCCCTGCAGGATGCGAGCTGCTGCGTGGTGCCGGTCGAGAGCCTGCGCATGCAGATGCGCCTGCCCGAGTTCCGCGCCATGGTGCTGGACACCCTGCGCCGGAACACCGAACGCGAGCGCACCTTGCTGGTGGCGATCGGTTCGATGAAGGCCGCGCAACGCCTCGCCATGCTGCTGCTGGACCTGGCCGGCGAACACGGCCGGCGCGGCGGCGGCGACTCGCTGACCCTGGCCATGTCGCGCAACGACATCGCCAGCTACCTGGGACTGACACTCGAAACCGTCTCGCGGCTGCTGTCGCGCTTCGCCTCGGCGGGCCTGATCACCGTGCGCCACAAGCTGCTGCGCATCGTCGACCAGGGCGGGCTTGCCGCCGTCTACGCGGATGCCAGCCATCTCCCCGACCCCCACGGCACGGCCGCGCGCGGCACCGTGCACGCCAGCCGCCAGGCCGCCTAGGCGCGCCGCCGCGCCGGCGGATCAGCGCCGCCGCTGCGCGCACTCCTGCCGATAGGCCTCCTGCAAGCGCTTGCGGTCGGCCTGCCGCTCGAGCGACGGATACGTGCGGCCGTCCGCGGTGGTCACCGAGGATCGCCCCACCGACCATTGCGGTCCCGCAGGCAGCGCATTGATCTGGTTCAGCAGATCCTCGCAGCGCTGCCGCTGGGCCGGCGACAGCGTGCCGTCGTCATTGCCCGACGCCGGCAAGGCCGGCATCGTATCGGCGCCGCTCGCGCCGTCGATCAGGCGCGGCGGTGGCGGCGCCACCATCGGCTGGGGCAAGGAATCGTCCGCCTGCACGGTAGCCGGCGCGGACCACAGCCACAGCAGCAGGGGGAGGACGAAGGAAACGCGGATCGTGTTCATGTTTACCTGAGTGTTGCAGCAGGGCGGGAAACTGCGCGGTCCGAACCGCCAGCCATCACAGGATTCAGCGCTCCTTGGCAGCGGCTTCGCGGCCACCGCGGCGGCGCAGCATCTCCAGCTTGAGCAGGGCATCGGCCAGCATCCCTTTCAGACGCGCGTTTTCTTCCTGCAGTTCGCGCAGCTTGCGGACTTCCGCGCTGCTGCCCGGCGGCCTCTGTCCATAACGGATGCGCCAGCCGTAGAACGATGCATCGCTGAATCCATAGCGTGCGCACAACTCGCGCACCGGCACGCCGCTGGCGGCTTCCGCCAGGTAGGAACGGATCTGCTCCTCGGAAAAGCGTCTATTCACGGGGTTCCCTCCGCACTCGGTGACATCGCCCGCGGCGCACCGCCGATCATGCGGTGGCCGGTCCTTGTCCGCGACGTTAGCCGAGTCCTGCCGGGGAAGGCAATTCAGTGTCTTCGCGGCCCGTATTAAGCCGATTGCACTCACCCGCGCGCGGCGCCACGGACGCGCGCCCAGGCATTCCGGTCACCGCGCGGGCGCTCATGTCACCATGTACGAACAAAAATGCTACCCGATTCGGACCCGTTCGAATTGCCATGGAAAACCGCCTGAACGCCTAGTATCGATCTAGTTACTGTATTAAGCTTGCCAAATTGAAACAAAATTTCGATCCCCCGCGTCATCCGTCGCACGTCAGATCACACGTCAGATCAGAGGGGGACGCGGCGCTGCCGCACCGGCCACTGCCAGGCCGGTCATGCCGGTCTGCGATAGGGAGCGCCGACGCAGCCACCGGTCTGCAAGGAATTGGGGAGACACTGCCGACATGCCGGTTTCATCCGGATGGCAGCGCTTGCCTGTCGCCTCGCCGCAATCCATCCGCACACCGCGCTAGTCCAGGTGTGCGCGCGGCGGGCAGCAAGCGGCGTTGCACAGCCGGATGCCGGCTCCTAGCGAAGTGTCGCCGCAGCGCGGCGGCAAACAGAACGGGAGTAGTCAGCATGCGACACGTCAGCACCAAGCTGCTGCAGATCTTTGTCTTGCTCATGGAGTACCGCGACCTCGGCGCGGTGGCTGCCTATACCCGCGGCCGCGTGCCGACCGTCGCCTACAGCCTGGCACGCCTGCGCGAAATCACCGGCGACCCGCTCTTCATCAAGCGCAAGGGCGTGCTCGAGCCGACCCCGCATGCCCTGCGGCTGGAACAGACCGCTCGCCTGATGCTCGCCAAGTGGGCGCAGATCGTGCGCGGCGACGAGCCGCCGCCCGAAGCGGCGGCACATGGCGCGCGCGTCAGCATCGGTTTCTCCGCCTCGATCGGCGACCCGGTCATCACGGAAATCCTCACCGCCCTGTGCGAGCAATTCCCGCACAACCATTTCGTTACGCGCCCGGTGCGCGCCGATGCGGCGCTGTCGCGGCACCTGGAACAGGGCGAGATCGACTGTGCCTTCGTAATCGACAGCCAGTACGCGGCGGCAGGCATCGCCCAGCACAGCATCCTGGCCACCCCGCGCCGCCTGGTCAGTGCTGCCCGGCCGGGCAGCGAGGCGGAGCCGCACGCCGATGGCGACTGGATCCTGCTGCAGGAGGACAGCGAGCCGGGCAGCCCGCTGCGCACCTACCTTGCCCGCCATGCGGGGGATCCCGGCCACCGCGAGACCGTGGCGCCCTCCTGGCATACGCAGATCTCGCTGTTGCGCGCCACCGGTGGCATCTGTCCGCTGCTGGACTTCAACGTACCGCTGGTAGCGCGCGACCAACCTACCCGGCTGCTGCCCACGCCCAATAGCTTCCCGGACTGGGCCGCCCTGCATTTCTGGATGCCTGCGCGCACGCGCGCCACCGCGCTGCACGAGATGATGGAGATCGGCAGCGCCATCCTGCGCGACCCGGCCAAGGCCCTGGAGCAGCGCCGCGCGGCAAGCGAGCGGCAGGCCGCCTGCGCCTCGGCGTGAGGTCGGGAAGCCGGCGCCGCGCTGGCACCTGGGCGGGGCCGCTGCCTCCGCCACGGCAGGTAATTTGCGAAAAGTCTTCCTCCCGTGCGCGGTAGCGGCCGCTATCCTCGCCTAGCCGCGGCCCCTCGCCTGGCATGCCGCGCTCAACGATGGAGGGAGACGTCCGACATGGCATTGAGAATCCTGATTGCGGATGACCACCCGATCGTCCCCGCCGGCCTGCGCGGCCTGCTGCACGGGCGACCGGGCTGGGAGGTCTGTGGCGAGGCTGCGAGCGCGGCCGAACTGCTGAGCGCCACCGAGGCCTTGCGCCCCGACATCGTGCTGACCGACTACCACATGCCCGCGCCCAACGCCAAGGACGGCATCCGCCTGCTGCGCGCGCTGCGGCGCTGCCTGCCTCAAGGCCAGGTCATCGTCCTCACCATGATCACCAACCCTGCGGTGCTGCGCGCCATCCTGCGCACCGGCGTGCACGGACTGGTGCTCAAGGACGCGCCGCCGGCGGAGATGGCGCTTGCCATCGCGCAGGTGCAGCGCGGCCTCTTCTACGTGGGACGCTCCGCCTTGCGCATCCTCGCCGCCGCGCTCGGCTACGGCGAACCGGGCGAGCCGGGCCTGCCCGGCCTGCAAGGGCTCAGCCCGCGCGAGATCGAAGTGCTGCGCCTGTACCTCAACGGCAGCTCGCTCACGGACATCGCGCGCGCCAGCCACCGCAGCATCAAGACCGTCAGCAGCCAGAAACTGTCGGCCATGCGCAAGCTGGGCGCATGCAACGACCAGGAGCTGTTCGCCTACGCCGCGCACAGCGGCCTGGTACTGCCGGGCACCGCCGCTACGGTCGCGCTGGCGCGGAGCGGCCCGATATAATCCGGCGCCGACAAACCGCCCGCCGCCCTGCCGCGGCCGCTTCCGCCATGCCCCGCCCCGCTTCCGCTCCGCCCGCCACACTGCGCGTCCCCGCGCTGCTGGTCGCCGCTCCGGCCTCCGGCCAGGGCAAGACCACGGTGACTGCCGCGCTGGCGCGCCTGCACCGCCGCCAGGGCCTCCGCGTGCGCGTCTTCAAGGCCGGCCCCGACTTCCTCGATCCGTCGCTGCTGGCCTATGCCAGCGGCGCTCCGGTGCACTCGCTCGACCTCTGGATGACCGGCGCCGACGATGCCGCCGCGCGCCTGGCCGAGGCCGCACGTGACACCGACCTGCTGCTGGTGGAAGGCGTGATGGGCCTGCACGACGGCGAGCCCAGCAGCGCCGACCTGGCGCGCCGCTTCGGACTGCCGGTGCTGGGTGTGATCCAGGCCGGCGCGATGGCGCAGACCTTCGGCGCGATCGCCCTCGGGCTGGCGAACTACGGCGGTGCGCTGCCCGGCATGCAGGTACTGGCCAACGGTGTCGCCTCGGCACGCCACGCGCAGATGCTGCAGGCCAGCGTGCCGGCCGGCATCGGCTGGGCAGGCACGCTGCCACGCGAGGCGCGCGCCTCGCTGCCTGAACGCCATCTCGGCCTGCTGGCAGCCGATGAACTGCCCGACCTGGGCGAGCGCCTCGACACCCTGGCCGACCTGCTCGCGACGCAGCCGGTCGCGCAACTGCCGGCGCCGGTAGCCTTCGCCGACGTGGCGGCCATCCCGCCGCCGCCGCTGCTGGCCGGCAAGACCGTCGCGGTGGCGCGCGATGCCGCCTTCCGCTTTCTCTACCCGGCCAACCTCGAGCTGCTGGCGGCGATGGGTGCGCGCCTGGCCTTCTTCTCGCCGCTGGCCGACGCCAGGCTGCCCGCCTGCGATGCGCTGTGGCTGCCCGGCGGTTACCCGGAACTGCACGCCGCGCAGCTGGCCGCCAACCGCGGCATGCTGGATGCGCTGCGCGACGCCCACGGTGCCGGCCTGCCCATGCTGGCCGAGTGCGGCGGCATGATGGCGCTGTTCGATACGCTGGTCGACAAGGAAGGGCTCAGCCACGCCATGGCAGGCCTGCTGCCGGGCACCGTGCGCATGCAGCGCCGGCTCAGCGCACTCGGGCCGCAAGCGGTGGCGTTGCCCGAGGGCACGCTGCGCGGCCACACCTTCCACTATTCGCAGGCCGACAGCCCGCTGGTCGCGGCCACGCACGCCACCTCGCCGCGCGACGGCGCGCGCGGCGAGGCGATCTACCGCTGCGGCAGCCTGACGGCCTCTTACGTGCATTTCTACTTCCCGTCCGATCCGCACGCCGTGGCGGCCTTGCTCGGCGCTGGCGCGCCGGCACCGGGCAGCGGGTACTGACGGAGAGCGGGGCCGCCGGCGGCCAAACCCGGCCATCGGACCACGGCGGACACGGCGCAAGGGAAAGCGGAAGGCCGCGCACGCGATCCGGCGCGCGACACGCAGGCGGGAATCAGGAAGGGCCGAGGAGGTAGTCCGGCGCCGCAGGGACGAGCCGGCGTGGCCGGCTGCGGCTGCCCGGCGCTCAGGCCACGTCTTCGGCGTCGCGCACGCGCGCCAGTGCTTCGGCGATGCCGGCTTCGAGCTGTTGCAGCCCTTCCGACAGATGCTCCAGCTTGTCGGCGGTCACCTTGTCGAGCACGTCCTGCAGGAAGGCCGAGCGGCGCGGCAGGTTCCGCGCCACCACCTCGCGGCCGGCCGCGGACAGCGTGACGTGCGTCACGCGATTGTCGCGCTCGCTCGTATTGCGCTCGACCCAGCCCAGTTCCTGCAATGCCTTCAACTGGCGCGTCAGCGCGCCCGGGTCCATGGCCACACGATCGGCCAGCGGCTTCTGCGCGATCGGCTCGGCATCGTTGTAGAGCGCGTAGAGAATGCGCCAACGCGGCATCGGCAAGCCGACGCACTGCTCGAACGCCGAGGCGTAGGCCCGATAGGTCCGCCCGAACTGCTGCAGCACCGCCAGGCTTTGTCGCTCCAATTCCACTCCAGTTCCTCCAGGCTTCCGCCTTGATGCTTCGATGCTTCGATGCTTCGGTGCCGTGCTATTCGGCAGCCATCGTCGCCTGCTTGACGGCGCGCTCCAGCTTGATCGGCGGCACGCGGCGCGCCAGCCAGATGCCGAGGGCGGCTACCACGGCGCCGAGCACCAGCCCGAGATGGATCGCCCCGACCAGCGACAGGCGCGCCTGCTCCAGCAGCAGCGCCCCGTTGTGGCCGGCCTGGTGCAGCTGCGCCAGCAGGCCGGACTGCGCGGCCTTGTCGATCAGTACCTGCGGATCGCCCAGGCGCGGCATCCAGTCGTTCGCTCCCGCGCCGGCAAGCGCCGCGCGCACGCCATCGGCATAGCGGCGGTCGACCAGCGTGCCGATCAGCGCGGTGCCGGCCATGCCGCCCACCATGCGCAGCGACTGCAGCATCGCCGTGGCGATGCCCAGTTGCGTGCGGCCCGCGGTCTGCTGCGCGAACACGGTCAGGTTGGGCATGATGAAGCCCAGGCCGAAGCCGCCCACCAGCATCAGCGCCAGCAGCAGGTGCCGCGACATGTCGCGAGTCGCCTGCGACAGGCCCAGGCAAGCCAGCGCCAGCATGATAAAGCCCGCATACAGCATGGCGTTCGGGTTGCGCACGCGCGTGATGATACGGCCGTTCAGGATACTGCCCACGGTGATGCAGACCACCAGCGGCGTGACCAGCAGGCCGGCCTCCTTCGGCGAGTAGCCGAAGCCGCCCTGGAACAGCAGCGGCGCGTACAGCAGCAGCGAGAACATCGTGAAGCCGACCAGCACCGCCAGCAGGAACAGCGGCGCCAGGCCGGGATTGCGGAACATATCGAGCGGCAGGATCGGATTGGGCGAGCGCCGCTCCCAGTGCCACAACCCCACCAGCGCCGCCACCGCGAGCAGCAGCAGACCGACGGTACCGGCGCCGAAACCGTGGCGCGGCAGCAGTTCCACGCTCAACTGCAGGCTGCCCAGCCCCAGGCCGATCAGCGCCGCGCCCAGCCAGTCCACCCGGATCGGACCCGCATGCGACTGGTGGCGCAGGTGCGGCAGGTAGCGCCAGGCAAAGACCAGGCCCAGCAGGCCGACCGGCAGGTTGACGTAGAACACCGCGCGCCAGCCGTACCACTCGGTCAGCACGCCACCCAGCGACGGCCCGATCGCATTGGCGATGCCGAAGGCCGCGCTCATCATCACCTGCCAGCGCAGGCGCACATGGGAATCCGGAAACAGGTCGGGAATGCAGGCGAAGGCGGTGCCCACCAGCATACCGCCGCCGATGCCCTGCAGGGCGCGCGCCAGCACCAGGAAGGGCATGCTGGTGGCCATCCCGCACAGGGCGGACGCGCCGGTGAAGACAATGATGGAGGCCATCACGAAAGGCTTGCGCCCGTAGTAGTCGCCCAGACGGCCGAAGATCGGCACCGTGATCACGGACGCCAGCAGGTAGGCCGTGGCCACCCAGGCGTAGTACTCGAAGCCTTGCAGCTCGGCCACCACGGTCGGCAGCGCCGTGCCGACCACGGTCTGGTCCAGGGCCACCAGCATCACCACGAAGGCGATGCCGAACATCGCCATCAGCGACTCCCAGAAAGGCAGCACCTGGCCGGCCGGGGGTGCCTCGCGTGACGTGATTGTCATTTATTGCGCCATCAATCATTGCGTAGTCAATGATTATAGGACAAGGCGGCAATGTTGCCAGTGCCTTGGATGCGATGGCCGCGCTCCGCCCCGGCAACGGACCGGAGCGGGGCGACGCGCCGGCAGGATGGCGGACGGCCAGGCAGGCTGCGATGCCGCCCTGCCGTCCGGCGGTCGCTCAAGGAACAGGGAAGGCGGTGCGGATCACCGCACCTCGCCGCGGCCCGCCGGCTCTGCGCGGCGGACCGCCCCGCCCGCTGCGGCGCGGCTCAGTCGAACACCTTGACCGCAGGAGCCACGGCTTGGCGCCGGTCGGCACCACGCGCGGCGGCGGACGCCACGCCCGGGTCGCCATCCCCCGCCGTGGCGCGGCCGCCCGCCGCGCCGAACTGCTCATCCAGCTGGCGCACGGCGTCCTCCGCGAGGGAACGCGACACGGCCTGCATGACACGGGCCTTGTTGGGCGTCAGTACGGCGCCGGCGGACCAGATCTTGTTGTCGTTGCCCTCGCCCACCGCGGAGAACGCGGCGCGCACCTCCATCGTGCGGGTATTGATCAGGCTGAACTCGGTGCCCAGTTCCAGGCTGTAGAGCAGCATGGAGTTGCGCGTGCCCTGCACCGGCTGGACATCGTTGCGCCACTCGACGCTGTTGACCACGCCGAACAACACGTAGTCGGCCCCCGCGAAGTCTCCCTTGCGGATGCGCTCGCGCACATTGAACAGCGCCTCCGAAGGCGGGCCGGAGTACGGCTTGCCCTGCACCACGCGCACGGCACGGCCCTTGATCAGCTCGCCCTTGATATCCGCGGTGAAACGGCGCAGCTCGCCATACTCGATCCGCGTCATCTCGCCGCTCGCCTTGACGTAGCCGGACTCCTGCGACGAGGCAAAGGCGGCCCGGCCGCTGCCCGACCAGGCGCCGTCCTGATAGCTGGCGGAGCCGCTGTCACGCGACTTCTGATAGCCGGCCTCGTAGTAGAAGGACTCGCGCACGGTATCCTTGTAGGCAAGGTCCGCCACCGCGATCTTGACTTGCGCGACGGCGCCGGAACAGGCCACGGCGGCCACCACCGCCAGCATGAAACGTAGCATCGGTCTGCTCCCTGCCTCAGCGCGCCGAGGTCTTGCGGATTTCCTTCTCGTCGGCCCACTCCAGCATCCCCGACTCGTTGTCGACCAGGGTCAGGTTGAAGATGTAGTAGACGTCCTTGACGCTCGCGGTGCGCTTGGTGATCGAGGTGATGTTGCCCTCCAGGCGGTACTTGGCCGCCTGCATCTGGCCCATCCTGGCCTTGCCACTGTTCTTGTAGAGGCCGGTCTGGTTCTGGCGCTGCAACTCGTCGAGCTGGCCCTGCATGTCGGTCCCGGCCGTGGTGAAGCGTACGGCGCCGCTCTTGAGCAATTGATTGCGGATCTTCTCGGTAATCGCGCGGGTGTCGATGTATTCACCAGTCTTGTTCCTGACTTCGGCCAGCGTCAGCACAGGGGCTTCGCGCGGTGCCGTGATGGGGCGCGACTGCAGCAGGGAGCGCGTCATCGCCTCGGCGATGGTCTGCAGGTCGGTCGAGCCGAATTCGTTGGTCAGGGTCTCGACTGCCTTGGCATCGCCATACGTGACATTGCCTTCCACGCGCGGGCCGGCGACATTGGCACAGCCGGCCAGCAAGGTGCCGGCGGCGAGCACGGCGGCAAGAGAGGAGGATCGCAGGAGCGGAGTCATGATGCAGGGTTCCTTTTATCGGGTCAGGCTATACAAAGCAAAGGGAAAGCCGGGCTAACGGGCACCCATCGCCGGGGCGGAGTTGTCAACGGCATGCACTTCGATGCGGAAATCGGTAGCGGTGCGGGTCGGCGCCAGCGCCTGGACGCTGACCGATTGCAGGCCGTTCAGCATCAGCGGCTTCCAGGCTTCGTCCTCCCAGACGCTGAACTGGTCCTGGTCCAGCCACTTGACCCGGTAGGCAAGGGACTGGTAGCCGGTCGAGGCGTTGGTGAACTGCACCTGCAGCAGCAGGTGGCCATTGCGCTCGGTGGCGCGCAACGCGCTCACGCTGACCTGGTTCATCTGGCCCAGCTGCACGACCTTGGAGGCGATGGTCTCGGCATGCGCGGCCGCCAGGGGCACGGCCGGCAGCGTACAGACGGCCACCAGGGCAGCCAGGGGAAAGGCACGGAATATCGGCTTCGTCATAGAGTCGGATACGAATCGAAACGGGAAAAGGAAACGGGAAAAGGGAAAAGGGCCGGCGTGCGCCGGCCCGGATACGGCTGACTGCGCAGCCGTGCGAAGAAACGGCTCACTGCGCCTTGGACACGCTTTTCGCCGTCACCTTGGCCGGACGGTGCGCGACGCGCCGGGACGGCTCGGGCGCGGACGGCGCCGCGGCCACCAGGCCGGAGCCCGGCTGCGACACCAGCGCCGTCAACTGGCTGCCCAGCGGACGCAGCACCACCACCGCGTAGGTGCCGTCCACCTTGACCTCCTGGCGGAGGCTGCCCGGCCCTGCGCCGAACGAGACCGGCACGGTGCCGCTCGGCACCACGGCGCGCGCCAGCGAGATGTTCGCCGGCAGCGTGCGCCACTGCCGCGTATCCGCGTTCTCGTTGATGGCGCCGCCCACGCCGACCGCCAGGCTCATCAGCGATCCGAACGCGCCGCCATTGCGTTGCAGCGCCTCCTGCGCGGCGCCGGAGACGGCCATGCGCACCATGCTGCGTGCCACCATGGCCGGCATCTGGTCCTTCAGCGCGCGCCGCGCCATGGCATCCAGGCTGGTCACCTGGGCAGCCGGCACGGTGCTGTCGCCCACCGTCAGCGAGGCAGGCACGAAGTTGTCGCGCGCGGGACGGATCACCGGATAGGAGGTCGTCAGCAGTTTCACCCCGGCGCCGATCGGCAGCGGCAGCGTGATCTTGACCGAGTCGCGCGCCGGCATGCTGCCGGTCTCGATGATGAACAGCACGTCCGTCTTGCCGGCCGGTACCCGCTTGCCCGCGGCCACGCCTTCCAGCCCCTTCTGCAGCATCGGGATATCCGGGCGCAGCTCGATCGCCTGCCGGTAGCCCGCGGTGGCCAGGCTGGGTTCGCCCAAGGCTTCGAAGACGAAGCCGGCCAGGTAATGCGAGGCCGCGCTCTGGTAGGCATTGCGCAAGCCCGTCACGGCGGGATCGTCGAAGATCTCCACCGGATAACCCTTGATTTCCTTGAGCTGGACTTCGGCGCTCTTGCCGCCCTTCTTCTCCGCCTCGTCCTTGAGGGCCTGTACCTCCTTGTCGCGCAAGGAGGCGATCAGGGCTTCGCGCTCATACATGCGCCGGATTTCCACCCGCGCATCGTCCCAGCGGCCGGCCATCAGCTGGTTCTGCGCCAGGCGCGTGCTGAGCAGGACCTTCTCGTAGTCCTGCCCGTCATAGCGGCTCAGCGATTCGCTCAGCAACAGCGCCCCCAGGTCACCGGCACTCTTGGCCAGCTTGTCGCGGCTTTCGTCCTCCCAGCCCTTGACCTTGTCCGTCGCGGCGAGCCAGGCATCGGTGCTGGCCTGCAGGCTGCCTGGACGCATGCGCATCAATTCGCCGCGTTCCAGGAAATACAGCAGGTCGCGGTCTTCGGGCGCGACGCCCTCATAAGCCTTGTCCTGCGCGGCGATCGCCGCGTCGACGTTGCCCGCGCGGAAGCTGTCGGACGTCGCCGCCACGCGATTGCCGTAGTGCTGCGCGCAGGCGCCGAGCAGCGCTGCGCTGCACACGAGGGCTGTCGTGCGCAAAGTGGCTCCCCACATAGATGTTTCTCCCCAATCCCCGTTTTATGTGTAATGGGACAGGCCATGCGTCGGCCGCCCCTTGCGTTTATCGGCAAGGGGCGGCCTCTCCTTGACCTCCGAGGCCCGCTAAGCCACGGGCAAGCACTGAGGTGGCGACCCGCGAAACCGGTGGCGGCGGAGACCGGGTGGAGCGGGGGATGCGACGGGTGGACGGGGGGGACGGGTACCGCTGGAATGTCGTTCAAGATGCCGCATACGGCACGGAAACGAGCTTGTCCATGATCGATGGCCCGGGGCCGGGGGAATCTCTGCGGATCCGGGGCGGCACGGCACGCGGTTCCGCCATGCAGGCCGGGGCGTCGGCCGAGGATCGCACCATGCGTGGCGCGCGAGGTGCCGTAAAAGGCGCCCCGCCGCATCCGCGCCCGGTATTCTCAGGCCACGCCCGCGCGGCGGCGCCGTTGCCCCTGTGCCGGGCACGGCCAGCGCCACAGTGCGCCGGCAGCCCCGGCAGCCATTTCCGATTGCCGTTCCGATTGCCGCAGCACCACCGCGACCGCGTATTGTCCATGGCAGCAAACAGTGTGTTCAGCCATCTGGTCAGCGGACAGCATTCCTGCGTCAACTCGCCGCTTCCGGCGCACGTTAGCGGAAATGACCGATGTCCGGTCAGCACGTAGTCCCAACGCATTGCGCTGCCAGCAAGGCGGCACCCGACGGAGCCCTCACGATTATGAAGAAGATCGCCATCACCGCTTTTGCCCTTTGCCTGGGCGCTGCCTCGATCGCCGCGCAAGCCCAGACCACCGGCAAGGCCGATCCCTATACCCAGGGCGCCAAGGCCGGCAAGGCCGACCCCTATACCGACGGCGCCAAGATGGGCAAGGCCGACCCGTACACCGATGGTGCCAAGGCCGGCGAGAAGTTCGACCCGTACACCCAGGGCGCCAACAAGAGCACGCGCGCCGACCTGACCAGCAGCAAGGGCAAGGCCTCGCACACGAAGAAGCACAGCAAGAAGGCCGCCCCGGCAGCACCGGCCGCTCCGGCCGCACCCGCTTCCAGCGGCAACTGATCGACGCGGCAGCGGCGGCCACCGCCGCCCTGCCGGCAGACGAAGCCCGGGCACCGCGCCGGCCGCAAGGCCAGGGCGTGGTGCCCGGGCTTTTTTCATTCTGCGACGAGCCGCCGGCCAGTGTCGTCCTGAGGCCGGCTGGTATCGGCCTGAGGCCTGAGGCCTGGGTCTTAAGTTCGTGGAAGAATGAACTTGTGACTCAGTGGACTAAGGCCTGGCGACGCGCGGCAGGGCACGCTGCCATGCCACCTGCTCGCGCCAGCCGGCGCGATACGCCGATGGCGCGATGCCGCGGATCTTCTTGAACTGCCTGGAGAACTGCGCGCCGTCGCAGAAGCCGCATGCCGTCGCGATGGCCTCCATCGCGAGTTCGCCCCGCCGAAAGCAAGGCGCAGGCAAACTCGATGCGCTTGTGCAGCACGTACTGGTAGGGAGACAGCCCGGTCGCGGCCTTGAACACGCGCGAAAAATGGAAGGGACTGAGGGCCGCCAGCCGCGCCAGCTCTTCCAGTGCGATCGGGCAGGCGATTCGCGCCTCGATGTACTCGTCCAGCCGTTGGATGCGGGCCGCGGTCAATGCGGCCGGGCGCCCGTGGCGGCGGGCGCCGGCACCACCGTGGCACGTCAGGACATGGGCCGCCACCAGGCGCGCATAGGTCTGGCCGATCAAGGCGCCGTGCGGGTTGCCATCCTGCAGTTCCCGGTCCAGGGTCTCGAACGCGTTCAGCACGAAATGGTCCGGCGCCTCGGCGAACGCCGGCGCCATGGCGATGCGCGCCACGCCGAGTTCGTCGGCCACCTCGCGCAGGGTGTCCTCGGGCAAGGTCATCAGGCACAGGCTGCCGAGCGGACGCACATAACGCACACTGTGCCCGCAACCGCTGGGCACATAGGCGGTCGAGCCACGGCGCTGCACTTCGGTATGGCGCTTGCCGTCGATGCGGCGCTCCGCGATGGAAAGCGGATTGAGCTTGACCATCAGGTAGTGTCCGTCGATGGCATGTTCGGCGGTGTGGAACAGGCTGTCATCGCGGCGCTCGAAGTAGAGATCCGTCCATCCATGCGCCGCACTGCTGCGCACCGGAGCGCTGGCGAACAGCGCGGCGTGGTCTTCCGGCTTGCGGAAATCGAGCTTGCGTACGGTCATCGCCCTGCCCCCCCGGTCATTGGCTCCCGATTCTACCGGCGCGGCGGGACCGCTCTCCTCCTGGCCCTCCCCTTCGGCCCGGGTCAGTCGGCGGCGGCATGCAGCATGCCCCCGCCGGCATGGCGCAGCGCCTTGGCCAGGCGTATCGCACCGACTTCGGCCCGCGCTTCGTCGATCGTCGAATAGGACAGGCGCAGCGTGTTGTGCTCGGGGGCAGCGGCAAAGAAAGCGGCGCCGGGCGGATGGGCGCGGGCGGGCCGCGCCGGGTGCCGGCTTACTTGGCGAACAGCGAGGCGATGTTGGCGAAGGCCTTCAGTTCCAGCGCATTGCCCGACGGGTCCAGGAAGAACATGGTGGCCTGCTCGCCGACTTCGCCCTTGAAGCGGATGTGCGGCTCGATGATGAACTGCAGGCCGGCGGCCTTGAGCTTGTCGGCGGCTGCTTCCCATTGCGCCATCGACAGCACCACGCCGAAGTGGCGCACCGGCACGGCATCGCCGTCGACCGCGCTGGTCTTGCGGTGGCCGCACTCTTCCGGCGCCAGATGGGCGACGATCTGGTGGCCATAGAAATTGAAGTCGACCCAGTCCTCGGCGCTGCGGCCTTCCGAGCAGCCCAGCAGGTCGCCGTAGAACTCACGGGCGCTGGCGATGCTGTGGACCGGGAAGGCCAGGTGGAACGGGGGCAGGACGGCAGTGGATTCGCTCATGGTGGACAGGCTCTCGCAATCGGTGCGGTTCGGTTGTGGGGTCGGGCGGCCCACCTCGCCTTGGCTGTCTCGGCAGTCGGTGCGAGGTGGGCCGCCACTGAGATGCAGTCTATGCATGACGAATCATGATGAAAAGCGATATATTTTTGACCTTAGCACCACCAAAATTGATGAATCACCATGCTGCGAGAACTGCGCACCTTGATCGCCGTGGCCCGCCACGGCACCTTCGCCGGCGCGGGGGCCCGCATCGGCCTGACCCAGTCGGCGGTCAGCGCCCAGATCCACCGGCTCGAAGAGGAACTGGGCTTCCCGCTGTTCGACCGGACCGGACGCTCGGCCCGGCTCAATGCCTCCGGCCGCGAAACGCTGGCCCTGGCCGAGGAACTGATCACGCTGTATGACCGCCTGGGCCACCAGGGCCTGGCCGCCCAGGGCAACGCCATGGTGCGCATCGGCGCCATCGCCTCGGCGCAGGCCACCTTCCTGGCCGATGCCATTGCCCGCTTCCGCGCCGAGCTGCCCGCATGCCGCATCCGCGTGGTGCCCGGCGTCTCGCTCAACCTGCTCGGCCAGGTCGATGCCGGCGAAGTCGACATCGCGGTGATGATCCGCCCGCCCTATGCGTTGCCGGCCGAGCTGGAATGGCGCTCCCTGCTGCGCGAGCCCTTCGTGCTGCTGGCGCCGGCCGCGCTGGCCGGGCGCGGCTGGCGCGAGGTGGTCGAGAGCGAGCCCTTCATCCGCTACGACCGCGGCTCGTTCGGCGGACGCCTGGTCGACCAGTTCCTGCGCCAGCAGCGGCTGGCCGTGCAGGAGGCCATCGAACTGGACGAACTGGAAGGCATTGCGCAACTGGTGGCGCGCGGACTTGGCGTCGCGCTGCTGCCGCGCACACTGGCGGGCGGCCATTGGCCAGCGCAAGTGGTGGCGCTGCCGCTGGGGGATGAGACCTTCTACCGGGAGGTCGGACTGGTCGAGCGCGCGCGCCACAGCCGGCAGCCGGTGGCAAGCCGGCTCGCCGAACATATCGGGGCGGCGGCGCAGATGCTGGTGGAGGGACAGGAGAAGGCGGCGCGCGTGCGCGGCCGCCGGCGCGCGGACGGACCATGACGGTCCGTGACGGCCGCGCGCAGGGCGCCGCCGGAACCGCCGCCGCGGACTCAGACGATGGACGAGTCGTCGTTCAGGAAATCGTCGTTATCGAGGCCGGCATCGAGGCCGGAATCGAGGAAGCCGCCGTCCGATGCCCGCTCGCGCGCGTCGAAGGCGCTGCCGCCATCACCGTTGTCGTAGTAGTTGTTGACGACCGTGGTTTCGGCCGGCATCGAACCCAGCGCCGGCTGGCCGAAGAAACCGCCGCCGCCGCTGTTGCGGTGGAACAGGTTCTCGAGGCCCTGGAACAGGAAGGCACCTCCGGCCACGCCCGCGGCAGTGCTGGCGATGCTGCCGAGTGCGCCGCCCAGGCCGCCGCCGAGGAAGCCGGGCCGGGCCGGCTGCGGCACGGATTGCGGCATCGGTTGCTGCATGGACGGCGGCATCGGCTGCGGCGCGGGCTGCATCGAGGCCGGCATGGCGGCGGGCGGCACCGCGCGGCCGGCGCTGTTGCCCCAGGCGCTGTCCCCATCGAGGAAGTGGCTGCCACCGTTGACCTGCGCTGCCTGCGCTGCCTGCAACTGGCTCTGCAGCGTGGCGATCTGCGCCTTGGCCGAGGCCAGCGCATGGTCCAGCAGCATGGCGCGCTGGACCAGCAGGTAGGCCGCGTCCGGCTGCCGCGCGGCCGCGTCGGCGATGCGCGCTTCGGCCTGCGCGTCCTTGGTGCCGGCGTTGGCCTGCACCAGCTGGGTCAGGAAGGTGTCCAGGGCCTGCATTTCTTGGGGGGTCATGCTCTCTCCCGTCGGAGTGGTTCAGTACGCCCACAGTCTATGGACCGAGTCTTAAGCGGAAATTAAGAAGGTGCCGGGCGCAACCACGCCAGCCGGCTGGCGCCGGCGCCTGGCTCGCCGCAAACCCGTGGCGGCCGGGGCCGGCAGCCGCCGGCTTCAGTGCGTGGCGACAACCTCGCCCGTGCCATCATGGACCGGCAGGCCGGCGCGCCGGTCGAGGCGCCCGCTCAGCGTGGTCAGGGCCAGCGCGCCCAGCGTGACGAGCCCCGCCAGCCACGGCGTGGTGCCGAGGCCCAGGTGGTCGACGATCAGCCCGCCGGCCCAGGCGCCACCCGCCACGCCGAGGTTGAAGGCGGCGATATTGAAGCCCGCGGCCACGTCGGCAGCCTGCGGCGCGACCGCCCTCGCCTGGCGCACCACATAGAGCTGCAGCCCGGGCACATTGCCGAAGGCCACCGCGCCCCAGGCCAGCACCGTCAGCGCCGCCGCCCAGCGGTAGTGCGCGGTGACACCCAGCACCAGCAGCACCACGGCGAGCAGCAGGAAGATGCGCTGCAGCGCCGGTACCGGGCCCAGCCGGTCGGCCAGGCGGCCGCCCCAGACGTTGCCCAGCGCCACCGAGACGCCGTAGGCGACCAGCATCAGGCTGACCTGGCCCGGGGTGAAACCGGCCAGCTCCTGCAGGATGGGGGCGAGGAAGGTGAAGGCGATCAGCGAGCCGCCGTAGCCGGTCGCCGTCATGGCATAGACCAGCAGCAGGCGCGGCCGCGCCAGCACCTCGAGCTGCTGGCGCAGCGGCGCGGGAGCGGCCTGGGCGATGTTGCCCGGCACGAACAGCAGGCTGCCCAGCAGCGCCACCACGCCGAAGCCGGCCACCACCAGGAAGGTCGCGCGCCAGCCGAAATGCTGGCCGATGAAGGTGCCCAGCGGAATGCCGGCGACGAAGGCCACCGTCATGCCGCTGAACATGGTGGCGATGGCGCGGGCGGCCCGCTCGCGCGGCACCAGGGTGGTGGCGATCACCGAGCCGATCGAGAAGAACACGCCGTGCGCCAGGCCGGTCAGCACGCGCGCGGCGACCAGCACGCCGTAGCCGGGCGCCAGCCAGGCCAGCAGATTGCCCAGCGTGAACAAGACCATCAAGCCCGCCAGCAAGGTCTTGCGCGGCACGCGGGCGGTCAGCGCGGTCAGCACCGGCGCGCCCACGGCGACGCTCAGCGCGTACAGGCTGACCAGCAGTCCGGCCGATGGCAGGCGGATACCGAGGTCGGTGGCGATGGTGGGAATCAGGCCGACGATGACGAATTCCGTCGTGCCGATAGCAAAAGCGCTGAGGGTCAGCGCAAGCAGGGCGAGAGGCATGGTGGACTGGGTCCGGTGGTCACGATGGACCGCAGTCTGCCGCGCTTACCTTTGCAGAAAAAGCAGGGGGAAGCGGAAATACTCTTGAACTGGAATCAACAATGAAGCGCTCGCGGCGCGCGGCAGAGCGGCATCGCGCTGACCCGCGGTCGTGCCATCGCGCCGTGGCTGCCTGTCCACCCCGACATCACGGATCGCGTCTTGTTCGGACAGGATGGGCGACACATGGAGCCAGGCAACGCGCTGCTCCCGGCAATACAAAGGCAATACAAAGGTTGCGATCGGCATGATTCCTGGCCCGGCCCGGGTGCTAGCGTGCACCTGCCTTGTTATGCACATCTCATCGATCTTGTATAGCGTATAGATACGCTATACACTACAAGCACCTTGCCAGCCATCCGATGATCAAGCACTTCGCCCATGCCGGACTCAGGAAGTTCTTCGAAACCGGATCGAAAGCCGGGATCCAGCCTCACCACGCGGACAGGCTGCGCAAGCAGCTCGGCGCCTTGAACCACGCGACGCGTCCTGAAGACATGGGAGTCCCCGCCTGGGGCCTGCATGCACTGAGTGGCGGCATGGCGGGCTGCTGGTCGGTCTCGGTCAATGCGAACTGGCGGCTGACCTTCCGCTTCGAGGACGGCCACGCTTATGTCGTCGACCACCAGGACTATCACCAGCAACACCAGGGAACCATGAAACACCAGGAAACCATCATGACTCCCATGCACAACCCGCCGCACCCCGGCGCGGTGCTGAGCGACTGGCTCGAGGGCCTGGACGGCATCACCATCACCGCCTTCGCGGCACACCTTGGCGTCACGCGCGCAACGCTGTCGCGCATCCTGAACGGCCATGCGTCGATCACGCCGGACATCGCCATCCGCCTGGAGGAAGCCCTGGGTGCCAGCCGCGAGATGTGGTGCGGCATGCAGATGGCCTACGATCTGTGGATCGCGGCGCAGAAGCCGCGCAAGCGTATCGAGCCGCTGGCGCGGCCGGCGACCGCGGTAAAAAAGGAAGACACCACCGGCGCCTGAAAGCAGGAGACCGGGAGATGGCGCGCGGGCCGGCGCCGGGCACTGCAAGCACCGGCGACATGCCCCGTGCCGGGCTACCGTGCCGGCGCGGGCCCGGTGGTCAAGGCTTGCGCGTCAATACCGCATACAGCTTGTCCTTGAGCATCAGCTTTTCCTTCTTCAAGGTCTCGATAGAGACACCATCGATCGGGATCTTGCCCTCCTCCATCTGCTGGATCTGCTGGTCCAGCTCGCTGTGACGATCGACCATCTTGGCGAAATGCCCATCCTTGGCACAAAGACGGTCGATCTGCTCACGGTACTCAGGGAACATGGCTGACTCCTCGCTCTAGGGATGAAGGAAGATGGCCGGCGCACCGCCCCGCAGGGCAGTCGCTGCTTGCATGCGCGCCGGCGGCCTGCCAGGCGGGAACCACGCGGATCAGCGCTGCACGGCTTGCCCGCCTGCGCGTCATGCTATCACCGCTGTCGCGCAGGGCAAGCCCGCCGCTGCGGCGGCCGGCAGCAAGTGCGCAGCACGGCATCCCTCCAGGCACCGGCCCGTGCTCCGCTGCCGCGCGTGCTGCGGCGCAGCGATACGGGGCCGCCGCCTTTACAGTTCCAGCACAATGCGCTGGCCGGTGCGGGCACGCGAGCAGCAGGCCATCATGCGGCCATTGGCCTCGCGCTCGGCTCGCGTCAACACCACGTCGCGGTGCTCGACCTGGCCCGACAGCACGCGCACCTCGCAGGAGCCGCACAGCCCTTCTTCGCAGTCGCTGGCGACGTCGATGTTGGCACGCCGCAGCGTGGCCAGCAGCGTCTGGCCGGCGGGCACCTCCAGCACGAGGCCCGAGTCCTTCAGTTCGACCGTGAAGGGCGCGTCGGCGGCCGGATCCGTGCCGCCGGTGCCGTGGAAATGCTCGATGCGCAGCGCGTCGCCGGGCAGCGCGGCACAACAGTCCTGCAGCGCCTCCAGCATGCGCGCCGGTCCGCAGGCATAGACCTGGGTATCGGCACTGGCGCCGGCCAGCAGCGCGGCGAAGTCGGCGCGCTGCCCTTCGTCGCCGGCGTAGACGTGCAGCCGTTCGCCGTGCAGCGCGGCCAGTTCGTCGAGCAGCGCCATCGAGGCGCGCGCACGGCCGCTGTAGTGCAAGGCGTAGTCGATGCCCAGCTCGCGCGCGCGGCGCGCCATCGCGCTGATCGGCGTGATGCCGATGCCGCCGGCGACCAGCACCGCGCGCCGGCAGCCCTCGTCGAAGCGGAAATGATTGCGCGGGCCGCGGATGGTCAGGCGCGCGCCGGCCCGGACGTTTTCATGGAGCCAGCGCGAGCCGCCGCGCCCGGCCTCCTCCTTCAGCACGGCGATCTCCAGCACGCCCGGGTCGGACGGATCGCCGCACAGCGAGTACTGGCGCGACAGGCCGGTGCCGCCGCAATCCACGTCGATATGCGCGCCGGGCGACCAGCGCGGCAGCGCGCGCCCATCGGCCGGGCGCAGGCGCAGCCGCAGCACGCCCTGCGCCGCGGCTGCCACGCTCTCCACCACCATCGCGCGGCCGGCCGCATGGCGCACCGGCTCGCCGACGCGCACCGGCGCCTGCGCGTCGCGCAAGGCGGGGCGGGCGCGCTCGGGATTGGCGGCCGGGTCCCATTCCACCCACAGGTGCTCCGGACCGCGGAAAGAGGTGTTCGGCACATAGGTGAAGCGCTGTGCCGGCAGGCGCAGGTGCGGCAGGCGCCGGGTCAGTTCCTGCAGGATGACCTGGAGCTCCATGCGCGCCAGGTTCTTGCCCATGCACTGGTGCGAGCCGTAGCCGAAGGTCAGGTGATCGACGGCATTGTCGCGGCGGATGTCGAACAGGTCGGCATCCTCGAAATGCGCCGGATCGTGGTTGGCCGACGAGGTGACGATCAGCAGCTTGGCGCCGGCCGCGAGCGGCACGCCGCCGACCACGGTGTCGCGCGTGACCACGCGGCGCCAGGCCGCCACCGAGCCGTTGTGGCGCAGGCATTCTTCGACCGCGTTGGGGATCAGGCCCGGATCGGCGCACAGCTCGCGCCAGGCGTCGGGATGCTGCAGCAGCAGCTTGATGGCATTGGCGGCGGCATTGGCGGTGGTCTCGTGGGCAGCGACGATGCCCGCCATCATCATTGAATGCAGGTAGGAATCGGTCACGACGTCCGGCAGTTCCCGCTGCTTGCGGATGCCGTATTGCATCCAGCCGGGCGCGTCGGGATCCTGCCGCATCTTGTCGAGGATGCGGCCGGCGAGCTGCCAGAAGTTGCCCACCGCATGCGCCACCGCCACCTGCTCCTCGGAGCGCGGGCGGCCCCAGGTATTGACGGTATGCGCGATCGAGTAGCGCCGCAGCGTGTCCATGTCCTCCTCGGGCACGCCGAGGAAATGCAGGGCGACCGTCAGCGGTACCTCCCACAGCAACTGGTCGACCAGGTCGGCGCGGCCGTCGTCGATGAAGCGGTCGACGTAGTCGCGCACCAGCTGGCGCACCATCGGCTCGTGATGCTGCAGCGCCTCCGGCGTGAAGGGCTCCATCAGCGCGCGCCGGCGCGGCATGTGGGCGGGCTCGTCCTCGTTGACCAGCGTGCGGTTCATCGCATAGCCATAGGACGCCAGCACCGCATTGGCCTCGGGCCCGGTCGGCGTGATCTTCTCCAGCGCGATCGCGGGGCTGAAGGTCAGGTTGTCGCGGAAGACCGCCTTGATGTCGTCGTAGCGGGCCACCACCCAGTAGCCCAGGCGCGGACTGTAGAACACCGGCTCCTGCTCGCGCGCCCAGCGTACATACTCGGGCGGGTCCTGCTGGTAGGCGTCGGAGAAGGGATCGAAGGCGGCCGCCTGCGCGCTGACCGCTTCGGGCGCACCGGCCGGGCAAGCGCCCGCGGCAGGCGGTGCGGCGTGGAAGGGGCAACCCCCGCTCGGTGGCGTGGCGGTGGCGTCGGACATGGCTTGGCTCCTGCGGGAAGGGACGCGGGCCGCGCATACGCGGCCCGTTCGATGCGGTCGATGCGGTCGATGCGGTCGATGCGGTGGCTTCAGTCGAGCGTGATCTTGAGATCGCGGATCAGCTTGTGCCAGCGCGCGGTTTCGGCGCGCAGCATGTCGGCATACTCGGCCGGGCTGTTCCCCACCGGCTCGACGCCGAAGTCGACCAGCTTCTGGTGCACGCCGGGCTCCCTGATGGCGGCCACCACCTGGCGGTTGAGCACCGCCACCACCTCGGGAGGCGTGGCCGCAGGCACCACCATGCCGACCAGCGCCGCCGCCTCCACCTTGCGATAGCCTGCCTCGGCAAAGGTCGGCACCTCGGGCAGCTGCGGCAGCCGCACGGCGTTGGCCACCGCCAGCGGCCTCACCTTGCCGGCCTTGATGAAGGCCGCGCCGGCCGCGTAATCGACCATCATGGCCGGGATCTGGCCCGCGGCCACGTCGGACAGCGCCGGCGCCGCGCCGCGGTAAGGCGCGTGGGTCATGTTCAGGCCGGCCTCCACCTTCAGCAGTTCCATGGCGAGGTGATGCGGGCTGCCGGCCCCGGCCGAGCCGTAGTTCACGCCGGCGGGACTCGCCTTGGCCTGGGCGATGAAATCCTGCACGGTCCTGGCGGGCGAGGCCGGCCCCACCACCAGGATCATCGGGAAGCGGCCCATCAGCGTGACCGGCGCGAAATCCTTGCCCGGGTTGTAGCTGAGCGTCTTGTACAGCGCCGGGTTGAACACCAGGGTGCCGTTGTCGGCCGACAGCACGGTGTAGCCGTCGGCCGGCGCGTGCGCCGTCTCGGCCGCGCCGATGGCGGTATTGCCGCCCGGCTTGTTGTCCACCAGCACCGGCTTGCCGACGCGCGTCGCCAGGCCCTGGCCGATGGTGCGCGCCAGGAAATCCGACCCGCCGCCGGCGGCATAGGGCACCACCCAGCGGATGGGCTTGGCGGGATAAGCATCGGCGCGGTTGCCGTCGGCCTGGGCCGGCGGCAGCACGCCGAACAGGGAAAGGGTCAGCAGGCCGGCAAGGCGGCCGCGGGTCTTGTTCATGGTGTCTCCTGTCTTTCCTTTGGTGGCCGGCGGTCGACTTGCCGCCCGGCTCGTTGCTTTGTCTGTCTGCTGGCTCGTTTGCGTAAATCATATACGCATTGCGTAATTTGATGCCACAGGTTAACTTCGGGGTTTACCTGGGCCCCGCACCGGAGCCCGCCCGCCATTGCCCCACCCGCCCGAGGAATCCATGCCCCGCGCTCCGCATCGCGCCCCGCCGTCCGCCAGCCTCCCTGCCCCGTCCGAGCCCGAGCCGCCGGCGCGGCCGCGCGAGCGCCGCCAGCGCGTGCAATCGGCCGCCACCGGCATGGCCGTGCTGAAGGCGCTGGCGCGCCTGGGCGGGCAGGCCAGCCTGACCGCGCTGGCGGCGCAGGTCGACGAGAGTCCGGCCAAGGTGCATCGCTACCTGGTCAGCCTGGTCGAAGAAGGCCTGGTGGTGCAGCAGGCCGGCAGCCAGCTCTACCGGCTGGGGCTGGAAGCGCTGCAGATAGGGCTGGCGGCGATGCGCCAGGCCGATCCGATCCGCGCGGCCGAAGCCTCGCTGGTACGCCTGCGCGAGCGCCTGGAAGTGACCTGCTTCGTGGCTGTGATGGGCAACAAGGGCCCGACCATCGTGCGCTTCGAGGAGCCGGGCTTGCCGGTCACGGTGAACGTGCGGGTCGGCTCGGTGCTGCCGCTGCTGTGGTCGGCTACCGGCAGGGTCTTCCTGGGCCTGCTCGACGCCGCGCGCGTGCAAGGGCTGGCAGCGGAGGAACTGGCGCAGGCCACGCCGGAGCAACGGGCCCAGCTCGACCCGCGCGACCCCATCGGGCGGCTGCGCGAGACCGTGCGTGCCGGCGGCTGTGCCGCGGTGCGCGACACCAACCTGAAGGGCATCAGCGCCGTGGCGGCACCGGTGTTCGACTGCCACGGCCGCCTGTGCGCGGTCATGGCCGCGCTGGGCGCGACCGGCGGCTTCGACCCGGCACTGGACGGGCCGATCGCGCTGGCACTGCGCGAGGAAGCCTTGGCGGTCAGCCGGGAGCTGGGGTATGGGGGCGCGGCCGACTGAGCGGCAGCGCGCCATCCTCAGGCCCGCGCCGGCGTGCCGGCCGTCCGGCGAGCCGCCTCAGGCCTTGAAATCCCAGCTCATCTGTTCGAGCAGCCCGACCCCGTGCGAGGTACGCATGCACTCGCTCACATAGTCGGTGATGGGCAAGGGCTCGAAGCCGATCTCGTCGCGCAGCCGCTGGTTGTCGAAGACATAGCCCAGTTCGGCGAAGCCTGCGTAGAGGCGCAGCGCCCGCTCGATCAGGCGGCGGTTGCCGAGGCCTTCGGCGCGTGCCACGTCGCGCGCCAGCGCCGGCAGTTCGTCCGGCGCGCAGGCACGGTAAGGCAGGGCCTCTTCGGTGCGTGCGCAATCGTCCATGGCCGCCAGGACCTGAGCGATGGTCGGCGCCGCCGCGCCGGCCGACAGGTGATAGGCGCGGAAGCGCAGTTCGGGCTTGAGGGCGAGGCGCAGCAGCGCCTGCGCGCAGTCGTCCCCGGCGATCACGTCCAGCCGCGTCTGCGGCCGCACGGTATAGCGGCGGGTCCGGTGGATGATGCGGAACAGCCAAAAGATGCTGGCCGAAGGCTGCGTGCCCAGCACGGTGTGGCCCACCACGATGGACGGGCGGGCCACCACCAGCGGCAGCGACGGGTAGCGCTGCCGCAGCAGCTGCTCCACCTCCTGCTTGCTACGCGTGTAGGGCACCAGGTGGCCGCCGGCGTCGTGCGGCGCGCCGGGTGCGGCTTCCATGCCGGTCCCGTCCTGCGCGCCGTGCGCGCTTTCGCCGTGCCCTGCGCGGCCTTCTTCGATCACCGTCTCGGCCACGCGCGCGCCGCGTCGCGTGCCGCAGGCCATGGCCGTGCCCACATGGATGAAGCGGCGCAGCGCGGCGCTGCCGGCGAAGTGCGAGGCGAAGCGCAGCGTATCTTCCACGTTGACCCGCGTCACGCGTTCATCGGCCGAGAACGAGGCCATCGCCGCGCAGTTGATCAGGTGCGTGACACGCGCCAGCCGGGCCTGCTGCGCCAGCGTGAACGGCGTGCCCAGTTCGCCCAGCAGGATGTTCTCTTCGCCGAGCCAGGCGGTGCGGCTGGGCGGCAGCCCGCACTGCCGGGCGTTGGCGCGCAGCCGCCCGAGCGCCTCGGCGGCGCTGCCCGCGCGCACCAGGCACAGCAGGCGGCTGCTCAATCCGGCATTGACCGCGGCCACCAGCACGTTGCCACCGATGAAGCCGGTGGCGCCGGTCAGCAGCAGGCATCCGACCTCGCCCTGCGTGCGGGAGCCCGCGGCACCGCCTCCGATCTGCTGCCCGCTGGCGTGCCAGTTCCACATCATGATGCCCTCCTAGAAGGTGTAGTTGAGCGACGTCATGCCGAACACCTGCTGCCTGCTCTGCACGATGGGACTGTCGCCCGCGTCGCCCAGCAGCCGGCTCACCGTCACCAGCGTGCGCACCGACCAGGCGCGCGACAGTTCGACGTTCCACGCCAGCGACAGGCTGGCGCTGTCGATGCCCGCCTTGGTCGAGTAGGGGCGGAAACCACTGGCGGCCGACTGGACATCGGTGACGCCGAAGAAGGTCTGGGTGTAGCGGCGCGAGCCGAAGTGGATGCCCGGCGTCAGGGTCAGCGTATGCATGCCGCGCTGGTACAGCGGCACGGCCAGGTCGAGATGGCCGCTGAGGCCGCGCTCGCGGTGCGTCAGCGGCACGTCCAGCGTCAGGCTGGCGACGGCGCCGCCATAGACCGGCACGCCGACCTGGAAGGAGCTCATCAGCGAGCCCTGGACCTTGCCCATGCCCTTGAGGTGGTCCGAGCCGGCCAGGTCGGTGCGGTTGCGGTCGCTGCGCCCCGTGGCATAGCCGAAGGCACCGGTGACGAACATGCCGTTGGCGAACTTGTAGGTGTAGCCCGCGCCTTGCAGCAGGTCGATGAAGGCGCCGTTGCCGAAGTCGGCACGGAACAGCGGCGCGCCCAGCGCGCGGTATTGGTTGCTGCCGATGTAGCGCGGGCCGGCGCCGGCGGCGGCGCCCACGGTATAGGTGATCTCGGCCTGCGCGGGCCCGGCCAGCCCGGCCACGACAAAGGCCGCCAGCGCTGGCGGCATGCGGCGCGCCCTGCGGCGCGCACTTTGGCTTTTGCTCTCGACGTCCACACATCCTCCGATTGGTGATCGAAGTCGGCAGATTAGAGAGGCCGGGGCGCGAAGTCTGTCCTGATTCCTCGCGAAATCTTGTCCAATTGTGCCAATTTGTCCGCAAGCGTCGCCGCCAGCCGGCCGCACCGCCAGGACAGCTAGAATCGGCACTTTCCGTACCCCCGAGGATCCGCCATGAACGAGGCGATGGCCAAGCATCAGGTTCTGTTGATCGAGGACGACGACCGCCTCGCCCAACTGGTCAGCGAGTACCTGGGCAACTACGAGTTCTCCGTCCAGGTGGTACGCCGCGGCGACATCGCGGTGGACGCGGTGCGCCGGCTCCAGCCCGATCTCGTCATCCTCGACCTGATGCTGCCGCACCTGGACGGCATGGAAGTGTGCCGCGGCATCCGCGCCTTCTCGCGGGTGCCGGTGCTGATCCTGACCGCGCGCGTGGACACCTACGACCAGGTCGCGGGGCTGGAGCTCGGCGCCGACGACTACGTGGTCAAGCCGATCGAGCCGCGCCTGCTGGTGGCGCGCGCCCGCGCCCTGCTGCGCCGCGCCGCCGCCCAGGGCGGCGCGGCAGCGCACGCCTCGGCCGACGACGACCTGGTGTTCGGCTCCTTGGTGATCTCGCCACCCAACCGGCGCGTGGTCTGGCGCGGCCAGCCCGTCGACCTGAAGACGGCGGAGTTCAACCTGCTGCTGATCCTGGCGCGTGCCGCCGGCAAGGTGCTCAGCCGCGACGACATCCTCAAGCAGCTGCGCGGCATCGAGTTCGACGGCATCGACCGCACCGTGGATTCCGGCATCTCGCGGCTGCGCCGCCGCTTCGAAGACGCGGCGCCAGAGCCGCAGAAGCTCAAGACCATCTGGGGGCGCGGCTACCTGTTCAGCCCCTCGGCCTGGGAGGAATGAATGGTCCGCTCCCTGCTCAAGCTCTACCTGCTGGTGATGCTCGCCGCGGCCGCCGCGGTGATCGGCATCAACAAGACCTTCATCCCCCTGTTCCACGACATCATCACCGCCGCCGAGCGGGAGAACCGCAAGGGCTACGTCTTCGCGCTGCAGCACTACCTGGACCAGTTCCCCGGCGCCCGCCGGGACGAGGGGCTGCGCTATCTGCAGGCACACGCACTGGAGCGCTTCGACATGGCCAGAGCGACCGACATCGCCCGCCTCGACGCCAGCCAGCAGCGTGACCTGCACGACGGCAAGCTGGTGCTGAGCCGCGACGGCCAGCACTACTACGTGCCCCTGCACGACGGCTCGATCCTGCATGCGGCGACGGTCGATTCCAACAACGACCTCAGGATCTCGGTGGTCGGCTATTCGTTGATCGCGCTGGCCACGCTGCTGTCGATCGTGACCTGGGTCTGGTACCACTGGCGCGACCTGGCGCGCCTGCAGCAGGCTGCGCGCGACTTCGGCGCCGGCCAGCTGTCCACGCGCGCGAAACTGTCCCGGCGCTCCAACATCACCGAGCTGGCCCAGCAGTTCAACGAGATGGCCGAGCGCATCGAGGCCTCGATCGTGCACCAGCGCGAGATGATGCACGGCATCTCGCACGAGCTGAAGACACCGATCGCCCGGCTGGAGTTCGGCATCGCGCTGCTGCAGTCCGGCGGCGGCGGCGCCCAGGCCGAGGCGCGCCAGGCGCTGCGCCTGGACGACCTGCGCAAGGACGTGCGCGAACTCGACGAACTGGTGACGGAACTGCTGACGCTGGGGCAGCTCGAGCAGGGGGCGACGCCGATGCTGCTGATGCGCGTGTCGGTCAGCGAGCTGATCGACAGCGTGGTGGCCAGCGTCGCCAATGACGTGGCCGACCAGCAGCTCACGCTCAACGCGGGTACCGGCGGCCCCGTCGGCCACCATGTGTGCGACCCGCGCCTGGTGGCGCGCGCCCTGCTCAATCTTTGCCGCAACGCCACCCGCTATGCGCGCAGCGCCATCCGCCTGCATGCCGAGACCGACGCCGGCGGCTCGCTGCGCCTGTGCGTCGAGGATGACGGGCCCGGGGTGCCGCCCGAGGAGCGCGAGCGCATCTTCGAACCCTTCCACCGTCCCGATGCCAGCCGCAACCGCCACACCGGCGGCTTCGGCCTGGGGCTGGCCATCGTGCGCCGCATCGTCCTGCTGCATGGCGGCCAGGTGACGCTGGACAGCAGCGACAGCGGCGGCGCGCGCTTCGTCATCACCCTGCCGCCGATGGCCGAGCCGGGCATGCTGGCTGCCGGCGCGGCGCCGCGCGTGGCCTGAGCACGCCGCCTCGCTGCGCGCGGCTTGCCGCTCAGCGGCGTGCTGCGTCGCGCGGCACACCCAGCCACATCGCCAGGCCGCTGGCCAGCAGCAGCGCGGACAGCAGGTAGAGCGCGTTGTCCATGCTGCCGGTGTGTGTCTTGATCTGGCCGATCACCCACGGGCTGACGATGCCGCTGGTGATGCCGATGCTGCTGATGAAGGCGATGCCGGCGGCCGCCGTGCCGGCCGGCAGGTGGCTCGGCGGCAGCGACCAGAAGATCGGCAGCGCGGCGAAGATCAGCACGCACGCCAGCGACAGCAGCGCCAGCATGGCGCCGAAGCTGGGCAGGTGCAGCGTCAGCGCGGCCAGGGCCAGCGCCCCGCCGGCGGTGCAGGCCAGGAAATGGCGGTGGCGTTCGGCGCGCCGGTCGGAATGGCGCGCGATCACGAACAGCCCGACGGCGCCGACCGCGTTCGGCACCACCGAATAGAGGCTCACCGAGACCACGTCCTGGATGCCGAAGTCGCGGATCATCAGCGGCATCCAGAAGCTCAGCGTCAGCGAACCGCAGGTCAGCGCGAAGTAGATGAAGGCAAACAGGTAGACGCGCGGATTGGCCAGCGCGTGGCGCAGCGCGCGCAGCGAGTGGGCGTGGGCGGCGTGGGCGCCATCCTCGCGCTGCGCCACCAGGAAGCGCTTCTCCGGCTCCGACAGCCAGCCGGCCTGCGCGGGCCCGTCGACCAGGTAGTACGCCGCGGCCAGGCCGAGCAGCACCGCCGGCGCGCCTTCGAGCGCGAACATCCACTGCCAGCCGTAGAGGCCGAGCACGCCGGCGAAGTCGCGCATGATCCAGCCGGACAGCAGCCCGCCCAGCACGCCCGCCACCGCCACCCCGGCGAAGAAGATGGCCATCACCGCGGCGCGGCGGCGCGCCGGGAACCAGTAGGTCAGGTAGAGCACGATGCCGGGGAAGAAGCCGGCCTCGAACACGCCCAGCAGGAAGCGCAGCGCGTAGAAATGCGCCGGCGTCGAGACCAGCATCATGCCGACCGAGGCCAGCCCCCACAGCAGCATGATGCGGGTGAAGGTGCGGCGCGCGCCGAAGCGTGCCAGCAGCAGGTTGCTGGGCACCTCGCACAGCACGTAGCCGACATAGAAGACCGCGGCGCCGAGGCCGTACATCGCGTCGCTGAAGCCGAGGTCGTGCTTCATCTGCAACTGGGCGAAGCCGATGTTGATGCGGTCCAGGAAGGACACCACGTAGCAGACGAAGAGGAAGGGGATGATGCGCAGCCACACCTTGCGGTAGAGCGCGTCTTCATCGGGCAAGGCGGGGGCCTGGGGCGCGAGCGCCCCGGCATGGGATTGCGTCATGGTAAGTCTCCGGTTGGGGGCTGCCCCCCGCTGCGGGGGGCGCTTCCGCCTACGTCTGTTGCGTCTGGGCGGGACGGCCGGCCGCGGCGCGCTGCCGTGGCCGGCTGGCATGCCGCTGGCGCGGCCGCCGGGTCGTGGCCTGGCCGGCGCTGGCGCCGGCGCGCGACGGCTTCACGTGGCCTCGGGCGGTTTCAGGCGGTTTCAGGCCGCTTCAGGCCGCTTCAGGTGCGCTGCGACAGCACACCCTCGCGCGCCAGCCGCATCGCATCCAGCAGCACGGCATGGTCGCCGATATGGTTGGCCAGCAGCAGGATCAGCTGCGCATTGGCCGCCTGGCTCTGCGCCTCGTCGAGATCGCGGTGCATCTCGATCAGCGCTTCGTAGAAGTCGTCGGGGCGGCTCAGGTTGGGGTGGGTATGGACTGCCATCTGGATGTCTCGCTCGGTGGTACTTGGTGGTACTTGGTGGTACTCGGGATGCTCGGGATGCTCGGTAGTGCCCTGTCGTACTGGCGTCCTCTCGCCAGCGGCCCGGCGCGGGACGCGCGCCGCCACGGCCGCCGCGCAGGCGGCGGGCCGGATCGGCTGCGCGGGCCGGAACGGGACGCTCAGGCCGCGGCGAGCGCGGCCGCCGCACCTGACCCGGCGGGGCCGGCGGCACCCTGCCCTGCCTGGCCCGCCTGGCCCGCCTGGCCCGCCTGGCCCGCCTGCCCGGTCGCCCGGCGCAGCGCGGCCGCGACCGCCGCCGCGTCGGCATGGCGCCAGCGCGCGCACACATGCTGGTCCGGGCGGATCAGGTAGACCGTGCCCGGCTGGGCGTCGTAGCGTTGCGCCGCCAGGCCCTGGAGGTCCGCCAGCACGGTCGCGTCCGGCCAGGCCGGCGTGCCGGCCTGCGCCACGGCGCCCGCGCCGGTGACGAAGACCGGCTTCAGCGGCAGGGACCGCAGCGCGCGCAGCGTGCCGGCGTCGAAACGCTCCGGCGCGCCGAACGCCAGCAGCGTGAAGGCATCGCCCAGGCTGCCCAGCAGCCATGACTCGCCGCGCGCGCCGGCCACCGGCGCGTCGACGCAGGCCGCGCCCGGCACCATGGCGCCGGCGAAGGCGTCGCCATCGGGCGTGTTCAGCGGCGAGCCGTGCAGCACGGCCGGCACCGACAAGCGGCCGCTGTTGACCAGTTGCCGCGCGAAGGCATGCCGCTTGGCCAGCGTCAGCACCGCGTCGCGGAACAACCGGCTGACGGGGCTCTTGGGCGTGATGAAATCGGTGGAACGGGTGGAATTGCGGATGTTCTCGTCAGCGGCGTACTCGCGCTCGCTGGCATAGCTGTCCAGCAGGCTGTCCGGGGCGCGCCCGTCCAGCACGTAGGCCAGCTTCCAGGCCAGGTTCTCGGCATCCTGCACGCCGCTGTTGGCGCCGCGCGCGCCGAACGGCGAGACCCCGTGCGCCGAATCGCCGGCGAACAGCACGTGGCCGTGGCGGAAGCTGTCCATGCGCAGGCAGGAGAAGGTGTAGACGCTGACCCACTCCAGCTCGAACTTCGCGTCCGGGCCGAGCAACGCTCGCACGCGCGGGATCACGCGCTCCGGCGCCTTCTCCAGCACCGGATCGGCATCCCAGCCGAGCTGGAAGTCGATGCGCCAGACATTGTCCGGCTGGCGGTGCAGCAGCACCGACTGGTTGGGATGGAAAGGCGGGTCGAACCAGAACCAGCGCTCACTGGGAAAGCCGGCCTCCATCTTGACGTCGGCGATCAGGAAGCGGTCCTTGAAGGTGCGGCCCTTGCTGTCCAGCCCCATCAGCTTGCGCACCGGGCTGCGCGAGCCATCGGCCGCCACCACGTAGCGCGCGGCCAGCGGGTAGCTGCCGTCGGGCGTCTCCACCGTCAGCACCACGTGCGCGTCGGGGGTGCCCTGCGCGTGCTGCTCGATACCGGCCACCTTGTGCTTCCAGCGGATCTCCAGGTTGGGCAGTTGCTGCGCACACTCCACCAGGTAGCCTTCCAGGTAGTACTGCTGCAGGTTGATGAAGGCGGGCCGGCGATGGCCCTCCTCCGGCAGCAGGTCGAAGGCATAGACCTGCTCGTCGCGCAGGAACACCTTGCCCAGGTTCCAGCGCACGCCCTTGTCGGTGATGCGCTCGCCGCAGCCGAGCCGGTCGAAGATGTCCAGCGTGCGCTTGGCGAAGCAGATCGCGCGCGAGCCGCTCGACAGCGTGCAATCGTCGTCGACCAGCACGACCGGCACGCCCTGGCGCGCCAGGTCGATGGCGGTGGCCAGCCCGACCGGGCCGGCGCCCACCACGGCGACCGGATGGATGGTGCCTGCCGCGCCGGTCTCCCGCGGCGCGCGCTGCTCGGCGCACGGCTGGTAGTCGAACGTCAGGTGCTGGTAATCGATGCTCATGCTGCTGTCTCCGTCCACATTCTTCTCGGCTGTCCCTGCGTCGCGTCGCTGCCTCAGTCCTGCAGCGCGGCCCACATTTCCTTGTCGCGCTCGGCGGTCCAGATGCGCGGGTGGCCGATGCCGCTGGCCTCGTCATAGGCGCGCGACACGTCGAAGGGCAGGCAGTGCTCGTAGATGAAGACCTGGGCGAACTTCGGGTCCATCGACTTGCGCGTATGCGCCATCGCGCCCTTCAGGTCGAGACGCTCGGCCACCGCTTCCTTGCCGGCCTGGTACAGCGTGGTGACGAAGTCCTTGGTGTAGGCGATGCCCTTGGCCACTTCTGCCGGCGTGGTCAGCGCCGGGCCGCGGCCGGGCACCAGCTTCTCGGGCTGCAGCGCGGCCAGCGCGTCCAGCGTGGCCGGCCATTCGGCGAGCTGCGCGTCGCCGCAATAGCAGGCGGCGTCGTACTCCACCAGGTCGCCGGAGAACAGCACCTTCTGCGACGGCAGCCAGACCACGGTATCGCCCTTGGTATGGCCCGAGCCCAGGTGGGCGATGCGCACTTCCAGCTTGCCGAGGAACAGCGTCATCTCCTTCTCGAACACCAGCGTGGGCCAGGTCAGGCCCGGCACCGTCTCGACGCCGGCGAACAGGCGCGGGAAACGTTCGATCTCCGACTTCATGTCGGCCTCGCCGCGCTCCACGATCATCTCGTAGGTGCCGCGGCTGGCGATCACCTGCTGCGCGCCCTCGGCGAAATAGGCCGAGGCGCCCAGCACGCGCACCGCGTGGTAGTGCGACAGCACCACGTACTTGATCGGCTTGTCGGTGACCGAGCGGATCCTGGCGATCAGGTCCTGCGCCATCGCGGGCGTGGCCGTGGTGTCGACGATCAGCACGCCGTCGTCGCCGATGATCACACCGGAATTGGGGTCGCCTTCGGCGGTGTAGGCGTAGGCGTTCTCCGAGAGCTGGGTGAAGGTGACTTTCTTGGCTTCCAGGTCGGCCTGGGACGCGAATGCTTTTGCCATGCTTGCCTCTCTCTAGGGGGGTTGGATCGAGGCGGACAGCGTGGCGGGCGGCGGGCGGGCCGGCTGCGCGCGGGGGACTGTCTCGCCCCGTATTGGTCTTGGATCTTGGCGCCGCGATGGCGCCGGTATCGGGGTAGAGGCATCTTAGGAAAGCCCTCATTTTTAGTCAATAACAAATTGTGTTGTCTCTGACTAAAATGAAGAGGAGGACAGCCAGGAGGCCAGAACCCAGGGAAAACCCCGAGAGCGCCGGCTGCCCGGCGCGCAAGGCGCCCCGCTCACCGGCGGCGCGACCATCGCATCGATTACCATCTGGGCTTTCGAACGGGAGCAGCATGAGCACAGCAGCGCAAGCGAGCACCGCGGCAGCCGACAAGGCCCAGCGCGGCATCCAGAGCGTGGAGGTAGGCGGGCGCTTCCTGCGCGCGCTGGCCGACGCGCGCCGCCCGCTGGCGCTGGCCGAGCTGGCCGCGCAAACCCAGGTGACGCCGGCCCAGGCCCACACTTACCTGGTCAGCCTGACGCGCCTGGGCCTGATCAAGCGCGACCACCTGTCCGGCCGCTACGAGCCGGGACCGCTGGCGCTGCGGCTGGGCATGCTGCGGCTCGACCACGATCCCGCCTATCGCGCGGCGGTGCCGCGCGTCGATGCGCTGGCCGAGGCGATCCGCTTCAACGTGGCGATCAGCAGCGTGTCGCCGCGCGGGCCCACCATCGTGCGCTACGCGCACGCCGGCACGCCGCTGCACGTCAACCTGCACGTGGGCACGCTGATGTCGCTGCCCGCCACCGCCACCGGGCGCGTGTTCTGCGCCTTCCTGCCCGAGACCCGCTGGCATGCCGCCTGGGCCCACCAGCAGAGCGGCGCCGCCGCCGCGGCCGGCTTCGATGCGGCGCTCGATGCCATCCGCGCGCGCGGCATCGAGCGCGCGGTCGACGCCCCCAGCCCGGGCGTCAGCAGCCTCGCCGTGCCGGTGCGCGATACCGGCGGGCAATTGCGCCTGGTGCTGACCGCGATCGGCCCGAGCGGCTCCATCGACGTCGACTGGCAGGGCCCGGTCGCGCGGGCGCTGCTGGCCACCGCCGCGGACATCGGCGCGCAGATCCCGGCGGAGGCAGCATGAGCCGCACCCGCAACAGCCCCGACAACGGCGCCGCCGCAGACGACGCCAACGACGCCAACGACGGCGGCGCGAGCGACGGCGGCAGGCCGCAACGCGGCATCCAGTCGCTGGACAACACCGGCCAGCTGCTCGCCGCGCTGGTCGCCGCCGGGCGCCCGCTGCCCTTGTCCGAGCTGGCGCGCGCAGCCGGCATGGCGCCGGCCAAGGCCTTCCCCCACCTGGTCAGCCTGCAGAAGACCGGCCTGCTGGCGCGCGACGCTGGCGGAGACTTCATGGCCGGTCCGCTCAGCCTCGAACTGGGCCTGATCGCGCTGCAGCGTCTGTCGCCGGCACGCGAGGCCGAGCCCGAGGTGATCGAGCTGGCCGGCGCCACCGGCCTGAGCGTGGCGATGGCCGTGCTCGGGCCGCTGGGCCCGACCGTGGTGCGGCTGGAGGAGGCCGCGCGGCCGCAGCACGTCAGCCTGCGCGTGGGCACTGTGATGTCGCTGGTCAATACCGCGATCGGCCGTGTCTGGGCGGCCTGGCTGCCGCCCGAGGCGCTGGCCGCGCGGCTCGGCCAGGACAGCCTGCGCATGGCCGGCGGCACGCCGCCGGCCGACTACCCGCAGCGCCTCGCGCGTATCCGGGCCGGCCACATCGACAACGCCCAGGGCCGGCCCGTGCCCGGCATCGATACGCTGGCCGCGCCGGTGTTCGACCATACCGGCAGCCTGGCGCTGGTGATCGCCGTGATGGGCAGCACCGGCAGCTTCGACAGCGATACCGGCAGCGCTACCGCGGACCTGCTGCGGCAGGCCGCGCGGCGGCTCTCCTGGCGCTTCGGTGCGCCGGCCGAGGCGAGCGGGACCGCCGGCGGCACCTGAAGCTCACCGTCCCCGTCCCGTCACCGGCCATCCGCGCGAGCGGCGCTACGCTCCGTGCGCCGTCCGGCCAGGCTCAAGCCGTGCCCTGCGCATCCGACGCGGACCGCTCGTACAGGGGCCCATCCCAGCCATCGAGGTACTTCGGCAGGGCGTCTTCCACCTCGATGACGCGCTCGCGATAGAACAGGTGCATGGCCGGCTGCAGCGCCGGCGGCAGCCCGCCGCCGGCGGCGCGTGCCAGCAGCGCGTTGGGCAGCACGCGCATGCCCAGGCGGTTGGTGCCGTACAGCGTCTCGCCGCAGGCCGCGCAGAAGGCCCGCGACAGCCGCTTGTGCGGATGCGCGAAGTGCGCCAGCGCGCCGCGCACCAGGCTGACATCGTCGGCCTGCCAGGCCGTGGCCGCCAGCATCGGCGTCCCGTAGAAGTCGCGGCAGGTGCCGCAATGGCAGTTCGCGCGCGCGGCCGGCTGGCCGTCCAGGCGCAGTTCGACGGCACCGCACAGGCAGGCAAGCGATCGGGGAATCGGCATGGACAAGCGTCTCCTTCTTGGGAAATCCGGATGAGTGGGCCGGTCCGCGCATGGACCCGCCGCGGCCCCGGTCCTGACACAAAGTGTCGAGATGCTACACGCTGTCGCCCGGTCGCGCCGGGGCGTGAGTCCGGCATCGCTGGAGCGGCGTCCGCGCGCCGAGCGGGTCACGACCGGGGCGGCCGATCATCCTGGCTTCCGCTCCGTCTTGTCCTCCCTATCCGCGCGCATCTGGCGCGGCAGGCCATGCCAGGCGCATCGGTGAGCCTGGCCGCCGAGTTCCGATGCGAGCGCCGGGAGTGCCATGGCAAGCAGGACCAGCAATCTGTTCAGCGCCTGCCTCCCGGATGCCTCAGTGCCCGTCGACATCGAGCACCGCCTGCGCAAACGCCGCGGGGGCTTCCTGCGGAAGGTTGTGGCCGATCCCGCCGCGCAGGTCCCGATGTTCGTACCATCCGGCGAACTTGCTGGCGTAGGCACTGGGCACGGGGTGCGGCGCGCCATTGGCGTCGCCTTCCATGGTGATGGTGGGCACACCGATGACGGGCGCGCTGGCGAGCCGCTTTTCGATCTCGTCGAACCTGGCTTCCCCGCTGACCAGCCCCTGCCGCCAGCGGTAGTTGTGCACGGTGATGTCCACGTGGTCGGGATTGTCGAAGGCGGCCGCGCTGCGCTCGAACGTGGCATCGTCGAACTTCCATGCCGGCGACGCCAGTTGCCAGATCAGCCTGGCGAACTGGTGCGTGTACTTCTGGTAGCCGGCGCGGCCGCGCTCCGTGGCGAAGTAGAACTGGTACCACCACTGGAGCTCGGCTTCGGGCGGCAGCGGCTGCTTGCCGGCGGCCTGGCTGCCGATCAGGTAGCCGCTCACGGAGACCAGCCCCCTGCAGCGCTCCGGCCACAAGGCGGCCATGATGTCGGCGGTGCGCGCGCCCCAGTCGAAGCCGGCCACCACGGCATCCTGGATATGGAGCGCGTCCATCAGCGCAATCATGTCCGCGGCGATGGCCGATGGCTGGCCGTTGCGCATGGTGTCGGCGGACAGGAAGGTCGTCGATCCATAGCCGCGCAGGTAGGGAACGATCACTCGATAGCCGCGCGCCGCCAAGCGGGGCGCGACCTCGGCAAAGCTGTGGATGTCATAGGGCCAGCCGTGCAGCAGCAGCGCCACGGGCCCGTCGGCCGGGCCGGCCTCGGCATAGCCGACGTTGAGCACCCCGGCGTGGATATGCTTGATCGGTGCGAAGGCCGCCTGGGCGGCCGGCGCGACCGAGGGCAGGGCCCTTGCTTGCGCCGGACCGCCCTGGGCCCGGGCAGCCTGCGACAGGCCAAGCTGTGCCGCGGCCAGCGCCGCCGCCGCTGCGCCCAGAAAGCCCCGGCGAGGCATATTGACGTTCTCGGACATATTTCGCTCCTGTGTGTGTGATCAACCTGGGCACGAGTCTAGGAGGCCATCGCAAGCGCCATGTGTCGGGCCCCGGGGGGATTTGTATCGCCCGATGGATACGCGCGGCTGCCATACACGCAGATACAAAGCGGCGCGGCCAGGCCGGGCCGTGCGGCAATCATCGCCAAGCGTGACGAAGGCGGCGCAAGGCATCCGCGTTGCCGGAATGCCGGTGTCCTGCGTATCCATCAACGGGAAGCTAGCGCGCCGTCCCGGCCTTGCCCGCCGCCAGCAGCTTCTGGATCGCGGCTTCCGTTTCCTGGTACCGTCCCTCGCCATCGTGCCGATAGACGATGCGGCCGCTGGCATCGATCAGGTAGGTGGCGGGCCAGTACTGGTTGCGGTATGCCGACCAGGTCCCGTACCGATTGTCCTGCGCCACCGGATAGCGGATATCGAAGCGCTTGAGCGCGGCCTGCACATTGGCCGTCGATTTCTCGAACGGGAACTCGGGCGTGTGCACGCCCACCACCACCAGGCCCTGGTCCTTGTACTTCTCGTACCACTGCTTCACGTGCGGCAAGGTGTTGACGCAGTTGACGCACGCGTACGTCCAGAACTCGACCAGCACCACCTTGCCGCGCAGCTGCTGCATCGTCAGCGGCGCGGAGTTCAGCCAGTGCTCGATGTTCGCGAATTCCGGTGCCTGGGCCTGCTCGGCCAGCGTGGGGCTCTCAGCGGCGGCACCTGTGCCGAAGGTATAGATGGCGGCAATGCCGGAAGCCGCCAGAAGAGCGCGGATGAGAAGGCGCATGGTTCAGGACTCAGCAGAAAATGCAGAAAATGGCGTCGGAGGGAATGCCCCTGGTCCGGCATGCCGGACCAGGGGACAGGGATCAGACCAGCACGGTCTCGATGTGGATGTTGCCGTGCAGCGCCTTCGAGTACGGACAGGTGCGGTGCGCGGAGTCCACCAGCGCCCGGGCCACTTCGCGCTCGATGCCGGGGAGGTGTACGCGCAGCCGTGCCTGCAGGAGGTACTCGATACCTGCCGTGCCCAGGTCCACTTCCGCATCCACCGACAGGTCTTCCGGCAGCTTGATCTTCTGCTTGCCTGCAGCCAGTCCGATGGCACCGATGAAGCAGGCGGACCAGCCGGCGGCCAGCAGCTGTTCCGGGTTGGTGCCGTGCCCCTTGCTGCCAGGCGAAGACAGCGCGATGTCGAGCCTGCCGTCGTCGCTGCGCGCCGAGCCGTCGCGGCCGCCGGAAGTGATGTGGACCTTGCCGGTATAGAGGACTTTTTCAATGCGGGTCATGGTGTTTTCCTTCTTGCGTTCAACAGGTATTCAGCGTCGGATTGCCGAGAGTTGAGAGACGTCCCGTGCTCAGGCGTAGGCGCCATCGAGATAGGGGTCGGCCGCGCGGGCCGGTTCGGCCGATACCCCGGTGCGGTCCATGCCCGCCACGGTGCGCGCGCCGTCGCCGTAGGCATTCACGTTGCGCGCGCCGTCGACGTACGGGCTGCGCTGGTCCTGCACGGCACGGGCACCCTCGCTGAACACGTCGCGGGAATCCTGGGCGGCGCGGGCGCCATCCGCGTACGGGTTGCGGGCACCGAGGACGGATGCCTGTGCGCCGGCGGCGGCAGTGGCGGCGGCGGTGGCGGCGACGACGAGGGAGGCAGCGAGAACGAGGCGCTTGGCGAAGTTGTTGGACATGATGGTTTTCCTTTGCATTGAATGCGGTTGCGTGGTTCGTGGCCTGGATTGCCGGCAGGTAAGCCGAAGCAGCGTTTTCGCTTTGTCCCTTGTGCGTTGCGCTGCCACGGAACGTATTTAAGGCGCCCCACGTATCGCGCCCGTAGCAGGATCGGGGCCCTTGTGTCTGGCCACGTATCGGTGCGACGCCTCGATACAAAGGCATACAAAAAGGCGGGGAGAAGCGGCGCGGCGTCAGGAGAACCGGGGAAGACGGCGGAGCGCCGTGTGCGCGGGAGGAGCGCTGAAACGACATGGCCGCGCCAGAAATCGGCGCGGCCATGGGAGGCGCGGCGAGGACGGGACCGCGCCGGCCGGAGGGGGAGGGGCGGGCGGTCAGCCGATGCGGATCTCGGCCACCAGGCCACCGCCCTCGCGATTGCGCAGCTTCAGCGAGCCGCCCATGGCCAAGGCCAGCTGGTGAGCGATGGCCAGGCCCAGCCCTGTGCCGCCGGTTTCGCGATTGCGCGACGCCTCCAGCCTGACAAAGGGCTGCAGTACGGCCTCCAGCTTGTCTTCGGGGATGCCGCCGCCACGGTCCATCACCGCGATGATCACGACGTCCCGATCGCGGCGCACGCTCAGCTCGGCGGCTCCGCCGCCGTACTTGATGGCGTTGTCGACCAGGTTGGTCAGCACGCGCCGCAGCGTATTGGGCCGCGTCACGAGCGCTCCGCCGGCGTTCTCCACGAGTGACACGGCCTTGCCGGTGTCCTGGTAGTCGTAGACCAGGCTCTCGACCAGGGAGCCGAGGTCGATCCGCGACGCCTTCTCGCCCTCGCCGCCCGCGGTGCGCGCGTACGCCAGCCCTTCCTGAACCAGTGTCTGGATCTCGCCCAGGTCGCTCATCATCTTGCGCCGCTCCTCGGAATCCTCGGCCATCTCGGCGCGCAGCTTCATCCGCGTGATGGGTGTCTGCAAATCGTGGGAGATGGCCGCCAGGATCTGCACGCGCTCGGCGACGAATTGCGCGATACGGTCGCTCAGGGCATTGAAGGCCCGCGCCGCGCGCGCCAGCTCGATCGGTCCGTTTTCGTCGAGCGGCGGCGATTTCGCATTCGGGTTGAGCGTGTCGGCGGCATCGGCCAGGGCCACCAGCGGGCGGATGGCCAGCCGCACGGCGAACCAGCAGCACACGATCAGCAGCAGTAACTGCAGTACCAGCACATAGGGCAGCCACTGTGCGATCGGCGTCATGCGCGGATGCACGTCGATGGTCAGCGGGCTGCCATCGCTCAGGGTCAGGTGGGCCTGCACGCGCTTGCCGTCGCCGGGAATCGATTGCACGGTCACGGGAAACCGGCCGCCGCTGGCATCCATGATGCGCTGTGCGATGTCCTTGCCGCGCTGGGTCATTTCGGGTACGCCCGGCAAGCCCGGCCCCAGGATGTACTGGTAGTTGCCGCGATTCACGCGCGGCAGCCATTGCGGCCGCTCCGCCGCGGGCAAGCGGTCGAGGATGGCCACCGATGTGGCCACGTCTGTTTCCAGCGTGCCCAGCATCACCTGTCGCGCCGAAATATAGCGTTCCGCGAACAGTACCGCGAACGACAGCAGATGGGCGACGATGATGCCCGCCAGCAGGACCAGGAACAGCCGTGCTCCCAGCGTGCGTGGCCAGCGCCAGCGGCGCGTGTTCACTGGCGCGCCTCCTTGATCTCCACCGGCATCGAGAATACGTAACCCTCGCTGCGCACGGTCTTGATATAGGCCGGCTCGCGCGCATCGTCGTTCAGGCGTTGGCGCAGGCGGCTGACCAGCAGGTCGACCGAGCGCTCGAAGATGTCCGCTTCGCGGCCTTGTGTCAGGTTGAGCAACTGGTCGCGGTTGAGTACGCGTTGCGGATGATCGACGAACACGCGCAGCAGCCGGTATTCCGCTCCGCTCAGCGAGGCGATGGTGCCTTCGCGGTCGATCAGGTGGCGCGCGGTGGTGTCCAGCTGCCAGTCGCCGAAGGCCAGGAGCTGGCCCGCCTCGGTGATCTGCAGGTTGGGCGGCAGCATGCGCGTGCGGCGCAGCACGGCCTTGATGCGCGCCAGCAGCTCGCGCGCGGCGAAAGGCTTGGTCAGGTAGTCGTCGGCGCCCATTTCCAGGCCGACGATACGATCGGTCTCGTCATCGCGCGCGGTCAGCATCAGGATGGGCGTGGCCTTGTGCTTGCCGGCGCGCAGTTCGCGGCACAGTACCAGGCCGTCGTCGCCGGGCATCATGATGTCCAGCACGATCAGGTCCACGGTGCTGGCCTCCAGGAACTGGCGCATATGGCGTCCGTCGGGCGCCATGGTCACACGCAGGCCATTCTTGGTCAGGTAGGTCGAGACAAGCTCGCGGATCTCCCGGTCGTCATCGACGATCAGGACGTGGTCTACATGCGTATCCATCGGTTTCACCCCTGGAGAATGATCTGGAATGGTCTCGGCCGGGAAAGTGGACGATCCGTCTGTTGGCGAGTCTGTTGGCGAGTCTGTTGGCGAGATTGTATGGGCGTCGGAGTGCTGCCGTGTATCGCAATGTATCTGGCCGCACCAGGCCCACAAAGCGGTACAACTTCCCGGGCTTGACGACACATTGATGGTAGATGCGGGGCGCCCAATCGGAGGCATGCCAGAACCCTGGCCAGCCTGTTGACGAAAGGAACCCGATCATGATCCTGCCGATCCTCGCCTACCTGGGCGGCGCACTCACTATCCTGAGTCCCTGCATTCTGCCCGTGCTTCCCTTCGTGCTCAGCCGCAGCGGCCAGCCATTCCTGCGCGGCCCGCTGCCGATGCTGGCCGGCATGGCGCTCACCTTTGCCGCCGTGGCCACGCTGGCATCGGTTGGCGGCGCGTGGGCCGTGCGCGCCAATGCGTATGGCCGCTACGGCGCGCTGGCGCTGCTGGCGCTGCTCGGCCTGTCGCTGCTGGTGCCGAGACTGGCCGATGTGCTGACGCGCCCGGTGGTGGCGCTGGGCAACCGCCTGGCCGGCGACGGCAGCCGCGCGGCGTCCTCGCCCTGGGCGTCGCTGCTGCTGGGTGCGGCCACGGGCATGCTGTGGGCGCCGTGCGCAGGCCCGATCCTCGGCATCGTGCTGACCACCGCCGCGCTGCAAGGCGCCAGCGTGCAGAGCTCCCTGCTGCTGGTCGCTTATGCGGCGGGCGCGGCGACATCGCTGGCAGCGGCGCTGGGCATCGGCGCCTATGTGTTCACGGCGATGAAGCGCTCGATCGGCGCCGGCGCATGGCTGCGCCGCGGGCTGGGCGTGAGCGTGCTGGGCGGCGTGGCAGCCATCGCCGCCGGCGCGGACGCTGGACTGCTGGCCCGCGTGTCCACGGGCAGCCCGGCGCGGCTGGAACAGGCGCTGGTCGATCGGCTGCACGAACCGAAGCCCGCCATGCGCGCCGCCGGCGCTGCCCGGTCCGCCACCGCGCCGATGATGCCGGCGGCCGCCAGGCAGCGCACGGCGGCCGCATCGCCCCCTTGACTTTCATTTAACCAATAAGTTAAATGAGAACATGCCTTCTCCCGATGACACCCTCTCGATCGTCTTCGCCGCCCTGGCCGATCCCACGCGGCGCGCCATCCTGGCGCGCCTGGCCGAAGGCGGGGCGCCCGTGACCGAGCTGGCGCGGCCGTTCGCAATGTCCGCGCCGGCCGTCTCCAAGCACCTGCGCGTGCTGGCCGAGGCCGGCCTGATCGAGCGGGAAGTGAACGCGCGCTGGCGCATCTGCCACCTGCGCGCGGAGGCGCTGCGCGGCGTGCATGACTGGCTCGACAGCTACCGCCGCCACTGGGAAGGCAATCTCGACCGGCTCGTCGAGTATGTCGAAGGAACCAGCGCGGCGGGCTCCGCCACAGGCGGCCGCGCGACCGCCAACAAGACGCGAGGAAACAAGCCATGACCCAAGCCGCCACGTTTTCCCTGGAAATGGAGCGCTTCATCCGCGCCCCCCGCGAGAGAGTCTTCGATGCCTTCACCGACCAGGACGCCCTGGCCGCCTGGCACTGCCCGCGCGGCCTGCGCGTGCTGGAGGCGAGCGCCGACGCGCGCGTGGGCGGGCGCTACCGCATCGTGATGGGCGAGCGCGACGGCGCGCGGCACACGGTCGCCGGCGAGTACCAGGCGGTCGACCGTGCCGACTTCCTGGCCTACACCTGGACCTGGGAGGACGGACCGCTGCCGGCCGGCGTGAAGACGCTGATCGAGGTGACGCTGACCAGCGCCGAGGGCGGCACGCACCTGCGTATGCGGCACAGCGGCTTCCCCGAGCAGGGCGAGCGCGATTCGCATGCGAGCGGCTGGCGCTCCGTGTTCAACCGGCTCAGCGACTACCTGGACCCCGCCGGCAGCGCCGGCACGGTCACCGTGCTGGGCGACCCGCGCAGCAGCTTCTGCCGCACGGTACGCATGGCACTGGCCGAAAAAGGCGTCGCCTACACCCTGCAGCCGGTGCCACCGCAAACGCCCGAGATCCTGGCGCACAACCCCTTCGGCCGCATCCCGGTGTTCCTTGACGGCCCCATCTCGCTCTACGAGACGCGCGCCATCCTGGGCTACATCGAGGAAGCGTTCGAGGGCCCGAGCCTGCAGGCCCACGGCGTCACCGCGCGGGCACGGGACGAGCAATGGGTCAGCGTGATCGCCTGCCACGCCTACGACGCCATGGTGCGCCGCTACGTGCTGCAGTACGTCTTCCCCAAGGGCGCCGGCGGACAGCCGGACCGCGGTGTGATCGAAGCCGCGCTGCCCGACATCGACCGGCACCTGGCCGCGCTGGAGCAGGCCTATGGCGCAGGCCTCTACCTGGGCGGCAGCCGCGCGGCGATGGCCGACCTGTACCTGGCGCCCATCGTGGCCTGCCTGGGCATGTTCGCGGAAGGCGCGGCGCTGCTGGAGAAGTACCCGGCGGTGCGGCGCGGGCACGGCGCGATGCGCGAGCGACCCAGTTTCGCCGCCACCGAACCGAAGCTTGCATAAGGTTGCATAAGGCATCCGCCGGCGCCACGGGGCGGCGCCTCGGCGATCCGAAGCCGCGCGACTTGCGCGGCGTGAAACGCAGTGACTAGCGCGGCGTGAAACCGCTGTCGTCCAGCAGCACGCCGCCCAGGTCGACCCCGGCGAGGTTGCGCGCGGTCTTGCGCACGCCCTCGCGCAGCTCCGCCAGCGCCACCGGGTTGCCGGCCTGCGCCAGTTCGCGCTGCGCGGCCACCGCCACCATGGCCAGGTAGCCCAGGGTCTCGGCCACGGTCTGCTTGTCGGCATCCGGCAGCGCGCGCATGCGGGCGTTGGCGGCGAAGGCCTGCCGCACCGCATCGCGCACGGCCTGCACGCCGTCCGCTGCCTGCATGGCGTCCGCGGCGTTGACCACCTCCCAGGACAACACGAGGTAGGCCGTGAAGACGTCGGCCAGATTGCGGCTGTCGTAGCCCTGCTGGCGCAGCAGCGCGTCGAACTGGCCGAGCGGATCCGCCTGGTCCAGCCGGTGCGCGATCAGCGGCCGCCGGGCGGCGTCGCCCTGGGTGAAGAAGCCGGTCAGGCGCGCCACCACACGCTCGTGCACGCCGGTGTCCGGCCGGTAGCTGAGCTGGGCCACGGCGGCGGCCGGAGCCGGGGCGGCAGCGGCACGCGCCGGCTTCGCGCTGCCGGCCACGGCGTCGGCGGCGGCCCGGATACCGCTTACCGGTACGCCGAGGTAGGTGTCATCGCCGCCCGCGCCATCGCCCATCGACGGATGGGCCACGGCGCATGCGGCCACGCCGAGCCACGCGGCGATGGTTGCCGCCATCCTGCACCTGCTCATTTTCCCTCCCTGGGAACGGATGCCCGTATGAGTGCCCGTATGGGTGCCCGTAGGCTGCCCGCATGGGTACCTGTATCGATCCCTGGAGCCCTGCCATGCCGGCCGGGCAGCCCGGCGGCGTCAGCCGCCCGACGGCGGGCCGGCGAACACGCCATCCTCGAGATCGCGGCGCCAGCGTGCCAGCCAGCCGGGATCGAAGCCGATCGGGTATTCGCGCCGGAACCCGGTGGAGCGGCGCATGACCACGGCGAAGCCGCGCTGGCCTTCGATCTCGTCTCCCTTGGGATCGGTGGTATCGGCGCACTCCAGCACAAAATCCGATTCAGGCAGGCCATGGCGCCGCAGCAACTCGATGAAGATCCGGCGCTCGGCCGTCTCGATCAGTTCCATGTTCGCCTCCTGCGCAGCGCCGCGCGGACCTGCGCCACGCGGGCAGGCGCCGGCGCGCGCGGCCGCCGCCTGCCCATCCATAGTAGGCGGCAAACAAGACGGCGCCAGCTTCATTGCATATGGCGGAACACCAAGGTCCGCCGCGCCGGCCGCCTGCGGCATGGCGTCAGTCCATCGCCGCGTGCGCGGTGGAGGCGTCCTGCGCCGCATGGCGCGTCGGCCGGATCAGCAGGATCAGCGGCGCCACCAGCAGCGTGGCCACCAGCATCACCTTGAAGTCGTCGAGGTAGGCGATCATCGCGGCCTGCTGGTTCACCACCTGGTTGAGCACGGCCAGCTCGCGCGCGCCGCCACCGCCAGCCAGCATCGATTGCGCGGCGGGGTTGAAGACGCTGACGTGCGCGGCCAGGTCGGCGTGGGCCACCTGGGTATTGCGCGTCAGCAGGGTCTGGATCAGCGAGATGCCGATACTGCTGCCGATGTTGCGCATCAGGCTGTAGGTGGCGGTACCGTCGGCGCGCAGGGCCGGGGCCAGCGTGGAGAAGGTCAGCGCGCTCAGCGGCACGAACACCAGCCCCAGGCCGAAGCCCTGGACGATGCCGGGCCAGACGATGTCGGCCGGCGACAGCACGATGGTGTACTGCATCATCTGCCACAGCGCGAAAGCCGAGATGGCGAAACCCGCGGCCAGCAGCGCGCGCGCGTCGATCCAGCGCAGCAGGCGCCCGGCCAGCAGCATGGCGACCATGGTGCCGGCGCCGCTCGGCGCGGTGACCAGCCCGGTGGTGGCCACGGGATAGCCCATCAGGTTCTGCAGCATCGGCGGCAGCAGCGCGCGCGTCGCGTACATCACCGCGCCGATGACGAAGATGAAGCAGGCGCCGGTGGTGAAGTTGCGGTCCTTCAGCAGTTCGTAGCGGAAGAAGGAACGCGGGCCGGCGGTGGCCGTGTGCACCAGGAAGTAGGCGAAGCTGAGCGCGGCGATCAGCGCCTCGACGCGGATCTCCAGCGAGCCGAACCAGTCGAGCTGCTCGCCGCGGTCGAGCATGGCCTGGAAGGCGCCGATGGCCAGGCTCAGCGTGACGAAGCCGAAGGCATCGAAGCGCATGCTGCGGGTCGGATCGCGCCGCGGCAGGTAGGTCATCACGCCGAACATGGCGAAGGCACCGATCGGCACGTTGATGAAGAACACCCAGCGCCAGTTGTAGCTGTCGGTCAGCCAGCCGCCCAGCGTCGGCCCGAGGATGGGGCCGACCATCACGCCCATGCCCCACACCGCCATGGCCTGGCCCTGGCGCTCGCGCGGGTTGATGTCGAGCAGGATCGACTGCGACAGCGGCACCAGCGAGGCGCCGAAGATGCCCTGCAGCAACCGCGAGGCGACGATCTGCGTGAGCGTCTCGGACAGGCCGCACAGCGCCGAGGCCACCGTGAAGCCGGCGATGGCGATGCCCAGCAGGCGCTTGACGCCGAGCCGGTCCGACAGCCAGCCGGTCAGCGGCGTGGCGATCGCCGCCGCCACGATATAGGAGGTCAGCACCCAGGTGATCTCGTCCTGCGAGGCCGACAAGGTCCCCTGCATGTGCGGCAGCGCCACGTTGGCGATGGTGCTGTCCAGCGTCTGGATCAGCGTGGCCAGCATGATCGACAGCGTGATCATGCGGCGGTTGAGCGGCGCCTCGGGATGCGCCGCCGTGGCCGTGGAAGACATGGGGGGTGTCCGGCGGGAAGGTGAAGGTGCAGGCCTTAATAATAAGCAGGCTTATTATACGCGCAAGCCGGGACCGGACAAGGCAGGCCCCCCCCGGGCCGGCGATCGGGCCCGCCCTGCCCGCCCTCCCTATAATCACGCGATGGAAACGAAACTCGAAAAGCGCTTTGGCTTCCTCGTCGCCGACGTCGGCCGGCTGTCCGGGCGGCGCTTCGACCAGCTGGCGCGCGCCTCGCTCGACCTGACGCGGGCCCAGTGCCGCGTGCTGGCCTACCTGTCGCACTACGGCGAAGTCAACCAGGCCCGCCTGGCCGACCTGCTCGAGGTCGCGCCAATCTCGGCGGCCCGCCTGCTCGACCGCATGGAGGAAGGCGGCTGGATCGAACGCCGCCACAATCCCGCCGACCGCCGCGAGCGCGTGCTGCGCATGACGCACAAGGCCGAGCTGTCGCTGGACAGTGCGCGGCGCCTTGGCGACGCCGTCACCGACGAGGCCCTGGCCGGCTTCAGCCACGCCGAGCGCGAGCAGCTGATGGGCCTGCTGCAGCGCGTGCGCGCCAACCTGTGCGGGGCGGACGAGCCCTGACCCCCGCCCGCCTTTCCCCTGTCTTGCGCACCGCCAGCCGGCGCACCGGCCTCAGTGCAGGTAGCCCAGCACGCGCCACCACAGGTAATCCAGCGGCAGCAGCACCAGCACCGTGATGCCCGCCAGCGCCAGGCACAGGCGCGTACCATGGCGCAGGCCGACGCCGCCCAGTTGCATGGCGATCATGATCGGCGGCGACTGGTAGGGCAGGATCACCGTCGAGAACACCGGCACCTGCAGCATCAGCACCGTCTCCAGCGACAGCCCGCTGGCGGCGGCCAGCTCGCGCGCCAGCGGCGTCATCACCGCCGGCAGGCCCGGCAGCGTGGTCATCAGGCCCAGGCCCGCGCCCACCGCGCCGATGGCCGCCGCATTGGCGGCGTCGTGGCCCGGCGCCAGCGGCAGCCAGCGCAGCAGCGCCGCGCTCACGGCGCTGCCCAGGCCGCTCGACTCGACCACGGCGCCCAGGCCGAGAAAGCCCGCCACGTACAGCAGCGGCGGCAGGTGCACCTGCTCGGCCAGTGCGCGCGGCGACACCAGTCCCACGCCTGGCAGCAGGCAGACGATGCAGGCCGCCAGCGAGATCCAGGCCGGCGAGATGCCGTGCAGCGCATCGGTGGCGAAACCGGCCACGGCCAGCGCCAGCACGATGGCCAGCCGGGTCTCCGCGCGGCTCATCGGCGTGCGCGCGCCTTCCGACTGCGCCAGCAGCGAGCCCTGGTGCGGAAACAGCCGACACACCAGCCACACCAGCACCACCGTCTTGAGCAAACCCAGCACGGGAAAATGCAGCAGCAGGTAGGCGCCGTAGCTGAGGTTGATGCCGTACAGCGAACTGGCCGCGCCCAGCAGCACGCTGTTGGGGATGTTGGCGGGCAGGATGGTGGTCGGCGGCATGTAGCTGGCCGCGGCCACCGTCAGCACCATGCCGATGCGGCCGTTGGAGCCGGGCGCGAAGCCGAGGCGGTCGGCCACCGCCAGCACGATGGGCATCAGCAGCAGCACGCGCCCGGTGGTCGACGGCATCAGGAAGGCAAGCCCGACCGCGCTCACCGCGATGGTGGCGATCAACTGGCGGTAGCCGGCCAGGCGCCGGCCGAACACCACATCCGCCAGCCGCTGCGCCAGGCCGGTGCCGCGCAGCGCCACGCCGGTGGCGGCGCCGCCGAACATCAGCCACCACGCCGGCGAGGCGAAGCCGGAGAACACCACCTGGGCCGGCGCCACGTGGAACAGGATGGCGCACAGGAAGAACAGCAGGGTCGCGGTCGGCTCCGGCAGCACGCCGAGCGCCCAGCAGCAGACGGTGGAGAGCACCAGCGCGGCCGCCCAGACCAGGGGCGCGGCGGCGCCGGCCAGGCTGCCGCCGGCCCAGGCGATGGCCACGCACAGGCCGATCACGCCGGCCGCGCGCAGCGTGTCGGCCGCGCCGCCGCCGGCCGGTGGCGGGCGCAGCGGAGCCGAGGGAGCCGGGTGAGCGGAGGGAGCGGTGGGTGTTGCGGAAGGCGACGCGGCGGTCGCGTCGATCGGGGTGGCCATGGTCGGATCTCCTGTACGGCCCCGGCCGTCCTGCCCGCGCCCCGCTGGCGGCGGCTTCCCGACGGCGGGTGCCAAGCTGATGCACGTGATCCTAGAGCCGCGCGCGATGGCCGGGTTACACTTACCGGGCAATTTCTTACGAATTCATGCCATCCCCCGCCACCCCCTCGCCAGCGGCCGCGCGCAAGCCGCGCCCCGGCTACGCACCGACCTCGCGCGAGCATCCCAGCGCCGCGCAACCGGTGGTCGCCTACCTGCGCGAGCCGCCGCCCAATGCGGTGATCCAGCGGCACCGCCACCCCTGGGCCCAGGTCTCCTTCCCGCTGCACGGCAGCCTGCGCGTGCAGGCCGCGCACTGCGCCTGGGTGGTGCCGCCGATGCGGGCGGTGTGGATCCCGCCCGGCGTGGAGCATGAGGTGACGGTGCTGGGCGACGTGGATTTCTATGCCTGCTATATCGCGCCGCAGGCCTGTACCTTGCCGGCTGGCGCCTGCGCCGTACTGGAAGTGTCGCCGCTGCTGCGGGAACTGGTACGGGCACTGGCCCGGGACGGGCACCTGGCGGGGCGCCGCGGCGAACTGGCCGCTACGCTGCTGCTGGAAGAACTGGCCGCCGCACCGACCCTCTCGCTGGGCCTGGCCCTGCCCGCCGACCGCCGCCTGAAGGCGCTGTGCGATGCCTTGATGGAAGACCCGGGCTCGGCGCTCAGCCTGGCGCAATGGGCCACCCGCACGGGTGCCAGCGAGCGCACGCTGGCGCGGCTGTTCCGGGAGGAACTGCACACCAGCTTCGGCGCCTGGCGCCAGCAGCTGCGGCTGGCGCACGCGATCGACCTGATGAGCCGCGGCAGGCCGCTCGGCCGCGTTGCGGCCGAGACCGGCTACGCCAACGCCAGCGCCTTCTCCACCATGTTCCGGCGCGCGCTGGGCCAGGCGCCGCGCGACTTCATGGCAAGCCGGCAGGCCGACGACACCGGTGGGGCCGGTGGGACCGCCGAGGCCGCCGAGGCCGGGCCAGGCGCGTAGCCCGGCGGCCGCGCGCCGGGCCGGCCGGGGCTCAGCCGCCGATGCCCAGCAGCTCGACCTCGAAGTTCAGCGTGGCATTGGGCGGGATGGTGCCCGGCACACCGCGCGCGCCATAGGCGGTGGCCGGCGGGCAGACCAGCTTGGCCTTGCCGCCTACCTGCATCTTCTGCACGCCTTCGGTCCAGCACGGGATCACGCGGTTCAGCGGGAAGGAAATCGGCTGGCCGCGCTTGTAGGAGCTGTCGAACTCGGTGCCGTCCGGCAGCGTGCCGCGGTAGTGCACCTTGACCGAGTCGGTGGCCTTGGGGGAAGCCCCGCTGCCCTTGACCAGGGTCTGGATGGTCACGCCCGAAGGCAGGGTCTCGACCGGCGCGGCAGGCGTGGCGGCCTGTGCGGCGAAGGCCAGGGAGGCGGTGCAGATCAGCAGCGAAAGACGTTTCATGGAGATTCGGCGTTGTGGATGGAACGGCAGCCGGTGCGCGGCATGCGGATGCAGCACCCGGCGTACAGCGCGGGCAGCGCCGGCCGGCTGGCCTGCCGGCAGTGTACTCGACCGCGCGCGGCGCTTTGCCCGGCGCCCTGCACATGGAAGAATGAGCGCGGATGACAAAGCCCGCCCCGACCTCTCCCCACCAGCTTGCCCTGCCACGCATGCCGAGCGCGCCGGATGATCCCGCCCAGGCCGCCCAGGCCGCCCGCCTGCGCGCCCTGCTGCTGGCCGATGCGCGGCGCCTGGCACTGCTGCGCGCCGCGGCCGCGCTGGCGCTGCCCGACTGCTGGATCGCCGCCGGCTTCGTGCGCAACGCGGTCTGGGACCACCTCGCCGGGCGCGCGCCGGCCCCGCCCGACACGGACATCGACGTCATCTGGTTCGACCGCCCGGCGGCCGGGCCGGCGCACCCCGGCCTTGATCTCGCCCTGGCGCAGCGCTTGCGCGCGCTCGAACCCGCCGCCGACTGGTCGGTCAAGCACCAGGGCCGCATGCACCGGCGCAACGGCGACCCGCCCTATGCCGACGCCACCGACGCCATGCGCCACTGGCCCGAGACCGCGACCGCGACAGGCGTGCGGCTGGGCCCCAGCGGCGATCTGGAGATCGCCGCGCCCTACGGACTGGACGACCTGTTCGCCGGCATCGTGCGGCCGACCCCTGGCTTCCGCACGCGCAAGCGCGACATCTTCGACGCCCGCCTGGCCGCCAAGGGCTGGCTGGCGCGCTGGCCGATGCTGCGCCTGGCAGTGGACTAGGGTCCCGCGTCGCAAGGGCGTCGGCCCGGGCTACCAGGCGGCCACCGGCGGTGCCGGCAAGATCCGGTCACAACTCATACAAAGGCGCATTGGGGTCCACCTCCGCCATGCCTTATGCTGGATAAGACGCCCGCGCCGCCGCGCGGGCGCCGGCTTTCCGCCGCCGGCGGCCGGTTTCCGGCACGCCATGCGGAACAGGCTCTCCGAGGAGGACAACGCATGCGCAAGAACCGACTCGCCCCGGCCGCGCTGGCCGGCCTGGCCGGCCTCGCTGCACTGCTGGCGCAGCCCGGCACCGCCAGCGCCCAGGTGCTCGCCTATACCAACGGCCCGGTGATGATCTATGCCGGCCCCTCGGCCGGCTACCCCGCCGTGGCCCAGCTGGCCCCCGGCACCGCCGTCACCGTGATGGGCTGCGTGAGCGGCTACAGCTGGTGCGACATCGGCGTGTCCAGCCTGCGCGGCTGGGTCTACGGCGGCAGCCTGACCTATCCCTACCAGGGCCGCAGCGTGCCGCTGCTGGGCTATGGCGCCATGATCGGCCTGCCGATCCTGTCCTTCTCGCTGGGCGCCTACTGGGGCGACTACTACCGCGGCCGTCCCTGGTACGGCGACCGCGACCGCTGGTCACGCTACCGGCCGCCCGGCGGCTACGGCCCGCCGCCGCACCCGGGACCGCGCCCGCCGGCCTACGTGCGCCCGCCCGGCCTGCCTCCCGGCCACGCCGGCCCGCTGCCCGGGAGGCCGCCGGGCGGCCATGCCGGCGGGCGACCGCCCGGCCCGGGCCCCGGCGGCTGGCATGGTGGGCCCGGCGGCGGGCACGGTGGCCCGGGCGGCTGGCAAGGCGGAGGTCCGCACGGTGGGGGCGGCCACGGTGGTGGCGGTGGCCCTGGCGGCGGTGGCCCTGGCGGTGGTGGACACGGCGGTGGAGGCGGTGGCCATGGCGGTGGTGGGCACGGTGGCGGCCATGGCGGTGGCGGTGGCGGTGGCGGTGGCGGTGGCGGTGGCGGACACGGTGGCGGCGGTGGTCATGGAGGCGGCGGACACGGTGGCGGGCATGACCGGCGCTGACGCGCGGCCGGCGCGCGGCGCCTTCGGCCAGGCACGCCAGCCGGCCACGCCCGCGCGTGCCGACTCCGAGCGCCTCGGGGCAGCCCGCACCCGGGCGGAGTCGATCCCGGCTATCCAGGCACTGCGGACGACCTAAGCTGCCTGCGCCGCCTCGCGCGGCTCGCAGCGCGTGACGAAGGCATCGCTGTGGAAGCGCGCCGGCGGCAGTCCGTGATCCTGGCAGTAGACGGTGCGCGCCGCGTCCACCATCAGCGGATTGCCGCAGGCATAGACTTCGTGGCCCGCCAGGTCCGGGATATCGGCCACCACGGCCTCGTGCACGAAGCCGGTACGCCCGTGCCAGCCGGGCGCCGGGTCCGACAGCACCGGCACGAAGCGGCAGCCGGGATGGCGCTGCGCCCAGTGCTCGGCCTCCTCGCGTGCATAGAGGTCCTCCAGCCGGCGCCCGCCCCAGTACAGCACGGCGCCGCGCCGCGCCAGCGCGTCGGCCTGGCTGCGCAGCATGGCGGCGATGGGCGCGAAGCCGGTGCCGGAGGCCAGCAGCACGACCGGTGCCTCGCTCTCGGCAAGCCCGAAGGCGCCGAACGGCCCCTCCACGCGCAACAGGTCGCGCGGTTTCAGCCGTTCGTACACATGCGGCGAGAAGCGGCCGCCGGGCATGGCGCGCACATGCCACTCGATCAGCCCGTCCGCGTTAGGTGGATTGGCCATCGAATAGCTGCGCCGGCTGCCATCGCGCAGAATCACGTCGGCATACTGTCCCGCCTTGAACTGGAAGCCGGCGGATGCCGGCAGCTGCAGGCGCACCACCGCCACGTCGTGGCAGACCCGCTCCACCTCCAGCACGCGTGCGCTGGCCTGCACCACGCGGCGGCCGGGCTCGGCCAGCACCTCGGGCGCACGGATCGCCACGTCGGAACGCGGCACGGCCTGGCAGCTCAGGCACTCGTCCGCCGCCAGCGCCGCCGCGCCATCCGGCCGGCGCCCGGGCGCATAGCCGACCTCGCCCGACAGCAGCTGCACGCGGCAGGCGCCGCACTCGCCGCGGCGGCAACTATGGTGCGGGAAATAGCCCTGCGCCAGCGCGGCGTCGAGCAGGCTCTGCCCGGCATCGCACTCGATCTCCACGCCCGCGGGCTCGATCCTGATCCTGTACTTCACGAATGCTCCTTACGGCTTGGTCCTCGCGGCGCGCGCCGGGGCCGGGACCTGCCCGCCGCGGCACGCGCCGTTGCATCATCGCGGCCGGATCACCGACACGCAGTCCGAATACAGCCGCGCCAGGTCGTCGGCGCGGCGCGCCAGCACGGCGCGCTGGTTGATATAGCCCTTGTCGGTGATCTCGCCCTCCTCGATCGACGGCGGCGCCGACAGCAGCACCGCGCGCACGGGCCGCTGCGCCGAGCCCGCGCCCCGGCACAGTTCGGCCAGCACGGCCGCCAGCGCCTCCTGCACGGCCGGATGGCTGCCGAGCGACTTGCCGCACAGCGCGCCGGCCGCGTCGCCGGCGAGCTGCCGCAGCGGCGCCGCGGGGAAGATCATCAGGCCGATCTCGTCGCGGTCGTGGCCGGCCACCACCACGTCCATGGCGTAGGGCGACAGCGCCGACACGGCGCGCACGCGCAGGGTGCCGACCGAGACCCAGGTGCCGGTGGTCAGCTTGAAGTCCTCCGAGACGCGGCCGTCGAAGATGACGCCGCCGTCCGGATCGCCCGGATCGGCCAGCAGGCCGGCGTCGCCCATCTTGTAGAAGCCCTCCTCGTCGAAGGCCTCGCGCGTCTTCGCTTCGTCGCCCAGGTAGCCGGGGAAGATCGACGGGCCGCGCACGCGCAACTCGTACTTCTGCTGGCAGGGCGCGAACTTCAGTTCCAGGCCCGGCACCGGCACGCCGATATTGCGCGTGTCGGTGGTGGCGAAGTGGGCGCTGGTGATCACCGGGGAGGTCTCGGTCGAGCCCCACTCCGTGGTGAAGAACAGCGGCGCCTGGCGCGCGCGCCGCGCCACCGCGCGCAGGCGCTCGGCGATCGGCTGCGGCAGCGCCGCGGCGGCGAAGAACAGCATGTCGAGCCGGCCGAACAGCGCCTCGGCCAGCGCCGGGTCCGCTTCCAGGTAGGGCAGCAGCACGTCGTAGCCGCGCGGCACGTTGAAGAACAGCGTGGGCCGCACCTCGCGGATGCCCTGCATGGTCTGCTCGATGGCGCCGGGCGCCGGGCGGCCGGCGTCGATGTACAGGGTGCCGCCGTTGCGCAGCACCAGGTTGAAGTTGTGGTTGGCGCCGAAGGTATGGCTCCACGGCAGCCAGTCCAGCACCACCGGGCGGGCGCGGTCGACGAAGGGCCAGCACTGCGCGATCATCTGCTGGTTGGCGCACAGCATGGCATGCGTGTTGGGCACCAGCTTGGGCGCCCCGGTGGAGCCCGAGGTCAGCAGCACGCGCGCCACCGTGGCACCGTCGACCGCGGCAAAGGCGGCGTCCACCTCCGGCCCGGGGCGCGCGGCCAGCAGGTCGTCGAAGCTGAGCGCGCAGACGATGCCGCTGCCCGCCGCGCCGCCGCCGAAGGCGACCGGGCAGGCCGGACGCCAGCCGGCGATGGCGCCGCCGTACTGCGCGCCGTCCTCGGCGTAGAGCAGGCCCGGCCCGAGCCGGTCGAGGATGGCATGGAGCTTGGCATGGTCGCGCGCCAGGCGCGTATAGGCCGACGACACCACCGCGATGCGGCGCCCCACGTGCATGGCCGCGAGCGACAGCAGCGCCAGGTTCACGCTGTTGTCGGACAGGGCCACCACCGGCGCCTCGGGCGCCACGCCCAGGTCGAGCAGCGACTGTGCCAGCGCGCGCACCGCCGCCAGCGCCTCGCCGTAGCCGACGCGGCGCCAGCCCGCGCCGCCCGGCGCGCGCTCGGCCAGGAAGGGCTGGTCGGGAGCCACGCGCGCCCAGTGTTCGAGCCAGTCGCCGATGCAGCGGTCGTAGGGCTGCAGCGGCTCGGCCGAACGCAGCACGAAGCTGCCGTCGGCGCGGTCCTCGCGCAGGATGCGGGGCCGTGCCAGCGCCACCGGCATGTCCGGCACCAGCCCTGCGCCGCCGTGCGTGGCAGCGGCGGCAGGAGCCGCAGGGATCGCGGCCCGCAGTGCGGTCTGTGCGGTCTGTGCGGTCATGGCTGCAGCCTCCAGCCACCGTCCTGTACCTTGACCAGCACGCGGCCGCGCGTGTCGTAGGCGGAATGGTCGCTCTTGCCGACGGTGATCACGCCATGCGAGCCGGGCAGGTCGGCGGTGGCCTCGATGGCATCGCGCAGCGCCTGGCGGAATTCCGCGGTGCCGGGCTGGGCGCTCTTGCCTGCCGCCGCCACCGCGCGCTCCAGCACCAGGTAGGCGTCATAGGCGTAGCCGGCGAACAGGTCGCGCGAGCCGGCGCCGTAGCGGGCCTCGTAGCGCCTGACGAAGTCGCTCGCCACCGCCTTGCTGGGATGCGCGGCCGGCAGCTGCTCGGCCACCAGCAGCGCGCCGGCGGGCAGCACCACGCCATCGGCGCTCTTGCCGCCCACGCGCAGGAAATCGTTGTTGGCCACGCCGTGGGTCTGGTAGATCGGTCCCTGGTAGCCACGCTCGCGCAGGGTTCGCATCGGCAGCGCCGCCGGCGTGCCGCTGCCGGCCACCAGCACCGCGTCCGGGCGCGCCGCCAGCAGCTTGACCGCCTGCCCGGTGACGGCCTGGTCGGTGCGCGCATAGCGCTCGCTCGCCACCAGGCGGATGCCGGCCGCCTGCGCGCGCTGCGCCACGTCCTTGAGCCAGGACTCGCCATAGGAATCGCTGTAGCCGATGAAGCCCAGCGTCTTGACCTGGCGCGCGCGCATATCGTCGAACAGGGCCGCCGACATCACCGCCACCGACTGCGGCAGCGAGAAGGCCCACTGCAGCCATTCCGGCTTGGGCACGAAGGGGCACAGCCCGATCGAGGGCGTGCGGCTCTCGGCGGCGACGGCGGCCACCGCCAGGCAGGCCGGCGTGGTGGAGGAACCGACCACCGCGTCCACCTTGTCCTCCTCGATCAGCTTGCGCGCGTTGCGCGACGCCGCCGAGGGATCGGTCGCGTCATCCAGCACCACATAGCGCACCGGCTTGCCGCCCAGCGTCGCGGGCAGCATGCCGATGGCCTGCTTCTCCGGGATGCCGAGCGAGGCGCCCGGCCCGGTGGCCGACACGGTCACGCCGATCGTCACCGCCGCGCCCTTGGGCGCCTGCGCGTGCAGCGGCACGCACCAGGCGGCCAGCGCAAGGGAAAGGCCAAGGGCCAGGGCCGGGGCCAGCCCGGCACGGTGGCCCGCGCGGCGTGGCTGCATGGGGTTCTTCCTGTGTTCAACTCGCATTGCGGTCTCCTCTGGCCCGTTCTGGCGACGGGCGCTTGCGTCCATCGATCAATCGGCCCGGCACTGCACCTTCCCCAGGCCGTCCACCTCCAAGTGCAAGGCATCGCCGCGCGCCAGCGCGAACATCGGTCCCAGCGCGCCCGACAGCACCACGTCGCCCGCGCGCAGCGGCTCGCCCAGCGCAAGCAGCGTGCGCGCCAGCCACCAGGCGGCGTGCAGCGGGTGGCCCAGGCAGGCCGCGCCGCTGCCCTCGGAGGCGGGTTCGCCGTTGCGCGTGAAGCGCATCGCGCAGTCCGCCAGCGCCAGGTCGGTGATGCGGCGCGGGTCCGTGCCCAGCACGTAGAGCCCGCAGGAGGCGTTGTCGGCGACCGTGTCGACCAGCGTGATGCGCCAGTCGGCGATCGCGCTGTCGACGATCTCGATGGCGGGCAACGCGTACTCGACCGCGCGCAGGAAGCGGCCCCAGGTGGGCGCTTCGTCAAGGTCGCGCCCGATCACGAAGGCGATCTCGCCCTCCGCCTTGGGCTGGATCAGCGCGCTGGCCGGGATCTCGGCCCCGCTGACGTACTCCATGTCGGCAAACAGCACGCCGAAGTCCGGCTGGTCGACGCCGAGCTGCTGCTGCACGGCGCGCGAGGTCAGGCCGATCTTCTTGCCGCTGAGCACGCGGCCTTCGGCCAGCGCGCGGCGGGTGTTGGCGGCGGCGACCGCGTAGGCGGCCTCCAGGCCGGCGATGCCGAAGGTCTCGGACACCCGTGCGATGGGCGTGCGGGTGCGGCGGGCCTCATGGAGGGCATCGGCCGCTAGTTGGATGGGCTTGGCTGTCATGCTGTGTCTACCTCTTGGGTTCTGTAGCCGGTCCGGATGCCGGCGCAGTTGCCGGTGCGCATACCGGGACGAATGCGCAGGCGGAAACGGATGCGGAAACGGATGCGGATGCCGTGGCGGGACCCGCGCGGGGGATCGCCCGCGCCACCCGCCGCTCAGGCGGCGAGGCGGGGCCCGGCGGCCCGGGCGTGGCGCTCCAGCAGCGCCGGCAAAGCGCGTGCCTCCTGCCGCAGGCAGTCCGCATAGCCGTCCGCCAGCTCATCGACCACCTGCCGCACCGGCGCCACCGCGCGCACGGCGCCGACGCCGTGCCCGGCCGACCAGACGTGTTTCCAGGCCTTGGGCGCGGCGGCGATATCGCCGGAGAAATCGATCCTGCCCGGCTGCCGCAGCTGCTCCTCGCTGAAGCCGGCGGCCTCCAGCGTGGGGCGCAGCCAGTTGGCGGGCACGCCGGAGACGGCCGAGGACAGCACCAGGTCGTCCATCTCGCTGGCCACCAGCAGGTCGCGGTAGGCCGGCGCGGCCAGGCTCTCGGGCGTGGCGATCAGGCGCGTGCCCACCACCACGAAGTCGGCGCCGAGCAGTTGCGCCGCGCGGATCTGCGCGCCGCTGGAGATGGCGCCGGCCAGGCCGAGCGGGCCGTCCCAGAAGCGGCGCACCGCCTCCAGGAAGGCAAAGGGGTGGTACTGGCCGGTGTGGCCGCCCGCGCCGCTGCTGACCAGCACCAGGCCGTCCACGCCGGCATCGATGGCCTTGCGCGCCAGCGCGGGCGTGATCACATCGGCCATCACCAGGCCGCCGTAGCCGTGCACGCGCTCGAGCACGCGGCGCGGACTGCCCAGCGCGGTGGTCACGATGCCGGGACGGTAGCGCTCGACCAGCGCCATCTCGGCGTCGAAGCGGTCGTAGCTGCTGTGCACGATCATATTGAGCGCCCAGGGCGGGCCGTCGGCCGCCGCGGCATGCGCGGCGATCCGCGCCAGCGCGGTCTCCAGCGCGCCGATATCGCGCGCGTTGGGCGCCGCGTAGGTGCCGACGATGCCGGCGTCGCGGCTGGCGCAGACCAGTTCCGGACTGGACACCAGGAACATGGGCGCGGCCATCACCGGCAGGCGCGCGGCGCCGAAGGCGGCGCGCAGCGCGGCCTGCGCGGCGGTGCCACTGGCGGGCGGGGATTGGGGGGCGGTCATCGTTGTCTCTTTGTCGTTGTCTTCGGTGAGTCTTCGGTGAGTCTTCGGTGATTCGTCGGGCTGCCGGCGGCGGCCTCAGGACTGCGGCTTGCGCCCCGGCCTGCCGCGCACCTCCCAGCCGCCGTCGCTCTGCAGGATGGCGGCGGTGGTGGCCGGCGAATTGCTGCGCGAGGCCAGCAGCACGTAGTGCCCGGCGTGGTCCTCCGGCTGGGCGATGAAGCCGAGCGGCATGGCGTTGGCCACCGCCTCCGAGAAACCCGGGATCTCCGACAGCCGGGCGTCCTGCTTGCCGAGCGCCTCGGGCCCCTTGAGCGGGGTCACGGTGCCGCCGGGCGCCACGCCGTTGACGCGCACCTCGGGCGCCAGCTCGTAGGCGAGCTGGCGGATCAGGCCCACGCCCGCATGCTTGGAGGCGACGTAGGCCGCGCCGCCGCCGCCGGCGTAGAAGGCCGCGTTGGACAGCGTGAAGATCATGCTGCCGCGGCTCTCGCGCAGCGCCGGCGCCGCCGCATAAGCGGCCAGCAGATAGCCCAGCACATTGACGTCGAACACCTCGCGGTAGGTGCGCGCGAGCTGCTCGCCGTCGCTGAACTTGCGCAGCGGTGCGAAGTAGTCCCACACGCCCGCGTTGCCCACCAGCGTATCGAGCTTGCCGAAGGCGGCCACGGTGGCGGCCACCGCCGCTTCGTTGGCCTGCGGCGAGCGCACGTCGCCCACCGTCACCGCCACGCGCGCGCCGAACTCGGCGCGCAGCGCATCGGCCGCCGCGGCATTGCGCACCAGCGCGCCCACGCCCGCGGCGCCCTCGGCGAGGAAGCGCCGCAGCACCGCCAGGCCGATGCCCGAGCCGGCGCCGGTCACCAGCGCCACGTCCTTGTCTAGCCAGCCCATGTCGGTGTCAGAGGAAAGTGTTGAGGTTCTTGGACAGGAACAGCGACTGCGTGATGACGATCTTGCGCCGGGCGATGCGGAACTCGCCCGCCTCCGGCTCGCCGTGCACGCGCAGCAGGTCCTCGCGCCGGCCCAGCAGCAGGTCGTTGTCGGCCTCGCCGCGGCTGCGGTAGTTGACGAAGACCGAGTGCACCAGGTACTCGCCGGCGGCCGCGCCGTGCAGCGCCTCCACATTGCTGATCACGTGCACGTGGCGGGTGGGCGGGTCCTCGGCCCAGGCCGACGGCTGCTGGAAGCGCGCCACGCGGCGCGACAGGTCCAGCAGGTTGTCGTCGAAGTAGGCGCCGCGCCCCGGCGCATAGGCACCCAGCTTGTCCGCGCGCCGGCGGTTCTCGATGGCGGGCATCCAGTAGTGGATGTCCTCGCTCATCAGCGCCAGCCAGTCCTGCCAGCGCTCGGCGTCGAGCAGGCGTGCCTCGCGGTAGAGGAATTGCGTGATGCGATGGGCGGTGGGCAGGTCGACCGGAGCGGCCGCGTCGATGCCGGCTTCCTTGGGCAGCGCGCTCATGCGGCCTCCTTGGCCTGCTGGCCGTAAGTGAAGGCGCTGTCGGGCAGGGCCGGCTTGTCGCGCTCCGGCACCTCGTGCCAGGCGCGCGCCTGCATCAGGTCCAGCCAGCGCTGGTAGAAGGCACGGTGGTTGGCCTCGTTGACCTGGTTGCGGTAGACGTTGCCCGGCAGGCCGCTGCCGTCCAGGCGCGTGCCGCGCCCCAGGCCCATGTACAGGTCCTGCTGGCGGGTGACGAAGCCGGCGTTGGTGCGGGTTGAGAACTCGAAGTTCTCGCCATCGTCCATCTCGAACACGCCGGAAGGCGAGAACGTCATCATGGTGCCCTTCAGCCAGCGGTCCTTGATGTCCTGCGGCGCGCTCTTGTTGACGATGGTCCAGGTGTGCAGTTCGATCTTGCCGGGACCGCGCGGATGCCACACGCGGAAGGTGTTCTGCCCCGGCAGGAAGGACAGGTTGGGGAACACGCTGACCGAGGAGATCGAGCCGATCATCTTGGAGCGGAACTCGCCCAGGCGCTGCGCCACCTTGGGCTGGATGCCGTACAGGTACTTGCGGATCTCCTTGTCGCCCAGCGTGGCGGCGTTGCCGACCACGTCGAGGTTGAACTCCCAGCCATGGCCGTTGACGTTGACGTGGTAGGAATCGGGATCCTTGTACACCTCGGCCACCGGGCCGCCCAGCATGGCGCGCGCGGCCGAGTCGTGGGTCCACAGCGCGTGGTAGATGTCGCCGATGAAGTTCTCCACCGGCACCTTCCAGTTGCAGCGGATCTCCGACTTGACGCAGCCGCCGATGAACTCGGTGCCCTCGCCATCCATGTCCAGCATCACGTCCAGGTAGTAGCGGAAATCGCCCAGGAATTCCTCCAGCGAGGGCGCGTCCGGGTCCATGTTGCCGAACACCAGGCCCTTGTAGCTGGCCACCTGCGCCACCGGGTGCAGGCCGTGCTCGGCACGGTCCATGCCGCTGGCCTCGAACAGCTCCTGCCCCGCCATGCCGCGCAGCGCGCCGTCGATGCCGAAGCTCCAGCCGTGGTAGTTGCAGATGAAGCCGCGCGCATTGCCGGCGTCGGTGAAGTTGAGCTTGTTGCCGCGGTGCGGGCAGGTGTTGAGGAAGGCCTTGATCGAGCCGTCCTTCTGGCGCACCACGATGACGTTGTCCTCGGCCATGTAGGTGGTGACGTAGTCGCCGGCCTTTGGAATCTGCGATTCGTGCGCGAGGAACAGCCAGCTGCGCGCGAAGATCTTCTCCAGCTCCTGCTCGTAGACGCGCTGGTCCCAGTAGACGCGGCGCGACAGGCGGCCGCTGTCCAGGTCGATCAGGCGCTCCAGCCCCGGCAGCGGCTCGCTGGCGGGATCCTTGCGCAGGCGTTCGCAGTTGCCGGTGCAGTCGTGCGCCGGCGTGCCGGGGGATGCGGTCGATGCGGTCGATGCGGTCATGTCGTCCTCCTCAAATGGCCGAAGCGGCTGCCTCGGACTCCTGCTCGAGGTCGGCGTAGATGGCGTCGCCCTCCTCGATCACCTTGTAGGTGCGCAGGTCGACCGTGCAGGGAAAGCCCATGGCCTGCCCGGTGGGGATATGGAACTGCCCGTCGTGCAGCGGGCAGGCGATCAGGTCGCCGTCGACGATCTCGCCCGCCGACAGCGAGGCGGTCGCGTGCGTGCACACATCGCTGGTGGCGTAGAAGGTGCCGTCGACGTTGTAGACGGCGAGCGGGCAGCCCGGCGTCTCCACCTTGCGCACCTCGCCAGGCTGCAGCGCATCGCGCTGGATCAGGAAAATCTTCTTGCTCATCTTTGCTATCCGGTTACCCTGCCGGCCCGCATCGCGGCGGCCTCACTGCAGGTGCAGTTGGACGAAACCCAGGCCGGTGACCCACTCGGGCACCGCCTCGTAGGCGATCACCTCGCCGCGCGCGCCTTCCAGCGCGCCCATGGCACAGGCCCAGTTGCGGATCTCCATGCCGCCATTGCCGCCGTGGGCCAGGATGTAGTCGTCGCGCAGCGCGGCCAGCGCCGCCAGGTCGCCGCGCACGGCGTAGTCGAGGATCTCGCGGTCGAAGGCCTCGTTGACGCGGCCCATCTCCGCGGTGCCGACCCAGTGGCTGATGCCGCCGCTGCCGATCACCGCGACCCGCTCGCCGGCATCGAACGATGCGACCGCGTCGCGGATCTGCCGGCCCACCTCGATGGCGCGGCCGATACGGATATAGGGATCGACACCGGCGGCCAGGTAGACCGGGATGGTGCCGACCGCGTGGCCGGCTTCGCGCAGCGGCTGCACGATCAACTGGTTGGGAATGGCGATGGCGTGGTCCACCGTCAGCGCGCGCGCCACCGCCCAGTCGAAGCCGCGCGCATGGCCGTCGGCGGCGATGTGGGTGGCCAGCGCCTCGCTGTTGGGAATCACGCCGCGCTTGAGGCCCGGCATGGCATCGAGCGGCCCGTCGACATCGCCGGTGCCGATCAGGTAGCTCGGCAGGCAGGCGGTGCCGAACAGCATGTAGTGGTCGGCACCGACGATCACCACGCTGGTGGGCGCCAGCTCCGCCAGGCGCCGCGCGCACTGGCCGAAGGCACCCCACATGCGCTCCTGCACCGCGGCCGCGGGAGCCTGCGGCGCGACGAACATCACGGGATCATGCGGCACCAGGAAGCCGCCTACGATCTGTCCCATCTTCTTCCTCTATCCTCGTCCGGGTGGCGCGGCGGGTGTCCCCGCCCGCCACCGATGGCCTGCTGTGGCCGGCTATGGCTTGAGCGCCGCGCTGTGCACCGGTTCGTGCGCACCGAGCGGGCGCAGCTTGCGCATGTAGGCACGCATGTCGCGCTCGGGCGACAGCTCCTGCCAGAAACCCATGGTCAGCATCGGGTTGACGCCGGCCTGCTGCAGGCCGAGCACGTCGAAGCCGGTCAGCATGGCGCGCTCGGCCTCGCTCAGCGCGAAGCGCTGCAGGTAGGCAGCGGCGTCCTCGCGGAAACGCTGCTTGGCGGCGCGGTCCACGGTGAGCTGGTGCAGCACGCGCTCGAGTACGTTGCGGCTCATGGCGTGCGTCCTCAGGCGCAGAAGTCGGCGACCAGCTTGAGGAAGGTGTCGCGCCGCTCGGTCTGCACCCAGTGGCCGCAGCGCCCGAACAGGTGCAGGTCGGCGTTGGGGATGGCACGCGCCAGCAACTGGCCGCAGGCCGGCGGCACCACGCGGTCTTCGCGGCCGTGCAGCACCAGCGTGGGCGCCTCGATCTTGGCCACCACATGCTCGGGGAAGCCCTTGACGACGGTGGGGCCGTCGGCATTGGGGCGGGGAATCAGCTTGCGCAGCGCGTCCTGCGCGCCCGGACGGGCGCTGGCTTCGTAGCGCGACTGCACCATCTCCGGCGTGATGATCGACTGGTCGAAGGGGAACAGGCGCATGGTGCGCTCCATGTTCTCCGGCGAGGGCTCGTACTCCCAGGCCGAGCGCAGGCCCGGCGTCTGCTCGAACTCGCCGGCCGGCGTGCCCAGCAGCACCAGCTTGTCGACGCGCTTGGGATCGAACACGGCCAGGCCCAGCGACAGCGCGCCGCCGAAGGAGTTGCCGACGAAGGAGGCCTTCTCGATCTCGAGCGCGTCCAGGATGCCGACCAGGTGGCGCACCCACAACTTGATGTCGTACTTGGCGTCGTCCTTGAACTCGGTGAAGCCGAAGCCGGCGATATCGGGAACGATCACGCGGAACGACTGCGCCAGCTCGTTCATCACGCCCTTCCAGTTGGTCCAGCCCGACACGCCGGGGCCGGAGCCGTGCAGCAGGAACAGGGGCTTGCCCTGGCCCAGGTCGAAGTAGTTGGTCTGGTGCTCGGCGGCCAGCAGCGTCTTGCCCACGCCCTCAAACTTGCCCATCGGTTTCTCCATACACATACGTATGTGTATGGTATGGAGGCAATCGGCGATGGTCAAGGCGATATCCTTCGTAATTCCTAGGTGTTAACGCGCATTGCGATGACAACCATACAATACATTACCGTATGGAACAGGGACGGTAGAATGCAGGGCAGTCCTTGCCCGCCGCCCTGAAGTCTGGAGTCCACATGCCGAGAAGTCCCGCCGAGCCCTCCCCGCAGCCGCGCAGCCAGCTGACGCCGGAAGACTGGATCCGGGCCGCCCGCAACCTGCTGGTCAGCCGCAGTGTCGACGCCGTGCGCGTCGAAGTGCTGGCCAAGGAGATGTCGGTCACGCGCGGCAGTTTCTACTGGCACTTCAAGGACCGCGACGACCTGCTGCACCGCATGCTGATGGCCTGGCGCGACGAGGCCACCGAGCAGATCATCTACCGTTTCGAGCGGCGCGGCCTGCCGCCGCGCGAGCTGATCCGCGACCTGCTGTCGCTGCCCTTCCGCGGCGAGGCGGCGCAGGAAGCGGCCTCCACCGAACTCGCCATCCGCGCCTGGGCACGCCGCGACGAGCGCGTGCGCCAGATCCTCGACGAGGTCGACGCCAAGCGCCTGTCCTATATCGCCCAGTGCTTCAGCGCGCTCGGCTTCGGCATCGCCGAGGCGCGCGGGCGCGCCTTCGCGCTATACAGCTATGAATTGTCGGAGTCACTGCTGGCCAACCAGGGCACGGCCGCGCAGAAGGAAGAACGCAAGGCGCTGATGGAGCGCCTGCTGCTGGCGCCTGCGTAGTTTGACGCGCACCTGGTCCATTGCGTCAGAGAATTTCGCGGACTAAGTCCGCCCTAAGCCTGTCACTGAGCCGCACGACGCGTCGTCACGAATGCTCGCAAGGCTCCAGCCTTGCGGCGCTTCGTTCCTGACCTCGCACGTCTTCTCGACAGGCTTGGCTCTTCCGCGAATTCAAGACTCAGGCACTAGACGGAAGGGGAACCTGCTTTCGCGAGCTTGATCCATCGGTTGATCCGTACGCGCAGCCGGCCCTTCGCGGCGATGTCGAGTGGCATCTTGTCGACCATTGCGATCGCTTCATCTGCCTGGATGAAGCCATGCGCCAGTAGAGCCACGTCGAAGTCGCGGTCTTTGTCACGATTCGCTACGGCCTTGGCCATGAAGAGATCAATCGTGCCCAGGCAATAAGCGATACGACCATTTGTATTGTCGTTCTGGATCCGCTCCACGCGCCTTATCCAGCCTTCCGGCAGGACCGCCGTGTCCGGTCCGACGCCCTGTGCGTAGTACCCGTTCATTTCGTGGAAGCGCGAGCCCTCGCCGATCGCTCCGTCGATCTCATCCGCTTTCGCCGGGGCGTTCAGAGGGTAAATGTCCGCTTCGGCAGACGCAGTGAAGACAGCCGGCGGATAAGGATGCCCGCCCAGAAGCGACTGGCTGCCTACGATGACAAATTCGTACTCGCCGGTGATCTCGCGGACGCGCGGATGATGTGCTCCAGGTCCTCACGCCTCATCGCATTCCTTCTTCACCAGGCAACTCGTCGGCCGCATCCCCGATCAAGACCCCCTGCTTGAGTGCCTTGACCTGGGAGAACACTCCTTGCCTGATATCGTCCGGCAATACCGTCGGCAACGGTGAGGCCTGTCGAAGCTCCTGGGCACGCCTGGTCCTGCCCAGTGCTTTACGCCAGGTGCCGTGCGCGAGGATACTCTCCCATTCCGCCCAGAGACTATCGCTGCGGGATGGCCCTTTCGCCCGCCACTTCGCGAGCGTCTCGCGAGCGCGTTGCACAAGTTCGGGATTCGCACGTAACAAGCGCACCGCCTCTTCGTGAAGGGCGAGACTCTGCAAATCCTGCGCTTGGTGCCGATCTGAATCCGAGCGGACCAGAACCTGAACCTGCGGGCGGCCACGTCGCGTGTTCGCACCAGCCGATTGCGGCGGAGCGGGCTGGAACGTATCGGACACCAACATCGCGAGGTCACCGGCGACACCGAGGGCCGACATGACCCGGAGGTAGGTGCCGATTGATGGGGTCGGATCACCAGCTTCAACCGAACTGAGCGTGGTTCTCGAGATGCCGACCCGTTGGGCCATGTCGATGGTCGTCAGTCCCTGCGCCTTGCGCAAGCGCTTGATGCGATCGCCCAGTTGTAGAAGCAACTGTCGCTCAAGGACCGGAGTGATATCGGCGTAGGTCTTCATATGTCCACCATACTAGGCAATTTCACACAATTTGTCCAATATACTGAACAAATTAAGCATCATTCGAGATGCCGCCGAGGCTCTCGCACGCCACATCATCCAGCAACCTCGACCTGATGCGCGAGTCCTCGTCGGTAGCCCTCCGCTATCGCCCCCCCCTCCGATCCCGTTTGCCCCGACGGATTGCCCGATTGCTTGCGCCGGCGGAATAAGCGCGCCGCCCGCCCCGTTTACCGTACAGCGGGGCAGCACCCCTGCCGCCCCGCGGGTAAACCGGTGCGCCGCGCAAGACGGCCCGGCAAGGCAATCATGGCGCACGCGCCTGTGACGGCAGCGCGGGCGCCGGCATTCCGCGCTCGGGGTGGCAATCATGGGCAAGTATTGGACTGGGCGCCTGGCGGACCTGGCCGCGCGTGCCAGGCGTCCGGCGATCCTCGCGGCGGCCTTGGCGGCGGCCGCCTTCGGCACCGCGGCTAGCGGCCAGGACATGGATGGCACCCCCTGCCAGGAGATGACCGGCCAGGTCGTGGTGGACGGGGTCCTGCAGCAGGTCACGGGGCTGGCGTGCCTGCAGCCTGACGGCACCTGGCAGATGGTCGACGCCAGCGGCGGCATGGTCAGCTATGGCGAGCCGCCCTACTATGCCGATCCCTGGTACTGGGCACCGTTCGGTGCCGCTGTCGGCGGCGTGATCTTCATCGACCGCTTCCATCACTTCCACCGTATCAACCACGTCTTCCTGCACGCACCCGGCATGCGCTTCCACGGTGGCATGGGCGGTTTCCACGGCAACCCCGGTGGCTTCCACGGCGGCGGCGGCTTCCACGGCGGCGGCCATCACCGCTAGGCCCTTGCGTCAGGGAAAGCGCCCCCGAGCGGCGGTGCATCCAGCGCTGTCGATCGGGGGGCCTTTCGAATGACGCAGAGGACCAGCGTCGGCGCCGGACGTGAAAAACCCCGCAGGCTACCGGCCTGCGGGGTCGTATCCTGCGCGCCGTGCGCGCGGGCTCAGCCCTTGGACAGCCGGATCGCCGACATGTCGGCGGTCAGGTAGCCCACGGCCGCGCCGAAGCGGTCCTTGTAGTTGGCGCGCACCAGCGGATCGAGCGTGGCCTGCACCTTGTCGTGCAACGGCGCTTCCCAGTCGCCCGGGTGCTGGAAGTTGCTCATGATGTAGGTCCAGCCATGGATCTCGTCGACCGCGTGCAGGCCGGTCGACTCCGCGCCGGCCGGGCAGGACAGCAGCCGGCTCAGGGTCTTGGTGTCGACGTTGTAGGCCCACAGGAAGTTGTTGACGTGGGTATTGCTGTCCTCGCCGATGAAGAGGGTGCGCAGCTTCTCGGAGAACTTCAGGTTGTCCGGCGTGGCGATCTTGTCCGGGTTGGCGAAGTTGCCCAGCGCGTCCTGCTGTTTCTTGGCGCCACCGCCGAGATCCTCGCTGACCAGTGCCGGCACCGCGGCCATGTCGACCGGCACCCACGCGCTGTCCATCGCCGCGCCGTCGCGGTCCTTCTGGCCGCCGCTCAGGTTCAACTCATAGACGGCGCCCGAGTACGGGCCCTCGACCTGGATGTCGCCGCCGTTGGCCGCGTTGCCCTTGAGCATGCTGCTCTCGATGCGCGAGATGGCCGAATAGGCCTTCTTGTCGCGGATGTTGACGGTGGTGCCTTCCATCTTGGTGAAGCCCAGGCTGCCGCCCACCAGCGCGGCATAGCGGTGCGTCTCGAGGAAGGCGGCCGCCTTCTCCTGGCCCGGCACCAGCTTGACCCAGTTGTCCTTGCCGTTGTACTTGATGCGGGTGTAGGCGGCATCCTGCGGATCGGCCGTCTTCACGTCCATGATGTCGCCCGACTTGATGCCGCCCTCGACCAGCGCGCGGATCTCGTCGCTGGCGGCGTGGCCCAGGCGGATCCAGCTCAGCGTGGCCGCACCCGGGCCGGTGCCCGAGGTCTGGTGCCACTTGGCCACGTAGAGCGTGCCGCTGGAGAGATCGCGCGGGCGATCGGCGATGAACAGGAACAGGCCGCCGTTGGTGGCATCGTCGCCCATCAGCACGGTGCGCTCGTCGGGCATCACCTGCACCAGTTCGTGCGAAATGCGGCCGACGTTGTAGTGCTTGCGGATGGTGCCCGTGCCGTCCGGGTGCACCGTCACTTCAGGCAGGTGGCCGTAGTGGTAGGGGCTGGCCTTGCCGGCGTCGCCGTACAGGTTCTGGCTGAAGCCGCGCAGCTGCGGGTCGGTCGCCGCCTTGGTGGCATCCGGCTCGTACTCTTCGCTCGACAGGTGCGTGTTCCACGGCGACAGGCTGGCGCCGCAGGTGATCCACAGCCCGTTGACGCCCGAGGTATCGACGTTGTGGTACTTGACCAGGCGCAGGCTGCCGGTGCGGGGATCCTGGTCCAGCGTCAGCACGGCGATCGGCGACGGCAGCAGGCCGTACATGCTGCCGCCCTTCTGGTCGCGCGTGGTGTACTCGAACTGCACCACGGCGAACACCGGGTTGCCCTTGACGCCCGGCACCTTGCCCCTGGCCGCCTTGCCCAGCGACAGCAGCGAGGTGCCGTCCGGGCTGTCCGAGAAGAACTGGCGCTCCTTGCCGGCCACCGAGTTGTCGAGGATCGGCTGGTTGGCGATGTTGTAGTAGCCACCGGCCAGGACCTTGCCGCCCTTGCCGTCCGGCACCAGGTCGCCGGTGGTGAAGAAGGGATGGTAGGCCAGCTTGTAGCTGCGGCGGCTGCCGTCGGCGAACGACACGGTCAGGCCGGAGCCCACGGTGGTGGTCGCCATGGCGGCCGCGTCGGCCAGCGTCGGCGCCGCCATGCCCTCGAAGGCGGCCCCGCTGAAGGCCGCCTTGGGCGCGGCGGCTTCGGCGGCGCCCGAGCCGGCCAGCAGGGCGGCGGCGGTGGTGGCGCCGAGCGGCAGCATCGGGGCAGCGGCCAGGAACTTCAGGGCCTTGCGGCGGGACACGTCGGGTTGGTCGGACATGGTGTTCGGATCTTGGCGTGGGGAATGCGGGAAGGGAGGAAAGGGCGCCATGGACTGCGCAGGCCGAGCCGGCCGGGCCGGCCGCGCAGTCAGCGGCCGGCGCCGGCTGCAGCGCGCCCCATGCGATGCATCCTATGCAGTATTGATGACATTCTGGTGACAAGGCGATGACAGCCATGCCGCGTTCCCCTCGGCAAGCCTCCCGCCTGATGCCGCGCGCTCAGCTATGCCCGCCGGCGACCGCCTCCCTGCCTTCGGCCGGCGGCGCCACCGTTGCGCACAGCGCCTCGCCCTCCGCGCTCAGCGCGGCGAAGCCGCGCCCCGCCTCGTCGAGCTCGAAATCGGCCAGGCCGGCCGCCTGCAGCAGGGTCAGGGTGCGCCGCAGCACGCTCATCGGCAGGCCCGCCCGCTTGGCCAGCTTGGCCAGGGACCAGGGGCGGCCCGGGCTCTCGCGGCGCGCCGCCCACAGGTGCTCGAGCACCAGCGCCACGCCGGCATCGACGCCCTCGGCACCCTTGGCGCTATCCATGCCATCGGCGGCATCGCTGCTCCCGCCGCTCTCCGTGGCCGGCCGTCCTGCTTCCATGCCTGTTCTCTCCGCGCCTTGTCGTCACGGGCCGATTCTAGCCCCGGCGCGCCGCACAGGCATACAGTCCGGCCACCAGCGCGGCCGCCGGCGCAACTGTACTCTTCCACGCCGTCGTCAAGTGTGCGTTCCGCCTGCGCGCCAGACCCTTACGCTTGCGGTCATCCAATCCAGCGCGTGGACCGTCCCGCCCCCGGGACAGCGCGGCGCGCCGTCAACGTGGAGTCCAGTACATGGATAGCAACAGGGAACCGAAGGGCAAGATCGAGCCCTACCACCATCCGGCCGCGGGCTGGGGCGCCCTCAAGTACGTGGCGATCAACCTGGTCAAGGAACGGGTCACCGGCGGCAACTACCGCATGTTGTTCAAGCAGAACCAGCCCGACGGCTTCGACTGCCCGGGCTGCGCGTGGCCGGACCGCCAGCACGCCTCGACCTTCGAGTTCTGCGAGAACGGCGTCAAGGCGGTCGCCGCCGAGGCCACCACCAAGCGCGTGACGCCGGCCTTCTTCGCCGAGCACACCGTCGCCGAGCTGATGAAGCAGACCGACTACGAACTCGAGCAGCACGGCCGCCTGACCGAGCCGATGGTGTACGACGCGCGGACCGACCGCTACCGCCCGATCGCCTGGGCCGACGCCTTCGCGCTGGTCGCGCGGCACCTGAACGGCCTCGCCTCGCCCCACCAGGCGGCCTTCTATACCTCGGGCCGGGCCAGCAACGAGGCCGCCTTCCTCTACCAGCTGTTCGTGCGCATGTTCGGCACCAACAACTTTCCCGACTGCTCGAACATGTGCCACGAGGCGACCAGCCGCGGCCTGCCGGACGCGGTCGGCATCGGCAAGGGCACGGTCACGCTGGACGACTTCGAGCTGGCCGACACCCTGATCATCTTCGGCCAGAACCCGGCCACCAACCATCCGCGCATGCTCGGCGAACTGCGCGAGGCCTCGCGCCGGGGCGCCACCATCGTCTCCGTCAATCCGCTGCGCGAGCGCGGCCTCGAGCGCTTCGCCAGCCCGCAGCATCCGCTCGAGATGCTGACCCTGGGCAGCACGCCGATCGCCTCGACCTTCATCCAGCCCCGCCTGGGCGGCGATTTCGCACTGATCAAGGGCGTGGCCAAGCACCTGCTCGAACTCGACGACAAGGCCGTCGCCGATGGCACCGAGCGGCTGCTCGACCTCGACTTCATCGCCGAACACACGCTCGGCTTCGAGGCCTTCGCCGCCGACCTGCGCCAGGAAAGCTGGCCGCTGCTGGAATCGGAGTCCGGCGTGGCGCGCGAGGACATCGAAGCGCTGGGCCGCCTGTACGCGCGCGGCAAGCGCGTCATCGCCACCTGGGGCATGGGCATCACGCAGCACAAGCATTCGGTGCAGACCGTCCAGATGCTGGCCAGCCTGCTGATGATGCGCGGCAACATCGGCCGCCCCGGCGCCGGCCTGTGCCCGGTGCGCGGCCACTCCAACGTGCAGGGCAACCGCACCGTCGGCATCGAGGAGAAGCCTTCGGCCGCCTTCCTCGACCGCCTCGGCACGGTGTTCGGCTTCGACGCGCCGCGCCAGCACGGCCTCGACGTGGTCGAGACCATCGAGCAGATGATCGAAGGCCACGTCAAGGTCTTCCTGGGCCTGGGCGGCAATTTCGCCATGGCCACGCCCGACACCTACCGCACCTTCGACGCGCTGCGCTCCTGCGACCTCACCGTCCACATCGCCACCAAGCTCAACCGCAGCCATCTCGTGCACGGCGCCGACGCGCTGATCCTGCCCACCCTCGGACGCACCGAGATCGACGTGCAGGACGGCGTCGCGCAGGGCGTCACGGTGGAGGACTCGATGAGCATGGTCCATGTCTCCTACGGCATGAACAAACCCGCCTCGCCCCACCTGATGTCGGAGACCGCCATCATCGCCAACCTCGCGCACGCCACGCTCGGCAGCGCGAAGGTCGACTGGCTGGCCATGGCAGGCGACTACGCCAGGATCCGCGACGCCATCGAGCAGGTGCTGGACGGCTTCGAGCAGTACAACGAACGCATCCGGCAGCCGGGTGGCTTCCACCTGCGCGTGGCCTCGCGCGAGCGCGACTGGCAGACCCCCACCGGCAAGGCCAACTTCATCGTCCACCCGGTCCAGCAGGACACGCCCATCGTGCGCGCGCGCCGCCAGCACGGCGAGCGCCTGATGACGCTGATGACGACCCGCTCGCACGACCAGTACAACACCACCATCTACGCGATGGACGACCGCTACCGCGGCGTGTTCGGCATGCGCCGCGTGGTCTTCATCCACCCGGCGGACATCGCCATGCTCGGTTTCCGCAACGGCGACTGGGTCGACATCACCACCGTGTGGGACGACGGCATCGAGCGGCGCGCCAACTATTTCCGCCTGGTCGAGTACGACATCCCGCGCGGCTGCATCGGCGCCTACTATCCGGAGACCAATCCGCTGGTGCCGCTGGACAGCGTGGGCGACGTCTGCAACACGCCGACCTCCAAGTCCATCCCGGTGCTGCTGCACCGCTCGGCGCAGCCCGCGGAACTGCCGGCATTCTGAGCGGCACCACCAGGTGCCGGCGTGGGCGGCAAACCCCCCACGCCACCCTCCACGCAGCCGCGCCCGCCACCGGCGGACGCGGCCGCCCTCCCTCATCCTCGCGGTAGTCCCCCATGACCATCGAAGCCCTAGACCTCGCGCGCGGCCAGTTCGCCATGACCGCGGTCTTCCACATACTCTGGCCGATCCTGACGATCAGCCTGTCCGCCTTCCTCCTCGTCGTCGAGATCCTCTGGGTGCGCACCAGCGACGTCGCCTGGTACCGCCACGCGCGCTTCTGGAGCAAGCTGCTGCTGCTGAACTTCGCCGTTGGCGTGGTCAGCGGCATCCCCATGGAATTCCAGTTCGGCACCAACTGGGGCCCGTTCTCCGAGTACACCGGCCAGTTCTTCGGCAATATCCTCGGCTTCGAGGGGGCCATGGCCTTCATGCTGGAGGCCGGCTTCGTCGGCATCATGATGCTCGGCTGGGAACGCGTGCCGAAGGGCGTCCACCTGTTCGCCACCGCGATGGTCGCGCTCGGCTCCTCGCTCTCCGCCTTCTGGATCATGGTGGCCAACTCCTGGCTGCAGACGCCGGGCGGCATCGCGCTGGTCGACGGCAAGCTGGTGGTGACCGACTATGTGCACGCCATCTTCAACCCCGACATGGCCTGGGGCGTCTCGCACATGTGGTTCGCCGCGCTCGAGACCGGGCTGGTGGTGATCGCGGGTATCTCGGCCTACTACCTGCTCAAGCGCCGCCATGCCGAGTTCTTCGCGCGCTCGTTCAAGCTGGCGCTGCTGCTGCTCGCCTTCGTCGCCCCGCTGCAGGTCTGGCTCGGCGACGCCAGCGGCGTCGACGTGTTCGAGACCCAGCCGGCCAAGGGCGCCGCGATCGAGGGCCATTGGGAAACCAATGCCCCCGGCACCGGCGCCAGCTGGTCGCTGCTGGCCTGGCCCGACGCCGCGCAACAGCGCAACGACTGGTCGCTCGAGGTGCCGGGCATGCTCAGCATCCTGGGCACGCACAGCCTGCACGGACAGGTCAAGGGCCTGAAGGACATCCCGGTGGCCGACCAGCCACCCATGATCCCGCTGCTGTACTACACCTTCCGCACCATGGCGGGCATCGGCTTCCTGTTCCTGGTGCTGGCGCTGTGGACCGTGGTCGCCCTGCGCAAGACACGCGGCCGCGTCGACGCGCTGCTGGCCCGGCGCCGCCTGCTGCTGGCCTGGGTGCTGGCGATCCCGCTGCCCTATATCGCGGTGGAATGCGGCTGGATCGTGCGCGAGGTCGGCCGCCAGCCCTGGGTGGTGTATGGGCTGCTGCGTACCGACCATGCCGCCTCGGCCATCCCGGCCGCCACCATCAGCGGCAGCATGCTGATGTTCAGCGCCTTCTTCGTGGCGCTGCTGGCGGCCTTCTTCGTCTTCGCGCGCCGCTGGCTGCGCAAGGGCCCCGACCTGACCCTGATGCCACCGCGCGTGCCGGCCCGCGTGGCGGCAGCGCACGCCGTGGACTACTGATCCGTACCCCATTTCCATACGGCGGCGCCACCTCGGCGCCACCTCGCCCCTTCTTCGCAGGAACCTTCCATGACACCCCTTTCCACCCAGGCCCTGCTGAGCCAGGCCTGGTTCGGCCTGATCGGCCTCATGCTCGTCTTCTACGTCGTCACCGACGGCTTCGACCTCGGTGTCGGCATGCTGACGCTGCTGCGCGGGCGCGCCAGCGAGCGCGACGTCATGATCCAGTCCATCGGACACGTGTGGGACGCCAACGAAACCTGGCTGGTCGCGCTGGGCGGCGCCCTGTTCGGCGCCTTCCCCAAGGCCTACGCGACCATCCTCTCCGAGCTCTACGTACCGGTGATGCTGCTGATCGCCAGCCTGATCATGCGCGGCGCCGCCATCGAGTTCCGCCACGCCGCCCAGCGCAGCAGGACCGCCTGGGACCGCGTCTTCGGCGCCGGCAGCCTGCTCGCCGCGATCGCGCAGGGCATCGTGCTGGGCAAGGTCCTGACCGGCTTCGTGCCGGGCGCCGCCAGCATCGGCTTCGTGATCATCACCGCCATCGGCGTGGTGTCCGGCTACGCCTTGCTGGGCGCCACCTGGCTGGTCAAGAAGACCACCGGCGCCATGGAAAGCGCGGCCCGGCGCTACACCGTGATGGCGCTGGCCACCACGGTCGCGGCGGCGCTGGCGGTGTCGTACGCGACCCTGCGCTTCAGCCAGGTCGGCGCCACGCGCTGGCAGGACGCGGGGGTGTTCCACGTGCTGGCGGCATTCGCGGTGGTCGCCGCCCTGGCCTGCGCCTACGTGCTCTACGCGGTGGCGGTGCGGGGCGAGCACGGCCCCTTCGCGGGCGCGACGGTGCTCTTCATCACCTCTTTCGCGGGCCTGGCGCTGAGCCTGTTCCCCTACCTGGTGCCGGGCCGGCTGAGCGTGGCGGCCGCCGCCTCGGACAGCCCGACGCTGGCCTTCATGCTGTGCGGCATCGGCCTCGTGTTCCCGGTCATGATCGGCTACAACCTCTACCAGTACCACCTGTTCCGCGGCAAGGTGGTGCCGGCGCAGCATTGAATCGGCCATCGAATCGATGCCTGCCGGCGCGAGACCATGTACAACGCCCTGATCCAAGCCTTCCACGACGCGCAGGAACAATCGGCGCGCGCCTTCCGCGCCGTGATGGTGCTGGAAAGCCAGCTCGGCCTGCGCATGGAGGCCTCGGCCGTGCCACCGCTGCCCGATGCCGCCGCCGAGCGCAAGCGCTTCTGCCGGCGCATCGCCGCGCGCATGATCCGGCGCGCGGCCGAGCGCTTCGGCGCCAACGGCCTGCCGGTGCGCGTCGACGAGACGCGCATCGCGGTGGACGGCCACGCCAATATCTGGGAAGCGATCGAGACCGGCCGCCTGCCCGACCTCGACCGCTTCTGGGCCGCGCTGCGCGCGGCCTGCGAGACACGCACCGCCGAACCTCCGCGCGCTGCCATGGTGCAGGCGCTGGCCCGCTCGCTGGGCCTCGGGCAGCCGGCCGCGGTACGCTGGCACGCCAGCACCGCGCGCCTGCGGCTGGATGCGCCATCGGAGCCGGTGCCGGGCGGGCCCTGCCGCCGGCTGGCGGCGCCGGCGCAGGAAACGGTGCGCCAGTCCCTGCTGGCCCTGGCCGCCTTCGCCCAGGAGGCCGGGGCGGGCGCGCTGGCCGGCTGCCTGCGCCAGTTCGACCACCGCGCGCCCTTCCGTTCGCCGCAGCGGCGCACCTTTCCCGCCCTCGATATCACCCAGTACAACGCCTATTGGGAAGTGCGGCTGGAGCGCACGCTGGCCGAGGCGCTGCTGCGCTTCGTCGCGCGGCAGGGGGGAATCCCGCTGCCGCCGTGCGCTGCGTGAGCGCCTCAGCCGGCCATGCCGCGCGCTGGCGCGGCATGGCCCGCCGGAACGCTCAGGCCGCCGCCGCGCGCCGCACGCGCACGGGAATCGACTTGTAGGAGGGCGTGCCGCTCTCCTTGTCGATATAGTCGAGCGGCACCAGCACGTTGGCTTCCGGGTAGTAGGCCGCCACCGAGCCCTGCGCGATACCGTAGGCGATCGCGGTCAGGCCCGCCAGCCGCAGCGGCCGGCCCGGCACCAGCGTTTCCAGCTCGACCAGGTCGCCGTGCTCCAGGCCCTGCGCGGCCATGTCGGCTTCGTTCATGAACAGCACGTCGCGCCGCCCGAACACGCCGCGGTAGCGGTCGTCCATCGCGTAGATGGTGGTGTTGTACTGGTCGTGGCTGCGGATCGTGATCAGGCGCAGCACGTTCTCGCCACCCAGCACCTCGGCATCCTCGTGCACGCCGCCGTAGACCGAGAACTCGGCCTTGCCCGACGGTGTATGCCACTGGCGCTCGGTCGGCGGCAGCGGCAGGCGGAAACCGCCGGGCTGCCGGATGCGTTCATTGAACGCCTCGAAGCCGGGAACGGTCTTGTCGATCAGGTCGCGGATGCGGTCGTAGTCGGCCACCAGTTCCTGCCAGGGCACCTTGCTGGCCGGCAGCGTGGCGCGCGCGATGCCGGCGACGATGGCCGGCTCGGAGCGCAGGTGCTCGGAGGCGGGCGCCAGCTTGCCGGCCGAGGCATGCACCATCGACATCGAGTCCTCCACCGTCACCGACTGGGGGCCGGTCTCCTGCACGTCGAGTTCGGTCCGGCCCAGGCAGGGGAACAGGAAGGTCTCCTTGGCCACCAGCAGGTGCGTGCGGTTGAGCTTGGTGCCGATGTGCACGCTCAGGTCCAGCCTGCCCATGGCCGGGAAGGCCTGGCCGGGATCGGGCAGCGCCACGGCGAAGTTGCCGCCCAGGCAGATCAGCGCCTTGGCGCGGCCGTCGACCATCGCCTGCATGGCCTGCACGGCATCGTGCCCGTGCTGGCGCGGCAGTTGCAGGCCGAAGGTCTCGTCCATCTGCTTGAGGAAGGCCTCGGACGGCTTCTCCGTGATGCCCACCGTGCGGTTGCCCTGCACGTTGGAGTGGCCGCGCAGGGGGCAGATGCCCGCGCCCGGCTTGCCGAAGTTGCCGCGCAAGAGCAGCAGGTCGGCGATCAGGCGCACATTGGCCGTGCCCTTGTTATGCTGGGTGATGCCCATGCCATAGGTCACGATGGTCGCCTTCGCCTTGGCGTAGGCGATGGCGACCTGCTCCAGGTCGGCCCGCTTCAGCCCGCTGGCTTTCTCGATGTCCTCCCAGGTGGTCGCGTCCAGGTCGGCCGCGAAGGCTTCGAAGCCGGTCGTATGGGCGGCGATGAAATCGCGGTCGAGCACGCCGCCCTGGTCGGCCTCCATCGCCAGCAGGGCCTTCATGATGCCCTTGAGCGCCGCCGCGTCGCCGCCGGCATTGACCTGGAAGTAGGTGGAAGCGATGCGCGTCGAACCGTAGGTGGCCATCTCCACCCAGTTCTGCGGGTCGGCGAAGCGCTCCAGCGCGCGCTCGCGCAGCGGATTGAAGACGATGATCGGCACATTGCGGCGCGAGGCCTCGTGCAGCGTGCCCATCATGCGCGGATGGTTGGTGCCCGGATTGTGGCCGATCGACAGGATCAGGTCGCAGGCGTCGAAGTCCTCCAGCGATACCGTGCCCTTGCCGATGCCGATCGATTGCGGCAGCCCGACGCTGGTCGGCTCATGGCACATGTTCGAGCAGTCCGGGAAGTTGTTGGTGCCGTACTCCCGGGCGAACAGCTGGTACAGGTAGGCGGCCTCGTTCGAGGCGCGACCCGAAGTGTAGAACTCCACCTGCTCCGGCGCCAGGCCTTGCAGGATCTCGCCGATGCGGCGGAACGCGGCATCCCACTCGACCGCGCGGAAGGTGTCGGTGGCGCGGTCGTAGACCAGCGGATGCGTCAGGCGGCCCTGGTCTTCCAGCTCGAAGTCGGAACGCTGCAGCAGCGAGGTCACCGTGTTGGCGGCGAAGAACTCCGGCGTCACGCGCTTGGTGGTGGCCTCCCAGGTGACCGCCTTGGCGCCGTTCTCGCAGAACTGGAAGGTGGAGCGGTGCTCCTTGTCGGGCCAGGCACAGCCGGGGCAGTCGAAGCCGTCGGGCTGGTTGGTCCGCATCAGCGTGATCGGGGCCTTGATGGTCTCCATCTGCAGGCGGATCGCCTGGGCCGTGGCGCGCAGCGCGCCCCAGCCGCCGGCCGGACCTTCGTACTCCCGGATGCCGGGCACTTCGCGTCGATTACTCATTGGATGCACTCCATGGACTGGCCCGTAAGAACGGGCGGTTTCGCTGAGGTCTGGCCATGCGGCGCGGCGGGCCGGCGGATACGATGGCCGGCCGCGCCGCATGTGGGTCGATATGTGTGGCGGTATATGGGTCGCTTTGCAGGTCCGTATGCAGGTCCGTATGCAGGTCCGTATGCAGGTCGATCAGTAGGTCGGTGCTGCAGCCCTCCTATCCAGGCTGCCCGGGGCGGTCGCCGTTCGCGCGCGCCGCCCGCTTGGCAGGCTTGGCCGCCGGGGGCCGCGCCGCCTTGTGCGCGGCCGGCGCGCCCGCGCCGTCGGCTCCGGACGCCGGCGCCGGCGCCGGCCCGGCGGCGGAGGCGGGTCCGGAGGCCGCGCCGGCAGCCGCAGCCAGCTTGTCGAAACGCACTTCGCCGCTGTCCTGGTCGAAATCGATGCGCACGCTGTCGCCCGACTGCAGCGCATCGCCCAGGATCTGCTTGGCGAGCCGCGTCTCGATGACCTGGCGGATCTGCCGCTTCAGTTCGCGCGCGCCGAACTCGGGCTGGTAGCCGAGCTCGACCAGGTGCGCGACCAGCCCCTCGCCGAACTCCAGCCGGATGTCCTGGGCGGCCGCGGTGCGCGCGATGCGGTCGAGCTGGATCTGCACGATGGCGCGGATGTTCGCCTCGGACAAGGCGTGGAACACGATGATCTCGTCGATCCGGTTGAGGAACTCGGGACGGAAATGCCCCTTGAGCACGCCCATCAGGGCCTCGCGGATGGCCTTGTCGGACTGGCGCGAGGCCTCGGGCCGCGCCAGGTTCTCCATGATGATCGAGGCACCGAGGTTGCTGGTGGCGATCAGGATGGTGTGGGTGAAGTCCACCACCCGTCCCTTGCCGTCGGTGAGGCGGCCATCGTCGAACACCTGCAGCAGCACGTTGTAGACATCGGGGTGCGCCTTCTCGATCTCGTCGAGCAGGATCACGCTGTAGGGACGCCGCCGCACGCGCTCGGTGAGCTGGCCGCCCTCTTCGTAGCCGACGTAGCCCGGCGGCGCACCGATCAGCCGCGCCACCGCGTGGCGCTCCATGTACTCGGACATGTCGATGCGGATGATGGCCTGCTCGTCGCCGAACACGGTCTCGGCCAGGGCCTTGGCCAGTTCGGTCTTGCCGACGCCGGTCGGGCCGAGGAACAGCAGGGTCGCGATCGGCCGGTTGGCATGCCCGAGCCCGGCGCGCGACAGCCGCACCGCATCGCTGACCGCGACCACGGCATCGTCCTGGCCGATCACCCGTTCGCGCAGCGTGGCTTCCATGGCCAGCAGCTTCTGCCGCTCTTCCTGGGTCAGCTCGGCGACCGGGATGCCGGTCAGGCGCGACACCACCTCCGCCACCACGGCCACCGTCACTTCCAGCGTCTCCGAGCCGGTCTTGCGCTGCCACGCCTCGACCTGCTCGTCCAGCTCCTTGCGCCTGGCGCCGATGCGCTCTTCGAATCCCTTCGCCTCGTCGAAGCGCTTGCGCGAGGCCGCATAGTCCTGCTCGCGCTTGAGCTGGGCCACCTCCGCCTCCAGCTCCTGGATCGCCGCAGGGCGCGAGGTCGCGCCGATGCGCACGCGCGCGGCGGCCTGGTCGATCAGGTCGATGGCCTTGTCCGGCAGGAAACGCGAGGTGACGTAGCGATCGGCCAGCTCCGCGGCCGCGACGAAGGCCTCGTCCGAGAAGGTCACCTGGTGATGGGCTTCGAGCTTGTCGCGCAGGCCGCGCAGGATCACGATGGTCTGCTCCACCGTGGGCTCCGGCACCAGCACAGGCTGGAAGCGGCGCTCCAGGGCCGCGTCCTTCTCGATGTACTTCTGGTACTCGTTCAGCGTGGTGGCGCCGATCAGGCTCAGCTCGCCGCGCGCCAGCGCCGGCTTCAACACGTTGGCGATGTCCAGGCCGCCTTCGCCGCCGCCCTGCCCCGCGCCGACAATGGTGTGCAGCTCATCGACGAACAGGATCAGCTCGTCCTGCCTGGCGGTGACTTCGTCGATCAGCTGCTTGGCGCGCTCCTCGAACTCGCCACGGTACTTCGCCCCGGCGACCATCGCGTTGATGTTCACCTCCACCAGCCGCTTGTCGCGCAGGACCTCCGGCACATCGCCGTTGACGATCCGCTGCGCGAGGCCTTCGACGATCGCCGTCTTGCCGACGCCGGGCTCGCCGATCAGCACCGGATTGTTCTTCTTGCGCCGCGCCAGCACCTCGATCGTGCTTTCGATCTCCTGCGAGCGGCCCAGCACCGGGTCGAGCTTGCCCTGCCGCGCCATCGCGGTGAGATCGCGCCCGACCTTGTCGAGATGCGGGGTGCCCGTGCCTTGCTCGATCCGACCATCCTCCGCGCCCTTGCCGACCACCTTGACCACCTTCTGGCGCAATGCCTCCGGTGTCACGCCGTACTTCCTGAGCAGGGCGCCGGCGATGCTGTCCGGCACCGCGGCCAGCCCGATCAGAAGGTGCTCCGGGCCGACGTAGGAGTGGCCGAGCTCGTGCGAGGCCTGGAAGGCGAACTGGAGCGCCTTCTTCAGGCGCGGCGACACCGTCATGCGTTCGAGCGGCATGCCGGGATCCGCCCGACCGGTGTGCGCATGCTCATCGATATAGGCACGGATATCGGCGGCGGACAGCTTCAATTCCTTGAGCAGGGCGGCGGCGATATCGTTGTCGGCCAGCACGTAGAGGAGATGCTCGCTGTCGAGTTCGCCGCGGCGCAGTTCGTGCGCCTTCTCCGCGGCACGCTGCAGCAGCTCCAGCGTCTGCTCGCTGAAGGCATCGGTGGGATCGACCGACTCGCGCGGCACCTCGGCGGCGAGCGATGCGCCGTATCCCGCCTCGCCCGCCTCGCCCGCCTCGCCGAGCCAGCGGGACAGCCCGCTGCCCGCGCCGAGCAGGGAATCGAATGGATTGAGCATCTCCTGGTGCCGCAGCAACTGCCGGTAGTGGTAGTCGCAGATCGAGAGCGTGCGGCGCGCGCCGTCCTCCGTCACCGAGACGCGGGCAACGGCGGGGCGGGCATGGCAGAGATCGCAGAGGGCTGGCATGGTGTGATGTCCCTGGAGAATGAAGCGTTCACATGATTCGCCGTCGATGTGGGCAGCCTGTCGCAACGGCTCCGGCGCCGCACCCGGCGGGCCGGGTGTGCGGGCAATTTCCTGTAGGCAACATAGGCCATCGCCGTCCGGCCGGAAAGATACAGTTGGCGATGGCTGGCGATCGCTGGCGATGGCCGGCGGCCCGCGTGGCGCCGGTGCATGGCATCGCAAGCCTCACCCTCCCAGCTCCTGGAAGGCATGGCCATTGGCCTCCAGTTCCCGCAGCAGGCCGGGCGGCAGCTCGTTCTCCCAGACCTGCCCGGCGAGTTGCCACTGATCCGCGTCCTCCAGGTCGGAGAGGCCGGCGCCCTTGCGCACATAGAGCCCCAGCGTCGGCTTTGCCGGCCGGATATAGAGATCGAATTGCTGCATGCTTGTCTCCCAGGCGAGTCGTGCCAGGGGCACGATGCCGAACGCTCCGCCAACGCCCCACCGGGCAGCGTGAGCGTGTCCATGTACCGACCGGCGGGTGAGGCAGCGGGACGCGCACCGGCCCGCTTCCCGCCCGCCGCGTCTCAGCGCGATATCTCAGTGCGATTTCATTCCCGCGGCCTGCATCGCCAGCCGGATCAGTTCGGCCACCAGCGCCACCGAAACGACACCGCCCGCCCACAGCCCGACCATCCAGGCCGCCTGGCGCCAGCGGCGGCGCCACGTTTCCCTGCGTGCCGCCCTCTCGTCCATGTCCATGCTCCTCGCCATGCCTCATCCCCCCCGCGGCCGCCGCCTGCAACGGCTAGGTGTACTGGTACGGCCGCACCGGCGCAACCTCCTCCGGCAACTCGCGGCCGCACAAATCGAGGATAGACCGCTCGATATTGCGCGACATGGTGTCGAGCGCCAGCGCGTTCGGCGCCAGCCCGAAGGGCTCGGCAACCTCGCTGGCGATCGCTTCCAGCGCGATCAGCGTGTAGGAGATGAAGACGCACAGCAGCGGCGTGAAGAACTCGGTGGCGTCGACCAGGCCGAACGGCAGCAGCATGCAGTAGCCGTACACGGTCCGGTGCAGCAGCACGTTGTAGGCGAACGGGATCGGCGTGGAGGCGATGCGCTCGCATCCGCCCAGGGACTTCTCCAGTTCGTTGAGCTGGGCATCGAAGATCCAGCGCGTGGTGCCGGCGGCTCCCGGCCCTGCATGGCGCTCCAGGCCGTGGCGGATCTCGTTCAATACGGCCGCGGGCCGGTAAGCCTTGGCGCGCAGTGCCTCTGCCGACGCAGGCCCCAGCAGGCGGCGCAGGTCGTCGCCGGGATCGGTCTTGCGCAGCTGGTGCTTGAGCGCATAGGTGAAGGCGATCAGGGTATCGGCCAGCCGTCGGCGTTCGGCCGCCGCCAGGGCATCCGGCAGGTAGCACAGCATCTGCGACGTCAGCGTGCGCGAGGCGATCAGCATATTGCCCCACAGGTGCCGCGCCTCGTTGTAGCGGTCGTAGCTGGCGTTGTTGCGGAAGGCGAGGAAGATCGCCAGCGCCAGGCCGAACAGCGTGAACAGCGCGGTGTTGAGCGGGATCTTCTCGCCGAACACGCGCCCGTGCGTGAACACCGCCAGGCTGCTGACGGCGCCCATGAAGACGAGCTGGGGAATGATGGACTGCAGCACCGAGCCGTTCCACACGAACAGCATCAGGAACCAGTTCTGTCTTGGCCTTACGATCATCTGGCTTGGTCTTGTCGGGCGATCCTTGCGGGCGGCGAGGGCGGCGCGGGCGCATGCCGCGCCGCCCGCAAGGATCGGGAGTCAATTCAGGAAAGCATGCCGTCCGGGCGCACGGGGCCCCGGCGGCGGCGTCAGTGGTAGCCGGCGTCGCCTTCACGCACCTTGCCGTGGAACACGCGGTACTGCAGCGCGTTGTAGACCAGGATGATCGGCAGCACGATCACGGTGCCGACCAGCGCGAACAACTGGCTGGAAGGACTGGACGAGGCCTGCCAGATCGTCAGCGACGGCGGCACGATGTTCGGCCAGATGCTGATGACCAGCCCCGTATACCCGAGGAAGCACAGCGCCAGGGTCAGCAGGAAGGGCATGGCCTCGTGCCGCAGCCGTACCGAGCGGAAGATGCCCCACACGCAGGCCAGCACCAGGATGGGCACCGGCAGGAACCAGCCCAGGTTGCCGCTGCCGAACCAGCGCTGCGCCACCGCCGGCAGGCCCATCACGGTCCACAGGCTGACCAGCGCCATGGCGCCCAGCAGCGCGCAGGCCAGGGGCCGCATCAGCAGCCGCATGCGGCGCTGCAGGTCGGCGTCCGTCTTCAGGATGAGCCAGCCGCAGCCGAGCGTCGCATAGGTGATCAGCACGCCGAAGCCGCAGAACACGCTGAAGGGCGACAGCCAGTCGAAGGGGCCGCCGGCAAAGCGGCCGTCCACGATCCGGATGCCCTGCAGCAGCGACCCCAGCACGATGCCCTGGCAGAACGTCGCCAGCGCGGAACCGCCGATGAAGGCCAGGTCCCACAGGTGCTGGGTGCGCCGGGCCTTGGCGCGCAGCTCGAAAGCGGCACCGCGGAAGATCAGGCCGATCACCATCAGTATCAGCGGCAGGTAGTTCGCCGGCAGCAGCGTCGAGTAGACCACCGGGAAGGCGCCGTACAGTCCGGCCCCGCCGAGCACGAGGAAGGTCTCGTTGCCGTCCCAGACCGGCGCGACGGTATTGAGCATCACATCGCGATCCGCCTTGGCGTCGAAGAAGGGAAACAGCAGGCCGATGCCGAGGTCGAAGCCGTCGAGCATCACATAGAGAAACACGCCGAGGCCGATGATGGCGGCCCAGATCACGGGCAGGTCGATGGTCATGGCATCACTCTCCTTCCAAGGCGTCCGACGGCGCGGCCAGCGCGCGGTTGCGCAGCCCGGGGTGCTTGAGCGCGGCGGCCGCATGCGAGTTCAGCTCCGGCCCGCGTTTCATCAGTTTCCACATGTAGTAGATCCCCATGCCGAACACCATGAAGTAGACGATCACGAACAGCAGCAGCGATACGCCCGCCTGCTGCGCGGAAATGGGCGATACGGAATCTTCCGTGCGCAGCACGCCGTAGACGGTCCACGGCTGCCGGCCTACCTCGGTGGTGATCCAGCCGGCCAGCAGGGCCACCACACCCGACGGCCCCATGCACAGCACCAGCCACTGGAACCAGCGCGCCTCGTAGAGCCGGCCGCCCCGGCGCAGCGCCAGCCCCAGCAGCGCGGTCAGCAGCATCAGCATGCCGAGCCCGGCCATCACGCGGAAGGTCCAGAACACGATCGGCGAATAGGGACGGTCGCGCGGCGCGAACTCCTTCAGGCCGCGGATCTCGCCATTCCAGCTATGGGTCAGGATCAGGCTGCCGAGGTGCGGCACCTGCAGCGCGTAGCGGGTCTGCTCCGCTTCCATGTCGGGCAGGCCGAACAGGTTCAGCGCCGTGCCGCCCTTCTCGGTTTCCCACAGTCCTTCGATCGCCGCGATCTTGGCCGGCTGGTACTCGCGCGTGTTGAGGCCGTGCGCGTCGCCGACGGCGATCTGCACCGGCGCCAGCACCAGCAGCATCCACAGCGCCATCGAGAAGCTGCGCCTGACCGGCGCGTCGCGCCGCCCCCGCAGCAGGTGCCAGGCGCCGCAGGCGGCCACGATGAAGGCAGCCACGATGAAGGCGGCGATCGTCATGTGCACCAGGCGGTAGGGGAAGGAGGGATTGAAGATCACCTGGAACCAGTCGACCGGGACGATGCGCCCGGCCTCGACGGCAAAGCCCTGCGGCGTCTGCATGAAGCTGTTCGACGACAGGATCCAGAAGGTGGAGATCAGCGTGCCCACCGCCACCATCAGCGTGGCGAAGAAATGGGCGCCGGCGCCGACCCGCTGCCAGCCGAACAGCATCACGCCGAGGAAGCCGGCCTCCAGGAAGAAGGCGGTCAGCACCTCGTAGGTCAGCAGGGGCCCGGTGATATTGCCGGCCACCTGGGAAAATCCGCTCCAGTTGGTGCCGAACTCATAGGCCATCACCACGCCGGACACCACGCCCATGCCGAAGCTGACCGCGAACACCTTGGACCAGAACAGGAACATGTCCTTGTAGCTGCTGTCGCCGGTGGCGAGCCAGCGCCACTCCAGCACGGCCAGGAAGCTCGCCATGCCGATGCTGATCGCGGGGAAGACGATGTGGACGGAAACCGTGAAGGCGAACTGCAGCCTGGCAAGGTGTAGGGCGTCGAAGATTTCCATGATTCGCACCGGCACAGTGAGTGGGGGACGGACGCCGTGCCGCGGCGCACAATGCGCCGCCGCCAGGCCGGACCGGCTGCGCGCGCCGTGGCGGCGGTGCCAGGTCTGCGCTCGACGATAGTGCAGGCTTGCGCGTGCTGGCAATCGAATCCCGGCGCGCGCGAACTGTACTTCTCCCTGCCGCGCGCAGGTGTACCCGGAATCGGCGCCGGCGCCCCGCTACCATGCGCACTGTGCTCTCGCGGCCATGCGCGGGCGGCCGCGCGCGACGCGCTCCGTCGTCGCCGCGCCAGCCGCCGCGGGCGCGAGCGCCTCACTACAAAAGGAGTCCCCCAATGCCGGAAGCCCTGTCCACCGCCGACCAGCGCGGCCATATCGAGCTCGACGTGCTGCGCCACCAGCACGGCGCCGCGCGCGCGGCGCGCGACCGCGTCGCCGAGGAAATTCCCGTCGCGCTGGTGTTCAACGGCATCTCGCATGCGGTGATGATGGCCACGCCGCTCGACCTCGAAGCGTTCGGGCTGGGCTTCGCACTCAGCGAAGGCATCGTCGAGCGGGCTTCCGACGTGTTCGACATCGAGGTCTCCTGCTGTGCCGCCAGCGCCGCCAGCGCCGCCAGCGCCGAAGTCCAGCTGACGGTGGCCCAGGAGGCGTTCGCCGCCCTCAAGGGCCGGCGCCGGGCCCTGGCGGGGCGTTCTGGCTGCGGGGTCTGCGGCGTCGAAAGCCTGTCGCTGCTGGACCTGCAGCCGGCGCGCATCGCGCACGCCGGCGCGGCGGCGGACATCGCCGCCGAGGCGGTCCACCGCGCCGTGCGCGAGCTGCCCGGGCAGCAGGCGCTGATGCGCGAAACCGGCGGCGTGCATGCGGCGGCGTGGTGCGGCCGCGACGGCGCCGTGCTGGAGGTGTGCGAGGATGTCGGCCGCCACAATGCGCTCGACAAGCTGATCGGCCGGCTGGCCCGGCGCCGGGTGGACACGCGCGACGGCTTCGTGCTGATGTCCAGCCGCGCCAGCTACGAGCTGGTGCGCAAGGCCGCGCGCCTGCACATCCCGATGCTCGCCACCGTCTCGGCGCCCAGTTCGCTGGCGATCGACATCGCCGCCCAGGCCGGCATCCGCCTGCTGTGCTTCTGCCGCGGCGATGGCTTCGTCGAATACCCCGCGCCGATCTCCGCGGAGGCCGGGCCCACGGCTCTCCGCGAGCCGAGGTGACCAGCGATGCCGCACGCCCTTGCCTTCGCCGACGCACAGCAGCGCTTCGTTTCCGCCTTTCCCGCCCCCGCGCTGTCGATGCGCATAGCGCTGGCCCACGCGCGCGGCCGCGTGCTGGCGGTCCCGCTGCGTGCCGCCTTCGACCAGCCGCCGGCCGACCAGAGCGCGATGGACGGCTATGCGGTGCGCCACGCCGATCTCGGCGCCGGCCGCCCGCTGCGCATCCAGCAGCGCTGCTATGCCGGCGAGGTGCCGCTGCCGCTGGGCGAGGGCTGCGCCACCCGCCTCTTCACCGGCAGCCTGCTGCCGGCCGCCGCCGACACGGTGATCATGCAGGAGCAGGCGCGCGAGGCTGACGGCCATGTCGTGTTCGACGCGGGCGTGCGGCCCGGCCTGCATATCCGCCGCCAGGGCGAGGAGTTCCGCGCGGGGCAGTTGCTGATCGCGGCCGGTACCTGCCTGGGCCCGCTGCACGTCGGCCTGGCCGCCGCCCAGGGCATCGACGCGCTCAACGTCTTCCCGGCGCTGCGCGTCGGCATCCTCACCAGCGGCGATGAACTCGTGCCACCGGGACGGATCCGCATGCGCCACCAGATCTACGACAGCAATGCGCCGATGCTGGCCGGCCTGGTGGAGAACATGGGCGGCGTGGTCACGCAGGCGCTGCACGCGCCGGACACGGAGCAGGCGATCCGGCAGGCCCTGAGCGAACTGCGCGCCCGCTCCGACCTCGTGCTGAGCGTGGGCGGCGCCTCGGTCGGCGAGAAGGACCGGGTGCGGCCGGCGCTGGCGTCGCTCGGCGCCCAGGTCCTGCTGTCCGGCGTCGCCATGAAGCCGGGCAAGCCGGTCTCGCTGGCGCGCCTCGACGGCGCTCCCGTGGTGGTGCTGCCCGGCAATCCGGGCGCGGCGCTGGCGGTTTTCGCACTGCTGGTCGGCCCGCTGATGCGGCGGCTGCAGGGTCGCGCCGAGCCCTTGCCTGCCGCCCTGCCGCTGCCGCTCGGCTTTGCGCCCGGCGTCGACGCGGCGCGCGAGCGCTTTTTCCGCGTCCGCTGCGCCACCGGCCCGGACGGACGGCCGTGCCTGGAACGCTTGCCCGAGCAGGGTGCCGGCGCGGTGCTCGGGCTGGCCCGGGCCGACGGCCTCGCGCGCATCGCCGCGGGCGCCAGCCTCGCCCCGGGCGACAGCGCGCCCTATCACGACTTCGCGCACTGGCTGGCCTGAGCGTTCGTGCCGGGCGCGGCGTGTGCCGCGTCCGGCGCCAACTGTACCCCGGACAATGCCGCCGAACTGTGCACGCTGCACCGGCGCGCGGCCGCCTATTCTGGCTGGGGATCACCACCCTTTGGCAGGCCGGCCGCGCAAGTCTCCCACCCGGGAGACGCGGTGCGGCGGCCTGCGCCTTTTCGGCCCTGCCGACCGCATGTCACCGGATCGATCGTGAGAGCCTTCGCCCCAGACCTCGCCGCCCGCCTGCCGGGCTTTGCTCCCCGCCTCCTTCCCCCTGCCGGCTCGCCTGCGGGCCCGGCCAGGCCGACCGCCGCGGCCGACGAAGACGCCGCCCGCGGCACCGTCGTCGACCGCCGCGGCCGCCCGCTGCGCGACCTGCGCCTGTCGGTGATCGACCGCTGCAATTTCCGCTGTACCTACTGCATGCCGCGCGAGGCTTTCCCCGCGGACTATGCCTTCATGCCGCCGGCCGAGCGGCTGTCGTTCGCGCAGTTGCTGAAGATCGCGCGCGCCTTCACCCAGCTCGGCGTCGAGAAGATCCGCATCACCGGCGGCGAACCCCTGCTGCGGCGCGGCCTGGAGAACCTGGTGGAGCAACTGGCGCAGTTGACCACGCTGGCGGGCAAGCCGGTGGAGATCGCGCTGACGACCAATGGCGCCCTGCTGGCAGCCAAGGCGCGCTCGCTCAAGGACGCCGGCCTGCAGCGCGTGACGGTCAGCCTCGACGCGCTCGACGACGCCGTGTTCCGCCGCATGAGCGATACCGACCTGCCGGTCGCGCGCATCCTCGACGGCATCGAGGCGGCGCGCGCGGCCGGGCTGGCGCCGCTCAAGGTCAACACCGTGGTCCAGCGCGGCGTCAACGACGACCAGATCCTGCCGCTGGTGCGCCATTTCAAGGGCAGCGGCGTCAGCGTGCGCTTCATCGAGTACATGGACGTCGGCGGCGCGGACCGCTGGTCCGACGGCGACGTGCTGACGGCCGCGCAGGCGCGCGACCTGGTGGCGGCAGCCTTCCCGCTGGTCCCGCTCGACCAGGTCCGCGGCGCCGACACCGCGATCCGCTACCGCCACGCCGACGGCGGCGGCGAAGTGGGCTTCATCGCCAGCGTCTCGCAGCCGTTCTGCGGCGCCTGCACACGCGCGCGCGTCGCCGCCGACGGCACGCTCTACACCTGCCTGTTCGCCACCCGGGGCCTGAGCCTGCGGCCGTGGCTGGACGACCATACCTGCGCCACGCAACTGGCGCAGGCCGTGCGCCAGCGCTGGACGCAGCGCGACGACCGCTATTCCGAACTGCGCGCCTCGCCCCGCCCCCGGCCGGGCAAGGTCTATCCCACCGTCCGCATGTCGCTGGTCGGCGGCTGACGCCGCGCCGGCGCGCGCGGCGGGCCACCAACGGAGCAACGCTATGACATCGCCACTCCCTTCGCGCTTCCCCTTCTCCGAACCCGGCGGCACGCCCGCCGCGGCCGCCACGGCCGCCGATGACGATGGAGCCGCCGAACTCGCCGGCTTCACGCGGCGCGCCATCGAGGCCGGCTTCGAGGTGCGCGTGCAGCACGAGCCGATCGCGCTCGGCGCGGAGTTCGAGCCGATCCTGCGCAAGCCCGAGGTGGGCGCGATCGCCAACTTCATCGGCGTGGTGCGCCGGCATGGCGACAGTGACGACGTGATAGCGCTGGAGATCGAACACTACCCGGGCATGACCGAGCAATCCCTGTGGACCATCGTCGAGGAAGCGAGCGCGCGCTGGCCGCTGGAAACGGTCAGGATCGTGCACCGGACCGGCCGCGTCGCGCTGGGGCAGGCGGTGGTGCTGGTCATCGTCGCCGCGCCGCACCGGCAGGCGGCGCTCGACGCCTGCGCCTTCCTGATGGATTTCCTCAAGACCTACGCGCCGTTCTGGAAGAAGGAGATCCACGGCGACGGCCATGCCGCATGGGTCGCCGCGCGCACGCGCGACGAGCAGGCGGCGGAGCGGTGGGGCTGAAACGGGGCGGCGCTGTCCCGGGCCGCAGGCTGCAGGCCTCAGGCTGCCGGCGTGAAGCGCTGCCGCCAGCCGCAAGTCACAAGCCGATGACGCATGACGCATGACGCATGACGCAACGACAACGGATGGATACCGATGAGACTGACCATCAAGACCTTCGCCAGCCTGCGCGAGCAGCTCGGCGCCGCGCAGGAGACCCTCGAGCTCGATACCGCCGAGGTGTCCATCGCCGGACTGCTGGAGATCCTGGCCGCGCGCGACGCGCGCTGGGCCGAAGCGCTGCGGCAGCGCCAGCCGATCCGGGCCGCGGTCGACCTGCAACTGGTGGACCGCGCCTACGTGGTGCGCGGCGACAGCGAGATCGCGTTTTTCCCGCCGGTGACGGGCGGCTGAGGAAAACTGAGGAAGACTGAGGAAGGCCGAGGGCGGCTGAGAGGCGGCCGCCTTCGATGCCACCACTGCCACCACCGGCGGCCGGAGCCGCCGGTGCGCCGGCCTCTTCAGCGGGCGCAGCTCGCGACCAGCTTGCCGACCTCGATCACTGCCTCCTCGATGCGCCGCGACCACGGGCTGCTGTAGTTCAGCCGGATGAAGTTACGGTAGCTGCCGGAGATCGAGAACATATACCCCGGCCCGATCGTGATGCCGCGCTCCAGCGCAAGCTGGTAGAGATGCATGGCGTCGACCTTGGCCGGCAGCTCGACCCACAGCACATAGCCGCCGGCCGGGCTGGAGATGCGCGTGCCTTCGGGGAAGAAGCGCGACACCATCGCCCGCATCAGGTTGGCCTGCTGCGCATAGGCCTTGCGGATCCGGCGCAGGTGGTGCTCATAGCCGTCGCGCTCGAGGTACTCGGCAATGGCCAGCTGCGGCACCAGCGGCGTGGCCAGGGTATTCAGGAACTTGAGCTTCTCGACCTGGTCGCGATAGCGGCCCGGCAGGGCCCAGCCGATGCGATAGGTCGCGGTCAGGCTCTTGGAGAACGACGAGCAATGCAGCACCAGGCCCTTGCGGTCATAGCTCTTCAAGGAGCTGGGGTGCGCGTCGCCGAAGTAGAGCTCGTTGTAGACGGCGTTCTCGATCACCGGGATGTCCGCCGCCGCCAGGAACTCGACCAGTTCCCGCTTGCGTTCGTCGGGCATCTGGAAGCCGAGCGGATTCTGGAAGTTCGGCATCACCATGCAGGCCGCGATCGGCTGCGACTTCACGATCGCCGCCAGCTCGCCGATATCGATGCCGTGCTCGGGGTGGGTCGACACCTCGATCGCCTTCATGCCCATGCGCTCGATCGCGTGCAGCATCGCGTAGAAGGTCGGCGACTCCACCGCGATCACGTCGCCCGGCTTGGCCACCGCCTGCAGGCACAGGTTGATCGCCTCGGTGGCGCCGACCGTGACGATGATCTCGTTGGGATCGACCGGCATGCCGTTCTCGAGGTGGCGCCGCGCGATCTGGCGCAGCAGGCGCGGATCGCCCGGCGGCAGCGCGTTGGTCAGGCTCCACAGCGTCTTGTCCCGGCCGGCGGTATAGGCGTAGCGGTTCAGCTTCTCGAAGGGGAACAGCACCGGATCCGGATAGGGCGAGCCGAGCGGCACCGCGTCACCGCTGCCGATCGAACGCAGCGTCGACAGCACCAGCCGGCTGACGTCCACCGTCGATGACACCGCGATCGGCTTGGACGCGCGCAGGTCCTGCATCTGCCGCTCGCCGTCGGCGCGCTCCAGGTTGACGAAATAGCCGGACTGCGGCCGGCTCGCCAGCAGGCCGCGGCTCTCCAGCAGCAGGTAGGCATGGAGCACGGTGGTGATGCTGATGCGGTGCTGCTGGCTGGCCTGGCGCACCGACGGCAGGCGCTCGCCGTGCCGATAGACGCCCTGGCGGATCAAGCGCTCGATATCGTCAGCGAATTTCTCGTAGAGCTTCATCGCAGGCCTCCCGCGCCGGTGGCGCCCGCCGTCGGCCAGGCGATGGCGCCGAACGGATCGGGACCGCTGCCGGTGGCAGGGGGGTGGATGGCCTTGCTTCTCTTCCTGGCTTCGTCCTTCACGGCGGGGGCTCCGATGGTGGCGAGGCGCCGGGCCCGTGGGGAGGGCTGCCGGCCGCGCGCAATGTTGATGGAAGGAAGAGTAAGAGGGAGCGGCTGCCCGCAGTACGCACACATCCGCCCACGGCACAAGAGTACAGTTTCTATCCCGCCTGGGCGGCGGCCGGATTGTACTCGGAACCACGTGGCGTGCGCCCGCAGCCACTCCGAAAGCGCGCGCCGGACGCCGCAGGGCGACCGAGCCATGTCCGGCGTCTTGGCGGTCACCCGGGCAAATGCCATTACACTGTCCGGCCTATGACGTACACCCTAGCCGCCCCGGTCGAGGCCGAGCTCGACATCCGCAAGAGCCGCTTCCTCGCCCTGGCCATCCCCGTCGCCGACCGCGACGCCGCCATGGCCGAACTGCAGCGCCTGCGCGCACTGCATCCCACCGCCACACACGTCTGCTGGGCCCTGCTGGCCGGCGGACAGTCCGGCATGTCCGACGACGGCGAACCCTCGGGCACCGCCGGCCGCCCGATCCTCGAAGTGCTGCGCCACCACGACCTCGACGGCGTGCTGGCCGCCGTGGTGCGCTACTACGGCGGCATCAAGCTGGGCGCCGGCGGCCTGGTGCGGGCCTATACCGACGCCATTGCCGCCGCCCTCAAGCAGGCCGAACGTGTCGAACGGATCACCTACGCCACCTTGGCCGTGGAAGTGGACTACGCCGACGAACCGCGCGTGCGCCGCTGGCTGGACCAGCCCGAACAGGCCGGCTGCAGCCTGGCGGACAGCGCCTACGGCGCGCGCGCCCTGCTGACCCTGCACCTGCCCGCGGCACAGCGCGAGCGCGCACGCGCCGCCCTGCGCGACGCCACCCACGGGCGCGCAAGCTTTCCCGAGCAGCCCGGCGATGACGACGCCTGAGCCACCCGCCATGTCCGCCCCCTCCCCGCATCCCGCCACCGCCACGCTGGAGCCCGCCGGCACCCGCTTCCCGGTGGCCACGGGGCAGACCCTGCTCGAAGCCGCGCTGCGGGCCGGCGTCACCCTGCCCCACTCGTGCCGCAACGGCACCTGCCGCACCTGCATGTGCAAGCTGCACGCCGGCGCGGTCGACTACCGCATCGCATGGCCCGGGCTCAGCCTGGACGAGAAGGAAGACGGCATGATCCTGGCCTGCGTGGCGCTGCCGCGCGGCGACGTGGTGATCGAGGTGGCGACGCCGTTCTGAAGCGACGGCGGAGGCATTTGCGGGAGAAGGCGTCCTGGCGCGTATGCCCGCGCCAACGCCCTGCCCCGGCCCTACCCCGGCCACACCGCCACCGTGCGCGCATGCCGCGCCGCGCAGTCCGCCAGCGCGCCCAGCACCTCGCGCATCATCCACCCCTGCCACGCGTCGTAGTCGGCCATGGTCGGGGCATCCGGAATGCGGCACGGCGCCGCGAGCGCGCTATCGAGCGGCGGCGGCAGCGCGGGTGGCGTCGACGGCGCCGGACAGGAGGCGCATCCGCTCAGCATCAGGGCGGCAATCCACGGGAAGGGGCCTGGCACGTTGGAGTTCCTCCTCAAGACGATCGAGCCGCGCCGCCAGCGCGGACTGGGACTGCCGGTAGGCATCCGCCGCGGCACGCATGGCAGCGCTGCTGGCGCGCAAGGTCTCGAGCGCCTGCGCCGACTGCCGCGCCTGCGCCCCGCTGGCAGCCAGCGCGCTCGCAGCCTGCACGGCCTCCAGGCGCCAGCCATTGGCGGTCCAGCCTGCCGCGCCCAGCAGCAGGCCGGCGCCGGCCAGCCCGGCCAGCCGCCATGCGCCTACATCCGGCATAGCTCACGCTCCTGCCGCCGCCGCTCGACCAGGCCCGGCAGCACGCGGCCGCGCGCCAGCACCCAGCGCGGCAGCTCGTCGCAGGCGCCGGCCACGTCGCCGGCGTTGAGCTTGCGCAACAAGGTGCTGGCAGCGAAGGCCTCCGGCCCGACGTTGTAGACGAAGGACGCCAGCGCCGCCCGGCGCGTCTCCGGCAAGGGCACCGCCACCAGCCGGTCGACCGCGCCGAGCGCCTTGCCCAGGTCCGCGCGCAGCAGCGCCTCGCACTCCGCCTCGCTGCGCCGCTGCCCGAGGCGCACGCCATCGGTATGGCCGTAGCAGATGGTGGCGATGCCGACCGGGTCCAGGTAGGCTGCCGGACGGTAGCCCTCGAACAGCGCCACGGCGGCCGCCGCCAGCGCCAGCGCGCCGGAGCCGAGCGCCAGCGTCACGCGTTGCGGCAGCGCCATCTCAGCGCTCCCGCCGCGCGCGCCACCACGGGCGGCCGATCTTGACCCACAGGAAATGCGCGGCGAGCAGCAGCACATAGCCCAGCGTGACCGCGCTGGCCCAGTCGGCGACGCCGTAGCCCATGAAGGTCATGATCGGCACGGGGGTGGCCGGCATGACCTTGGCGGCCTCCACTGTCATGTCGGCTTGGTTCATCGGGAATCCTCCGGCACAAAAGAAAAAACCCGCGCATGGATACCACGCGCGGGCACCAACGGCACCGGCCGCAGCGCTCAGTCCCAGGGCGCCTGCGGCCAGGCGCTCACCTGCGCCGCATCCGGATCGATGGCGCGCAGCGCCTTGCGGTACTGGCTCATGGACCTGAGCCGCTCCACCTCCGGCTCCGTCAGTTCGCCCAGCAGGAAGCCGTCGAGCAGCGGCGCGATGCGCCGCTCGGCCTCGGCCAGCAGCCCGTCGCGCCGTGCCGCGGCCTCGTCGGCTTGCAGCCGAGCGGCCAGCGCGTCGTCGAGCTGCCAGCCTTCGTCGCGCCACACATGGGCGGGACCTGGCCGCGGCTCGTCGGTGAGGAAAGGCGGCAGGTCGCCGATGCCGCTGTACTCGGCGCCCGCCTCGAAGCGGCTGCCGTCGGCCGTGCGGTAAAGCGGCACCCCGCGGTAGTCGGGCTGCGCGGTCCAGGCGCCGTCCGCCGCGTTCTGCGGCACGCCGCCCGCCGCATCGCGGTAGACGGCGATGGCGCGGCCGGCCGCGCGCGGCGGCGGCACCGGCGTGGCATAGCCGGGCACGATATGGACGCCGGGCTCGAGCGGGCTCGGATCGGCCACGCCCAGGCCGAGGTATTCGCCGGTGGTCGGGTGGTAGTTATGGATGTCCATGAGGTTCTTCCTTGTCTTGGGGTCAGTACTTGATGCAGGCGAGGAGGGCGATGTTGCGGGGGCGGGTTTCGGTGCCGCCGGTGCTGCCGATGGGGGCATAGCTGTTGTCGGAGACGATCATGTAGTTGCCCGTCCCGTTCTGCCCCTGTACCACGCCCTGTCCGGGCAGGCCCGAGTGGGTGTGCTGCTTGAAGAGGTCCGCCTGGGCACTACCGAACGTGCGCCCGGCATCGACGCCGCGCGCATCGTCCCAGCCGCGCAGGAACTCGCCGCGGAGGTCCGGCACGTTGAAGGTCTGCGAGCCATCGCCGTTGCCGAAGGTCGTCCCGACCTCAGCGAACAGGTCGGCGTAGACGGTGCGCGATACCGCGGCACCATTGCAGCGCAGATAGCCGGCGGGCACTGCATTCCTGGCGTGATAGGCGATCGTGCCGGGCAGGACCAGCCCGAAGTTGGTTGCGCCCAGTTGCCCGAGCTTGGTCCAGGCCGTGTTTGCCGCATTGCGCATCTTGAGCGTGCCGCTGGCGGTGTCGGCCCAGAACTGGTAGGGGTAGGACGGATTGGGCTCCACGGAGCCGGACTGGTTCGTCGCGATCGCGGCCAGCGCCTGATTCAGGTCGGCCCGGAACGCGGCACCAGGCTGGTTGTCGATGATCATATCGTGTTGGGACATGTGTTCCTCTCCAGGTCAATAGCCGACCGCATCCCAGTCGAAACGCCTGGAAATGGCTGCGCCGGCAGCGTTGTAGAAATTGACGGTAAAGCCGCGCTCGTTCGGCGCGCTGATGGTGAAGTAGTCGCCCTGCACCATGTTCTGGGCGGTGATGCCGACCTTGGGCACGATATGGAACGGCGGATCGAAAACCACCGCCTGCGCGCCCGCCGCCGACACCACGCCGCGGCCATAGGCAATCCTGTCGGGCATGTCCACGGTGACCGTCAGGCCCGCGACCAGCACGTTGTGGGCACTCGATAAACTGCGCAGTTCGGCGCGCCATTGAAAGGCCCGGGCCTCGTAGTCACCGGCCGCGAAGCGCTCCCAGGGCGACCACGCGGGGGTACGGGCCGGATCGTCGCGGGTGTGGCGCACGAACAGGGTTACCCCGGCATCGCTCAGTCGATCGCCATCGATCGACTGCCAGGTATCCAGGGGCTCCGGTCGTACATCGAACAGGTCGCCGGTGTCGAACCCCAGGGCATCGATCGTCGCCGTCAGCCGCGATGTCTCGATCCGCCCGAGGTCCAGCGCATTGGCGAAGGTGTAGCTGCCCGAACTCGCCACACCCCCGAGCGAATCCACCCATGGCCAGCCGCCGGCACCGACGACCGCATCGATGGCGCCGAGACGGTCGATCTGGCCGGCGTCGTCCCACAATCCGCTCGCGTCGACCGGGCCCTGGCTGTCGATCAGGCCATTGCCGATCAACTTGATGCCGCCGAGCGCCCGGTCGAAGATCACCTTGTCCTTGGCTCCAGCGAAGGCAGGCTGCTCCGACACCGTCGCCACCACGTTCAGTCCCTGCAGGCTGGGAGCGGTGGTGGCCACCTCGGACGCCGTCACGGATTCGTTCCCGCTCGAGTCCACCCACTTGATCAGATAGACGCCGGTCAGAAGCGGCAGCTGTGCCGAATTCGCGGCACCGGCGACATAGCCACCGATGTCGATCGCGCTGCCCCATTCGGGCTGCATCAGGTTCGAGGTATGCCGGATCGATGCCCGGCCGCCATTGCGCACGTCGAGGTCGGTCGCCGGGTCCCAGACGAGGTGCGCACTGCCGCTAAGCGCGCTCAGCGAAAAACCGGTGACATCTTCCGGCGGCGCCAGCTTGCCCACCACCACGTGCACGGGCGAATAGGTCCAGTCCGGGCTGCGCACGCCGATGCCGGAGACGTAGCGCGCCCGCACCACATAAGGCGCGCCGTCCTCGACCGGCATCAGGTAGCCGCTGGTCGCGGTGGCGGCCAGCGGCGCAAGACTGGTCCAGTCTTGCGCGTCAGCCCGCTTGTACTGCAGCTCCACACGACCGGATTGCCGCAACTGCGCATCCTGCGCCGCTGGCCAGATCACCCGAACGCGGGAGGTCACCACCCCGGTCTGGCTCAGTACCAACTGCTCGGAGCCTGACTCCAGGCGGATCTGCCCGACCGGCTCGACCAGTAGGGGATTCGGCAGGTTGGTGTCGGGCGCGGGATCCGACGAGGTGGCGTCACCGGCGTTCCAGTCATAGACGGAAGGTGCTTCTTCATTCAGCACCAGGTCGACACCACCGTCGTCGCTCATCTTCCACGACATGACCCGGAAGGTCTTCTCGGCCCATCCGAACTTGGCCGACGACAGCTTGACCGTGCTGTACGCGGTCAACCGGAACGCGCTCAGTTTTGCCGGAAACTCGACGACGATTCCCTGCCGGGAGCGCTCGAGGATGATCTTGGCCAGGCGCTGCGCCATCACGCCGTCGGTGGTAAACGGCAGCTCGATGTCCCGTTCGATGCTCTCGCCATCCTGCCCGGCATACAAGGCATTGCTGACCGCCGGGAAGTCGCCCGGCAACCAGCCGTTGGCCGGGTTCACGTAGGTTCCCTTGACCACATTGAAGAGGTCGCGCCGGGACATGCGCGCCTGCACCTTCATCGCCCCGCGCAGGTCGTCCTCCGTCAGCGTCATCGTTGGAATGTCGTAAGCGCCGGCGAAGACCCGGAAGACTCCACCGGAGATCACTACCGAACCGGCACCGGCGGTGGTCATCTCGGTCAGGTTGTCGCGCGGCGACTTGTCCAGCATCACGATGCCATTGCAACGGTAGCGCTGCTGGGTGGTGCCGTCCGCCAGGCGCACAGCCTCGTCGCTGACGTTCGCCGCCGCCATCACGGTGGCGAGGTCCACATCGCCGGCAGCGCAGGAAAACCCACGTTCGTCGCACAGGTAGTCGTAGACGCAGAGCGCCCAGTTGTCCGACCAGGCGACGGTGCCACCGCGAGGGTCGTACACGCGCTTGCCGCGCACCAGTGCCTTGATGTTGGGCAGGCCGTTCGGGAATACATCGGCGTCGTACTCCAGCCGCACATAGAGATAGCAGACGCCACGCAGCCGGTGCTCGGCCGACCAGCCCGGCACCATGGCGACCAGGTCAGGATCCGCCTCCTGCTCCGGCCAGCCCAGGTGCTTGTGCACCACCACCAGGCCATTGCTCCGACGCTCCTCGAAGGTCACCACCACCGTTTCCGCATCGTCGGGCAGCCCGCGCACCGTGACTGAGTCGCTGCCCTCGCTCCACGAGACATCCGTGATCGCTACATCGCGCCCATCCGCACATTTGGCGACGGCCACCTGCAAGGTCAGGACCGGAACGCCGGTCGATAGCGTGAAGGCCGTATGGCCTGGCGGAACCGCGACGAAACGGGTGCGGGACTCTCCCCAGACCTTGCGGAACCGGCCGCCCGTCGGCTGGCCATTGCCGTCGAGCGGTCCCACTGCCTGGTCGCCGAGATAGACTTCGTCGATCGCCTCACAGGTATGATCGGCCAGCGCCACGACCAGATGCATGTACTGGTTCTTGTGCGCGCCATCCGTGCTCGCCGCGAACACCAGCGGGCCGGACGTCATTGCCTTGCCGTAGATCAGGTTGCGGGGCTGGACGTTGGAGCGGACGATCTGGGTGCGGCCCTGGGCTTCGGCTGTAAAACTGTTCGTCGTTCGTGGCTTGAACACTGCGCCCATCAAGGCGTTGAAGGCCATCGCTAAAGCCAGCGAAGCGACGGCATAGGTGGCCACGTAGGCCGCGGCCACCCCGATCCCCGCCGCCATTGCCGTGCCCAATGTCGCCATGCCTGCCCCGGCCGAGACCGCTGCGCCAAGTGCCTCCGCTACTGCTGCCGCTGCTGCTGCCGGCATAGTTCCCCCCTATACATGCCAAGCGGCCTTCGCCGCGTCCATCGAATGAAAGACGATGCCCTCGCGCCCCTGCGCGGCCAGCATGCCGCCCACGCAAAGCGCCAGTGCCTCGCCCTCCGGCGTGTCGATCAGCGCCACGTCGCCGCGCCCGGCCAGGGCGGGGGCGACCGGCTCGCCCAGTACCTGGGTGGCGATGCCGGCAACCCCGCCGTTGTCGCGCAGCACGCGGCGCGCGCCTCGCTCGCCCTGGTACAGGCCGCGCCAGCGCGCGCCGGGATCGCTGCCGGTCATGGCCGCGATGCCGTCGCAGACGAACAGGCAGCAATCGCTTTCTCCCCACGAAAAAGCCCGCGCGCGGCGGGCTTCGATGAAGGCGGCCAGGCGGCTCGGCCAGTCTTGTTGTCGTTGCTGTCTTGGCATCAGCGTCCCCATGTCAGTTGCTTCTCCACCATCTGCGCCACGAACTCGAAGCCGCGATCACCGGGATAGCGGGCTTGCTGGTCCTCGTGGTTGTATCGGCGCACCTTGGCGCGCTCCCAGCTGACCATGCGCGATTCCGCCGACACCGTGACCTTGGCGGTCTCGCCCACCTCGGTGTTCATGGTGTCCATGCGGCCGGAGAACAGGCGCACGGGCGCAGCTGCCAGTTGCAGATCCTCCCGCAGCGGCGCGAACCAGATCTGGCAAGCCTTGCCCTGGTACTGCTCCGCCAGCGTGATGGCGATCAGCTCGGGCGGCACGCCCGCCAGCGTGAGGCGCACGCCGATGGCCTCGAGGCCGGCCTGCTCCTGGATCGGCTCGATGCCGCCCAGCGCGCCGATGCCCAGCCACGTGGCGCCGTTCCACTCGATGTCGTAGCCGGCGCTGCACACGCGCAGCGGCTGGGAGAAATCCATCTGCACGAAGAACAGATAGGGCACGTGGCCCGCGCGTACCGCCGCGGCGGTGGCCTGGTCGAGGGGGCGCGTCATGCCGGCACCTCGATGAAGTCCACCGCGAAGGTCTCGTGCCGCCAGGCCGCGGTGCTGACGAACTCCCAGGTATCGCTGGCCGGGCGCATCAGCGCCTTGGGCTTGTCGAGCGCGATCGAGGAGCGGTCGGCGGGCGCGCGCCGGAACGGCGGTGCCACCGGGATCTGCGCCAGCCCGGCGGCGTCGCTGGTGACGTCCGCCGTGACGAGCTTGAGCTCGCCGCCGGCGGCGATGAACTCGCCGGCGCGCAGCACCAGCGTGGCGGCCGGCCAGGAGCGCGACGGCAGCAGGCGGAAGTCGCTCAGCGCGCCGTTGACCTGCGGCGCTGCCGCGCCGGCCAGCTCCGGACGCGCCGCGACGATGGCGGCGGCGGGTGTGCCGTGCGGCCACAGGTAGAGGCGGCCCGCCATGCCGTTGAGCGCGGCCAGCAGCGCCTTGAGCCGGCGCTGCTGCGGTTCGCTCAGCGTGGAGAAGGTCAGGCGCGCCCGCCACAGCGCGCCGGGCCGCTCCACCGTCTGCGTGGCCCGGTTCAGCGGCGAGGTGAAGCTCTCGGTGTTGGACTGCAGTCCGAACATCGCGCCGGACGGCAGGAGGTCGTCGGGAAAGGTCAGGATGGCCATGGCTTATCGTCTCTGGGAAAACTGGCCGCCCCGGTTGATGCTCTCGAGGATCTGGGCCTTGGTCTGCTGCTGGCTCTGCTGGATCGCGGCGATCACGTCGGCGCGGTCGGAGCGGCTGTCGATGTTGTAGGTGTTGTGGAAGGTGATGGCCGGCGCGGCGCCAGACACGTCTCCCTGGCCGGGCAGAGCCGTGTCGGGCAGGATGCGGCCTGCCACGTCGGGCACGAACAGCTCGGGGCGGCCGCGTTCGCCGATCAGGTAGGGCTGGCCGGCATCGACGTTGCCACCGCTGGCACGTATCGGAGTGCCAACCGGCATGCTCATGTCAACGGGAGTACCAGCCATATCCGTACTGGCAGCTTCCCCACCGATCAGGCTGCCGATGAGGCTAATGCCCATCTTCGCTAGTCCGGAGATCGCTGCACGCGCCTGGATCTTGATCAGATCTGCAATAACCGACTTGGCAAACTCGCCAAAATCGAGCTTTCCGGTGGTAGCAAAAGTCGCCACGGCATCGCCCATCTTGCTGAACGCGTCGGAGAAGAGCGACTCCACCGCACCGGCGACGCCACCAGCGGAGCCGAGGTAGTCTTCGAGTCCCTTCTGCGCGTCGCCGAGCCAGCCTGAGAAGGTATTGATGCTGGCCTTCTTCGTCTTGCTATCGCCGGCGCCGGCGCCGGCCTCCGCGGTCGTGGCAGCGCTGGCATCCGCGCTGCCGGCCGCCGCCTCTTGGGCAGCCTGTGCGGCGCCTTGCTGATCCTGCGCACCGCCGGAACCTGCGCCGGGAGTGGAAGTGCCTTCCTGCTGTGGGAACAACCAGTCCAGCAGGCCGACGCCCCCCTTGGCCAGTTGGGACAGCCCGACTTTGCCGACGGATTTGCCGAGCGACTGCAACGCGGTCTTGCCCGCTGCCGGCAGACTGAACTTGCCGGTCTTGGAGTAGTCGACGATGGCGTCCTCGAAGGCCGTCAGGACATCCTTGACGCCGTTCTGGACTGAACCGGCTTCGACCCCGCTGTTACCCGCCTTCTTCTGCATCGCACTGCGGGCCGGATCCACCACGTACTCCCGGAACAGTCCACCGAGGCTGGTGGCGCTGGCGCGGTTGGCGCGCTCCAGCGCGTCGGTGGACTGCTTGGCGCGGTTGACCGCCGCCTCGTGCTGCTTGAGCGCGCTCTGTGCGCCGGTTGCGGTGGTACCGGTCTTGGCCAGCCCGGAGGCGGCCTTGTCGCCGTCGCCCGCCATCTTGGCGATGCTGCCGGTGGCGCGCTCGAGCGCCCGCACGAAGCGGTCGACCGCGTCCTCGCCGCGCTTGAGCGCGGCACTGTCGAGGGCGATGCCCAGGGTTGCGATTTGCATGGTTATCCCTTGCGCTGGTACGCCGCCGCCATCACCACACGGTCGAGGCGGCGGATGGCGTCGAGCTGCCAGTGCGCCGGCCGCTGGCCGAGCAGGGTGAAGTAGGCGTGGATGTCGGAGTAGGTGAGCGGCTGTGGCATGGGCCTGCCGCGGCGGGCCGCGTTGAGGTCCGCGAACCACGTCCACAGCTGCAGGCCGGCCGCCGGCAGCGCCGGTCCCGCCAGTTCAGGCAGGGCGCGGCCACTCTGGCGTGCGGCCGCCTCGAGGTTGTGGCGGACGGACGAGCCGTCGGGCAGGCGCGCGTCGAGCACCGCCTGGTGCTCGGCGTAGGCCACCAGCTCGTCCGTCAGCGCGCCAAAAAATTGGCGGTCTCCGCCGCGGCCGCGTAGACCTGGCCGCGCGCCTCGGGGTTGATGGTGTACAGCAGGCGCGCGTGGTCCGGCGTGCAGGGTTCGTCGATGCCGCGCCAGGCCAGCGTGCGCAGCACCGCGCCTTCGATGGCACGCGCCTCCTCGTCCTCGATCGGGTCCGGCGCCATCTTCTCGCCCTTCTTGGCGGCGACGTAGGCACGCTCGCGCCGTTCGTTGATCAGCTTGCGGTTGGCGGCCATCACCGTGTCCGAGTGATCGCCCAGCACGGTGATGAAGACGCCGAGGCCGTCACCGGCGGAATTCTTCAGTTCGAACTCGTGGCCGGCCTCGCTGGCCCGCACCAGGTTGAGCGAGGCGAGCGGACGCGACGATGCGCCCTGGCTTGTTTCCATGGTCTTGCTCCGGGGAAAGTGAAGGAAGGCGCGGTGGCGGCGCACAAGCGCCGCCGCCGCGCCGGGGCCACTGTCAGGCCAGCGAGTCCTGCACCGACAGCGTGGTCTTCTCGCTGGCAGTGCCGGTGCCGCCGGCGGTGTTCAGCAGCGCCTGGAAACTGAAGGTCTGCACGATGCCCTTCTCGCCGTCGTCCTTGGCGGCGCTGCTCAGTTTCACGCGCGGCAGGTTGAAGGCGATGAAGTCGGCATTGGCGGCATTGCTGGTGGTCAGCGCCGCCACGATGCCGACCTCGCCCTCGCCGACGAAGGCATCGCGCAACGTGCCGTCCTGGAAGTAGGCGGTGAACTGGCCGGTCACCACCAGCCGGCCGGGGAAGAAATCGGGCATGGTGTTCTGCCCCACCACCGGATCGCCGCTGAGATTGCCGTTGACCGACACGCTGAGGCCGGTCACCAGCCCCACCTGCACACCCCCGACCAGCAGTACGCCGTTGACGGCGGCCACCACGCCCGCAGCGGTCTCGGCCGCAGGCGCGGTGAAATAGGCGCCGGTGCCGGTCTTCATGTCGATGCCGCGCAGCTGCGGCGAGATGGTTGCCATGCCGGTGGCGGGCAGGCTCACGTCGAGCTGGCCGACCTTGCAGTCGGTGAACTGCTCGGACTGGTTGATGTCCGCGTACCAGTGCTCGAAGGTCAGGTACTTGTCGGTGTGGCCGCTGGCCGGCACGAAGGTCTTCTTGCCCTGCACCGTGACCGAGGCCGAGGCAATCGGGCCTTCCGCCACCAGCGCGCTGCCATTGAGCACCAGCACGTTGAGCACGGTGGCGGTGAGCGACACCACCAGCAGGTTCTTGGCGGCATTGGCGGCGTTGAAGCCGCCGGCGAGCCGCACCACGTCGCCGGCCTTGATGCCGTCGGTGAGGAAGGAGCCGGCGGCGCGCGTGACCGTATAGGCCGGGCCGCTGCCTGCCACGGTCAGGCTGGCGCCGGACACCACCGCGCCGGCGCTGAAGTCGCGCCGCAGCGCCGCGGCGATCAGGTCGGCATAGGTGCCGGGCGACAGCTCGCCCTTGATGGTGCCTTCGACGCGGCGCACGCCGTGGCGGAAGTCGGCGATCTGCTGGTCGGCGCGGATCTCCTCCGACTGGTAGCTGTCTTTCACCAGCGACAGGTCAGAGGTGACGCGGCGCAGGATCTGGCCGCCGGTCGAGCCGGCCGCGACACCCTGGCCGGTTTGCGCCTTGTAGCGCAGTTGCTTGTACAAACCCTTGGCAATCGGCATGGATAGGCTCCAGGAAAAGAAAAAACCCCGCGCGCGGCGGGGCTGGTGGCAAGGTGGAAAGAGAGCGGGCGGCGTCAGCCGCCCAGGTTGGCCAGGTAGTCGATGCTGACCGGCACGCAGTAGCGGTCGCCCTCGATGGCGCCGGCACCGATGGCCGGCGTGGTGCGCACGATCACCTCGACGCCGTCGGCACGCAGCGTGGTGGCGCGGGCGAACCACTGGCGCAGCGCGTCGGCCTGGGCCTGCACGGCGGCCGTGCCGCTGTCCTGCGGATAGCACAGCGTGACCTTGTAGAGACCGACCTCGCGGAAGGCAGCGCCGTAGCTGGCGTTCTCCGGCGTGGCGGGCGTCATCAGCACGCGCTGGTAGGGCACGCCGGCGGCGGGCGTGAACGGCTGGTTCTCCCAGGCCGTGGCCAGCGCGGGCTGCATGGTCTTGAGGCGTTCTTCGAGCGCCTTGCGGATGGCGACGGTACTCATCTCGGGGGGTCTCCTGCGAGGCAATGCATGGGAATCGGAACGGATGCATCGATGGCCGGCGCAGCAAAGCAAAAAGCCCGCGAGGCGCTGGCCTGGCGGGCTGGATTCGCTGCGCTCCGGTCCGGCCACGGGCATCCCTCCATCGGGATGCTGTGTCTCGGTCTGAACCGGTGCGCCGCGCTGGGCAATCAGTAATCTGGGTTCAGATTAGAGGACAACCGCACAGCGCGCAAGCTTTTGCACCGTGTTTTTTTACGCCATCGCGCATGGCGCGGCGCGCACCGTGAGCACGCGCCGTGCGGGCAATGCGGAAGGCGAGGAAGGCAAATGCGGTGCGGGCTGTGCGGACAGTGTCGCCGTCTGTTGCACCGCCTGTTGCACCGACTGCCGTGCCACCTGCCGCGCCAGTTGCCGGCGCGCGTCGTCCAACGACAGCACATGCATCATCACGCGCTGAGCCTTGGCCAGGCGCGCCTCCCAGTGGCGCAGCGTGCTGGGCGCGGCGCCGTACTTGCGCACCAGCACGCGGCACACCATCTCGGCCTCCATGCGGTGCACATAGTGGTATTGCAGCAGGCGCTTGGCGAGCGGGTCCTGGATGCGCTGCCAGGCGCGCTCGATCCTCCAGCCGTCCTCGATGTCGCGCGGCAGCAGCGGGATCGCGGCCTGCCGCTCGGCGGCATCGCGCAGCGCGGTCGCCACGCGTGCCCACGATGCGCAGCATTGCGGCTGCCAGCGCGGATCGCGTACCACCCTGCCCCAGTTGTCCAGCCGGTCTTCGATATTCATGATCGCTCCTGTGGTGATCGGCCTTGGTTCGGCCCTGCTTCGGTTGCAACGCCCGCGCGCGCCTGGCGCGGGCGCCGTGCATGGCGTCCTTCATAGATCCTCGCGGATCGCCCGCGCGGGGCGCGGCGCCGGCGCGCGGTATCCCGCCGGTGCGTCGAGGAAGCGCGTGGTCTCGCCGTGGTAGGCCAGCGGCACGCTGCCGGTCTCGCCCTGGCGCTGCTTCTCGACCAGCACCTCGCACATGCCGCGCGCTGGCGACTCCGGGTGGTAGACCTCGTCGCGGTAGAGCAGAAGGATGATGTCCGCGTCCTGCTCCAGCTCGCCGGAATCGCGCAGGTCGCCCATCAGCGGGCGCTTGTTGGCCCGGCTCTCGAGACTTCGGTTGAGCTGCGCCAGCGCGATCACCGGAATGCCCAGCTCCTTGGCCAGCGCCTTCAACCCACGCGAATAGCTGCCGACTTCCTGGCTGCGGTTCTCGCTGGCGCCACCGCTCATCAAGCCGAGGTAGTCGATTACCAGCAGGTCGAGCCCGTGGCGGCGGCGCACCATGCGCGCCTTGGCACGCACGTCGGCCAGCGACAGCGCCGGCTGGTCGTCGAGGAACAGGCCGAGCTCGGCCACGCGGCTGCGCGCCGCCGCCAGGCGCCGCCAGTCCTCGTCGCCGAGTTGCTCGGGCTGGCGCAGGCGCGGCAGCGGCACCTCGGCCAGCATGGCTAGGTTGCGCTGGTGCAGCTGCGCCTTGGGCATCTCCAGCGACAACACCAGCACGCTGTGGCCGCGCGCGGCGTGGCAGGCCACGTTGAGCGCGAAAGCGGTCTTGCCCATGGCCGGGCGCCCCGCCACGATGACCAGCTCGCCGGCGCGCAGGCCGCCGCCGAGCTTGGTGTCGAGCGCGCGAAAGCCCGTTGCCAGCGCCTGGTGCGCGCCGGCCGCCTGCTCGCGCAGCGCGCCCAGGCAGGCGTCGAACTCCTCGCTTGCGCGCACCGGGCGCGCCATCGTACGTTCCTGCGCCAGGGCTTCCAGCCGTGCCTGCACGCGATCAAGCACGGCGCGCGCAGGTTCGCCGCCTGCCACCAGGGCCGGCAGGTCCGACGCCACCGCCAGCAGTTGCCGCTTGAGCGCGCGGTCGCGCACGGTGGCCGCGTAGCGCGCGATATTGGCACTGCCCGGCGTCTGCAGCGCCAGCGCATTCAAGTAGGCCAGGCCGCCCGCGTGGGCGTCCAGTCCGTGCGCGGCCAGGCGTTCGAAGACAGTGACCGCGTCGGCACCGACGCCATCGGCAAGCAGGGCGACGATATGGCGGAAGATCGCCGCATGGTCGGCGCGGTAGAAATGCTCGGGCAGCAGCCAGCCGGCGCGATCGATCGCGTCGTTGTCGAGCAGCAGCCCGCCCAGCACGGCCTGCTCGGACTCGATGCTGTGTGGCACCGCGCCAGCCGTCACCGCCGCCAGGCCGACGTCGCGCGCGCTCATGCCGCCTCCTTGTGGTAGCGCCCCTCGCGGATCTTGGCGAAGTTTTCGGCCTTGACGATCCAGTCGAGGCTGGCCACGAACGGCGGCTTGCCGGCGCTGGGCGCACGGCCGGTCAGGAAGCGGCTCTCGGCGATGTAGGCGAACAGGCGGCGCCAGTAGTCCAGCGTGCGGCGCCCGGCGTCCTCGCTCCAGCGCGCGCGCAGTTGTGCCTGCCGCGCCGGCGTCCAGTCGCGGATGCGCGGACACATCGGCAGCAGCTCGTGGTAGAGCGCGACGATGTCTCGGTGCGGACAGTCGGCGCGGCCGCGCTCGGACGCGGCAGGTAGCGTGGCTTCGGCAATCCCCTCGCCGGCAGCGGTGGCCACAGGTAACCCGCCAGGGTTACCCCTTTCCTGGTCCTTCCCCTGGTCCTTCCCCTGGTCCTTCCCCTGGTCCTGCTCATGCCCTTGCTCCTGCTCCTGTTCATGGCTCGCAAGGGCCAGGCAAGGGGCTTCGCCCGGTGCCGGCGCACCGCGGCACCGGCTCAGGTGGAAATCGGTGCGGTACTGGTCGAAGAAGGGGAGCAGGAAGGGGTTGTCCGGCAGCGCGTTGTACTCGTTCTGCGCGCCGGCGCAGCGCTTGTCGGCCGCGCTCAGCGCCCGGCCGATCTGGTAGTGGGCCATCTCGCACACCCACACCATTTCGGTGGCCGGATCGTAGCGGCAGAAGCCGGCCTCGATGCAGCCGGCCAGCCCCGCCGACGCAGCATCCATGCCCAGGCCGGTCTCGTGCGCGATATACATCACCGGCAGGTAATAGAGGCCGAGCATATTGGCATGCGGGCAGGTGGTCAGGTAGAGCGCCACCAGTTGCGCGGGTGCGCCGTGCGCGCGCAGCCGCCTGCCGGTCGGCCCCATCCAGAACTGCGGGCTGATCTTGCCGTAGTCACGCATGGCGGCCCTTCCCGTCCATGCCGGACGCCATGGCCAGCCCGCGCAGGGCGCCGTGCCCGTGCCGCGGCGCCTTCATCGCGCCCCCTTGCGCCCGAGCAGTTCGTGCGGCTTGCCGGTGGCGGCGCAGCGCCGCAGGCCGCGTACCTGCAGGTAGCCGGCGTCGAGCAGCTCACGCACGCGTCCGCACACCGACGACAGGCGCAGGTGGGTGCGTGCGGCGATGTCCTCGCGCGTCAGCAGCACGCCACCGCCGTCGAAGCAGTCGATGACCATGCGCTGGCGCGCGCTGAGACCCGCTGCGCCACCGGCGCCCGGCGCCGTGTTCGCGGCCGCGTCGCCTATCGCTGCGCCGGCCTCCGCTTTCCCTTCCCTTGCATCGTTCATGGCACTTCCCTCCTGTTGAAAGGGCAGGCCCGCACTGCGCGCGCGGCCCGCCGGACCGCCCCGGCGCCGCGTGGCCGGGTTGGGTCGGATGCACTTTCGGACGATTCTATTACCATATCGGTAACCATTACAAGACTCATCTGTTACCATGAAGGTCTATTTACCTTCTCGGTCAAACCGGGTTCAATCACGCGCATGAAGTCGATCAAAGAAATCCGCCGCGAGAAGTTCTCGATTGCCATCGCCGAGAAGTCCGACGGCAACCAGTCGCGCGCCGCCCAGGCCCTCGGCTATTCCACCCCCTCCCTGGTCAACCGCTACCTGAGCGGCGGCAAGGACATTGGCGACCGCACCGCGCGCAAGATCGAGGAGACCTTCGGCTATCCGCAGTTCTGGATGGATTCGGAAAGCCGGCCGGCCGTGCCGCCGGCGCAGTCGGACGGCCTGGCCGCGCGCGTCGGCTTCGTGCTGGAACGGCTGGGCATCCGCAAGAAGGAACTGGCGGCAGCGGTGGGCGCGCCGGAATCGGATGTGCAGGAATGGGCCGAGGGCAGCCGCAAGCCGACCCTGGTCCAGGCCACCGTGCTGCAGGAGCGCTACCAGGTCAACGCTGTGTGGCTGCTGACCGGCAAGGGCCAGCCATCGCCGGCGGTGGCCTACAGCGACGACTGGCACCCGATCCCGATCGCGCCGCAGGCATTCAAGAAGATCGCCGTGGTGGCAATGGCCCAGCTCGGCGACAACGGGCACTTCTGCGACCTGGAATACCCGGTCGGGCACGGCGACGGCTACCTGCATTTCCTCAGCGCCGACCCCGATGCCTATGGCCTGCGCTGCGTCGGCGACTCGATGGAGCCGCGCATCCGCGACGGGGAATTCGTCGTGGTCGAACCCAACCAGGCCGTGGCCAGCGGCGACGAGGTGCTGGTGAAATCGCGCGACGGGCGGGTGATGGTGAAGATCCTCGGCTATACGCGCGACGGCTACACCCACTTCCTGTCGATCAACCAGAACCACAAGACGGTGAAGATCCGGGCCGAGGAGATCGAGCAGCTTTCCTTCGTCTCGGCCATCGTCAAGGCCTCGTCCTGGCGCCCCGACTAGGCGGCAGGGGGTGGCGCCGGGCTGGCTGTGACCCCATAGGACAAAGACAGCCAGCCGAATTGTTACCTTTTTGGTTCCAATTATCAGAAGTGTTTGGTAAGATTCCGTCGGTCGCCGGCAGCGGTGGCCGACCCAGGCAGGAGGAACATCGATGACCGATCAGGACAACCCGGGCAAGGCGCAGGACAAGCGGGCGCGCAACAATCGCTGGCTGTTCCGCGCCATGGTGGTCGCGGTGGCGGCGATCGCGGTGGCCAACCTGCTGCTGGGGGAAAACGACGGCGATCACGACGACGGCTGCGCGCCTTGCGAGCGCCTGCCGGTCAGCGACACCTGAGTCGCGCCGCCGCCTGCGGGACTCGGGCCCTGCCTTCATTCCTTGCGGCAAAACTCGCGGAAAACCGACGATTGCAGACCATTGACCAGAACCGGCATCCGAGCCGGCAGCCGAACCAGCACGACGCGGCCGCGAACATCGTGGCCGTCACCCGCCAGGCCTGGGGCCTGGTGCCCGCCCCGGGACCTTATTCCTCCTCGCCCCCCTCCCGTTGCGCCGGCTCGGACCGGCCGGCGGCGCAGGCCGACCCGCTGGCACAGCCAGCACACTCCGCACAACCGGCGCTCAACGGGGCGGCCGCCTGAGCGGGTGCGCCTGCCGGCTGTCCTCCGGCGCCGCCTCCCGCTCGTCCAGCCCGTAGTCGCGCAGCACCTGGGCCACACGCAGCCGATAGCCGGCGAATACGCCGGCGCGACCGGCCGCCTGCGCGCGCCGGTGCGCTTCCACATTGCGCCAGCGGCGCACGGCCTCCTCGTCACGGAAGAAAGACAGCGACAGCAGCTTGCCGGGCGTGCTCAGGCTCTCGAAGCGCTCGACCGACAGGAAGCCGTCGATGGACTGCAGCGTGGGTAACAGCTGCGCGGCGAGGTCGAGATACTGGTCGCGGCGGCCGGGGGCGGGTTCGACTTCGAAGAGGACGGCGATCATGGCTGGTTTCCAGGCAAGGGATGGGGCATGGCAGGGAATCGGCAACGATTCCGGAACGACATGCCGCCAATGTGCCAGCGCCGTGCGCCGCCATGTTTCATGCTGTGATGAAGCGTGGGCCGCCCCCTCCGACCCGCTGAGACGCACGGCACGATTTTCCGAGACGCCCGGGACAGTACGCGCGGCGCGCTCCTGCAACAATCCCCGCCGGCCCGCCGGCCGCGCCGCCACCAGAGCGGCCCGCAGGCGGCCCCCTGGCCGAGGCCAGGACACTCGATTGATCGACAGGGGGGTAAATCCATGCTGTTCTCCTACACCAGGAACCTATCGCTGACGCTGCTTGCGGCGGCCGCGCTCGCCGCCTGCGGCGGCGACAACGCGGACAGCGGCGCCACGAGCGCCGGCGGCACGCCGGCGACGGGCGGCGGTGCCACGGCACCGGCGTCCGGCTGCGCCGAGACCGGCGTCGATGCGCGCTACGCCTGCCAGACCGGCAGCACCGAGCCGCTCTATGCCTACCAGTGGGCGCTCAAGCAGGCCACCAGCTTCTTCCGCGCCTTCACCGGCACCGCCGATGGCGTCACCGACATCAACGTCGAGGAAGCGCACGCCGCCGGCTTCAAGGGACAGGGTGTCAACGTGCTGGTGCTGGACGACGGCATGGACATCGGCAACGAGGACCTGGCCGCCAACGTCAACCGCGCCATGACCCACAACTTCGACGATGGCGGCAGCGACCCCACGCCGGCCGATATCGCCGCCAACATCGACGAAGCGCACGGCACGGTAGTCGCCGGCATCATCGGCGCGGCGCAGAACGGCAAGGGCGTGATGGGCATCGCGCCGCGCGCGGTGCTCGGCGGCGCCCGCTTCATCGGCCCGGCCAAGGCCGATCCCCTCAAGGCCTACGGCGGCGCCGACTGGTCGAGGTCGGCGCACATCATCAATGCGTCCTACGGCGACAACCCGAAGCTGCCACTTGCCTATGACACCGGCGAGGACGCCTCGCCGCTGATCCGCGCCTTCCCCAAGTTACGCGGCGGCAAGGGCCTGGTGATGGTCAAGGCGGCCGGCAATGAGTTTGCCGACACCGGCGAGAAGCCGACGCGGTACTGCGCTTCGGTCGGCGGCCAGGGCGGCGTGGTGAGCTGCCAGAACCCGGCCAACGACACCGATGCGCTCGAGCCCGGCGTGATCGTGGTCGGCGCGGCCAATGCCCGCGGCGTGCGTGCCTCCTATTCGAGCGCGGGCTCGGTCAACTGGGTGACGGGCCTGGGTGGCGAGGGCGGCGAGGCCGGCCGCTACGGCGAAGCGGGCAGCGGCCCGACCATCTTCTCGACCGACCTGCACGGCTGCGCGCGCGGCTACGCCCGCACAGGGGTGAGCAAGGTGAACGACTTCATGGTGGCCGGCAGCGTGACCAACCAGAAGGACAACGCCAACTGCGACTACGCCAGCATGAACGGCACCTCGGCGGCCACGCCGACGGTGACCGGCGTGGTGGCGCTGATGCTGTCGGCCAATCCGAACCTGAGCTGGCGCGACGTGCGCGAAATCCTGCGCGCCACCGCCAGGCCCATCGATCCTGGCTATGGCTCGCGCGATAACCGCAACCAGCGCGTGAACCTGCGCGACAGCAGCTTCACCGGCTCGACCGACGCCAGCCTGGTGGATGGCAGCCGCAGCGCCCGCGTGGACCTGGGCTGGCAGAAGAACGCCGCCGGCTACCGCTACTCGAACTGGTACGGCTTCGGCCTCGTCGACGCCGGCGCGGCGGTCAAGGCGGCGCGGGCCTACACGGCCTACAAGCCGGCGGAACTGACGGTGCCGGACTTCACCGAGGCCTTCGACGAGATCACCGAGTTCCGCTACGGCCAGGTGCAGAAACTCGGCCAGTTCACCGTGACCGGCAGCGACAAGGTGGATGCGCTGCAACTGCGGCTGAGCGGCTCGGTCTGCCTCGGCAGCGTCGGCATCTTCGTCAAGTCGCCGTCCGGCACGGTGTCGGCGCTGGCGGTGCCCTACAACGCCTTCTACGTGACCGGCGCGGCCGCAGCCGACCACTACGGACTGGGCAGCTATGCCTTCTACGGCGAAGCGGCGGCGGGCACCTGGGAGGTGTACGCGGTCAACGCCGTGCCGCTGATCGAAGGCCCCGGCCAGTGCAGGAACTACACGCCGCGGGACGGCACGTCCACCGTGACGCTGGCCAGCCCGCTGGCTGTCGAGTACCGTATCATTGCCGCCCGCTGAGGCGGCGGGGAGATCCAGATGAAGACCAATCCGTTCGACCGTACGGCGTCCGGCGCCTGCGCCGCGGCCTTGCTCGCCGCCGTCCTCGCCCTGCCCGCCGTATCTGCCGCTGCCGCCGACACCGGCTACGCCATCGGCACCCGCCTCAGCCAGGCGCAGCAGGCCGCGCTCGGCGGCGCGCGCGAGGTGCAGATCGGGGGCCAGGCCTACCGCGTGCTGCCCGACACCGACAGCAAGCCGCGCACGCTCAGCAGCGGGGCGTCGGCCGCCGAGGCCACCTCGCTGGTGGTCAATGCGCGCGGCGTGGTGGGCGAGTCGCGCAACGAGGTGCTGGTCTCGCGCGTGCCGGTGCAGGCCGTGCAGCAGGCCGTCGGCCAGCTCGGCATCCGCGCGGTGTCGGTGCAGTACTACGACCACATCGCCATCAGCAGCCTGCGCTTCGCCAGCTTCGAGGACACCGCCGCCGCGCGCGAGCGGCTCAAGTCCCTGCTGCCCGCCGACGCCGGCGTGGACGTGCCGGTCCGCTACAGCAAGAGCACGGTGCGCTGACCCTGGGCTGACCCTGGGTTGACCCTGGGCTGACCTTGAGCAAACCCGCTGCCGGGCCCTTTGCCGCGCCTGCAGCGGGCCCGGCGCGGCAATTCGCGCCGGGCCCGCCCCTCCTCCACCGACGGTTCCCCTTTCCGCCTCCCATGCGCCATCTCTACCGCCTGGCGGCCTGGGCGGCGCTCGCGCTGCTCGCCGGCGCCTGCGCTTCCTACCGCTATATCCCACCGCAGACGGCCGCCGGCCGCCAGTGCGTCACCACCTGCGACACCAACAAGCAGCTCTGCGCCGCCGGCAAGGAGCAGACCGCCGCCGTCAAGGCACAAGCCTGCGAGACGCGGCGTGCGACGCAGCTTTCGGCCTGCCTCGCGGTGGCGGGCAACGACAAGGCTGCGCGCGAACAGTGCGCGAAGAAGGTCGGCTACTGCTCGACCTACGCCGACACCAGCGCCTGCGACGAGGGTTATCGCAGCTGCTACGTCCAGTGCGGCGGCCAGGTAGTGCTGGAGGAGGACTGAGCTGGAGGAGGACTGAGCGGCACCGGGCACCGCGCATCGAGCCTCCGGCCGGCTGGCGATAGCGGCTAGGCGCGCTCGCCTGCGTGCCGCAATCCCGCCAGCCAGGCCTGGATCAGCGCCGCCTCGCCGGCTTCGGCCTCGGCCACGCCGATGCCGGCGGGCGGGCGGGCCGCGTGCGCAGAGAGCACGCGCACCTCGCGCGGACTCAGGCCGAAGCGGCGGCGGAAGGCGCGGCTGAAGGCGCTTTCGCTGGAAAAGGCATAGCGGTAGGCCAGTTCTCCGATGGCCGGCGGATGCGCGTGCGGACGCGCCAGTTCGTCGAAGCAGTGATCCAGGCGGCGGCCCTGGATGTAGGCGTGCACGCCACCATCGTCGTCGAACAGGCGGTACAGCGTGGCACGCGACAAGCGGAAGGTGCGCGCGATCTGCGCGGCCGACAGCGTCTCGGCGCACAGGTGCGCGTCGACATAACCCTGCACCAGGCGGCGCATGCTGCGGCGCGCCGCGGTCTGCGCCGGCAGCATGCCGTCATCGAGTGCGGCCGCGCCACCTTCGAGCAGCACCAGCGCTGCGCGCACGCCGGCCGCCATTTCCTCCGGCGTCAGGTCGGCGCCGTGTTCCAGCAGCTCGGCCAGATGCGAACCCAGCAGGCGCGTGGCGGCGCGCGCCGGCTCGAGTACGGCGCCATGCAGGTCGCGGCGCCGCAAGGACAGCGGCAGGTGGTCGCGCGGCACCACCAGGGTCAGGTTGGAGAAGGCGCCCGCGCGCGAATCGAGCGCGCGGCCCAGGTCCAGCACGCTGACCGAGCCGGTCGCTGCATGAACCTGGCGTCCGCCGTAGTCCCCCTCGACCGCCCCGGCGAGATAGCACTGGATCAGGATGTGGTCGACCTGGCTGCGGCGGATATCGCCGGCGCCACGCCGGAACGCGTGCGCCACCGACGCGCTGCAGCGCGAGATCAGGCTGTCGCCCAGGTGCACCGCGTCCAGTTCGCCGCGGAAGGCCGCGGCATCGCCGTCAACCTCGATCGTGAACAGCGGTGCCAGCGCCATGCGCCAGGAAGCGGTGGCCTGCGGGTCGGCGCCACCGTCCAGCCGCACCCGCAGCCGCGGCACCGGTGCGCGCGCGGCGGCGTCCGCCAGCGGGGTGCCGGTGCGGGCGGATGCGGAGCGGGAGGCGGATGCGGCAGCGGACAAGAAGGTCTCGGTGATCGGTGATCGGAACAGCGCGCGCGCAGTTCATGGAACCGAGCACGGATGCGCGGGGAAAAGTGCAGATAGGATCATAGCGAATGCCCCTCGCCATGGGAATGGCCGGCACCGTGAGCGGCCCGGCCGTCTTGCCGGATTCCGCTTCCGCCTCCGCCTCAGCCGCCTCAGCCGCCTCAGCCGCCTCAGCCGCCTCAGCCGCCTCAGCCGCCTCAGCCGCGTTCAGGCGACGGGCGCGGAGCCGGCCGTGCCGGCACCCGGCTCGTCTTCCACCGCGATGCCATCGCGCCCCGCGTCCTTGGCGCGGTACAGCTGCCGGTCGGCCCGCTTCATCAGGTCTTCCAGCCAGGCCGCCTCGCCCGCGGCGGCGAAGGCCAGGCCGAAGCTCGCGCGGATGGCGATCCCCTCGCCATTGTCCGCCTGCATGCCGGCATGGCCCAGCCGCTCGCGCAGCGCCTGGGCCTGGGCCACCGCCTCGCGGCGGCCGGGTACGAAGGCCAGCACCGCGAACTCCTCGCCGCCGACGCGCGCAACGATCTCGTCCGCCTGCCAGACCTCGCGGCAGAGACGGGCGATGCGCACCAGCACGCGGTCACCGGCGGCGTGGCCGTAGGTGTCGTTGATGCGCTTGAAATAGTCGACATCGAACAAGGTCAGTGCCAGCATGCGGCCGGCCCGACCCGCCTGCGCGCAGGCCGGTGCCGCCTGGCGCTCGAAAGCGCCGCGGTTGAGCAGGCCGGTCAGCGCATCGCGCTCCGCCTGCACGGTCAGTTCCTCGATCAGGCGGTGGCGCTCCTGCTCCAGCCGGGCCCGCTCGCTGCTGTGCTCCTGCAGCACCTGCACCGCCTCGAACAGTTCGCGGATCTCACCGCTGTAGTGCTGCGCCGGCGCCACCGCGGTGAACTGGCCGGCGGCGATGGCACGGATGTCGCGCGTGGCTTCGGCGAAGGGCTGCACCACCTGGCGGCGGAACAGCCGGGCACTGAGGAAAAAGGTGGCGATCACGGCCGAGAGCGCGGCACCGATGGCGGCCAGCCACGCCAGGCGGGTGTCGCGCCAGCGCTGCACCTGGGCCTGCGCCAGGTCCAGGATCTCATCGCGGAAGGCAACGATGGAGGCCATCAGCGGCACGTAGTGCTGCGTAAGTTCGGCCGTGGTCACGCCGGTGCCCGCCGGCGCGCTCGCGAGCACGCGCAGTTGCTCGATATAGGCCAGGCCCTCGTCGAAGTACTGGCTTTCCATGCGCTGGAAGGTGCCGTGCGCCAAGGCGGGATCGTTGAGCACGCGCGGCTGCAGCAGGCCGCGCAACTGGTCGATGGTGCCGCGCGTGCGTTCGATCGCGTACTGCTCGGCCTCCCCCAGCGGCCGGTGCGCGGCCAGGGCCGGCGCCAGCTGCGAGCCCAGCAGCCCGGCCTGCTCGCGCAGCACCGCGGCCAGACGCGCCGCCAGCAGGCGGCCCAGGATCCCGGGCGCCCCCTCGTCGACGCTGGCGGCGGCGGCGTCGGCGATCGAGACAAAGCGCGGGATCACCCGGACCATGCCATCGATCGCGTGATACAGCGAAGCGCTCGAACGCCGCGCGCGCGGCTGCCGCAGCAGGCTGTCGATGGTGGCGCGCGCCCTGACGAGGTCGGCCTGCGCGACCAGCACCGCGGCCCGCTCGGCACGGCACGGGGTGCAATCGGCCGCTGCCAGTTCACCCAGCAGGTCCGCGATGCGGGCATCGCTCTCGCCACGGAATGCCTGCAGCGTGGCCAGGCGCGCGCTCGGGATCGGCAGGTCTTCGCCGAGCGCGGCGTTGCCCGGACCGCGCTCGGCGGACACCTTCTCCATGGCGAGCAGCACGGCGCGGAAGATGCGCAGGTTCGCCAGCGCCCGCTCGGCGTCGGCGTAGGCGGCCCATTGATGGAGGAACAGCCAGCCGGACCCGGCCAGCAGGATGCCGGCCAGGGCGCCCGTGACGAGGCCGAAGCGGCGCTCCAGCGAGGAGGCGCGCAGGGCGGCGCCGAGCCTGCGCTTCAGCATATCGAGGTCAAACGGGCGCCGCCGGCCGCGGCCGGCGGGATACGGGCGGCGCAGGCGTGGCGAGGGCGGCCACGCCCGTCTGGGTGGCGGTGCCGCCACCCGGCCCGCCACGCAGGCGCGCCCTGTCTGATACGGCGATGGGTTCTTGACATAGTGGGCGGGTAATCTCCGCGTTCGGCAATCGGCCGGGCCGTGACCGCCCGGCGCCGCCAGGCAGGCAGCCGGCCGTCGCGCGGTACCCGGATGCGGGCGGGACCAGCCCGCCCGCTCCGGCAGTGCGGACCCGGCCAGGCCGCACGCGAGCCTACTCCAGGAAGCGGATTTGACAGCACCCCACACTGGAATGGACTCTGCATGGTACCGGGCAGGCGTCCCCGTTTTACGGCACCGTCCCCGACAAATTGAGCGCCCGCCGCGCAAGCCCGGCGGGGCCGCCGGAGGGGCCGGACAGGTTGTGACGGCCGGTGCGCACCGAGGCTCTTGTGCGCATGCCCGGCCCTGGCCTCGGTCATCGGCAGACAGTGAAGGGCGGGTGGATTATTATCATCAGATGTAAATGGACATCAACCATGCGCAGGGAAGCGAAAGCAAGTGATATCGAACTAGGGCAGCCGTTGAAATCCGCGCTGCTCGACGAGTTGGGATTTCCGATTGCGGACCAGGGAACGGTCTTCCACAACCAGGAAGAACTGGCCCTCGCCATGTATGGCGGCCGCTGTTTCTGGGCGGACGATATGGAGCCCCTCGGCCCGGACGAACCGGCATCCCCGCTGGGCGACCGCTATGGCCTGGTGGTCGGCACCCTGCTGCACGTAAAGCGTCCCGGCGATGCCAGCCGGGCCGCCGCCAGCCGCCTGATCGGCTTCACCGAGAACGCGGCCTTCATCGCCTGGCCGAAGCTGGAGGGCCGCAACGCGGACGCACTCGACGGCGAGACGGTACTGCTGCGCGGCTTCACCGGCACCAGCATCCACAGCTTCTCGGCCCGCGTCAAAGCCAGCTCGGGCGCGCCGTTCCCCTACTGGATGCTCGACGAGATCAAGCACATCGACGCGCGCGAGATGCGCGGCAGCATCCGCGTGCCGGTGCGTATCGCCGGCACCTTGTCGATGGCCGACGGCAGCGCCGCGCCGGAGACGGTGCTCATTACCGACCTGAGCCTCGGCGGCGCCTCGCTGATGGCCGCCAGCGCCGCCCTGACCGCGCCGGGCAAGCCGGTGCAGCTCGCCTTCACGCTGCGCGCGGCCGGCCGCAACACGCGCTTCGTGCTCGACGCCCTGACCCGCGACGAATCCAACACCGACGAAAGCGGCCCCTTCCACTGCGTCGGCGTCGCCTTCGATGCCTACGACGAACGCGAGGCCCTGCTGCTGCGCTCCTTCATTCACGAGCAACTGCTGGAAAGCGCGACCCTGCGCACCAAGGGCTGAGCGGCGGCGGCGCGGCCGCTGCCACTGCGGCCGCCCCGGCCTTCTCCTCTCTCTGCTGCCCCCGGCCTATACTGGAATCCTCGTTTCACCCTGGGGGAAACCATGGAATACACGCCTGGCATCAGCCAGCTCGCCGGCCTGCTGGCCGACCCCGGCCGCGCCGCCATGCTGTGGGCGCTGATGGACGGCAGCGCGCGCCCGGCCGGCGAACTGGCACTGATCGCGGGCCTCTCCGCCTCGTCGGCCAGCGGCCATCTGGCGCGCCTGGCCGAGGGCGGGCTGGTGGTGATGCAGGCACGCGGGCGCAGCCGCTTCTACCGGCTCGCCGCACCCGAGATCGGGGTTGCGATCGAGGCGCTGGCGGCGGCATCGCTGGCCAGTCCGCCGCCGCGCCTGCGCGCGCTGCCGGCGTCGCGCGGCGCACCCGCCGCGCTGCGCCAGGCACGCACCTGCTACGACCATATGGCCGGCGAGCTGGCGGTGGGGCTGTTCGAGCGCATGGTGCGGGCGCGCTGGCTGCACCTGGCCGGAACCGGCGTGGAGTTGACCGAAGCCGGCGCCGCGGCCATCGGCGGACTCGGCGTGGACCTGGAGGGCGCGCGCCGCCGGCGGCGGCAATTTGCCTGCACCTGTCCGGACTGGAGCGAGCGCAAACCCCACCTGGGCGGCGCGCTCGGCGCCGCGCTGCTCGACGGCTTCCTCGCGCGCGGCTGGGTGGAACCGGTGCGCGGCTCGCGCGCGCTGCGCCTGACGCCGGGCGGCCAGCGCGAGATCCCGCGCCTGGCGGGCTGACGGCGCGCCGCGATCCGGCTAACATCGCGGGCCGGCCCCATGCACGGCGGCCCGCCTCACCCTGCTCCACCCAGACTTCCCCTGCGCCCGACACAATGCCTCTCGACGACGACCACGACGACCTCCGGTTCACCCTGGAACGCCTGCTCGCCCTGATCAACCTCGACGACCCGGCCGTCTGCGCCGACCAGCTCGCCACGCTCGAAACGCGGCTGGACGACGATCCCGATGCCACCGAGGGCGAGGCGCTGGCCGCGCTGATCAAGGAGGTGATCGACTGGGAATCGGGCTTCTGCGTCGGCGCCGATGACACTGCCGGCTTCGTCGGCTGCATCGGCCACCTCTGCGCGCGCCTGGACTTCGAGCCGGACTGGGGCGTGGAAGACCCCGAGGATCCCGCCCTGCTGGAGGACAACAGCGTGCCCGAGCTGATGGAGCTGGTCCATGCGCAGCTGCGCGTGGCCGGCTACACGCTATGGGCCTGGGACACCGGCGGCGACGCCTATGCCGGCTGGATCACACGCAGCGAGGACGATCCGGAGATGCTGGACGTGGCGCACAGGCTGGGCCTGCACGTGCACAGCGCCGACCGCGCCGGCTGAACCAGAGCTGCACCAGGCCTGCATCGGGACCGGGTCAGGGCTGGAGCGCGGACGCGACACGCGGCGCGCCGTCCTCGTCGGGCAGGTCGCCCAGGCGGATGCCGGCCGCCGCGCCGCCGCGCGCATCGGGCACGCCCAGCGTCTCCTCCAGCACATCGAGGAAGGCGCGCACGCTGGCGGGCATCAGTTTGCGGGCCGGCATCAGCACATAGACCTTGAGTTGCGAGGAGGTGTAGGCCGGCAGCAGGCGCACCAGCCGCCCCAGCTCGACCTCCTCTCCGGCAAAGCGCGAGGACAGGCGTGCCACGCCCAGCCCTTCGGTGGCGGCCTTGAGCCGCAACTCCGCATTGTGGGTGGCGACACGCGGCTGCACCGGCAGCCGCGCCACCTCCACGCCGTCATGCATCACTTCCCACTCGGTGTCGCCGGCATCGCCCAGGGTCGGCCAGCCGGCCAGGTCCTGCGGCACGCGCGGCAGCCCGCGCATGCGGATCAGGTCGGGCGAGGCGTAGAAGCAGCGCTCCACCAGCACCACGCGCTTGCTGGCGAAAGAGGAATCCGACAGTCCGGTGTGGGTCATGACGAAGGCGAGGTCGTAACCCTGCTTGATCAGGTCGGGCTGGTCCCAGGTGACATCGACTTCGACGCGCAGCCCGGGATGCAGCTTGAGCAGGCGCAGCAGGCTGCCGGACAGGTGGGACGAGCCGACCTCGTAGGGCGTGGCGATGCGCAGGGTGCCGTTGACCTGCTCGCTGACCGAGACGGCCTCGGCGCTGATCTCGCGCAGCGCGCTGAAATGCGGCGCGACGCGTTCGTAGAGCTGCTGGCCGCGCTCGGTGATGCGCACGCGCCGGGTGGTGCGCTCGAACAGGCGCACGCCCAGTTCGGTCTCGAGCCGGGACACGGCGGCGCTGGCCGACGACTTGGGCACATCCGCCAGTTCCGCGCCGAGCGTGAAACTGCCGCCTTCCGCCACCCGGCAGAAGATCTCCCAGTCCTTCCAATCGATCGTCTTCATTCGCAAGCCTCGCCACCTTCGCCCGCACCGGCGCTGGAAAGCGCGTCAGCTGCGGCCGGCCATTGTCCCACAGGGCGAACAATGCTGCAGCGCAGTGCCGCAAGCACGGCGGGCGGTGCCGGCGTACCGGCATCACTGCTACGGCATCCCCGCCTTTTCCTTGACAATTTACACTGTATATTTACACTGTAAATAATCGTAGTGATACCGCGGGACCGGCCCGGCCGGAGCGCGCACATTCCTGGAATGCCATGGCCAAGTCCCTGACCCAACCCGAGATCGATGCCTTCAAGGCACGCCTGTGCGAGGTGGCCGAGCGCCGCTTCGCCGAGGGCGGCGTGGCCAGCGTCAGCATGCGCCAGCTGGCCGAGGAACTGGGCTGCAGCCCGATGACGCCTTACCGCTACTTCCGCGACAAGGAGGACATCCTCGCCGCGGTGCGGGCGGCGGCCTTCGACCGCTTCGCCGACGCCATGGAAAACGCCGGCACCGGCATCGAAGACCCCATCGAGCGCGCGCGCGCCTCCGGCCGCGCCTACCTGGATTTCGCCTTCTCCCAGCCGAACGCCTATCGGCTGATGTTCGACATGTCGCAGCCCGACGACGGCCGCTACCCGGAACTGCAGCGGGCCGGCGAGCGCGCCCGCCGCACCATGGGCGCCCACCTGGAGATGCTGGCTGAACGCGGCCAGATCCATGGCGACCCGCAGGTGCTCAGCTACGTGGTCTGGGCGGCCGTGCACGGCCTGGTGGTACTGCACCTGGCCGGCAAGCTGCCGGAGTCCCCCGATTTCCGCACCATCCACGGCGAGATGATGCGGCTTCTCGTGCAAGGCATGCGCACGCCGCCGGCACCCGCCGGCGACACGCCCTGACCAGCCCTGCCAAGCCACCGGCCGCGCCGAGCCGCCCCCACACACTGCAGGAGACATCGATGAGCCAGCCCTTCCCGTCCGTCCCCTACCTGACGGGCAACTTCGCCCCCATCCTGATGGAATGCGACGCGCCGGACCTGCCGGTCAGCGGCGAGCTGCCGCGCGCGCTGCGCGGCACGCTGTACCGCAACGGCCCCAACCCGATGTTCGCGCCGCGCGACGACTTCTATCACTGGTTCATCGGCGACGGCATGGTGCATGCCTTCGAGATCGGCGACGGCCGCGCCAGCTACCGCAACCGCTGGGTCCGCACCGAGAAGCTGCGCCGCGAGCAGGCGGCCGGCTGCGCCCTGTTCGGCAGCTGGGGCAACCCGGCCACCACCGATGCCTCGGTGCAGGAAGTCGACGGGCAGGGCGTGGCCAACACCAACATCCTGTGGCACGGGGGCAAGCTGCTGGCGCTGGAGGAAGCGCATCCGCCGATCGCGCTCGACGCGCGCGAGCTGACCACGCTGGGTCCGCTGCGCTACGAGAGCGACCTCGGCGGCCACGCGCTCGGCAAGATGACGGCCCACCCGAAGATCGACCCGCGCACCGGCGAGATGGTGTTCTTCGCCTATGCGGCCGACGGCCCCTTCACGCCGTCCATGCTGTACGGCAAGCTCGACAGCGCCGGACACCTGACGCACCTGGAGCGCTTGCTGGCGCCCTACCCGAGCATGGTGCACGACTTCATGGTGACGCAGCACTACGCGCTCTTCCCCATCCTGCCGCTGTCCGGCAGCATGGACCGCGCCATGCGCGGCGAGCCGGCCTACGCCTGGGAACCGGACAGGGGCTCCCACATCGGCATCCTGCCGCGCAGCGGCGGCGCTGCGCGCATGCGCTGGTTCCGCAACGATGCCTGCTATGTGTTCCACGTGATGAATGCCTGGGAAGACGGCAGCAAGATCATCGCCGACGTGATGCAGTACGACAGTTCACCGCTGTTCAACCCCGGCGCCGGCCCGGCCGGCACCTCGGCGCGCCTGTGCCGCTGGACCTTCGACCTGGAAGGCAACAGCGACACCTTCACGCGCACCTGGCTGGACGACCTGCCCGGCGAATTCCCGCGCTTCGACGAGCGCTTCGCCATGCAGCCCACCCGCCACGGCTATTTCGCCTGGCGCGGGCACGAGAGCACCGAGCGCAGCGTCTTCGACGGACTGGCCCACTTCGACGCCGTCACCGGGCAGCGCAGGACCTGGCTGCTGCCGGAGGGCGACGGCCTCTCCGAACCGGTCTTCGTGCCGCGCGCCGACGACGCGCCCGAGGGTGACGGCTGGCTGCTGGCGACGGTCTACCGGGGCGCCGACAAGCGCAGCGACCTGGCGGTCTTCGACGCCACCGACATCGCGCGCGGTCCGGTGGCCCTGGTGCACCTCTCGCACCGGGTGCCATTCGGCTTCCACGGCAACTGGCGCAGCCACGGCTGAAGCCGGCTGTCCACGTCTGCCGATGCACGGATCCCCGGACACAAGGACAAGGAGCACATCATGGGCATGCTGACCGGCTTCGCGCCATTCATCGCCTTTTTCATCGCCATGCGCCTGGCCTCGCCGCTCGCCGGCCTGGGCGCGGCCTTCCTGGTCTCGCTGCTGCTGTGCGCGCGCATGCGGCGGCGCGGCGAATCGCTGAAGACGCTGGAGGTGGGCAGCCTGCTGCTGTTCGGCGCGCTGGCGGCCTATACCCTGGTACTGTCGCCGGCCTGGACAGTGGCGACCGTGCGGCTGGTGGTCGACAGCGGGCTGCTCGCCATCGTGGTCGTCTCGCTGGCGATCGGACGGCCGTTCACGCTGCAATATGCGCGCGAACGGGTACCGCGCGAATACTGGGACTCGCCGCGCTTCCTCGCCGTCAACCGCCATATCACGCTGGCCTGGGCCGTGGCGCTGGCGGTGATGGTAGCGGCCGACGCCGCCGCCGAATACGCCAGCGCGATCCCGCTGTGGATCGACATCGCCGCGACCATCCTGGCCTTCGCCGGCGCGGTGACCTTCACCATCCGCTACCCGCAGGCGGTACGGCGGGCGGCGATGGCACAACCAGCGCCGGCCCTCTCCCCCGGCCCCTCTCCCGCGAGCGGGAGAGGGGAGCAAACCGGCGCGATGCAAACGCCGTCGCGCTGACTCAAGCCACAACGATGCACCAGCACCGCGGCCAAGCACGAGGTCTTCGAGGTCTTGGCTCCCTCTCCCCGCACGGGCAGAGGGTGGGGGAGAGGGGTGGTTCAGCAAGGCGCCACATCCAACGAAGCCGTCGGTGTGATCCGGCACGTGGGCATAGAGACGAAGCCGATGGTGTGATTCCACCCGTCACGACCAGCCAGCGCCTGCCCTCACCCCCGGCCCCTCTCCCGCAAGCGGGAGAGGGGAGACAACCAGCGCGGTGCGAACGCTGCCGTACCGGACGAAGCCGCCGGCCAGCCCTCGCCTACTGCTCGAACAAAATCACCGAACGCGCCAGTTCCCCGCGGCGCAGTTCGTCGAAGGCGTCGTTGATCTGCTCCAGCGGCATGCGCTGCGAGATCAGCTGGTCGAGCTTCAGCTTGCCCGAGAGGTAGAAGTCCACCAGGCGCGGCATGTCGACGGGAAAGCGGTTGGAGCCCATCATCGAGCCCTGGATGCGCTTCTCGGCGAGGAAGTCGGTGCCCTTGAGCTCGACCTTCTGGCCCGGCGGGATCATGCCGATCACGGTGGCGGTGCCGCCCCGGCGCAGCATGCCGAAGGCCTGCTCGGCGGTCTGCTTCAGGCCGATGGCTTCGAAGGCGTGGTGCACGCCGCCGCCGGTCAGGGCGCGCACGGCTTCCACCGCGTCGGTGGCGCCGGCGTCGACCACGTCGGTGGCGCCGAACTGGCGGGCCAGTTCGAGCTTGCCGGGCACGCGGTCGATGGCGATGATGCGGCCGGCGCCGGCAATGGCGGCGCCGTTGATGGTGGCCAGGCCGATGCCGCCGCAGCCGATCACGGCCACGGTCTCGCCCGGCTGCACCTTGGCGGTATGAACCACCGCGCCCACGCCGGTGGTGACAGCGCAGCCGATCAGCGCGGCACGGTCCAGCGGCATGTCGCGGCGGATCGCCACCAGCGCGTGCTCGTGGATCAGCATCTGCTCGGCGAAGGCGGACAGGTTCAGGAACTGGTTCATGTTCCCCTGCGGCGCGAGCAGGCGCGGCTCCTCGCCTTCGGCGCGCCTGGTATCGGGCGCCACGCACAGCGACAGGTGACCCGTCAGGCAGAACTCGCAGTGGCCGCAGAAGGCCGACAGGCAGGTGATGACGTGGTCGCCGGGCTTGACCGTGCGCACCAGCGAGCCGACCTGCTCGACCACGCCGGCCGCTTCGTGGCCCAGCACGGCCGGCAGCGCGGTCGGATAGGCGCCGTCGACGAAGTGCAGGTCGGAATGGCATACCCCGACCGCCGCGGTGCGGACCAGCACTTCGTGCGGTCCCGGCTTGGAGATGGCGACGTTTTCGATCACGAGAGGGGTCTTGGGCTGGTGCAGGACAGCGGCTTTCATGCTTCTCCTCTGGGCTTCGCGTTGGGAAGGGCCGGCGCGCGGCGCGGGCACGAGGCACCACCATACCCCCGAAACGGGATTCGGTGAAGCGCCGCGCGGGTGGCCGAAGCCTGGCTACAGTTCGCGCTCTGCCGTCAGCAGGCGCAGCAGGTCCAGGCCGATCTGCTGCGGCACCGAGACGCCGGGTTCGCTGTCGTAGGTGACCAGCAGCCCATGCTCGCGCGTGGTCCAGGCCAGTGGTGGCGCGCTGTCCGGCGCGCTGTCCGGCGCGATGTCCGGCCCGCTCTCGGGCGGGCGCAGCTCCACCTTGTAGGCCATGTCGAGCAAGTTGGGATCCACGCCGCGCGCGATGTGCTCGCACAGCGCGGCGCTGTCGAGCACGATACCCATCTCGGTGTTCAGGCGCGCCGAGCGCATGTCGAGGTTCAGCGAGCCGACGAAGAGCAGGTGCTGGTCGACCATGTAACCCTTCGCGTGCAGGGTCGCGCGGCTCGAGCTGAACAGGCTGCGCGGCCCGCGCCCCTCCAGGTCGCCATAGGCGGAGGGCTTGAGCTCGTAGAGTTCCACCCCCGCCTCGAGCAAGGGCCGCCGGTACGGCGCGTACGCCGCGTGCACCGCCTTGATGTCGGTGGCGGCGAAGGAGTTGGTCAGGATCCGCACATGCACGCCGCGGCGTGCGATCGCCGCCAGCCATTCGGTACCGCCCTCGCCCGGCACGAAGTACGGCGACACCAGGGCCAGGTCATGCCGGGCCCCTTCAAGCAGCTTGGCGAGCTGGTTGATGGCGTGGGTGGGATTGTCTTCCGCCGTGCGCAACACCTTGTCGGGGCGGTCGGCGATCACCGCGGCACGTCCGCTGAACACCGGCATGCGGCCGCGGCGGATACCGGCCGCCAGGCCGGAATCGAGCAGTTCCTGCACGTAGGGGCTGGTGCGGGCCTGGCGTCCGGCGGCGGCCAGGCGCCGGCGCACCTTGTCCAGTTCGTCCCCGCCCTGCCCGTCCTTGCCGAAATGGATCAGCGACGCCGCCGGATAGGCGGCCGCGCTGTTCCAGTAGTCGTCGAACACCGCCGACACCTGTGGCACCACGGGGCCGGCGGCGAGCAGGTCGAGGTCGCTGAAGTCCACCTGGGGGGCGGCGGCGAAGTAGGCATCGGACACATTGCGGCCACCGACGATGGCGAACTGGTTGTCGGCGATCATGGCCTTGTTGTGCATGCGGCGGTCCAGGCGATGGAAATCACCGATGAAATCCATCCAGCGCGCCCCGCGGTTGGCGAAGGGATTGAACAGCCGTACCTGGATGCGGGGGTGCGCATCCAGCGCAGCCAGCAGCGCGTCGTGTCCGTCGGTATGCAGGTCGTCCAGCAGCAGGCGCACGCGCACGCCGCGGTCGGCCGCGGCCAGCAGCTCGCCGATCAACGCGGTACCGGAGGCGTCGGCATCGAAGGCGTAGTACTGCAGGTCGAGCGTGCGGGTGGCGGCGCGCGCCAGCACCAGGCGCGCGGCCAGGGCATCGGGCCCGGACGCCATCGGGTAGAACAGCGAATCGCCGGGATGCTCGGCCAGCTTGGGCGCCACCGCCTCGCCCAGCGGCGTGCCGGCGGTGGCGGCGTAGCCCAGGGCGTGGGAAGGCGTGCGCTGCACATCGCGGGGCAGGCTGGCGCAGGCAGCGAGGAGGAAGGTGGCGCACAGCACGGCAAGTCTGGCCGACATGAGGAATCCTCCTTGCTGCGGCGCACCAGGATCAGGGCACGGGATCCGGCGCGGCGGCCTGCGGGTTCGGTTCGCGCCTGCGCGGCACGCCAGGGTCTGGCGCTCCGTCGGCGCGGTGGAAGGCACGGATGATGTGCTGCGCCACGCGCACCCGCCCGATCACCGGCGCCGGGAAACGCAGCAGCGCGTCCATCCGGCCCGGTCCGGCCGGTTCGAACAGGACGCGCGGCTCGAACTGCGACAGGTCGACGAAATGCATGTCGCCATGATGGCGCAGGCTGCGCCCGGCCTCTTCCAGGAAGTCGGCGCACGCCAGCCGGCCGATGGCGACCAGGCGGGCTTCCACCGCCTCCGGGTCGGCCCCTTCGGCGAGCGGGAAGCGCACCTGGTCGAGTGTGTACTTGCCGGTCCGGGAATGGTTGCGCACCGCCGTGGTCAGCAGCAGGCTGTTGGGAATCTGCACCGTGAAGCCGGTGTACTGGCGCGCCGAGCCGACCTCGACCAGGGTCGTGGTCAGCACGTCCTGGTCGATCACCTCGCCGCAATGGGGCCCGATCTCGACCAGGTCACCGAGCTGGAAGGGACGCGACATCATGCGCATGAACGCCCCCAGGAAGCACATCACGAGTTCCTTGCCGACCAGCAGGATGGCCGCCGCGAAGGCCGCCAAAGAGATCGCCACGCTCTTCAGCTCCGACACCCAGATGCCCAGCAGCAGCAGGAACACCACGGCCGCCACCAGGTTGCGGCTGGCCACGGTCCAGGCGCGATAGTTGTCGCGCGTGTCGGCCTGCTGGCGGCCGCGGAAGAAACGGTTGACCAGCTTGACGACGATCACGCCGCCCAGCACGATGAGCGCGCTCAGCAGTACATCGAACCACAGGTTTTCAGTCTTGATCGGAAGGTCCATTCGCTAGCCGGATGTTGCAGCGCCCACAAGCCGCGGCCAGGCCGCCGCGGTGGCGCACATTGTTGATTCTAGCGGCAGCGCGGCACCCCCGCGCGCTTTGCGCACGACGCGTTTTCTCTTATGATGCCGCCCGACGTACCGGCCGGCAGGCACTGGCCGGCCCCCGACCGGCATCATCCGCACGGGCCGGCCCGCCGCGGGCGGCGCCCGGCCCAGAACACAAGGCCCAATGGACAGCCAGCAACCCCGTACCGGCGCCCCCGTGCCCGCCCTGCGCCGCGCCCTCCGTGCGCGCCATCTCACCATGATCGCCATCGGCGGCTCGATCGGCACCGGCCTGTTCGTCGCTTCCGGCGCCACCATCGCCCAGGCCGGCCCGGGCGGCGCGCTGGTGGCCTACCTGCTGGTCGGCGCCATGGTCTATTTCCTGATGACCAGCCTGGGCGAACTCGCCGCCTACATGCCGGTGTCGGGTTCCTTCGCCACCTACGGCGCGCTCTACGTCGACGAGGGCTTCGGCTTCGCGCTGGGCTGGAACTACTGGTACAACTGGGCGGTGACCATCGCGGTGGAGCTGGCCGCGGCGCAGCTGGTGATGCAGTACTGGTTCCCCCATACGCCCGGCATCCTGTGGAGCGCGCTGTTCCTCGCCGCCATGTTCCTGCTCAATGCGATCTCGGTGCGTGGCTTCGGCGAGGCCGAATACTGGTGCGCGCTGGTCAAGGTGGTCACCGTGGTGGCCTTCATCGGCATCGGCCTGCTGATGATCTTCGGCATCCTGCGCGGCGACGCCGGCGGCATGCCGGCCGGGCTGGCCAACCTCACCATCGGCGACGCGCCCTTCGTCGGCGGCCTGCCGGCCATGATCGGCGTGGCCATGATCGCCGGCTTCTCCTTCCAGGGCACCGAGCTGATCGGCGTGGCCGCGGGCGAGTCGGCCGAGCCGGCCAAGAGTATCCCGCGCGCGGTGCGCCAGGTGTTCTGGCGCATCCTGCTGTTCTACGTGCTGGCCATCCTGATCATCGGCATCCTCGTCCCCTACACCGACCCCAGCCTGCTGAAGAGCGACGTGCAGACGGTCGGCGTGAGCCCCTTCACGCTGGTATTCCGCCATGCCGGCCTGGCCTTCGCCGCCGGCGTGATGAACGCGGTGATCCTGACCGCCGTGCTGTCGGCGGGCAACTCGGGCATGTATGCCTCGACCCGCATGCTCTACAACCTCGCCACCGAGGGCCGCGCACCGCGCGTGTTCGCGCGGCTCACGCGCAACGGCGTGCCAATGCCGGCGCTGCTGGCCACCACCGCCGTGGGCGCGCTGTGCTTCCTCACCTCGTTGTTCGAAAGCCAGTCGGTCTACCTGTGGCTGCTCAACCTGTCGGGCATGACAGGCTTCATCGCCTGGCTGGGCATCGCCATCAGCCACTACCGCTTCCGCAAGGGCTTCGTCGCCAAGGGCCTGGACCTGTCGCGCCTGCCCTACCGCTCGCCCTTCTTCCCCTACGGGCCGCTGTTCGCCTTCGCCCTGTGCATGGTGATCACGCTGGGCCAGAACTACCAGGCCTTCACCCAGGGCCGCGTCGACTGGCTGGCGGTGGCCGCCACCTATGTCGGCATCCCCGTCTTCCTGCTGATCTGGCTGGGCTACCGGCTGGTGCGCAAGACCCGCATCGTGCCCTATGCCGCGATGCACTTCCCGCCGCTGCCGGCGCGCGCCACCGGGCTGCCCGACGCGGGCGCCGCGGCGGCGGCGGCCGAGTAATGGCGGCATAGCAGCGGCATAGCGGCCGGCGCCCGCCCCCCTTGCAGGGCGGCGGGCGCGTGCCGGGTGTCGCAACGAGCACGACGACAAGCATACGGAAACGGAGACGAACACGAGCAGAAGGCAGGCCCACTGCCCGCAACAGGACGCATCCCGACGCGTACCACAACAAGCCATCCCAAGGCACAACACAAGGAGAACCGCTTTGACGCACCGTACCCGCACCACGCTGGCCGCCCTCGCCGCCAGCCTCGCCTTCGGCCTGCCCGTCGGCGCCCAGGCCGCCCCCACCCTGGTCGAATCCGTGCAGGGCTACACGCTGCAGGACGGCAGGCTGGCCACCTTCACCGGCCTGGTGTTCGACCAGGGCAAGGTGCTGGCCACCGGCGACGCCGCCGCGCTGCGCGCCCGCTATCCGGACGCCGCCCGCGTCGATGGCGGCGGCAAGACGCTGCTGCCGGGCCTGATCGACGCCCACGGCCACGTCTTCCGGCTGGGCTTCAAGACCACCGAGATCTCGCTGTCGGGCACCAGGGACCTGGCCGAGGCGCAGGGCCTGATCCGCGCCTATGGCGCCAGGAACCCGCAGCGCCAATGGCTGCTGGGCTATGGCTGGAACCAGGTCAACTGGAAGCTGGGCCGCTTCCCCACCGCCGCCGAACTGGATGCCGCCGTATCCGACCGCCCGGTGCGCCTGATCCGCGTCGACGGCCACGCCGCCTGGCTCAATACCAAGGCGCTGCAGGCGGCCGGCATCACGCGCGAGACCAAGGATCCGGCCGGCGGCCGCATCGAGCGCGACGCCGACGGCAATCCCACCGGCGTGCTGGTCGACAAGGCCATGGCCCTGGTCAACGAGGTGATCCCGCCCTACTCGGACGACGACCGCCGCGCCGCGCTGGCCGCCGCCGTGGCGCACCTGAACGCGCTCGGCCTGACCGCCGTGGGCGACGCCGGCGTGACCGCCGCCGAGGACCGCATCTACCGCGAATTCGCCGACCAGGGCAAGCTGACCACGCGCATCTACGGCATGATCCGCGACGTCGGCGACGACTTCAAGGCGCTTTCGGCCAAGGGGCCGCTGGTCGGCTATGGCAACGACCGCTACAGCCTGCGCGCGGTCAAGCTGTACGGCGACGGCGCGCTGGGCAGCCGCGGCGCCGCGCTGATGGCGCCCTACTCGGACGACCACGTCCACAGCGGCCTGCTGTTCATGAGCGACGCCGCCATGCAGGCCGCGGTCAAGAGCGCCATCCGCGCCGGCTACCAGGTCAATGTGCACGCCATCGGCGACGCCACCAACCACCAGGTGCTGGACGCCATGGAAGCCGCCTTCAAGGAGGTGGGCGGGCGCGAACTGCGCAACCGCATCGAGCATGCGCAGGTGATCGCACTGCCGGACATCCCGCGCTTCAAGCAGCTCGACCTGATCGCCTCGATGCAGCCCACCCATGCCACCAGCGATATGAACATGGCGGAGGACCGCATCGGCAAGGAACGCATCAAGGGCGCCTACGCCTGGCAGACGCTGCTCAGGCAGGGCACCGTGATCGCCGGCGGCTCCGATTTCCCGGTGGAATCGGCCAACCCCTTCTATGGGCTGCACGCCGCCGTCACCCGCACCGATCACGAAGGCCGGCCGATCCAGGGCTGGCATCCGGAAGAGGCGATGACGCTGCCGCAGGCCTTCCGTGCCTTCACGCTGGACGCGGCCTACGCGGAACACCAGGAGAAGACGCTCGGCTCGCTGGAGCCGGGCAAGTGGGCCGACTTCATCCTGGTCGACCGCGACCTGTTCCGGGTGGCGCCGGCGGACATCTGGAAGACACGGGTGCTGCAGACCTGGGTGGCTGGCCAACGCGTCTACGTGAACGAGAACGTGAACGCGAAGCAGGACTGAGCGGCTGCGGCCGGCTCCGGTCTTCCATGGCCGGAAAGCGGCCGGGGCGCCGCGTGCGCTGCCGGGCGCATGCGGGCCGGCCATCTTCACCGGCGCCGCTCCTTGTGGGATAGTCGGGAGATGCGGACGGCGGCGCCACCCCGCCGCCGTCTCCGTTCCGGCAGGGCGGCCCGATGATCCCGCACCCTTCTCGCTTTTTCGCCCCCGGCACCTTGTGGCCGGCCATCCTGCGCCAGGCCGAGCGCGCCCGGCACAGCGGCGCGCTGCAGCCGATCGAGACCGGTACCGTGCTGATCGACGATGGCGGCGTGCGCTTCCAGGTACGCCAGGTCTCGAGCCTCGCCCGCAAACCCGTGCCGACGCAGGCGCCGCACCGGGCCACCGCCGACCCCTTCCTGCCCCATGACCCCGAACTGTTCGTCGCCGACGTGGGCCCGGCTCACCTGGCGCTGCTCAACAAGTTCCATGTCATCGACCACCACCTGCTGATCGTCACGCGCGCCTTCGTGCCGCAGGAGACGCTGCTGGACCTGGCCGACTTCGCCGCCTTGTTCGCCTGCCTGGCCGAGTTCGACGGCCTGGGCTTCTACAACGGCGGCACCGTGGCCGGTGCCAGCCAGCCGCACAAGCACCTGCAGGTGGTGCCGCTGGCCGGCCTGGGCGGCACGCCGCCGATGGTGCCGCTGCTGGACGCGGCGCCGGCCAGCGGCACGCACCCCCATGTGCGCCGCGCGCCCGGCCTCGCCTTCGCCCACGCCTACGCACCGCTGACCACGCTGCTGCCGCCGGAACGCATGGCGCGCGTGGCGCTGGCGCGCTACCGGGAACTGCTGGAGGCCGTCGGCATCGAGGCGCGCGCGACCGAGGCGGGGAACCTGCAATCCGCGCCCTACAACCTGCTGGTGTTCCCGCGCGGCATGCTGCTGGTGCGGCGCGCGGCGGAGCATGTGGCGGGGCTGTCCGTCAACGCGCTGGCCTATGCCGGCTCGCTGTTCGTGCGCGACGCGGCGCAACTGACGGCGGTGGCCACGCTGGGACCGATGGCGGTCCTGCGCCAGGCGGCCGCGCCGGATGACGGCCACGCTTGAGGCTTGCCTGGGACGTGCCTCGGACGTGCCTGGGACGTGCCTGAAGCGCGCTGGGGCTGGTCGCCCTCGCCTTCCAGGTAGATGCGCGCCAGGTGCCTGCCGGAACTGCCCGGTGCCCGCCGTGGCGGAATCCGGCTTGCCCGGCTTCGAAGCGTATTCGTGGATCGGTATTCGTGGATCGGCATCTTCGCACCGGCCGGCACCCCGCCGGCGACGCTGCGCAAGCTGACCGCCGACTTCCAGGCCGCGCTCAACGATCCCGAGACCCACCGCAAGCTGACCCAGGCCGGCTTCGAGGTGATGGCCAGCGACGGCCCCGCGCTCGACCGCTACGCGCGCGAACAGTACGAACGCTGGAAGGGCTTCGTGGCGAAGACGGGCCTGAAGCTGGAGGAATAGGGAACAGCGAATGGGCCGACGTGCGCTGGCGAGCGCTGGCGCCTCAGAAGTCGACGCTGGCCGATGCCGGCGCCGCGATGCGCACGCCGAAGCTGGTAATGTCCGGCAACGTCGCATTGTGGTGGGCGAAGATGCTTGCCACCGGCGCATGCGGCTTGTCGCGCGTGGTGTGCGCATCCGCCACCAGCGAGATGGCATAGCCCAGCCCTGCCACGCGCGTCCAGCCAATCCTGCAGCGGCGTGCGCATCGCGACGCCGGATCGAACAGGACTTGCTGGACGTCGATGACGAGCAGGGCGGAGGTGGTCATGACAAGGCGCAACGGTACGCACGCGATGAGCCGGCACCACGGTACTGCTGCGCGAGCCGAGGCGTTCCCTACTTGGCGCCGTAGTGCAGGCGACAGGCAATGATGGTCAACTCGTCATCGTTGGCGTGATAAACGAGACGGTTGGTATTGTCGATGCGGCGCGACCAGTAGCCGGACAGATTCCCCGTCAGGGGCTCAGGCTTGCCGACTCCATCGAAAGGGTTACGCGTGGTGTCCTGGATGAGCTGATTGATTCGCTTGAGCGTCTTTCTGTCCTGTCCTTGCCAGTAGAGATAGTCATCCCACGCGTCGGGCATGAAGACCAGCTGGCGCGTCATGCCGCGTCCGGATCGATCAACTCACGCTCCACCCCCTCGCCCCGGCGATGCTGCTCGATGGAGCGCAGCAAGCGCTCCGCATTGGCCGGCGAACTGAGCAGGTACATGGTTTCCATCCAGCTGTCGTACTGTTCCTGCGACATGATCACGGCATTGGGCGCATCGCGCCGTGTGATCAGGATGGCATCGTGATCGGCGATGGCCTGGTCGATCACGGCCTTCAGGTTGTTGCGGGCATCGGAGAAATGAACGGTGCGCATGGCTCGCCCCCACTGAACTTGTTCAACTGATTGTACAAGTATAGCAGGCATCGGCCGCAGCGCAGGCCCGCGGTCTCACAGGCGGGAGCGCTCCGGTCGGACGGCGTCGCCCAGCGCGCGCCGCAGCGCCGCGCGCGCCAGCAGGCGGGTGGAGTCCAGCGTGGGCAGCGCCGAATTGGCGTCGCCGATGATCAGCGGGATCTCGGTGCAACCCAGCACCACGGCGTCGCAGCCGCGCTCGCGCAGGCCTTCGATCACGCGCTGGAACACGCGTACCGAATCCGCTTCGATGCGTCCCGGCACCAGTTCGTCCATGATGATGCGCGCGATCGCATCGCGCTCGCCGGGCTCGGGCCGCACGCAGGCCAGACCGGCCCTGGCCAGGGCGTCCGGGTAGACCTCGCTGTCGACCAGCCAGCGCGTGCCGGTCAGGCCCAGGCGGCGGTAACCGCGCCCGGCGGCCTCGGCGGCGACCACCTCGGCAATCGACAGCCAGGGCAGCGGCGAGCGCGGCAGCACCTCGGGCAGGGCCTGGTGGATGGTGTTGTCGGGACAGATCAGGAAATCGGCGCCGGCCCGCGCCAGCTTATGCGCCGAGGACAGCATCAGTTCGGCGACGCCGCCGCGATCGCCCGCCTCCAGGCAGCGCACGTAGTCGGCCAGCGAGTGGCCGTGCAGCGAGACTTCCGGGTGGCCGTGCGGCCCCAGCCAGTGCGCGCCCTCGCTGCAGAGGGTGCGGTAGCAGAGCGCGGCGCCTTCGGCCGAGCAGGCAACGATTCCAATGTGCTGTGGCATGTGAGTATCTCCCGTTTCGGTGTCCCGTTTCGGTGCGCAGGCCCGGCCAGCCCACCGCATGTGCCGGTCGACGCACAAGCCGGCAGCCTACATCAAGTGGCCGGCCGGCGCAGCGGACGGTGCGGCAGGTGGAGTGGGGCGGACCGGCGACACCGACACGGGGCCGCGGCCGGCAGAGTCCGGCATCTGAGATTCCTGAATCGGTTTCGGACGCGTCCCAAACATCCCTGCAAGCGCTTTTGCCATGATGATCCGCCTCCGCAGGCCTCCCTTTCCCACCCCGACCACATGACGACGCCCATCCCCCAGCCCACCTCCTTCGCCTTCGTCGCGGCCTCCTGGGCCGCGCTGCTCGCCGGCCTCGTCGCCTTCCTGATCGGCCTGTTCAACGCCGACATGCAGCTCAACGAGAAGGGCTACTACTTCACCGTCCTCGCCTATGGCCTCTTTGCTGCGATCTCGGTGCAGAAGAGCGTACGCGACCGGCTGGAGGGCATTCCGGTGACAGGCATCTACTACGGCCTGAGCTGGGCATCGACCCTGCTGGCGGTGCTGCTGCTGTGCGTCGGCCTGTTCAACGCAACCCTCGCGCTGAGCGAGAAGGGCTTCTACGGCATGGCCTTCCTGCTCTCGCTGTTCGGCGCCATCGCCGTGCAGAAGAACACCCGCGACCTTCAGGCAGCAAGGCCCGCGCCGCTCGACCCTCCTCCGCTACCGGCGCACGACGGCGCCGCGTCCGCTCGCCACGACGAGCGGGAAGACTTCTGAAACCGCGCCCATCCGCCGCTTTCAGCGCGGAAAACACGCGGCAGCGACACCATCGGCGCACCCCTGGCCGCGCCTACGCCGCCAGCGCCATGGCACCTCCCCTGCGCTGCGCCGCCAGCGCCTCGAGCGCCTCCAGCACGATGCCCGCGAGCCGCTCCGCGGCCGGCGGCAGTACCGGCCCGGCCCGCAGCAGCTTGAGCGGCAGCGAAGGCAGCGGGGGCAGGCCCAGGGCGGCGGCATCGAGCGCGCAGACACTGGCCGGCAAGCCGTAGCGGGTGCGCACGGTGACGCCGAGGCCGGCGGCGGCGGCGGCCCACAGGCCCGCCAGGCTGGGGCTGGTGAAGACCACGCGCCACGCAATGCCGGCCTGGTCCAGCGCCGCGGTCGCGGCGGCGTGGAACTGGCAGGGCCGGTCGAAGGCCAGCAGCGGCAGCGGCTCGCCACCGCCGGGCTGCCACGCCGGCGCGTGGGCACCGATCCAGCACATCGGCGCCTCGTCGATGCGCTCGACGCCGCCCACGCCCTGCAGGCGGTAGCCGAAGGCGGCGGAATCGTCCCAGATCAAGGCCAGGTCCAGGCGTCCGGTGGCGATGCGCTCCAGCAGGTCGGCGTTGCGCGCCACCGCGGCCTCCACGCGCACGCGCGGATGGGCCCGCGCGAAACGGCCCAGCACCTCGGGCAGCATGGCTTCGCCGAACTCCTCCTGCAAACCCAGGCGCACACCGCCGTCCAGCCCGGTGCCGCGCACCGCGACCGCGGCTTCGTCGTTCAGCTCCAGCAGGCGCCGCGCATAGGCCAGCATCACCTCGCCGGCGTCGGTCAGCGCCAGGCCGCGGCCCTCCTTGCGGAACAGCGTGATGCCGGCCTGCTCCTCCAGCTTCTTGATCTGCGCGCTCACCGCCGAGCTGGAGCGTCCGACGCGATCCGCCGCGCGCGCGAAGCTGCCCAGTTCCATGCCGGTCACGAGGCTGCGCAGGGCAGCCAGGTCGAAGTGGATCTGTGACATATCAATCATCCTGTTTTATCGAATCATTGATTCGATATTTTCCGATTTTCAGGATGAATTCTAAGCGCCAGACTGCACAGGTCAACCCTGATCCGGTACCTGCCATGCCTGCTTCCTGCGATTCGCCCCTGTCCCGCCCGTCCGACGCCGCCTCCGCACGCCCCGCCGCCGCGCACGGCCCTGCCCACCGCTGGAAAGTGCTCGGCGTCGGCGTCGCCGCCAACGCTGCCTTCTCCGCCGCGGCCGCCGGCATTCCCACCACCGCGGTCTGGCTGCGCGCCGGCTACCGGCTCGACAACGCCCAGCTCGGCCTGGCGCTGGGCGCGCTCGGCCTGGGCGTGGCCCTGTCGGAACTACCGTGGGGCCTCGCCGCCGACCGCTTCGGCGACCGCCCGGTGCTGCTCGCAGGGCTTGCCGCCACCGCCGCCACCCTGCTGGCCACGGCCGCGTGGCTGGCGCCGTCGGCCGGCTTCGTGCCGCCGCTGGCCGCGCTGATGGCGGCGCTCTGCCTGGCCGGCCTGCTGGGCGGCAGCGTCAACGGCGCCAGCGGGCGCGCGGTGATGCGCTGGTTCCGCGAGGGCGAGCGCGGCTTCGCCATGAGCGTGCGCCAGACCGCGGTGCCGCTGGGGGGCGGCCTGGGCGCGCTGGCGCTGCCCTGGCTGGCTTCGTCGGCAGGCTTTGCCTGGGTCTTCGGCGCGCTGGGGCTGGCCTGCGCGCTGGCCGCGTGGCTGACCTGGGCCTGGCTGCATGAGCCGCCGCAGGCACTGTCCGCTACGGTCCCGGCCGCGGCGGCGCCGCGACCGGCGGCCGCGCCCGCGCGCGGCCCGCTGCGCGACGCGGCCGTGTGGCGCCTGGTCGCGGGCATCGGCATCCTGTGCGTGCCGCAGTTCGCCGTGCTGACCTTTGCCACCGTCTACCTGCACGATTTCGCCCGCATGGGCCTGGCCGGCATGTCGGCCACCATGGTGGCGGTGCAGGCTGGCGCGATGGCGATGCGGGTCTGGAGCGGCCGCCTGACCGACCGCCGCGGCAACCGGCGTGGCTACCTGCGCGCCAGCACCTGGGCGGCGGCGGGCACCTTCCTGCTGCTGGCGCTGGCCAGCGCCGGCGCCCCGGCGGCGGTGCCACTGCTGGCGCTGCTGCTGGTGACGGCCGGCATCAGCGTGTCGGCCTGGCACGGCGTGGCCTACACCGAGCTCGCCACGCTGGCGGGCGCGGAGCGCGCCGGCACCGCGCTCGGCATGGCCAACACCATCGTCTACCTCGGCTTCTTCCTGACCCCGCTGCTGATCCCGGCGCTGCTGGCCGCCAGCGCCTGGCCCTGGGTATGGGCGGTGGCGGGCATGGCGGCGCTGGCCGCGCTGCCGCTGTTCGCCCCGGCGCGCGGCTGAGCGGCTGAGCGGCCGGCGCTGCGCCGGCCGGGCCCGCCTCAGTCGACCTGGGCGCCCGAGCTCTTGACGATCTTCGCCCACTTGTCCATGTCGGACTTCAGCAGGGCGGAGAACTGCTGCGGGGTGCCGTCCAGCACTTCGGCGCCCTGCGCGGCCAGCTTGTCGCGCAGGGCCTTGTCGGCCAGCGCGGCGTGCAGCGTCTGCGCGAGCTTCTGCGAGACTTCGCGCGGCGTGCCCTTGACCGCGAACAGGCCCACCCACAGGTCGCCGCTGTAGCCGGGCACGGTCTCGCCGATGGCCGGGATGTCCGGCGCGAACGGCGAGCGCCTGGCCGAGCTGACGCCCAGCGCGCGCACCTTGCCCGCCTTGATGTGCGGCAGCACCGAGGGCAGGCTGGCGAAGGCCATCGGCACCTGGTTGCCCAGCACGTCGTTGAGCGCCGGCGCCACGCCCTTGTAGGGCACGTGCTCCAGCTTGATGCCCGCCATGCTGTTGAGCATCTCCCCCAGCAGGTGGTTGAGCGTGCCGTTGCCCGCCGAGGCGAAGCGGTAGTAGTCGGGGCGGGCCTTGGCCATGCTGATCAGCTCGGCCATGCTGCGCGCCGGGAAGGCGGGATTGACCACCAGCACGTTCGGCACGCTGGCGACCGGCGCGATCGGCTCGAAGTCCTTGACCGGATCGAAGGGCACCTGGCGGTACAGCGAGGGATTGATGGCCTGCGTGCTGCTGATGGTCATCAGCAGCGTATAGCCGTCCGGCGTGGCGCGCGCGGCGTACTGCGTGCCGATGTTGCCGCCGGCGCCCGGCCGGTTCTCCACCACCACCTGCTGGCCGAGCCGCTGCGACAGGTCGGCGGCCACCAGGCGCGCGACGATGTCGTTGGTGCCGCCGGGCGCCTGTGGCACCACCATCTGGATGGGCTTGGCGGGATAGGGCTCGGCGTGGGCCGGGGCGGCGGCGCACAGCGCCAGGCTGGCGGCCAGGCCGGCCAGCGCGCGGGGGTTGCGTAGCATTGCATCTCCTCTGGTTGACGGCCGGCGGCATCGGGCCGCGGCCGCATCGGAGCGCACTCTACCCGCGAAGCCCGCGGGCGGGAAATTCAATCGGCGACTACGCGCATAAGTTTTACTTATCCGCCTGCGCAGCGGTCGCCGGCGCTGCCTCGGCCGGTGCCGGCGGCCGCTTCAGCGAGCCGCCCTCGGCGATACGCGCAGCCACCAGCTCGCGCAGGATCTCCGCCACCGCCTCGGCCGCATGGGTACGCGGCAGCGCGCGCGGCCAGCACAGCGACAAGGTGCGGCGCAGCTCCGGCACGATCAGCCGGCGCGGCACCGCCGGCGCCGCGTCCGCGACCGAGGAGGCCGGCAGGATGGTGCAGGCCAGCCCCTCGCGTGCCGAGGCCAGCAGGAAGGGCAGCGAATCGAGGTCGGCCACCACCTCGAGGCGGATGCCCGCACGCGCGAAGCTGCGCTCCACCACGTCGCGCAGGCCCTGCGCGCCGCTGGGCAGCACCAGCGGCAGGCCATCGAGCTGGCGCAGCGCCACCGTCCCCTCGCCGGCCGTATCGAGCCCATCGTCTGCATCGTGCGCAGCGCCGGCACCACCCGCCCCGTGCAGGCTCCCGCGCCGGGCCCGGCGCGGCGGACGCAGGCTGCCCGCCGGCGGGGTGCCGATCAGGTAGAGCGATTCGCTGGCGAGCGGCTCCGGCTCCACCGCGCGCGAGGGCGTGTCGCGGAACAGGATGGCGAAATCCAGGCGGCCGTTGTTGAGCAGCTCCGAGATGTATCCGCTCATGCTCTCGAACAGCTGCAGGCGCACGCGCGGATAGCGCTCGCGCACGGCCCGCATCAAGGGCATGCCGAAGGCGGCCGCGGCCGTGGTCGGCAGGCCGATCGCCACCGCGCCGGTGACATCGGCGCCGGCCACGCGCACCTCCGCGCCCGCGGCCTCGACCTGCTTGATGATGGCGCGTGCATGCCGGTACAGCGTGCGGCCCGCTTCGGTCGGCCGCACGCCCTTGGCGCTGCGGTGCAACAAGGCGACGCCGAACTCGGCCTCGAGCGCCGCCAGCTGCTGGCTGAGCGCCGGCTGTGCCACGCACACCACCTCCGCCGCCCGCGTCAGGCTGCCTTGGTCCACGATGGCCACGAAATAGCGCATGGCACGGATATCCATCGAATTCGGCTCCTGTGCGGTGAGATCGATGCGGGCCGCCACCGCGCGGGGCGGCGGGCAATGTATTGATTCTACTTATGGACGCCTGCATTTTCGCTATTTCCGCCGGCGGGCGAAAGCGGCTAGATTCTCGCCATCGACCACTAGCCCACTGAATCCCTGAGATCGGCCGGTGCCTGCCATGGCAGGCCTTTCCCCTCCCATTTCCATGATTCAGTGGTCCAGCGCCCCGGACTCCATCCCAGCCCCGACATGTCCCGTCCCCTGCAAGGCATCACCGTCGTCTCCCTCGAGCAAGCCATCGCGGCTCCCTTCTGCACCCGGCAACTGGCCGACCTCGGTGCGCGCGTGATCAAGATCGAACGCCCCGGCGGCGGTGATTTCGCCCGCGCCTACGATACGCGCGTGCGGGGCCAGTCCTCGCACTTCGTCTGGACCAACCGTTCCAAGGAAAGCCTGACGCTCGACCTCAAGCACGAGGCGGCCGGCGCGCTGCTGCGCAAGCTGCTGGCCGGGGCCGACGTGCTGGTGCAGAACCTGGCCCCCGGCGCCGCCGCGCGGCTGGGCCTGGACTACGCCAGCCTGAGCGGCGACTTTCCCCGCCTGATCGTCTGCGATATCTCCGGCTACGGCGCCGACGGTCCCTATCGCGACAAGAAGGCCTACGACCTGCTGGTGCAGAGCGAGTCGGGCTTCGTCTCGGTCACCGGCACGCCGGAAGAAGGCGTCAAGGCCGGCGCCTCGGTGGCCGACATCGCCGCCGGGATGTATGCCTACAGCAATATCCTGGCCGCGCTGCTCGAACGCGGCCAGACCGGACGGGGCAAGCGCATCGACATTTCCATGCTGGAAGCAACGGTGGAATGGATGGGCTTCCCGCTCTACTACGCCTTCGACGGCGCCGCGCCGCCGCCCCGCGCCGGGGCCGCGCACGCCACCATCTATCCATACGGCCCCTTCCCCACCGGCGACGGCAAGACGGTGATGGTGGGCCTGCAGAACGAACGGGAATGGGCCGCGTTCTGCGCCACGGTGCTGCAGGATCCTGACCTGGCCAGCCATCCGGACTACGCCGACAACAGCCGGCGCAGCGCCAACCGCGACACGCTGCGCGCACGCATCGTCGCCGTGTTCTCCGCGCTCGATGCCGACCAGGTCATCGCCCGCCTGGAGGCGGCCCGCATCGCCAACGCCCGCGTCAACACCATGGCCGACGTCTGGGCCCACCCCCAGCTCGCCGCGCGCGGGCGCTGGCGCGAGGTCGAGACGCCGGCCGGCGCCGTGCCGGCACTGCTGCCGCCGGGAGCCACGGAGGCGCGCATGGATCCCGTGCCCGCCGTGGGCCAGCAGACCGACGCCATCCTCGCCGAACTGGGCTGCACGCCCGAGGACATCCGCGCCCTGCATGCCGCGGGCGCGCTGTGAGGAGTGCCGCGATGTCCCGACCTGCCCTGCCGCTCAGCTACCTGTTCGTGCCGGCCGACCGCCCCGAGCGTATCGGCAAGGCGCTCGCCAGTGGCGCCCATGCCGTGATCGTCGACTTCGAGGATGCGGTCGCGCCGGCCGCCAAGGACGATGCCCGCACGGCCTTGTCCGCCGCCTGGCCGGCCCTGCGCACGCAGGCGGCCGCGGCGGGCGTGCCGCTGCTGGTGCGCGTCAACGGCGCCGACACGTGCTGGCACCGTTCCGACCTGGCGTGGTGCGCGCAGGGTGGCGCCGATGGCATCGTGCTGCCCAAGGCCGAGCCAGAGGCCGCGCGCGCCCTGCGCGCGGCCCTGCCTGACTGTGCCTGCCTGCCGCTGCTGGAAACGGCCGCCGGCTTCGCGCGCCTGCGCGAACTCGCCGCCCTGCCCGGCGTGGCCCGCCTGCTGTTCGGCAGCATCGACCTGATGCTGGACCTCGACATCGGCGATGCCGGCGCCCCGCTCGACTACTTCCGCAGCCGCCTGGTAGCGCATGCGCGCGCCGCCGGCCTGCCGGCGCCGGTGGATGGCGTCTGCACCGCGCTGGGCGACGCCGCCGCGCTGGCGGCCGAAACCACCCGCGCGCGCGCCTTCGGCTTCGGTGCCAAGCTGCTGATCCACCCGGCCCAGGTGGCGGGCGTGCATGCCGGCCTGGCACCGGATGCCGAGCAAGCCGCGTGGGCCCGCCGCGTGCTCGACGCGGCCGAGCGGGCCGGCGGCGCGGCCATCGCCGTGGACGGAAAGATGGTCGACCGGCCCGTGCTGGAACGGGCCCGGCGCATCGTGTCGCGCCTGGCGCCGGCGCGACCGGGCGGGAACGGAGATCCGCGCTAGCACTTGCCGGCGCGTGGCCGGCCCTGGCGCGACGGCCTGTGAGGCGGCGCGCGGAGCGGCATGCAGGCCAACCTGCAGGCCGACTTGCAGGCCGGGCTACAGGCCGGCCGACTGGAACCGCCGCGGCGCCGAGCAGGCCCGATAGGCAATGTCGGCGATGTCGCCCAGGTCCTCGGCCGGCCGCCACTCGGACGGCTGGTCGCGCGACATCGCGGCGATCTCGCCGTACATGGCGTCCGGCGCATCGCTGCGCTGGTAGCCCCGGTACTTGACCACGCGGTAGCGCGCGAAACCGCCGGCGCAGTCCAGTTCGATACGCGACAGCGAGCCATGCAGGCGCTCGCCATGGAAGCGGCTGGCATCGCCCTGGTAGACCACGGCGAGATCCAGCGTCGGACGGCCCTGGCCGTCCTGGCGGCGGAAGTAGTAGGACTTCGTGCCACCGGTGTGGGACATCTCCTTCAGCAGCAGCCACTCGCCATCGCCATCCCAGCGCTGCGCCGCGGCATCGCCTCGCCACAGGCCGAAGTGGCGGCCCACGCCGAGCGCGACCACCAGCACGACGGCCAGCGTCAGCAGCTTGCTGGCGCGCGAGCCCTGGTCCGGCGCCGGCAGCCGCGCCGCGGCCGCCACCGGAAGCGGGGCAGGCACCGGAGCGGGTACCGGTGCAGGCACGGCAGCGGCGATCGACATGCCGAACGGGGCAGGACCGGGAGCCGGAACAGGAAAGGGAACGGGGGCCATCGCCAGTCCGCCGCCGCGGACGTAGCCACGGCCATGGCCGCGGATCCAGCCCCAGAACGAGCCGCCGGCGAAGCCTAGCACCATGCAGGTACCGACCGTGATGCCGGTGGCAACCAGCGCGTCGACGCCCGACTGCTGGTACAGCGGCGTGGCGGGCGCGGAAACCAGCCCCGCCGTCACGCCGAATGTCATCCACGCCTGCGCCGTGCGCAGGACCGAGGCCTCGGTGCTGCGCGGATAAATCAGGTGCGAGACGAAATAGGCAACGATGGCATGCACGATGACGGGCAGCATGGACTGGATCTCCTTCTTCTCAGTCGAGCCTGGCGAAGACTCCGGAAGCGCACTGCTGGATACCAGACCACCTTGTCGTGCGCATCAAGGCACCGGGAATCCGGTTGCGGGTCATAACGTGATCTTATAAGCGCAACAAAGTGCGGTTTCAACCGCCAACTCGGGGGGGATGCCCGAGCCGCAACAAGTGCTCGATGAGATGCTTGGCGCCGGTTCGCTCCCCTCTCCGGTCTGAACACGCATGCGGGGAGAGGGAGCCACGACACCATGCTTGGCCAACGGCGTCGGCGTCGCTGCCGGCTCCGTCCAGCGCGTCTGCGTCCATCCGTTGGCTAGGCCGTGCGTTGCCGCACCAGATCGGAGCGGCCGTGGTTCACCAGCGCGATCGAGGCCGCGGCGATCACCGCCGGCACGGCGATGACAAGGAAGTTGTGGGCCAGCGGCAGGGACAGTCCGATGATGGCGCCGATCAGGATCGGCGCCAGGATCGCCCCGGCTCGCCCCACGCCCAGCATCAGGCCCAGCCCGGTGCCGCGGCAGGCCAGCGGATAGAACTGTCCGCAATAGGCACAGGACAGCGTCTGCGTGCCAATGGTGCAGGCGCCGGCCACGCCGACCAGCACGAACAGGACCCAGGTCGGCATGCCGTGGCCCAGCAGCGCGATCGACACCGCCGCCAGCAGGAACATCGGCACCAGCACGCCCTTGATGTGCAGGCGGTCGGCCAGCCAGCCGCCGCCGATGGCGCCGGCCGTGGCGCCGAGGTTCAGCACCAGCACGAAGGCCAGGGCCGATCCCAGGCTGTAGCCGGCCGAGGCCATCAGCTTGACCAGCCAGGCATTGAGCGCGTACACCATGAACAGGGACATGAAGCAGGTCACCCAGAACATCACGGTGCTGAAGCCTCGCCCCTCGGCGAACAGGGTGCGCAGCGGCGCCTCCTGCGGCTTGTCCTGGCTCGCCACCACGAAGACGTCGTCCGCCTGCGGCGCGTACTGCGGCGCCAGGCGCGCGAGGATGGCCTGCAGTTCGCCGGTGCGGCCGCGCTTGTGCAGGAAGGCCATCGACTCGGGCATCTGCCGCCAGATCCATGGCAGCAGCACAGCCGGCGCCGCCGCCGCGAGGAACACGCCCTGCCAGCCGTAGGATTCGATCAGGCCGCGCCCCACCAGCGCCGCCACGATGCCACCCACCGAGTAGCCGGAGAACATCACCGTGATCAGCGTGCTGCGCATGCGCCGCGGCGCGTACTCGGACATCTGCGCGATCACGTTCGGCATGACCCCGCCCATGCCCAGCCCGGCGAGGAAGCGCATCACGCTGAAGGCCACCGGCTCGTGCATCATGCCGGCCGCCGCCGTGCACAGGCTGAACAGCGCGATGCACAGCACGATCACCGCGCGCCGCCCGATGCGGTCGGCGAGCGCGCCGAAGACGATATTGCCGAACATCATGCCGAACAGCGCCGAGCTGACCATGAAGCCGGCCTGGGTCGCGTCCACGCCCATCTCCTTCATGATCGCCGGCAGCGCGATGCCTGCCACGGCGAGGTCGTAGCCGTCGAAGACGATGGCCAGTGCGCACCAGACGAGCACGGTGGCGTGGAAGCGGTTGAAGCTGGCGTCGTCCGCCAGTCGGTTGGCATCGATCTGCCGCATGGTGGTCTCCTCCTTGCCGCGCGCGCCGGCCTCCGGCTCTGTGCGCCCGCCGCGGGTTCTGCTGCTTGATGGTAGATGGCAGGTGACTGGCCGCCGTCGGCCTTCACGCTGCCGGCGCGGCCGCATCCAGCCCGAAGAAGGCGCGTGCGTTTTCGCCCAGGATGCCGCGCCGCTGCGCGGCGTCCAGGCAGGGCGCGCGGCGCACCAGGGCCCCGACCTCCTGCTCGCCGAGCGGGAAGGGATAGTCCGAGCCCAGCATCACGCGCTCGGCCCCCATCACGTCGACCAGCAGGCGCAGCGCGCCTTCGTCGAACACGATGCTGTCCACGTGCAGGCGCCGCGCATACTCCGACGGTGGCCGCGGGCAGTCCTTGCGCACGATGTCGCGGTGCTTCCACGCGTTGTCGGCACGCCCGAGCTGGAAGGCGAAACTGCCGCCGCCATGGGCGAAGCAGATGCGCAGCGACGCGGGAATCCGCTCCAGCGCGCCCGACAGGATCAGCGACAGCATGCCGAGCTGCGTCTCCGCGGCCATCGCCACCAGCCAGGGCAGCATCCAGCGCTTCATGCGCTGCCCGCCGCCCATCATGTCCCAAGGGTGGACCAGCACCGGGATGCCGTGCTCGGCGCAGTAGACGAGAAAGTCGACCAGGTCCGGATGGTCGAGGTCTTTGTCTCCCACGTGATTGCCGATCTGCACGCCGACACAACCCGCGGCGAGCGCGCGCGAGGCTTCCGCGCAGGCCAGCCGCGTATCCTGCAGCGGCACTTGCGCCAGCGCCTTGAGCCTGTGGGGATGGCGCGCGCAGAAGCCGATCGCCTTGTCGTTCATGCGCGCCGCCCAGTCGGCGGTGCGGGCGGCCTCCCAGGCATAGCCGAACATCACCGGCGTGGCGCACACCAGCTGCATGTCGATGCCCTGCGCATCGAGCTCGGCGACACGGAAGTCGGCGTCCCACAGCGCCCGGTAAACCGGGCGGAAGGGCGCATCCGCGATCATGATCTGTCCGGCCTCGCCACCGGCATCGACGGCCAGCCAGGGCGCGCGCTGCGCATCGACCGCGCTGGCCTCCGCGCGGCTGATGGGGGGCAGGAAATGGGAGTGGATGTCGATCATGGCAAGGCGGGAAAGTGCTTGGCCAGGGTGCGGTGCCAGGCCTGGAAATCGCGCCCGGGATGGATCTCGCCGCAGCCGGGGCAGCGGCGCGCGTGCTCCGGGCTCGCGTAGAAGGATTCGTACAAGGGCGGCAGGTCGGCGACGATGCTGCGCAGCGTCACCTCATGCCGCTGCACCGCCGTGCCGCAGGCCGCGCAGCTCCACTGGAAGGCGTCGTTCTCGCCGGCCGGGCGCTGGCGCTCGACCACCAGGCAGCGGCTGCCCGCTTCCGGGCGCTGGGGCGAATGCAGGGTATGCGGCGGCAGCAGGAACATGTCGCCCTCGCGCAGGTCGACGCGCTCGTAGCGGCCGCGCTCCCACAGCAACAGGTAGGCATTGCCCTGGAACTGATAGAACAGTTCCTCGACCGGGTCATCGTGGAAATCGCTGCGCTCGTTCGGCCCGCCGACCACGGTGACCATGAAGTCGCTGTCCTGCCAGATCTGCTGGTTGCCGACCGGCGGCTTGAGCTGTTGCGCGTGTTCGTCGAGCCAGCGCCGGAAGTTGAGCGGCCGGCCGTATTTCAAGGGAAACATGTCAGTCCTCCTGCGTGGCCAGCGGCTTGTAGGCGGTGGCCTTGATCTCAATCAGCAAGTGCGGGTGCGGCAACTGGTGCACCGCCACGGTGGTGCGGGTGGGACCGTCGTAGTCGAAGTACTCGGCCCAGGCCTCGTTGAAGCCGCCGAAGTCGTTCATGCTGACGAGAAAGACCTGGGTTTCGACCAGGTCCGACAGGCCCGCGCCCGCGCTGGCCAGGATGTCGCGGATATTGTCGAGCACGGCGCGTGTCTGTGCGCGGATATCGAGCGTGGTGACGCCCATCTCGTCGGCCTGCGCGCCGGCGAAGCTGTGGTCCGGGCGGCGTGAACTGGTGCCCGAGACGAAGAGGAAGTCGCCGGCCCGCTTGCAGTGCGGGAAGCGGCCGCGCGGCCGCGCCTTGCCGGCGACCAGGTGCGCTTCTGAGGTCATGGCTGGAGTCTCCTGTTGTCGTGGATGCCTGTACGGCCGCGCCGCGCTCAATGCCCGCCCGGCTGCGTGGTGAAGGCCACGCAGCCCAGCGCGCTGTCGCCGCAGCCGATGCTGCAGCTCACGTGCAGACCCGGCCGCAACGCCTCGGCCGCGGTGGCAGCGCCGGCCATGATCAGCGAGCCGGCAGGAAGGCTGGCTTGCGCCGCGTGCAGCAGGCGCGCGGCCTGCACCACCGAGCGCAGCGGGTGGCCGAGGATAGCGCCGGTCGAGCCGACCTGCACGTCGCGGCCGTCGAACTGCATGCGCACGCCATGGTTGCCGAGGCCGTCGAAGCGGCGCGACCAGGCGCCCACCACCAGGCCGGCGGAGGAGCAGTTGTCCGCCACCACGTCCTCGAGACTGAAGCGGAAATCGCGGTAGCGCGAGTCGATGATCTCCATCGCCGGCGCCACCGCTTCGAGATAGTCGGCGGCTTCCAGCGCGGTCAGCGGCGCGTCGATGGTGCGGCGCGTGACAAAGCAGACTTCGGGCTCGACGCGCGGGTGGATGTAGCGCCCGAGATCGACCGGACCGCCATCCTCTTCGATCATGGCGTCGGTCAGGTAGCCCCAGATCAGGCTGTCCACGCCCATCTGCACCATCTTTGCGCGGCTGGTGAAGCCGAGCTTGATGCCCTTGAGGCGCTCGCCCCGTTCGAAGCGGCGGGCGATCGAGGCGTGCTGGATGGCGTAGGCCGTGGGCAGGTCGAAGCTGCCCGGCGCGAACTGGGGAATGGCTTGCGCCTGGCTGGCGGCCGCATCGAGTGCGAGCGCGGCGTCGGCGAGGATCTGGCTCATGTCGGTTCCTGTGCAGGGGTTTCGTGGTGCGGCGGATCGCGCGGCTTCAGTCGCGCCCGCCGAAGACGGCCCGCACCGAGCCCAGCCCTTCGATGCGCGCCTGGAACACATCGCCGGGCGCGGCCGCCACCATCGGCCCCAGCGCCCCCGTCAGCAGCACGTCGCCGGCGCGCAGCGGCGCGCCCAGCCGGGCCATGGTGTCGGCCAGCCATACCGCCGCGTTGAGCGGATTGCCCAGGCAGGCCGCGCCCACGCCGCTCGAGACCGGCTCGCCGCGGCGCTCCATCACCATGCCGCAGTCGACCAGGTCGAGCCGGTCCAGCGTGACCGGCCGCGTACCCAGCACGAACAGGCCGGAAGAGGCGTTGTCGGCCACGGTGTCGGCCAGCCGGATGTCCCAGTCGGCGATGCGGCTGCCCACCACTTCCAGCGCAGGCAGCGCGTAGGCCGTGGCGGAAATCACGTCGGCCACCGTATGCGACAGGTGCGGCAGGTCGCGCTGCAGCACCAGCGCGATCTCGGCCTCGACCTTGGGCTGCAGGGTGCGCGACCAGGCGATCTCCTCGCCATCGCCGGCCGCCATGGTGGCGAACAGCGCGCCGAAGTCGGGCGCATCGACGCCGAGCTGGCGCTGCACCGCCTTCGAAGTCAGGCCGATCTTGCGGCCGACCAGGCGCTCGCCACCGGCCAGGCGGCGCTCGCTCAGCACTTGCTGCACCTGGTAGGCCATCGTCAGCACGTCGCCGCCAGGTCCGGCCGCGGCGGCCAGTTCTTCGCGCACGGGCGGGGTGGGCTGGCGCAGTTCGGCAGCGCGCCAAAGACGCTGCGCCACCTGCTGGACGACTTCATCGATCATGGCTTCCCTCGGCATCATGAGCGCTCCGCTGTGGAGCAGGCAAAGGTGAACTCGATCTCCACCGCGGCGCCCAGCGGCAGCGCGGCGACACCGAGCGTGGTACGGGCCGGCAGCGGCCGGCCGGCGAAGACCGACTCCCAGGCGTGGTTGAATTCGGCGAAGGTGGAGAAATCGCTGAGGTAGGCGCGCGCCAGGCACAGGGCATCGAGATCGAGGCCATAGTCCGGCAGCGCCAGTTGCAGGTTGTCGAAGATGCGCCGGGTCTGCGCGGCCACGCCGCCGTCGACCAGGCGGCCGCTGTCTGGGTCCAGCGCCACCATGCCGGCCACGTAGGCGGTGGCGCCGTGGCGCACGCACGGCGAATAGGCGAACTTCGGCGCGGCCACGCGCGTCGAGAGGATTCTCTGCAGCATGGCGCCTCAGATCTTGATGCTGACGTTGGTGGTCTCGGAGTAGAAGTCCAGCGAGTAGCGGCCTCCCTCGCGCCCCATGCCCGACAGCTTGCTGCCACCGAACGGTGTGCGCAGGTCGCGCGAGAACCAGGTATTGACCCAGGCGATGCCCACGTGCAGGCGCGCCGTCACGCGGTGCGCGCGCGACAGGTTGGTGGTCCACACGCTGCTCGCCAGGCCATAGGCGCTGTCGTTGGCGCGGCGGATCGCCTCGTCCTCGCTGTCGAACGGCGCCAGGTGGCAGACCGGGCCGAACACTTCCTCGCGCATGCAGCGCGCGTCGTCCGCCAGGCCGGTCCAGATGGTCGGCAGCACGAAGGCGCCGTCGTCGCGCGCGTCGCCGAACTGCGGCACACGGCCGCCGGTGACGACAGTGGCGCCCTCCTGCACGGCGAGATCGAAATAGGACAGCACCTTGTCGCGGTGGCCGTGCGAGATCAAGGAGCCCATGAAGACCCCGGGCTGGTCGGGCCAGCCCACCTGCAGCGCCTCGGTGCGCGCCTTGAGCGCGGCGACGAAGCGCTCGAAGAGGGGACGCTCGACGTAGACGCGCTCCGTGCACAGGCACACCTGGCCGGCGTTGGTGAAGCTGGAGCGCACGATGCCCTCCACGGCGGCGTCGAAATCGGCGTCGGCGAACACGATGGCGGCGTTCTTGCCACCCAGCTCGAACGACACCTCCTTCACGCCGTCGGCGACCGCCTTCATGATGGCGGCACCGGTGCGCGACTCGCCGGTGAACGTCACCGCGTCGACACCCCCATGCGTGGTCAGCGCCTCGCCGGCCGAGCCGGGGCCGAAGCCATGGACCACGTTGAACACGCCGGCCGGCGCGCCGGCCTCGTGGAACGCCTCGGCCACCAGCGTGGCGGTCGACGGCGTCTCCTCGGACGGCTTGCAGACGATGGCATTGCCGCAGATCAGCGCCGGCGCCGCCTTCCAGGTCAGCGACAGGATCGGCAGGTTCCACGGCGAGATGCTGGCGACCACGCCGAGCGGCTTGCGCTTGGTGTAGTTGATCAGTTCGGTGCCGTCGCCCAGCCGGGTCTCGAAGAAGTCGGTATGGGCCAGCTTGCCGAGGTCGGCGAAGGTGCGGAAGTTGTGGATGCCGCGGTAGATATCGAGCTGGCGCGCCTGGCCGAGCGGGCGGCCGGTATCGGCCACCTCGGCGGCAAGGAAGTCCTCGAAGCGGCGCTCGATGATGTCGGCCACGCGATGCAGCAGGCGCGCGCGCTCCTCGACATGGGAGCGGCCCCAGGGCCCTGCCATGGCCGCGCGCGCGCTGCGCACGGCGCGGTCGACCAGCGCGGCGTCGGCCTCGTGCACCTGGGCCAGCTCATGGCCATCCACCGGGCACAGGTTGCTGAAGGTCCGCCCGGTTTCGACGAACTCGCCGCCCACATAGTTGCGCGTCGGCCGCAGCGACGCCGGTAGATTGAATCGCGACAAGATGGTCTCCTCCGATGGCGCCGTCCACGATGGCCGCGCCGGCCTCGCGCGGCCGGGGGCTCCGGCTGACGGGCACGGAAGGATTCTAGGGAGCGGGCCGCGCGCCGGATAATGAAATCCTCGCGCGTTCGTATAAGGAGCAGGAATACCAGCGCTGCGGCGCGCCGGCACGACCCGGCTACGGCTCGGCGGCCTCGCGCAGCGCCTGCAGCAGGCGCTCGGCCGCCGGCGACGGCTCGCGCCCCTTGCACAGGGTATAGCCGATGGTGCCGAAGACGCTGCCATGGCCCAGCGGCAGCACGCTCAGCAAGCCACCCTGGACGAACTGCCGGGCCACCGAGAACGGCATCACCCCGATCATCTCGGACTGGATCAGCAGACCGAGATTGGTCAGGATCGAAACCGACTCGATCACCCGCACCGGCCGCTTCATGCCCAACGCCTCGAAGAAGCGCAATGCCGCCGGCATCGCGTCGGACTCCGGTGTCGGCAGGATCCAGTCGTAGTGCTCGAGCTGCGCCAGCGCCGGCGCCACCTCGCTGGCGAGCGGATGGTGGCGCCCCACCACCGCACACAGCTTCTCCTCGAAGAGCGGCACGTGCTCCAGCGCCGGATCGCCCGGCTGCGCCGGCAGCAGGCCCACCATCACGTCCAGCTCGCCGCGCACCAGCGCCTCGAACATGGCCTCGTTGCCGCCCACGCGCACCTCCACCACCACATCCGGCGCCAGCGCGCGCAGCCGCACCAGCGCCTTGGGCAGCAGGCGCGCCGAGGCCACCAGCAGCGAACCGACGATGACCTGCCCCGATACCCCGGCCTTCCAGGCATTGAGGTCGTCGGCCAGCAGGCGCACCCCCGCCAGCAGCGAACGGCAGTGCCCGTGCATCATGCGGCCGAAATCGGTCAGTTCCACGCCGCGCCGGGTGCGCACGAACAGCGCCTGCTCCATGTGTTCTTCCAGTTCCTGCACCGCCTTGGTCAGCGCCGGCTGGGTCATATGCAGCTCGCGCGACGCCGCCAGCAGCGAGCCGGTGGCGACCACGGTGTCGAAGATGGCGAGTTGCTGCAGGCGCAGGCGGCGGGCCAGCGAGAGTTTGGAGAAGGACATGGGAGCTCGCAGGGATCGGGCGCGGCGCGGCTTCAGCGGCCGCCGGCGCCGCAGATATTACCGCAAGGCACGCCGGCGGCCTGCCCGCCGTGCCCGCCGATGCTGGCAACGGCCACGCGCCACCCTCCGCTTCCGGCGGGTATCAAGCACACGCCCGCAGATGCGGTAATGGCTTGTTTTCATTGGATTTCCGCGGCTCCTGCCGCAGCCTGCACGGTGCCACGGCACAAGTTTCCCTTGACCATTGCGATTCCCCGGCTATGATTGCAAACGTTTGCAGCAAACGTTTGCAAGGAGCAGTGATGGAGACAGCAGTTCACGACAAGACATCCCGCGCCGACGAAGCGCTCGCGCTGATCGAGGACGAGTTTTCGGTGACGCCCATCGTCGAGGCCGCCATGGCAGGCACGTCCGACCCGCGCCTGCGCTTCGTGATGGCGTCGCTGGTGCGGCACCTGCACGACTTCCTGCGCGAGGTCCGGCCCACCGACGAGGAGTTCGAGCGGGGCCTGGAATTCGTCGCCGCGCTCGGCCATGCCACCCATGCCACCAATAACGAAGTGGTGCTGGCGGCGGACGTGCTGGGGCTGTCGACCCTGGTCACGGTGATGAACAACAGCACCCGCGACGGCCGCACGCCCGGCGCGCTGCTGGGACCGTTCTACCGCGCCAACGCGCCGGCCTACGACTGCGGCGACTGCGTGGTGCAGGACGATGCGCCCGGCCTGCCGCTGTTCGTCAGCGGCACGGTGCGCGCCACCGACGGCACGCCGCTGGCCGGTGCCCTGGTGGAGGTCTGGCAGGCATCGCCGGTGGGCCTGTACGACAACCAGGACCCGTCGCAGCCCGACCGCAACCTGCGCGGGCGCTTCCACACCGATGCCCACGGCCGCTACCACTTCCGCACCGTGCGCCCGGCCGGCTATCCGGTACCGACCGGCGGCCCGGTGGGCACGCTGCTGGCGGCGCAGCAGCGCCATCCGTACCGCCCCGCCCACATCCACTTCATCGTCGCCGCGCCGGGCTACCGCACCCTGGTCACCCAGGTCTTCGCCGACGAGGCGCCGGCGCTGGAAGGCGATGTGACCTTCGGCGTGCACCGCCAGCTGGTGGGCCGGCTCGACCATGTGGAGCAGGGCCGCAGCCCCTGGGGCGAGCTGCCCGCGCCCTACGACACGCTGGACTTCGACTTCGCGCTCGAACCCGGCACGCCGACCTTCCCCAAGCCGCCGATCGACTGAACGGCCGCTGCACGCTTGCCATCCCTTCCCATCCACCCTGTCATCGCGCACCACACCATGAGCCTCTCTCCTCTTTCCGGCAAGGTCGCCGTCATCCTCGGCGGCACCGGCGGCATCGGCTTCGCCGCCGGCGACGCGCTGGCCCGCCTCGGCGCCAGCATCGTGCTGGCCGGGCGCAACCACGACGGCGCGGCCAGCGCGGCGGCGGCGCTGCCGGCCGGCAACCACCTGGCCGCCAGCGCCGAGATCCGCGACAGCGCCTCGCTGCGCGAACTGGCCGCCTCGGTCCTGCACCACTACGGCCGCATCGACATCCTGGTCAATGCCGCCGGCTTCACGCGCGCCGTCCCGCATGCCGACCTGGACGCCCTCGACGACGACCTGATCGACGAACTGTTCGCGGTCAACTGGCGCGGCCAGTTCGCCGCCATCCGCGCCTTCGCGCCGCACCTGCGCGCCGGCGGCGACGGACTGGTCGTCAACGTGGGCTCGATCGCCGGCCGCAACGGCCAGGGCAGCAACGTGGCCTACTGCGCCGCCAAGGCCGGGCTCGACGCCATGGCCATGTCGCTGGGCCGGGCGCTGGCACCGGAGATCCGCGTGCTCAACGTCTCGCCCGGCGTGGTCGACACCGATTTCGTGCCGGGCCGCGACGCCGCCTTCAACGAACGCGCGGCCAGGACCACGCCGCTCAAGCGCATCGGCCGCGCCCAGGACGTGGCCGAGGCCATCGCCGCCTGCGCCACCACGCTGCGCTTCGCCACCGGCACCACCCTGGTGGTCGACGGCGGCCGCCTGCTCGGCTGAACGCCCCCCCGCCCCCCGGACATCACGCACCCACGCCCCATGCATGCACGCAAAACCCTGATCACCTGCGCCGTGACCGGCAACATCGTCACGCCCGAGCAGCACCCCGGCCTGCCGGTCACGCCGGCACAGATCGCCGACGCGGCGCTGGAAGCCGCCGAGGCCGGCGCCGCCGCCGCGCACATCCACGTGCGCGACCCCGAGACCGGCCGGCCCTCGATGTCGCTCGACTACTACGCCGACGTCATCGACCGCATCCGCCGCCGCCACCGCACACTCATCATCAACCTCACCACCGGCCCCGGCGGACGCTTCGTGCCGAGCGAGGACGAGCCGCGCGTGGCCGCGCCCGGCACCACGCTGCTGCACCCGGCCAAGCGTGTCGAGCACATCGCGGCGCTGCGCCCCGACGTCTGCTCGCTCGACCTGAACACCATGAACTCGGGCGGCGACGTCGTCATCAACACCCCGGCCAACGTCCGCAAGATGGCCAAGGTGATCCGCGCAGCCGGCGTGATGCCCGAGCTGGAGATCTTCGATTCCGGCGACCTCAACCTGGCGCTGGACCTGCAGCGCGAAGGGGTGCTCGACGGCCCCGGCCTGTGGACCTTCGTGCTGGGCGTCAAGTACGGCTTCGCCGCCACGCCGGAGACCGTCTTCTACGCGCGCAACATGCTGCCGCCGGGCGCCCACTGGTCCGCCTTCGGCATCGGCCGCGCCGAGTTCCCGATGGTGGCCCAGGCCTGGCTCGCCGGCGGCCATGTACGGGTCGGGCTGGAAGACAACCTCTACCTCGAGAAAGGCGTGCTGGCACCCGACAACGCGGCCTTGGTGGCCAAGGCGCGCGGCATCGTCGAATCGCTCGGCGGCGAGATCGCCTCGCCCGCCGAAGCCCGCCGCACCCTCGGCCTGCGCGACGCCTGAAGCGCGCCGCACGCACGCATACGGCACCCACACCCCAAACCCAAGTCCGACAGGAAAGCCCGTGAACACCATCCAAGTCAGCCGCAAGGCTTCCGATATCGACTCCCTGCAGCTCGACCTGCTCGACCTGCCCCGCCCGGCCGCCCAGCACAGCCAGTGCGTGATCGAAGTGGCCAGCGCCGGCGTCAACCCGAGCGACGTCAAGGCCACGCTCGGCCTGATGCCGCACGCGGTGTGGCCGCGCACGCCCGGACGCGACTTCGCCGGCACCGTGGTCGAGGGTCCCGCCGCGCTGCTCGGCCGCGCGGTCTGGGGCAGCGGCGGCGAGCTCGGCATCCGCCGCGACGGCAGCCATGCGCGCTACCTGCGCCTGCCGGTGGAGTCGGTGCGCGAGAAGCCGTCGACGCTCTCGCTGCTGGAGGCCGGCGCCGTCGGCGTGCCCTTCATCACCGCGTACGAGGGGCTGCGCCGTGCCGGCATGCCGGGCGCGGGCAGCACCGTGCTGGTCTGCGGCGGCAATGGCAAGGTCGGCCAGGCAGCGGTCCAGATCGCCACCGCGCTGGGCGCGCGCGTGTTCGCCGTCGAGCGCACCGCCGAGGCCTATCGCGGCCATGCCAGCGGGCCGGTGCGGATGATCGACGCCAGCCGCGAGCGCATCGCCGAAGTGGTGCGCGACGAGACCGGCGGCCATGGCGCCGACATCGTCTACAACACAGTCGGCAGCCCCTACTTCGAGCAGGCCAACCAGGCCATGGCGATCGGTGCCGCCCAGGTCTTCATCTCCACCATCGAGCGCGCGGTGCCGTTCGACATCTTCGCCTTCTACCGCGGCCAGCACACCTATGCCGGCGTCGACACGCTGGCGCTGGACAGCGCCGCCGGCGCCTGCATCCTCGACCAGCTGGCGCCGATGTTCGCCAGCGGGGCGTTGCGTCCCTTCCCGGTGCTGCAGGACTACACCTTCGCGCTCGGGCAGGCCAAGGACGCCTATCGCGCGGTGCTGCAGGGCGCGCCCGAACGCGTGGTGCTCAAGCCATGAACGTCACCCGCTTCGCCGAAGCACCGGCCTACTTCCCGCCGCACCACACCGGCATGCACTGCCTGCGCCTGCAGGGGCACGAGGCGGGCCGCTCCGACGCCCTGTGGATGGGCGTGTCGGTGCTGCTGCCGGGCGGGCACACCGCCCTGGACGCCTCTCCCCTGGAGAAGCACTACGTCGTGCTGGAGGGCGAGGTGCGCCTGCGCACGCCGGACGAGACCGTCACGCTGCATCAGTACGACTCGGTGCGGCTGGCGCCGGGCGAGGCACGCGAAGTCTCGAACCCGTGCAACCGGCCCGCCCTGCTGCTGCTGGCCATGCCCTATCCGTGAGGCGGCCGGAGCCCGGCGCAGACCGGGCCCGGCCCTCGCCGGCGCGTCCGCCACCGCGGACGCGCCGCGCCCCACCCCACCAAGGAGACAAGAGATGCTGCAATACCTGTTCCCCAGGCTGCGCGCCGCCGGCACCGCCCTGACCGCGACCCTGACCCTGGCCGCGGCCACGACCGCGCTGCTGGCGCCGGCCCCCGCCGCGCGCGCACAGGGCACCTACCCCAACAAACCCATCCGGCTGGTGGTACCGTTCTCGGCCGGCAGCGCCACCGACATCCTGGCCCGCATCCTCAGCAGCAAGATCGGCGAGGGCGGCGGCTACACCGTCATCGTCGAGAACCGGCCCGGCGCCGGCGGCACGCTGGGCGCCGCCATCGTCGCCAAGTCGGCCCCCGACGGCTACACGCTGGCGCTGGTGTCGATCGGCCACGCCATCAATGCCACGCTTTACCCGCGCCTGTCCTACGACACCTTGAAGGACTTCGCCCCGGTATCGATGGTGGCGACGGTGCCCAATGTCCTGGTCGTGAACGCCACCGGCCCCTACCACTCGGTACGCGACATCCTGGCCGCGGCCAAGGCCAGGCCCGGCACGCTCAACTTCGACTCGGCCGGCTCCGGCAGCTCGACCCACCTGAGCGGCGAGCTGTTCAAGCTGCAGGCCGGCATCGACATCCTCCACATTCCCTACAAGGGCACCGGCGAGGCGCTGACCGACATCATGGCCGGCCGCGCGGACTTCATGTTCGCGCCCACCGTCTCGGCCATGCCCTTCGTGCGCCAGGGCAAACTGCGGGCGCTGGCGGTGGCCACCGCCCAGCGCGCCGCCACCCTGCCGGACCTGCCCACCGTGGCCGAGGCCGGCCTGCCCGGCTACGCCTTCGACTCCTGGTTCGGCGTGCTGGCGCCGGCAGGCACGCCCAAGGAGATCGTCGATGCGCTCAATGCGCAGATCGCCAAGGCCCTGGTGGCGCCGGACGTGCGCGAGCGGCTCGCGGCCCAGGGCGCCGAGGCCAGGGGCTCGACCCCGCAGGCCTTCGCCGCCACCCTGCGCAGCGAAGTCGCCCGGCTGGCGCCGGTGGTACGGCAGGCCGGCATCCGCGGCGGGCAGTAAGGCACGGTCAGGCACAGGAGGGGGCTGGCGGCGGGCGGAAAGCGGCCCCCGCGCGTGGCGGCGGCCCGGTGCTGGCTTAGAATGGCGGATCCGCCAACCCGCGCCGCCGCCGCACCGCATCCCCCATCCCGCCGCCATGCCCGAGCGCAAACGCCTGACCCTCAAAGACCTGGCCGCCGAGATCAACGTCCATTACTCGACGGTTTCGCGCGTGATGAATCCGGCCACCCGGCACCTGGTGGCCGACGACGTCGCGGCGCGCATCCTGGAGGTGGCCGAGGCGCGCGGCTTCCGTCCCAACCGGATCGCGGCGGGACTGCGCACGCAGCGCTCCGGCCTGGTGGGCGTGGTGCTGCCCGACATCGCCAACCCGGTGTTCCCGCCCATCCTGGCCGGCATCGAAGCCGTGCTGGCCCAGCAGGGCTATGTGCCGATCGTGGTCAACGCCGGCCTCGACAAGGTGCGCCAGCGCTTCGTCATCGACCAGCTGGTCGGACGCCAGGTCGAGGGCCTGCTGCTGGCCACGGCCGAACGGGAAGACCCGATCCTCGACTACTGCCTCAAGCAGCGCATCCCCGCCGTGATGATCAACCGCGGCGAGGACGCGGGGCGCGCTTCCTGCGTGGTCAGCGACAACCTGCTGGCGATGCGCCTCACGGTGGACCACCTGGTGGCGCTGGGCCACCGCCGCATCGGCCACATCGCCGGGCCGGCCGCGCTCTCCACCGGCTACCAGCGCCGCGAGGGCTTCCTGCAGGCGGTGCGCCGGCATCGCCTGCGCCGCGAGGCGTGGCAGGTGGTGGAAGCCGACAGCTACTCGCGCGAGGCCGGCCGCCAGGCCTGCGCGCGCCTGTTCGCGGACTTTCCCGGCATGACCGCCATCGCCGCCGGCAACGACCTGATCGCCATGGGCTGCTACGACTACCTGCGCGAGCACGGGCTGTGCTGCCCCGCCGACATCTCGGTGGTCGGGCACAACGACATGCCCTTCGTCGACGCGCTGACGCCGCCGCTGACCACCGTGCGCATTCCCGTGCACCAGATGGGCGAAGACGCCGCGCGCCTGCTGCTGCAGCAGATCGGCGCGCCGGCATCGCCGCCCGTCACCGTCGAGCTGGTACCCGAACTGATCGTGCGCGGATCGACCGCGCCGCCGCCCGCGCCGCACTGAACGGCGCGCGCCCTACACCGCCGCCACGATCAGGTCCCGCAGCCACCGGTGGGCCGCGTCGCGGTGCACGCGCTCCGGCCACAACATCGAGATCTCGAAGCCCGGCACCTCCACCGGCGGCTCCACCACCCGCAGCGCCGGCACGCCGCGCACCAGCCGCTCCGGCACCATGGCGACCAGGTCGCTGCCGGCCAGCGCCGACAGCAGGAAGAGGAAATGCGGCACCGACAGCGCCACGCGGCGCGTCAGGCCGCGCGCCGCCAGCGCCTCGTCGGTGACACCGCGAAAGCCGCCGCCGTCCTGCGACACGATCACGTGGTCGAGCGCGCAGAACTGCGCCAGCGTGGGCCGGCGCCGCAGGCGCGGATGGCCGGCGCGCCCGGCCAGCACATAGCGCTCGCTGAACAGCGCGCGCCGGTGCAGGGCGGGCGGCGCGCCCTCGGTGGTGTGGAAGGCGAGGTCGATCTCACCCTGCTCCGCCTGACGCGCCACCTTGGCCGGCACCAGTTCCAGCACAGCGAGCCGGGTCCCGGGCGCCTCCACGCGCAGGCGCGCCAGCACCGGCAGCACCAGGGTGGACTCCATGTAGTCGGTGGCGGCCAGGCGCCAGGTGTGGCCGGCCTGGGCCGGATCGAAGGGGCTGTCCGCCGCCACCGCGCGCTCCAGCGCGGCCAGCGCCTCGCGCAGCGGCTCGCGCAGGAACTCGGCGCGCGCGGTCGGCCGCATGCCGCGTGGGCCCGGCAACAGCAGCGGGTCGTCGAAGAGCTCGCGCAGCTTGGCCAGGTGCACGCTGACCGAGGGCTGCGAAAAGTGCAGCCGCTGCGCCGCGCGCGTCACGTTGTGCTCGGACAGCAACACGTCCAGCGTCACCAGCAGGTTCAGATCGAGCCGCCTGAGATTATTCATGGAAATACCTGGAATATTGGAAATTCATTTCCAATATACCTGGGGGCGGCGCATGCTGCGGCTATCGCGACTCTCCGCTCCCGCAACGGCAGCCCACCATGAACGTACTGATCGTCTACGCCCACCCCGAACCCCGCTCCCTGAACGGCTCGCTCAAGGACTTCGCCGTGCGCCGCCTCGAAGCGGCCGGGCACACGGTGCAGGTCTCCGACCTCTATGCCATGCGCTGGAAGGCCACGCTCGATGCCGCCGACAGCCTCGACGGCGCGGCCGGCCCGCGCTTCGACCCCTCGCTCGACTCCAAGCGTGCCTTCGAGAACGGCCGGCAGAGCGAAGACATCGCCCGCGAGCAGGACAAGCTGCGCTGGGCCGATGCGGTGATCCTGCAGTTCCCGCTGTGGTGGTTCTCGATGCCGGCCATCCTCAAGGGCTGGGTCGAACGCGTCTACGCCTATGGCTTCGCCTACGGCGTCGGCGAGCACTCAGACACGCACTGGGGCAACCGCTACGGCGAAGGCACGCTGGCCGGCAAGCGCGCCATGCTGATGGTCACCACCGGCGCCTGGGACTCGCACTTCGGCCCGCGCGGCATCAACGGCCCGCTCGACGACGTGCTGTTCCCGATCCAGCACGGCGTGCTGTTCTACCCCGGCTTCGACGTGCTGCCGCCCTTCGTCATCCACCGCAGCAGCCGCGTCGACGCGGCCGGCTTCGATGCCGCCAGCGCGGCGCTGGGCGAACGGCTCGACACCCTGTTCGAGACGCAGCCGATTCCCTTCCGGCGGCAGAATGGCGGGGACTACGAGATTCCGGCGCTGACCCTGCGCGAGGAGATCGCGCCGGGGCGCAGCGGCTTCGGCGTGCACCTGGCGTAGTGGGCGGCGGGGCGAGGGACGGCGGCGGAGCCAGGCGGCGACGTTGCCGGTGTTGCCGCGCAACGGACCCGACCGGACCCGACCGGTCCCGACATGACCGCGGCGAGACATTGCGTCCGATGGGCCACGAAAGGCCGCCGCAGCGCCCACCGATCGTCAAGTAGAATGTGCCGGCGATCGGCAATCGGCAATCGGCATTCGGCAATCGGTTCAGCGGCACCCGCTCACTGCTCTGCACGCCGGCCTGGCATCGCGTCCCCATTGAACGGCAAGGAACATGGAGCTACGCCACCTGCGCTATTTCGTTGCGGTCGCCGAAGAGCGCAGCTTCACCCGCGCGGCGCAACGCCTGCATATCGCCCAGCCACCGTTGAGCCGGCAGATCCAGCAGCTCGAGCAGTTGCTCGGCGCACAGCTGTTCGAGCGCAATTCGCGCCCGCTGAAGCTGACCGAGACCGGGCGCTTCTTCTACCAGCACGCGGCGCAGCTGCTGGCGCAGATGGACGAACTCGAATCGATGGCGCGCCGTGTCGGCAAGATCGAGCGGAGCCTGTCGGTCGGGTTCGTCGGTTCGACCCTCTACGGCATGCTGCCGAAGATCATCCGCCGCTACCGCCAGCTGCATGCCGAGGTCGAGTTGAGCCTGCACGAGATGTCGACGATGGACCAGATCGCGGCGCTCAAGGAGGGCCGCATCGATGTCGGCTTCGGGCGCATCCGCCTGGACGATCCGGGCATCCGCCGCGTGGTGCTGCGCGAGGAGCGCATGATCGTGGCGCTGCCGCTCGGCCATCCGCTGTGCGAGGCGAAGGCGGCACTATCGCTGCGCGACCTGCTCAAGGAGACCCTGATCATCTTTCCGAAGTCCCCGCGCCCGAGCTATGCGGACCAGGTGCTGGCCGCCTTTCACGACCGCGCGCTCAAGCCCTCGCGCGTGCTGGAGACCCGTGAACTGCAGATCGCGCTCGGGCTGGTCGCCGCCGGCGAAGGTGTATCGATCGTGCCGAAGAGCGTGTACGGCCTGAAACGCGACGACATTGCCTACAAGGACCTCGACGACGACAAGCTGGTGTCGCCGATCATCATGAGCATGCGCATGCTCGACGAATCCGAGGACATCGAACGCATGCTGCGCCTGATCTACGATCTCTACGACGAAGGCGCGATGGAGTACCAGGCGCCCGGCGACCGCGCCGGCAAGCCGCCGCAAGCGTAGGCGGGGCGGGGCCGGCCGCAGCGGCGCGAGCGCGCCTGCAGTGCCACCGCGGCGGCGACTTCGCCGTTGTGGCGGAGCGCGCGGCCAAAGCCGCACGCCCGCCGTTCAGCCGGTGTCGCCGCCCGCGACTGGCAGCACGCTGCCGGTGATGTAGCTGGCCTCGTCGGAAGCAAGGAACAGGATGGGCGCGACCTGCTCGTCGAGGCTGCCGTAGCGCTTGAGGAAGGTCGACCCGATCACCTGCTGCACGGCCTCGTTCATCCACGCTTTTTCCTGCTCGCTGTCGCCGGCGGCATTGCGCGGGATCCGCCGCGGCGGCGCCTGGGTGCCGCCCGGCGCGGTCGCGACGACGCGGATATTGTGTTCCGCGTACTCCATCGCCAGCGCCTGTGTGAGCGCGTTGACGCCACCTTTCGCGGCCGAGTACGGCACGCGCCGGATCCCGCGCGTGGCGTTCGACGAGATGTTGACGATGGTCCCGCCGCCGCCCTGAAGCAGGTACGGCAGCACTGCGTGGCAGCTGTACAGCGTCGGCATCAGCGAGCGGCGCACCTCCGCGTCGATCTGCGCCGGCTCGAACTCGGCGAACGGGCGCATGCGGATCGCACCGCCGACGCCATTGATCAGGATGTCGATGCCGCCGAAGCGCTGCCCGGCGAATGCCATCGCGGCCCGCGCGCCTTCATAGGTTTCGAGGTCGGCCACAAATCCAGCCGTGCGCCCGCCGACGGCCTCGGCCGCCACGTCGGCTACGAACTCGGCGCGATCGACGAACAGCACCGAGGCGCCCTCGGCGGCGGCGCGCAGCGCGACACCGCGGCCGATGCCCTGGGCCGCTCCGGTGACCACCATGGTCTTGCCTGAAAAGCGCTGCATGATCAGGCCGCCTTGGAAGACACGCCGGGTGCCGCGTTGGGCGTGAACTTCTCGTAGTGGAAGCTGTTCGGCTTCACGCCGTTGTCGTCGAAGTGCTTGCGCACCGCATCGACCATCGGCGGCGGCCCGCACAGGTAGACGTCGACATCGCCGTCGTTCAGTGCGTCGGCCGGGATATGCTGCGTGACCCAGCCCTTGCGCGGGTGGCGGGAGGCTTCCTCGGCGACCACCGTCGCGTAGCTGAAGTTCGGCAGCCTGGCGACGAACGCGTCGATCGCACCGACCTGCACGAGATCGAGATCCCGCGTCACGCCATAGATCAGGTGGACCTTCTGCTGCGAACCGGCGCGCGCCAGCACTTCCAGCATCGACAGGAAGGGCGCGAGGCCGGTGCCGCCGGCAAGGAACAGCAGCGGCCGGCGCACGTCGCGCAGGTAGAAGCTGCCGAGCGGCCCGTGCAGATCGAGCTTTTGGCCCGGCTGCGCGGCTTCCAGCCACGTGCTCATCACGCCGCCGGGGATCTTCTTGATCAGGAAGCTGACCTTCGCTTCGCCCGGCGCCGACGAGAAGGAGTACGAACGGTGCTGGCCGCTCCCCGGCACGTCGATGTTGACGTACTGCCCCGGCAGGAACTCGGGCGCGCCCGCGTCCATGTCGAGCTCGAGCACGATCGCCGCATCGTGGTGCGGCTCGACCTTCGACACCGTCGCGCTGAAGCGGCCGTGCGCGGTCTTGCATGCGGTCGATGAGGTCGGCACAGCGATCACGCAATCGCTGTGCGGCACCATCTGGCACGTCAGCACCAGGCCGTCGTGCTTCTCATCCTCGCTCAGCGCGTCGTCGATGTAGTCATCGCCAAGGTCATAGCTGCCGCTTTCGGCACGGCACTTGCAAGTGCCGCACACACCGTCGGAGCAATCCATCGGCAGGTTGATACGGGCGCGGAAGGCGGCATCGAGCACCTTCTCGCCGGCCTTGCATTCGATGAAGCGGGTAACGCCGTCCTCGAAGTTCAATGCAATGTTGTAGCTGGACATGGAAGCTCCTCCATTTCCTTTCAGTACGGAATCGATCGGCGTCAGACGTGATAGACGTCGAGCACCTGGCGGATGTAGTCGTTCTTCAGCGCGATCTTCTTGTACGAGATCAGCAGGTCGTCGCCGACCCTGCGCAGCGTGACGAACATCGTGCCGAAGAAGTGATCGGTGACCCGGTAGCGGTGGTTGAGTGTGTGGAAGTTGTAGCGCACGTCGACCTCGTCGCCGCGCTCGGCCAGCACCTCCACATTGGTGACGTTGTGGCCGGTGCGCGGCTCCGGCGTCGAAGCGCTGCTGCGCTCGGTCTTGATGCGGAACACGCGATCCTCCAGACCGCCCCGGTCGGGGTAGTACATCAGCGAGATCTGGCGCTCGTGATCGTCGGTCAAGCGGTCGTCGTCGTCCCAGGCCGGCATCCAGTAGGTGACGTCCTCGGTATAGCAGGCCAGCCATGCGTCCCACTCGCGATCGTCGAGCAGGCGTGCCTCGCGGTACAGCGCGGCGCAGATGGTGCGGTAGTCGAAGCTCATGACAAGGCCTCCTCGCGTTCCGTCTTCAGGGCGTTGCGCATGACCCGCACCCAGTATTCGTGCTGGCACACGAACAGCCCTTCGTCCTCGCTGCGTTCGCCCGAGATGAGCGGCTTCAGCCCCATCTTCCTGGCGTTCTCGTCCGGCCCCTCGACCCACAGCGGGGCACCGCGCGACAGGTCGTTCCACATCGCCGTGGTGCCCGCGTAGCCGGCCTGGCAGGCCCGGAACTCTTCGAGGTCGTCCGCGGTGCCCATGCCGGACACGTTGAAGAAGTCCTCGTACTGGCGGATGCGGGTGGCGCGGTCGGCTTCGCTTTCCCCCTTCGGCGCGAAGCAGAAAATCGTGACTTCCGTCTTGTCCACGCTGAGCGGGCGCACGACGCGGATCTGCGTGCTGAACTGGTCCATCAGGAACACGTTCGGATACAGGCACAGGTTGCGCGTCTGGTTGACGATGAATTCCGCGCTGACCTCGCCCACGCGCGCCCGGATCTCCTCCCGTTGCCGGTAGACCGGCCGCACCTCCGGGTTCATCGTCCGGGTCCACAGCAGGATGTGGCCGTGCTCGAAGCCGTAGACGCCGGCGACCGACTTGCTCCAGCTGTTCGCATCGACAGCCTTGGTGCCCTCTTCCTTGCGCCGCCCCATCGTCGCCGCATAGTTCCAGTGCACGGTGCTGACGTGATAGCCGTCGCAACCGTTTTCCATCTGCATCTTCCAGTTGCCCTCGTAGATATACGAGGAGCTGCCGCGCAGCACTTCGAGACCCTGCGGCGCCTGGTCGACGATCTGGTCGATGATCACGCGTGCTTCGCCGAGGTATTCCTCGAGCGGCTGCACGTCATCGCTGAGGCTGCCGAACAGGAAGCCGCGGTAATTCTGGAAGCGGGCGACCTTCTTGAGGTCGTGCGAGCCGTGCGTGTTGAACTGCACCGGATACTCGGTCGTCTTCTCGTCCTTCACCTTCAGCAGCTTGCCGGTGTTGGAGAAGGTCCAGCCGTGGAACGGGCAGGTGAAGCTGCCCTTGTTGCCGTGCTTGCGGCGGCACAGCATCGCGCCCTTGTGCGCGCAGGCATTGATGACCGCGTGCAGCTCGCCGGTCTTGTCGCGCGTGATGACGATCGGCTGCCGGCCGATCCACGTCGTGTAGTAGTCGTTGTTGTCCGGGACCTGGCTCTCATGCGCCAGGTACACCCAGTTGCGCTCGAAGATGTGCTTCATCTCCAGTTCGAACAGGTCCGGGTGGGTGAAGATGTCGCGGCGGCAGCGGAATACACCGGCCTGCCTGTCGTCCTGCACGGCGGCAGACAGCAGATGCTCCAGTTGCTTGGCTTTTTCGATGATGGCGGACATGGTTCCTCCTCCTATGCGCACCCCAAGCCCTGCATGGAGTTCCTGCATCGGTGTCGAATGATTCTCGCGGGGGGGATCCGGGCGGCGGCGCCAGCGCGCCGCCCGGCCTGGCCGTATCGCGCGCCAGCGGCGATACGGTGGGTCGCAGCGGTCAGGCCGCTGCGGATGCGCGCAGGCGATGGACGATCTGGTTGTCCTTGCCCTCGAGCAGCGGCGTCAGGACGATGTCGAACTCGATGTCCTGGTAGGCATCGGCCTTCATGCCCAGCGCTGTGCCACCGGTCTTGCCGACCACGTGCGGGATCAGCTCTTCGCGGGTGGCGTAGGCGAAGTCGTCCCAGATCAGCGGGTCGCCCTCGATGTTGAACTGCGTCGTCAGCTTGCGGTGCGCCTCGCTGGTGACGAAGAAGTGCACGTGTGCCGGACGGCTGCCATGCCGGCCGAGGCCGTCCAGCAGCTGCTGCGTGGCACCTTGCGGCGGGCAGCCGTAGCCCACCGGCATCAGCGTGCGGAATTCGTACTTGCCGTCAGCGCCCGTGCGGACCGCGCCGCGCAGGTTGAAGTCAGTCTGCGCGCCGGTCGGGTCGAAGTGCGAATAGAAGCCCTTCGAGTTCGCGTGCCAGCATTCGACCACCGCACCGGCGACCGGCTTGCCGTCGGTGCCGGTGACGGTGCCGCGGATGACGAGGGGGCCCGCGTCCGCGTCGGCATCGAGGTCGATGCGCGACACGCCTTCGCGCACCGGCGCGCCGGCCACGTACAGCGGGCCCTCGATGGTGCGCGGGGTGCCGCCATCGAGGCCGGCCGCCTTGTCGGCGGCGTCCATGCGGATGTCGAGGTACTTCTCGAGGCCGAGGCCGGCCGCGAGCAGCGCCGCTTCCCCGTCCTGGCCCAGCTTGTTCAGGTAGTTGACACCGGCCCAGACTTCATCGGGCGTGATGTCGAGATCGTCGATGGCCTTGAACAGGTCGCTCAGCAGGCGGTGGACGATCTGCTGGCAGCGGGCGCTGCCCTTGTCGCCGCCGAGATTGGACGCCGCTTTCAGCAGATCCTGCACTTCCTGGGTATCGAATACTTTGACGCTCATGGTCGGTGTCTCCACTTGTGTTGGGGGAAAACATGGCTCGGGGCATGCTCCTCCCCGAACGAGCCGCCTTTCGCCGGCTCAAGGCCCGTCGCCGCGGGCCGGCGACGGCTGGCGACACCACGGTGTCACCGGAATCTTCTTGCGCGCGAACGGGATCAGCGGGTCACCTTGGTCAGCCCGTCGCGGGTGAATCGCCGGACCTTGTCTTCGTCCAGCTCGATGCCGAGGCCGGGGCCGTCAGGCACGGTCAGTTCGAAGTCGCTGTAGTCCAGCGGCTTCGCCAGGATCTCTTCGGTGATCAGCAACGGCCCGAACAGTTCGGTGCCCCACTGCAGGTTGGCGAAGCTCGCGAACAGGTGCGCGGAGGCGACCGTGCTGAACGCCCCTTCGAGCATGGTGCCGCCATACAGCTCGATGCCGGCCGCATCGGCGATCGCGGCGACGCGCTGCGCGGCGAAGAGCCCGCCGTTCTGTTCGATCTTGATCGCGAAGACATCGGCGCCATGGTGCCGCGCGATGTCGAAGGCACTCTCCGGTCCCTGCAGGATCTCGTCGGCCATCAGCGCGACGGGGTAGCGGCGCATCAGGCGCGCCAGTGCCGCGGCGGAGGCGACCGGCTGCTCGACCAGCTCGCAGCCGGCGTCGGCCAGGGCCGGAATCGCCTGCGCCGCCTGCGTCTCGCTCCAGGCCATGTTCACGTCCACGCGCACCGCCGCGCGCTCGCCGAGCGCCTGCTTGATGGCGGCGACATGGCGGATATCCGCATCGATCGCCTTGGCGCCGATCTTCAGCTTGAAGACCTTGTGCCGGCGCTCGGCCAGCATGCGCTCGGCCTCGTCGATATCGCGCGCGGTATCTCCGGAGGCCAGCGTCCATGCCACCGGCAGGCGCTCACGGCGGCGGCCGCCGAGCAGTTCGCTCACCGGCACGCCCAGCCGCTTGCCATGCGCATCGAGCAGCGCCGTCTCGAGCGCGCTCTTGGCGAAGTGATTGACCTTCACCAGCTTGCCGACGAAGTCCATCAGCGCCTGGATGCGCGTCGCGTCCCGGCCGATCATGGCCGGCGCGAAGTAGGTGTCGATCGCGAGCTTCATCGCCTCGGGACTTTCCGGGCCATACGCCATGCCGGCGATGGTGGTGCCTTCGCCGATACCCGTCACGCCGTCGCTGCACACCACCGTCACCAGCATCAGCGTCTGGCCGTGCATGGTCGCCACCGAAAGCTTGTGCGGGCGGATTGTCGGCAGGTCGACGAGCCGGGTTTCGATGCGTTCGATGGTGATCGGAGTCATGGGGCACGCTGCATGGGGAAGGTTCATGGAATGGTTTTATACGCGCCGGCCGGATCGAGCGTCCAATACTTTTGGACACCCGTTTTCATACCTGCCGAGCATAAAGTCCGGAGCAGATCCCCGAGAATTGCCGGGTTTCGATACCCGTCATGACAGTCGTACCCGGCTGAGAGCCATGCAGGCTCTAGGAAAGCCGTGCCACGTGGCAAGGCTTGCGGAAGGCCGGGACGCCAGCGGCCGCGCGCGCGCCAACGGCGGCCGATCGAGCCATCGATAGCCGGTACTCAGGGTTTTCCTGATGGCGATGTGACGCATCGCGGCAGGCGTCAGCCCGCCCTTCCGCCGCCCTTCCGCCGCTCTTCCGCCGCCCTTTCTCCGCCCTTCCGCCCGGCCTGCCTCGCCAGCGCGGAGACGAGCCGCCTGCCTCACTCAGCGCGCATCGAAGCGCGCCGCCAGCCGCTGCTCGCGGAAGGCCTGCACGATGTATTCGATGAACACCTGCGTGCTGCGCGGCAGCAGCTTCTTGTGCGGGTAGTAGAGCGACAGCGGACCGAAGTCCGTGTACCAGCCCGGCAGCAGCCGCACCAGGCGGCCTTCCTGCAGCCAGCGCGCGGCATGGGGCAGCGGCAGCAGCGCCACGCCGTAGCCCAGCATGGCCGCGTGGGCCATGGCGTCCGGGTCGTCGAAGACCAGGCGTGTGCGGCATTCGGCCTGCACCTGCCGGCCGGCCCGGTCGTGCAGCACCCAGGCGCGCAAGCGGCCGGTGGAGCCGGAGCGGCGCACGATGCCGTCGTGCTGTGCCAGCTCGGCGGGATGCGACGGGGCGGCATGGGTCGACAGGTAGGCGGGCGCGGCGGCGACCACGCCGTGCACCTGGGCCAGCTGGCGGGCGATCACCCCCTGCGTGAGTTCGATGCCGCCGCCGATGGCGGCGTCGAAGCCGCCCTGGATCAGGTCGGCCGGCCGGTTGTCGAACTGCCAGTCCGGCACGATGGCCGGATAGCGCTGCAGGAAGCCGCCCAGCATCGGCACCAGGTAATCGCGCCCGAAAGCCACCGCCACGCTGACGCGCAGCGTGCCGGAGGGCTCGCCGTCCTGCTGCGCGGCATGGGCGATGGCGTCCTGCAGGTCGGCGAACGGTTCGCCCACGCTCTGCAGGAACTGCCTGCCGCCCTCGGTCAGGGTCAGGCTGCGCGTGCTGCGCTGGAACAAGCGCAGGCCGAGCTGGGATTCCAGCCGCGCCACGTTCTTGCTGACCGCGGCCGGCGTCAGGCCGAGACGGCGCGCCGCTTCCGAGAAGCTGCCGGCATGCGCGGACTGGATGAAGGACTCGAGCAGGTTGAGGGCTTCCATGGGTAGACAGCGGCTCCGGCCAGGCCGGTTCGGACCGGCCCCAGCCTGATACCAGCAGTTGAAAGTAATGATCCGGATTATCGCCTACCGCACAGGGAATCGGCCGGACATACTGGCTCTACACCGGAACCACGCCGGAACCTCATCGGCAACCAAAACCGCAACCGCAACCGCAAGGAGCCCACATCATGTCAACTCCCTTCCAAGCCAAGATCGCCTTCGTCACCGGCGGCGCCCGCGGCATCGGCGCCGCCATCGTGCGCCGCCTGGCGCGCGACGGCGCCACCGTCGCCTTCACTTACCGCGAATCCGGCGCCGCTGCCCGCGCGCTGGCCGCGGAGATCGAAGCGCAGGGCGGCCGCGCGCTGGCCATCCAGGCCGATGCCGGCGACGCCGCCGCGCTCGCGCAGGCCATCGACGACACCGCCGCGCGCTTCGGCCGCATCGACATCCTGGTCAACAACGCCGGCGTGCTGCGCCTGGGTGCGCTCGACAGCTTCACGCTGGAAGACTTCGACCGCACGCTGGAAGTGAACGTGCGCGCCGTCTTCGTCGCCGCCAAGGCGGTGCTGCCGCACATGGGCCAGGGCGGCCGCATCATCAACATCGGCAGCTGCAACGCCGACCGCATGCCCTTCGCCGGCGGCGGCGCCTATGCCATGAGCAAGTCGGCGCTGAAAGGCCTGGTGCAGGGCCTGGCGCGCGACCTGGGCCCCAGGGGCATCACCATCAACAACGTGCAGCCCGGCCCGACCGACACCAATATGAATCCGCAGACGGGCGACTTCGCCGAGTCCCTGCACGGCCTGATGGCGCTGCCGCGCCATGCGCATGCCGACGAGATCGCCGGCATGGTGGCCTACGTGGCCAGCGCGGAGGCGGGCTTCGTCACCGGCGCCAGCCTGACCATCGACGGCGGCTTCAACGCCTGAACCCGGGGCGGGAGGCCGCCGGGCAGCCGGCGATGCCGCAGGGCATCGCCGGTGCCATGTCATCAGCACGTCATTTGCATCACGGAAGATACATTGAGACACATCTCAGACACATTCGACCGTGACACGCACTCTTCCCCGCCAGGCCGGCGCCTACTCGCTGGCCCTGCTCTCGACCCTGTTCACCCTGGCCGCCTGCGGCGGCGATGACAACGGCCAGCCGGCCACCCCGCAGGCCACCGCGCCGCAGCCGGCCGCCGAGGCCAAGCCGCTGTCGCTGACCATCCTGCACGTCAACGACCACCACTCCCACCTCGATCCGGAGTCGGTCAAGCTCAACCTGCTGACCGCCAACGGCAAGCGCGAGGCCATCGACGTGGAATACGGCGGCTTCGCCCGCGTGACCGCCGCCATCCAGTCGCTGGCCGGCGCCTCGCGCAATGTATTGAAGATCCACGCCGGCGATGCCGTGACCGGCGACCTGTACTTCAACCTCAGCAACGGCAAGGCCGATGCCGAGATGATGAACACCGTCTGTTTCGATTCGTTCACGCTGGGCAACCACGAGTTCGACAACACCGACAGCGGCCTCAAGACCTTCATCAACTACCTGCACGCCGGCAGCTGCAAGACGCCGGTGCTGAGCGCCAACGTCAAGTTCGCGTCGAGTTCGGCACTGGCCGGCGGCCCGGTCAAGGCCTCGACGGTGGTGGAGCGCGACGGCCAGAAGATCGGCATCGTCGGCCTGACCATCGCCGACAAGACCAAGAACTCGTCCCGTCCCGATGCCGGCACCACCTTCGACAACGAAGCGGTGGCGGCCCAGGCCGAGATCAACCGCCTGCGCGCCCAGGGCATCAACAAGATCGTGGTGGCCTCGCACGTCGGCTACACCGGCGAGCTGGCACTGGCCAAGCAGCTCAGCGGCGTGGACGTGATCGTCGGCGCCGATTCGCACACCCTGCTCGGCCCCAAGGAGCGCATGCAGACAGTGGGCCTGACGCCGGAGGGAGACTACCCCACGCGCGTGACCGACAAGGACGGCAAGCCCGTCTGCGTGGTGCAGGCCTGGCAGTACAGCTACGTGGTGGGCGAACTGAAGGTGGACTTCGACAAGAACGGCGACGTCAGCGATTGCCAGGGCACTCCGCATGTGCTGATCGGCAGCACCTTCAAGCGCGGCGCCACCCCGGTGAGCGACGCCGAAGCCGCGCTGATCCGCCAGGACATCGCCGCCAGCGGCGTGCTGCGCATGACCACGCCCGATGCCGCCGCGGCCGCGAAGCTGGCCACCTACAAGACGGAGAAGGACGCGCTCGGCCAGAAGGTGGTCGCGCTGGCGCCGGCCAACCTGTGCCTGCGCCGCGTGCCCGGCAGCAAGCGCGATGCCACCCGCTCGACGCTGGGCGACGTCTGCAACAAGGACGCCAACGTGATCGCCCACGGCGGCGACGTGCAGCAGCTCGTGGCCCAGGCCTTCCTGGAACGCGGCAAGGCCTTCTTCAATGCCGACATCTCGATCCAGAACGGCGGCGGCGTGCGCATCGACCTGCCGGCCGGCAATGTCACCGTGGGCAATATCTACAGCGTGCTGCCGTTCAAGAACACGCTGGTGCAGCTCAAGATGACCGGCGCCGAGGTCAAGGCCACGCTGGAAGACGCGATCGCGGCGGTGGTCGCCAACAACACCGGCTCCTACCCCTACACCGGTGGCCTGCGCTGGAACGCGGACCTGAACCAGCCGGCCGGCTCGCGCCTGAGCCAGCTCGAGGTCAAGACCGCCTCCGGCTACGTGCCGCTGGACCCGGCCAAGACCTACAGCGTGGTCACCATCAACTTCCTCGCCGACGGCCAGGACGGCTACACCACGATGAAGAGCGTGACCGGCGCGCGCCGCACCGAGGTGGGCCTCGACTACGCCGAAGCCTTCCTGACCTATGTGGACGGCCTGCCCGGCACCAGCAAGCAGCTCAACAAGCTGCCGGTGGCGGACTACAGCACGCAGGTATTCACCGATACGCCCTGATCCGGGATCCGCGCGTCAGTGCGCGGACCGCGGCGGCCTGCCAGTGCCGCCGCCTGGCCCTGGCTCTGGCCAGGGTCTTTTTTTGCCTGATTTTTGCCTGATTCTTGCCTGATCCCGGCGGAGACCGCGCCCCGCGGCGCCTCCGCGCCAACCCGCGAAACCTGCAGTCATGGAAAAAACCACCCCCAAGCGTCCCGACCTCGTCGCCGCCGACGGCACCGTCGCGCCAGGCCTCCCCGCCGCGCCCGACGCGCGCCGCCGCAACCTGCTCAAGGCCGGGCTGAGCGCCTCCCTGCTGCCGGTCGGCGGCAGCGCGCTGCTGGCCGCCTGCGCCGGCGGCGATGACAACGCCACCACGGCAGCGCCCGCAGGCGGTGCCGGCACCACGCCGCCGGGACCACAAACGCCGCAGGCGATCTCCAGCTTCGCGCTGGCGGTGCTGCCGGACACGCAGTTCTATGCACGCTATGCCACCGTGGCCGAGAACCGCCAGTTCTCGCGCAAGTTCGGCAGCGAACCCTTCCGCGCCCAGACCCAGTGGGTGGCCGACAACGCCGCCGGCCTCAACATCCCCTTCCTGGTCCACCTGGGCGACGTGGTCGACCAGCAGGGCAAGGAAGCGCAGTGGATGGTGGCCGACGCGGCCATGCAGATCCTCGAGAACGCCAAGGTGCCGTACTCCATCCTGGCCGGCAACCACGATGTGATCTCCGACCAGGACTATGTCACCCCCGCCAGCCAGGACAGCGGCACCGACCAGCAGCGCGACCTGTCGCGCGAGCCCTACCTGCAATGGTTCGGCACCGCGCGCGCGAAGCGGCAGGCCACTTTCGGCGGGCGCGATCCCAGCGGCTTCCACGAGTACCACGTGTTCATCGCCGAGGGCCAGCAGTTCCTGGTGCTGTCGCTGTCCTGGCGCATCTCCGACGCGGGGCTGGCCTGGGCCAACCAGGTGCTCCGGGACCATCCCACGCTGCCGGCGATCCTGGTCAACCACCAGTTGCTCAATATCGACAAGGACGGCGTCAGCCCGCTCGAAGTGCCCTACGGGAACATGCTGTGGAACAAGCTGATCCAGAACAACGACCAGATCTTCATGACGCTGAACGGCCACTACCACGGTGCCGCGCGCCTGACCAAGACCAATGCCTACGGCAATGCGGTGGAGCAGATGGTGGTCGATTACCAGATGGCCTACCAGGGCGGCAACGGCCTGATGCGGCTGTACGAGTTCGACCTGAGCAACAACCAGATCCGGGTGCTGTCGTTCTCGCCCTGGGTGCCGCAGAAGCCCAAGGACACGCTGAACGCCTTCGACCAGGCCGTGCTGACCGCGCCCAATGAGCAGTTCACCATCCGGATGGACTTCGCCAAGCGCTTCGCGCGCTTCAACCAGGGCTTCCAGGCCGGCAAGCCGCGCCATACCTCCCTGGTCGACAAAGCGCGCGCACTGGTGCTGGCGGGCTACACCGACCCGGCCGTGGCGGCACAGAAGCCGGCCGCCGATAGCGAAGACTATCCGCACGTGGCCGGCACGCTGGCGCATTGGCGCTTCTTCGGCGGCACCGACGGCCAGGTCGTCAAGGTCGGCGAAGTGGTGGCCGACCAGGCCGGCGCCAACCCGGTCCGCCGCGCGCCGCTCAACGTCGACGGCGTGGCCGGCGCGCAGCTCGACGACCTGGTCTGGTCCAGCGACCGCCATCACCTGTCGGCGGCGCCGGGCTCGGTGCAGTTCCGCAATACCGACAAGAACACACCGCGCCTGAGCTACTTCCTCACCGATGCCGCCGCGCCCATCAACGCCGAGACGCTGGCCAACGGCTACACCGTGGAGGCCTTCGTCAAGCTCGACAAGAGCTGGAGCGCCGGCAAGCACGCCTGGATGAACATCATGACCCGCGACGGCAAGCGCGGCGACCTGCCGGGCTTCGTCGGCGGCGACCCGGAATCGCCGCCGATGCTGTTCGCCGTCTCCAGCCTGCGCGAGATCCAGTGGGAAGTGGTGCCGGTGCAGGCCGGCAACCGCGACGCCAGGACCAACTGGTCCGGCGAGATCATCGCGGACAAGTGGGTGCACGTCGCCATCGTCAGCGACAACAGCAGCAAGGAGACGCTGCTCTACATCGAAGGCGCGCCGGTGCTGCGCAACACCAGCAACGCCACCGGTGTCGACACGCTCGGCGCGGCCATGCCCTGGGTCATCGGCGGCGGCTCGTGGGACGGCAGCCGCGCGGACGGCTTCTTCGGCAGCATCGGCGAGATCCGCGTGGTCGGCAAGCCGCTGAAGCCGGCCGAATGGCTCACGGCGCGGCGCGGCTGAGTACGAAGCGGGCAGGCTGCAGAGCAGGCTATGCAGCCCCTCGTCCGCCAGCTCGCGCCGGCGCCGCACCGCGGCTTGCAGGCGTCCGCTGCCGGTGGCGGACTACCCCGACTCGCGCGTCACTGTGCCTGCAAATAGGCTGCGACGGCTTGTGCCTGCTCGACGCTGAGTTGATGTGCTACCGCGCTCATTACTGGCGCGTTACCCCGGGCACCGCTGCGGAATACCTCGATCTGGCGAACGAGATAGGACTGATGCTGTCCGGCCAGGCGTGGAAACAAGCTATTGCCCTGGGCCTGGGCACCGTGGCAAGTAGCGCAGGGGGGGACACCCTTGTCCGGCAGGCCCTGTTCGAAAATGGCTTTCCCTTTGGCCATGATCTCAGTCTCGCCCGCACCACCCGGCGGCGCCTTCTGGCTGGCGTAGTAGTCACCTAGAGCACGAATAGTGTCGTCATCCAGTTGCGAGGCGATTCCCCACATATAGGAGCGAGCATCGGTCTCGCCTCGCTCATGGTGGCGGAATCCCTTGAGCTGCGCCTGGATATACTCGGATGTTTGCCCGTCGAGCCGCGGGAACATGGGCGATTCGCTGTGACCGTGCACGCCATGGCAGGCTGCGCATAACTGCGAGGCAAGCTTCGCGCCATCTGCCGCGCACGTCACCGGGATCGTCAGCACGGCAGTGGCCACGCCGAGCACGACAGCTCTTGACAGGCGAACGACGCAGATATGGCTCATGCTCTCCTCATCGTCAGGAAGAATCGCCTTCGCGCTAATCGGTTAGAACGCGAACCAGGCCAGTAAATAGAGGGTGTTGTTGTCCTGGGCATTCCTGCCATTGCCGTCATAGTTGGCATGCGCCCCATTGAATTTGAGAAACCAGGTGTACTGCAATGCCAGTTTGACCTGCGGGTGGGGCAGATAGTCCAGCTCAAAGATCAGCCCGCGCGAATCCGGATAGCCATTGGCGCTGCCTGTCACCGGCGCTGGTGCGTAAAGACCGGGGTCGGCGTTTCCAGTCGTGGAAAAGTACGCCAGGGTACCCCCGTACTTGCGCTGGTACATATAGGAAGCCCTGGCCTTGAACGTCGTGAGATGGTCTGTCGGATTGGCCGGGGTCGGACCGGCACCGATACCACCACTGGGGAAACTCGCGCGCCAGTTTTGTTTTTCGTAGATCCATGCGGCCTGCGCTGTAAAGGCGTGCGGCAGGGTCAGGTACTGATACTGCGCGTCGAGTGCGTAATCGCTGAAGCGGTCTGTCGGCGTACCCGGCAAGGTGTTATCCGGATAGCGATCCGCGATCATGCCAAAGGTGCCGAGCATCAGGGAATTGGCGCCCCATTCGTGGTTGTAGGCGAGACGCCAATACGGGCTTGCGCCGCTCAGGCGCGCCACCCCTCCGGGGGTGTTGATGTCCTGCCCGGTCCGGAAGACGGAGAGCGCTCCGTCAGCCGTGCGGTAGAAGCCGAATTCGGCATAGACGCTGCGTTGCCAGAAGGCATAGGCGGCAAGACCCGCAACCTGCTGTGCCAGCCCGCCATCAATCAGCGTACTCGCGGCGGGCGTGACGGAGACGCTGCTCGACGCGAATGGAAAGCCAAACGCCGGCGTGCTGTTCCACACGTCTGACACGGTGGGGTTGTTATTGACTGTGACGCCGTAAATGAAATCAATATCGTTTTCAGCCAGGTGCCATGCCGCCCGGATATCGGTATTGTCAAGCGCGGCGCGGTGGGCGATGCCATCATAAGTCCATTGTGTGAATGTGCCCACGTGATCGAAGATGCGGCCTGCCAGGAAAACGCTTGCCTGCTGCAGCGCGAGATCGTCATTGCGAACGAAGTCGAAATTAGCCTGATCGACAGTTCGGGACGATGTTCTTGAAACCTGAACCATCGCGGAGAGCGGGATAGTCCGATTGTTCGACAGGGTATAGCCGGTCAGCTTGAAGAACCGCCCGAATGGCGTGAGCTCCGGGAAGTTGACGTGGCAAGCGACACAGGCCATGCCGGTCTGGCGGGCGAAGGCCGGTACTGCCATGCCACTCTGAGGAAGCGCGGCGATTAGGAGTGCAAATGCAGCGCCGAAGGCAATCCAATACCTCGCACGAGCTTTCATCCCGGGCCTCCCGACTAATCCGATCCCCAGCCTGCAATTTTTTTAACTATATCGGATCGGACTTGGATGGGATGGTCATCCATGCGGCTTAGTTCAAATTGCTGGCGGGGTCCTGCGAAGGGTATTCCCGAAACCACGAAGCTATCCGATCACTTGCAAGGGTGGCTAGTCGTGCTTCATGGATGTCGCGGAAAGAACGAGTCTTCTCTGGCCGGAACGGCCACTGAAGATCCGCCGCGAGCGCGGGAGTTCACCAAGCATGCCACCGCTGCGCAGCGCACAGGACAGCGGTATCCATGCGCCTGCCCCGGACCGGAACGCAGCGCTCGATCATCGTCCCCCCGACCATCCCGCCAGGCATCTGCGCGGTCACGTCGGCCTTGTCATGCGCAAGGCGCTCCAGCTCGACCGCAACGCATGCCAACGCATGCCAACGCTTGCCCATGGCATGTGCAGGTTACGTAAGCTGCCCACGCCTTCTCGGCAGATATCATTTCTTCGTCACATTTGGCAGGTAGATTTTCATTCGAATACAAATCATGAGCGAATGAACAAATGGGCCTGAACCGACGACAGCGAGACATCCTCGACTGGCTGCACGAAGTGGACCGGCTGACCACGGAGCAACTGGCCGACCGCTTCAACGTGAGCAGCCAGACGATCCGTCGCGACATCAACGACCTCGATGAGCAAGGCCTGGTCAGGCGCGTGCATGGCGGGCTGAGCCTGCCGACCCACCAGCACAACCAGAGCTTCCTGCAGCGAAGCAATGTCCAGGTCGAACGCAAGCGCCGTATCGCGCAGGCGGCTGCCGGTCTCATGCAGGACGACGCGACCGTCTTTCTCGGCTATGGCACCACGGTGGCGGAGTTCGCGCGAGCCCTGCCTCCGGACCGGCCGCTGCGCGTGGTGACGAACAACATGGATGCGGTACGGGTTCTGGCCGACAAGCCTGGGATAGAGACCTGGGTGACCGGCGGCAGGCTGCGGCCCGCCGACCGCGATGTGATGGGGAGCGCCACGCTCGATTTCCTGCGCAAGTTCCGCGCGCATTTCGCCGTCTTCGGCGTAGGCGCCGTCAGCGCCGACGGCACCCTCTACGAATTCCAGCCCGACGAAGCGGAACTGTCGCAGGTCCTCCTCACGCATAGCCACCGCAGGCTGCTGCTTGCCGATAGCGGCAAGTTCCTGCGTGAGGCGCCCTGCAGGGTGGCGAGCCTCGAACAGGTCGACCACTTCTTCACGGACGCCGACGCCCCCGCCGACCTGCAAGCGCTGTGCGAGCGCGCGGGCGTGGAGATGCACCTCTGCTGAGCGCCATGGCATGCCGGGCGAGATCGACGACTCGCGTCACGACATGCCCGCGTAGCCCGACATAGCCGATGCAAACGCCCTCGCGCGGCATCGGCGAGAACTCCTGAAGCGTACCGGAACAGTCTTTCCCTCGCAGCCGAGCCTGCTCCAGGGACGCCCCGCTGTTGTCGCAAGACCCGTGCATGGCGACAACTCGATTGACCACGAAGCCCATCGCAACGATCCGCGCTCGGACTGCAACTGACCCATCTCATGACTAGACCGATCCCTACACATCAAGAAACAGGCCGATCCATGCTGGGCATTGGTGCGCTGTGCATCGTGCTGCTGCTGGGCGGCTGCGGCGGCGGCGACAACCCGACGGCGCCCCCTTCCCCGGGCAACCCCGGAAACACCGGCGACGTGACTCCGGCGGCCTGCACCACGACGCACTGCGCGCCGGTACCTTGACCGCGGTACGCCCAGCCTTGTCCGAGCCACCCACCATCGTTCATCCGGTATGACCTTCAATCCTTCCAAGCGCAAGTTCCTGCGCTCCTCCCTCGGCACCGCCGCCGCCATCGCGACGCTCTCTTCCTTCCCGCCAAGCATCCGGCGCGCGCTGGCCATCGAGGCCAACAACGCCACCGGCACCATCCAGGACGTCAAGTACGTGGTGATGGTGATGCTGGAGAACCGCTCGTTCGACAGCTATTTCGGCACGCACAAGGGCATGCGCGGCTACGGAGACCGCTTCCCGGTTCCCTCGGCGAATGCCCCCAGCATCTTCTACCAGTCCTACGGGGCCAGCACGCTCATCCCCTATCACCTCGACGGGAACGCAGGCAACGCACAGCGTGCCGGCGGCACGCCGCACACGTGGAACGATGCGCAGGCCGCCTGGGACCATGGCCGGATGGCGGCCTGGCCGAACGCGAAGACGCCGCTCTCGATGGGCTACTACGACACCGCGGAAGTGCCGTTCCAGCGCGCGCTCGCCGATGCCTTCACGGCATGCGATGCCTATCACTGCGGCATGCACACCGGCACGATCCCCAACCGCCTGTTCTACTGGACCGGCACCAATGGACCGAGCGGACTGGACCCGGACACCAACGCGCCCGTGGGGGTCGCCGCGCTGGTCAATGAGTTCAACGGCGGCAACGACATCGGAGCCTCCACCTCCGGCTGGACATGGACCACCTACGCCGATCGCCTGGAACGCGCGGGCGTCAGCTGGAAGGTCTATCAAAGCCTGATCGACAACTTCGGCTGCAATGAAATGATGGGCTTCCGCCATTGGCGCAAGGCCATCGAGCAGATGCCCTCGACGCGCCGGCCGGTGTATGTAGCGACAGAAAGCCTGGCGCAGTCGCCGACGGCCGCCGGACCCGCCTACAACCCCGATATCGACGATGCACTGAGCCCGCTGGCCAAGGGTTTCGGCAACACCATGCCGGAAGGCCTGCTCGAGACGTTCCGCAACGACATCCAGAACGGCACGCTCCCGTCGGTCTCCTGGATCATTCCTCCGTCGCAATACAGCGAGCACCCGGGGCCCTCCAGCCCGGCGCAGGGCGGCTGGTACGTGCAACAGATCCTGGACGCCCTGACCGCGAATCCGGAAATCTGGAGCCAGACCGTGCTGCTGGTCAACTATGACGAGAACGACGGCTTCTTCGACCACCTGCCTCCGCCGAGCGCGCCGTCGCGCAATCCGGATGGCACGCTCGCGGGCGGCAGCACGCTGTCGGACAGCGATATGGCGCCCGAGTACCACACGTACACGCCCGCCACGAGCAAGCAGCCGGCGGCAGACGGCCGCCCGTATGGCCCGGGTCCGCGCGTGCCGATGCTCGTGATTTCTCCGTGGAGCCGCGGCGGGTTCGTCAACTCGCAGATCTGCGATCACACATCGACGCTGATGTTCCTCGAGAAACGCTTTGGCGTCATCGAGCCCCAGATCAGCAATTACCGCCGCGCCGTCTGCGGCGACCTCACCTCGTGCTTCGACTTCGTCAACCCGAATGCCGCCCTGGTGCCGGATCTGCCGGGCCGCACCACCAAGGTCGGCGTCGACGCCCTGGCGATCGCGCAGAGCGCGAAGTCCGCCATTGCCGTGCCTGGCGCCACGCCCGATTCCGCCCTGCCCGCCCAGGCAGCCGGCACGCGGCCGTCGCGCGCGCTGCCCTACGAACTGCACACCACCATGCATCCGAATGCACAGGCGGGTGCTGTCACGCTGGAATTCGTCAACGCCAGCACCGGCGGCGTGGGCGCGCTGTTCCATGTCTATGACAAGCTGCACCTGGACCTCATCCCGCGCCGCTACCTGGTCGAAGCCAACAAGTCGCTGAGCGGCAGCTGGACACTTCCCGTTGCCGACCACGGCAGGTACCACCTCTGGGTGCTTGGCCCCAATGGCTACCACCGCGAGTTCGTCGGCGACCTGAGCGAGACGACGGGCGCGGTGAATCCGGAGATCCAGGTCTGCTACCAACCGTGCGACAACGCCTCGGTGAGCGTCAAGCTGCACAACCGGGGCAACCAGCCCTGCACCTTCACCGTCGCCGCGAACGCGTATCACACGGACGGCCCGTGGTCGCTCTCGGTGGCACCGAACTCGGTGGGCGAACTGAGCTGGCCGGTGGCCAACAGCGGCAACTGGTACGACTTCAGCGTCAGCACCAGCGTATCGCCGACGTTCAAGCGCCGCTTCGCCGGCCGGATCGAAACCGGCAAGGACTCCGTCTCGGACCCGGCCATGGGCATGGGCGCATAGCGACGATGCCCGGCCGGCCCGCCGCCCATGCCGCGGCGGGCCGGCCTTGCGCCCCACGACGGACTCCAAGGTCTCCCATCTTCCCCTATTGGCTATTCCACGACATGACCATCCACAGCAATGCATTGCGCGCGGGCGCCGGCCCGCAGACGCCGGCCGCGGCGCACGGGTGCGCCGACCACGCCGCCACCGCGCGCCAACGCCCGGCACCCCGTCGCCGGCCGCTGGCCCGGCTCGCCGGTTCCCTGGCCCTGGCCGGGCTGATCGGCGGCGCCCTGACGGCTTGCGGCAGCAGCGACGACAAGACCGCCTCCGCCGAGTTGCCTGTGCCCGGCACCGGCACTCCCTCGGCGTCCACGACCACCTTGGCCAGGCGCACGCTGCTCGTCGATCTTGACGGTGTCACTTACGACGCCTTGCGCCAGGGCATCGCCTCGGGCCAGTTGCCGAATCTCGCCAGACTCCAGCCGCAGCTCGCCTACAGCGGCGGCGTACTCAACGACGTGAGCCAGCAGCCGAACCTGGATGCACCCGGATGGGCGACCCTGCTGACGGGCACCTGGGCGAGCCGGCATCGGATCTTCGCGATCGCGCCCGGCCAGAAGCCCGCCGTGCCGACCCTGTTCAGCCTGGCCAAGGCATCCGGCACGAGCCGGACAGGGGCGGCGGTCGCCTCGGCACCGCTGGCGACCCTGCTGGCGCCCGATCATGCCGCGGGCGCGCTGGACACGCTGGCCAGCTGCGCCCAGGACGCCACCCCGGACGACTGCGTCACGCGCAATGCCATCCAGATGATAGGCAGGGGCGACTACGCGACCGTCGTCGCCCAGTACCATTCCGCCGAGGACGTGGCGCTGAACGATGGCCTGGCTTCGTCTCAATACGCGCAGGCGCTTGCCCGACTGGACGCGGCGGTCGGCACGCTCCTGTCGGAAACGGCGAAGCATGCCGACAGCCAGTGGCTGGTGGTCGTGGCCTCGAGCCACGGCCTGAATGCCAACGGCCGCGCCGACGGGTTGCCCGAGGTGCCGCAGTCGGCCGCGTTCATCGCCGTCAACCAGGACGAGAACAATGGCCAGCGGGGATCGACCCCGGCGCTGCCGGCAACCGTCGCCGGGTTGTATCGGTACGCCAGCATCGCGGACGTGACCCCCACGATCCTCGCCCATCTGAACAAGACGCCGGCCAATCCGGACTACGCGATGGACGGCGCCCAGTTGATCGGCGCGCAACCCCCGACGCTTGCCGTCCAGATTGCCGAGGACAACACGACGCGGGCCCGGGCCGTGCTGGCCTGGAGCGCGCCCGCGAGCGCGGCCATCACGCTCATGCGCGATGGCAAGGAGATCGCCAAGCTGCCCGCAGGCACGACGACGTACACCGACCCGCTCGCCGACCGGGCCGAACTGCAGACCGGCAAATACCGCTTCAGCTATGCCGTGATCGCTGGCACGGCGGCCCGCGCCGTGCTCACGCCTCAGATTTCGTACATCAAGGCGCAACCCCCTGTCCCCCTCGCCGCCACCCTGGTCAACGGGCTGACGGTCTACTACCCCTTCGGTCAGGACCCGCAACTGACGGCGCCGGTCGATGCGCTCGGCCACAGCACGATGGGACCGTGGGCGGCCGATGCCAATGGCGGCGCCATGACCGCCGACCCGCTGGGCGGCCATGGCCTGTTCATCGATACCAATATCGCGAATGCCGCCGGCTACGACGGTTACCGGCTGACACCGCAATCCTCTTCGCAGGACGTGGTGAACAGCGCGGTGGCCAGCGGTGGCGCCTTCTCCATCGGCTTCTGGTACAAGGCTCCGGCGTGCAGCACCAACACGGTCGGCGAGCCCATCTTCAGCAACAAGACGGGCTACGCTACCAGCGGCGGCACCGCGGGCATCATCATCAGCATGTTCGGATGCGGCGCGGAGTTCAACGTCGCGGACGGCTCCCACCGCACCGACACCAACAGCCCGTACATCCCCTTCAGCGAGAACCAGTGGGTGTACTTCGCGCTGGTGGTCGATGTCGGCGGCAAGACCATGTCGGGCTATGTGTTCGATCCCATCCTGGGCAGCCAATCGCAGACCCATGCATTCGCCGCCGGCATGGTTGCCGCGGCACTGGCCGGCGTGAACCAGTCGAGCGAAGTCGGCTTCGGCCTGGGCGAGGATGGAACCGGCAAGTTCTACATGGCCAAGAACGGGCAGAAGGCCGGCTCCTACAATCCCAGCCTCGCCACGACAGACAAGCCCATGCAGATGGCCTTCTCTGACCTGGCGATGTGGAACCGCGCCTTGACGCAGGATGAGCTGAGCTCGATCTTCCTGTCGCAGAAGCCGCTGTCCGGCTTGCTGGCGAAGTAGGCGGAATCCGGCGCACGCGGGCGGACCTGGCCTTCCAGGCCGCCCGTCCGCACGGCGGCGCCTAAGCGGATGCCGCCCCCAGCGAGCGCACGCACTCGTCCACGCTGAGGTCGTGCAGCGACTCGCGCGGCAGGGCCGGAGAGGCGGCACGGATCAGCACGTCGAGCACGGGCGGCTTCAGGCGCACCAGCAGCAGGCGCTGGCCGTCGGCGGCCACCTGCGCCGCGAACACTTCCAGCGCCTCGATGGTCGAGCCGTCGATGTCGGGCGACTCCTCCAGGCTGAAGATCAGCGTATGCAGCCCCTCGTCGGCCGCCTGGCGCAGGTGCCGCACCGCGGCCAGCATGCGCTCGACGTTGGCGAAGAACATCGGTGCCTCCGGCCGCACGATCAGCACGCCGGGCAGGCGCTGCGCCTCCGGGTGGGCGGCGATATCGACATAGTCGTGGCCGCCGTCGAGCCGCCCGAGCTGGCTCACGCGCGGCTCGGAGAAGCTGCGCAGCGTCAGCGCCAGGCTGACGCCGATCGCCACCAGCAGCCCGTCCAGCACGCCCAGCAGCAGTACCGCGGCGCAGGCCGCGATCACCAGCAGGCGGTCGCGCCGCCAGGCCCAGTAGGGCCGGAACACGGCCGGCCGCAGCGTATGGCTGACGGCATGGATGACGATGGCGGCCAGCACGGCCTCGGGCGTCAGCGCGAGTTGCGGCAGCAGCAGCGCGACGATCAGCGCGATGACGGCGGCCGCGCACCAGCCGGCCAGGCGCGACTGCGCGCCGGCGGCTTCGTTGGCGGAAGTGGCGGAGAAACCCGCGCCGACCGGCGCGCCGTGCAGCACGCCCGAGCCGAGGTTGGCCAGGCCGAGCGCGATCAGGTCGCGGTCGGGCTGGGTGCTGTCGCCGTGCTTGAGCGCGAAGCTGCGGATGGAACTGTAGGACTCGGCGTACAGGATCAGCACCAGCGCGATCGCCAGCTCGCCCAGGCGCAGCCACTGCGCGCGCGGCAGGTCGGGCAGGCCGAGGCGGAGGTCGGCCAGGTCGATGGCGCCGACCTGGCCGATGCCGAAGTGCTTCAGGTCGGTGGCATAGGCCGCGGCGACGCCGAGCACGATCACCACCATCGGCCCCGGCACCCGGCGCCAGCGCGCCAGCGCGAACAGCACCAGCAGCGCCGCCAGGCAGGCGGCGAGGGCGTTGAGGTTCCACGCCGGCAGTACCTGCAGGAATTCGTAGCAGAAGCGCGGCAGGTCGTTGTGCGCCGGGTGGACGCCGGCCACCCCGGCGACCTGCTTCAGGATGATGGTGATGGCCAGCCCGAAGGTGAAACCGCGCAGCACCGGCTTGGCGATGAAATCGGTGATGCCGCCCAGGCGCGCCAGCCCGGCCAGTATCAGGAACACGCCGGCCAGCGCCACCAGCGCGGCGCCCAGCGCGAGCCGCTGGCCGGCATCGGCGCCGCTCATGGACAAGGTCGCCGCGGCCAGCACCGCCGCCGAGGACGAGGTGGCCGAGACCACCGCGAAGCGGCTGGTGCCGACGATGCCGTAAGCCACCAGGCCGACCAGCAGCCCGATCAGGCCGGCTTGCGCCGGCAGGTTGGCGATGCCGGCATAGGCCACCGCCTCGGGCAGCAGCAGGCCGGCGATCGAACAGCCCGCCACCACGTCGCGGCCGATGCGCTGGCCGCGCGTCAGCGCGCCATCATCGGCCGGCCCGGAGCTGTCGGGCGGGCGGCTGGAAGCAGGGGCGGCGGGTGCATGGTCCATGGCAGCAAAGAGCGTAGCGTCGTCGATCCGCCCATTCTGCCAACAACCGGCGCCGCGAGAAAGCCGCGCACGGCGGCGCCGGCGCACGCTGCGCGCGTGCCGCCACGCAGGCCTCCCCGCTCCAGGCATGATGCGGCGCGGCATGCCGCCCGCCGGCGCCGGCCTGGCCGCTTACCTCAGCCGAGCGGAATCTCGAAGATCCACTTGAAGGTCCAGCGGTCGGTCGCGCGCGTCAGGCCACGGCCGATGCCGAAATTGAAGACGAAGGGCTTGCGATCGACGTCGAAGGCCAGGTAGACGCTGTGCTGCTCCTGGTGCAGCGGCAGCGGATGGTTGACCGGCCCGAGGTCGGCGTAGTACTCGACCCCCGCAGCCAGTCCGCGCGCCATGGTGCGCGCCACCTTGACGCCCGGCGCGGCGTCCGGCACACCGCTGCGGGCGGTGCCGGACAGGTTCCAGTCCAGCACCGGATTGACCGCCCACAGCCAGCGCGCGTCCTGGTGGCCATAGATGGGGCGCAGTTCGAGTGCGTTCTGCGAGGCCTCGAAACGCGGGCCCACATGGGCCAGTTCGACGTTGATGCCGCCGAAGCTGCCGACACCGTCCTGCGGCTGCAGCGGCATCCACTTGACGCGCAGCTTGGGGCCGGTGACATAGAAGGTGTTGTCGCGCGTCAGCGTGGTGGGGATGTAGAAACCGAACTCCACGGTACGCGTCAGGCCGTAGGAAAACTCGGCGGTATAGCGCCAGCCATGCGGCGTAGTGACCTCGCCCGGATAGCTGGGCGTGCCGATGCCGCTGGGCGTGGTATTGACGTGCAACTCCAGGCCGAGCTGGCCTGGGGCATTGATGTCGCCGGTGTAGACCTGGATCTCGTCGGGCAGCACTGCGCGGGCCGATGGCGGGAACATCGCCAGCGCCAGCACGATCGCGATGACCAGCGCCACCTGCGGAGGCGGCAAGCGTCGGCGCAATCCTGGCTGCGGGCATGTCGGCGGCATCGTGCGTCCCCTGTCTCTTTCATCGCAGCATAGGACAGGACGGCGCGCCGCCACGCAATAACCCCGTGCGGCGAATCCGAACGCGCGTGACTCGCATTCGCATTCTTGCGCGCCCCGGCCACCGCAGGTGGCGACAGCCGGGGCACCGGCGGGACGCCCGCGCGGGCGTCCCGCATCCCGCTTACAGCGCGCGGGCCACCAGCGTGGTGCTGCCGGCGCTGCCGGTCACGGTGCCGACCACACCGTTGACCAGGCCCGTGACCGGCGCCAGGGTGCTGCCCAGCACGGGCACGTTGCCCAGTGCACCGGTCGCGGTCTTCACCACGCCGCCGACTGCCGCCAGCGGGTTGCCGGCATTGCTGCCTGCCGCGCCGGCCACGGTACCCACCACGCCGTTGACCACATTGGTCACCGGAGCGATGGCGCTGCCCAGCACCGGCACATTGCCCAGCGCGCCGGTGGCGGTGCCGACCAGGCCCGTCACCGCGGCCAGCGGGTTGCCCGCATTGCCGCCGGCGGCGCCGGCCACGGTGCCGAGCGCGCCATTGACCGCGCCCGTCACCGGCGCCAGCGCGCTGCCCAGCACCGGCACATTGCCCAGTGCGCCGGTGGCGGTGCCGACCAGGCCCGTCACCGCGGCCAGCGGGTTGCCGGCATTGCCGCCGGCCGTGCCGGCCACGGTGCCGAGCACGCCATTGACCGCGCCATTGACCGCGCCCGTCACCGGCGCCAGCGCGCTGCCCGCCACGGGTACGTTGCCGAGTGCGCCGGTCGCGGTGCTCAGCACGCTGGTGATCGGCGTGATAGGCAGGCCGCCGGAGCCGCTGGCGGCGCCGCTGACGGCGCTGACCACGGAGGCGACCGCGCCGGTGACCGGGGCCGCGGCGCTGCCCAGCACCGGTACGCTGCCCAGCGCGCCGCTGGCAGTGCCGACCACGCCCGTCACCGGCGCCAGCACGTCGCCGACCGGCAGCGCCGGCAGCGAGACGGACTGCGCTTGTGCCGCATTGACCCAAACCGATGCTGCGAAGGCGAGGCCGGCCACCTTCCAGCACGATTGCAGCTTGTTCATGTACTAGTCCTTTTTCGATGAGTTGTCGTCGCGCGGCGGCACCATGCCGCTGCGTCTCCGAGATGCCGGCGGCCGGTCCGCAGCGGGTAGCGGGCCGGGCCGGTCGGCGTGCGGACAGCGCAGGAGACGTGCCAGCCCATGCCCGCGTGCCGGCCGCCGGTGGGCGGCGACGCGCGCACGGCATCCGGCCGAGGCCGACGGCCGAAAAATCAAGGACTTGGCGCGGGAAGGCGGCGGCGGGGCAGGCGACGCCACGGGCGGCGTGCGCGCCCCGGCAGGGCGGAATCGATGTGGCGTGTAACGTTACGCAGAAACATTTTCGTTACGGCGCACGCCAGGATTGGCGCTGCGGCCGGCGGCACCGGAGCGGGCCGCAGCGTGCGCGGACGGACGGCGCGAGCGGAGTGTGCAGAACGCGCCCCGCACCCTACGTGCCCAGCCCGTGGCGACGAAGGCGTCGAACACGCCGCACCATAGATCGAAGCCGGCAAAGGCGAAACGCATCCGGCCCTCCTTCCTTGTCACGATTGCGCCGTTGCCGGCCCAGGCAGGCATGCTAGCCAGTCGGGGCGCGGCGCAAGGGCCGAACTGGACGGCACTCCGTGCCTATTTAAGCGGCCGTAACCGAGCGGTAACGGCGCGTAAGACAGCGCCACGCCGGACTGCCGCATGGCGCACAGGCAGGTACATGGCGGATACAAAGGCGGGCGTCCGCCCGATCCCGGCTGCCGGCGCACAGGCGGCAGGTTGGCGGCGCCCGGGGGCGCAGCAAGCTTTCCTGTTTTTCCAGATCAAATTGGAAACAATGCCTGCCTTGTTGCTCATACGATAGCGTGGTTTGCTGGAAACAGCCCCACCGCCATCGACCCGCCCCTGCCCCCATGCCGCGCCCGATCACCGCCACCATCCACCTCCCCGCCCTCGCCTCCAACCTCGCTGCCGCCCGCCGCGCGGCGCCCGCCTCGCGCGTCTGGGCGGTGATCAAGGCCGACGCCTACGGGCACGGCATCGAGCGCGCCTATCCGGCGCTGCGCGCGGCCGACGGCTTCGCCCTGCTCGAACCCGCCGAGGCGGCGCGGCTGCGCGCGCTGGGCTGGAACAAACCCATCCTGCTGCTGGAAGGCTTCTTCGACGCCGCCGACGTGGACCGGCTGGGCGAGCTCGGCCTGAGCACGACGGTGCATGACGAGGCCCAGTTGCGCCTGCTGGAGGACGCTTCGCGCGCGCGCCGCCTTGCCCCGCGCTCGCTCGACGTCTGCCTGAAGCTGAACACCGGCATGAACCGCCTGGGCTTCGACCCGGCCGGCTACGGTGCCGCCTGGCGGCGCCTGCAGGCCATCGAGGCGGTGCGCTCGGTCACGCACATGACCCACTTCTCGGACGCCGACGGCGACAAGAGCATCGCCGCGCAGATGGCGGTCTTCCACGCGGCCACGCACGGGCTGCCGGGCGCCGCCTGCGTGGCGAACTCGGCCGGCACGCTGTGGCATGCCGGCAGCCGCATGGACTGGGTGCGGGCCGGCATCATGCTCTACGGCGCCTCGCCCGCCGGGCGCTGGGAGGACGTGGCCGCGCAGGGCCTGCAGCCCGCCATGACCCTGAGCAGCCGCATCCTGGCCGTGCGCGACGTGCCGGCCGGCGAGGCGGTCGGCTACGGCTCGCACTACGTCGCGCCCGCGCGGCGCCGCATCGGCGTGGTGGCCTGCGGCTATGCCGACGGCTACCCGCGCACGGCGTCCTCGCACGCCGGGCACTTCGCCCCGGTATGGGTCGACGGGGTCGAGAGCCGCACGGTCGGGCGCGTCTCCATGGACATGCTCGCGGTCGACCTGAGCGACTGCCCGGCGGCCGGCGTCGGCACGCCGGTGGAACTGTGGGGACGGCACGTGCCGATCGACCGCGTGGCGGCGGCCGCCGGCACGCTCGGCTACGAGCTGATGTGCGCGGTCGCCCCGCGCGTGCCGGTGATGGTGGAAGCCCTGCCGGCACCGGCCGAAGAGAACGCCGGGATGGCCCTGGCCGGCTGAATCCGGCTGGCCACGCCCGTCCGGCGCGGAGAGTGGCGTCCGGCGCGGGGAGTGGCGGGAGTGGCGGGCACGGCTAGAACACGCCCAGCGCCAGCCCCGCCGCCAGGCCCGCGCCCAGCTCCGCGCAGCGCGCCAGGTCATCGGCCTCGACGGTCTTGGGCGCGAGGATGCGCTCGGGCGTCTGCGCATGGGTGCAGACGATGAGCCCGGCAGCGACGCTCTTGAGACGCCAACCGGTGGCGATGCGGTCGATCTGGCGCAGCGCGTTCTGGCCGTCGCTGCCGGCGCAGATCATGGCGGCGTAGGGCCGCCCGTTGACGCGGTCGAGCGCCGCGTAATAGCAGCGGTCGAAAAAATCCTTCATCAGGCCCGACATGGCGGCGAGGTTCTCCGGCGTGGCGAACAGGTAGCCGTCGGCCGCCAGCACATCCTCGGCCACGGTGTCCTGCGCGCGCTGCAGCCTGACCTCGACACCGGCCTGCGCGCGCGCCGCCGCGGCCGCCGCCTCGGCCATCTGCCGGGTGCCTCCCGTCATCGTGTGGTAGATGATCAGCAGCGTCTTCATGTGCGCCCGCCTGTGCCGTCATGCATCCGTCATGCACCCGTCGTGGTTCCTGCGCAGACTCTAGCACGCCGCCACCGGCGCGGTGCCCGCCCGCGGCGACTGGTGCTATCGTTGCGGCGGCGCACGGCACCGCCCCCCGGTGCCGCCCGCCTGTCCCGCCCAAGGAGCCTCTACATGTCGTCTTTCCGGATCCCGCTGCTCGCCTGCGCCGCGCTGCTGTGGCTGGGCCCCGCGCACGCCGCCGAGCAGGCCGCGGCGCCGCTGCAGCCGGTACCGGCACTCGCGGTCGAGCGCTATCTCGGCACCTGGTATGAGATCGCCAGGTATCCGAACCCCTTCCAGCGCGAGTGCATCGGCCACGCCACCGCGACCTACGCGCTGGCCGCCGGCGGCAAGCTCGCCATCACCAACCGCTGCAGCAACCGCAGCGGTGGCACCAGCGAAGCCGACGGCGTGGCGCGCCAGGTCGGCGGCGCCGCCTCGGCGCGCCTGCAGGTCCGCTTCGCGCCGGCATGGCTGGGCTTCCTGCCCTTCGTCTGGGGCGACTACTGGGTGATCGACCTCGACCCCGACTACACGCTGGCCGCCGTCAGCGAACCGAAACGCCAGTACCTGTGGATCCTGTCGCGCACCCCGCACGTGGACTCGGCGCGGCTGCAGGCCCTGGTGGAACGGCTGGCCGCCCAGGGCTTCGATATCGACGGTCTGGAGTCCACGCCGCAGGACTGAGCCGGCACCCCACGCCGCCACCACGACTCAACCACTACGCCGCCACCCCCGCCTGGCGGAAGCGGCCCGGATTGGCCCCCGCCACCTTGCGCATCAGGCGCCGCAACGCCGTCGCATCCTGGTAGCCGACCGCCTCGGCCACCTGCTCCACCGTCATCCGGCTGCCCTCCAGCAACGCCCTGGCGCGCCGCAGCCTGACGCTCTGCACCAGCGCCAGCGTGCTCTTGCCGGTGGCCTTCTGCACATGGCGCGCCAGCGTGCGCTCGGACATGCAGAAGGCCCGCGCCAGTTCCGCCACCGATGGCGGCGCCGGCAGCGCCGCCTCGACCCTGGCCGCCAGGCGCGCCACCAGGTCGTTGCCGCTGGCCATCGCCTCCGGCACGATGAAGGGCGCCTGTGCCTGGCGGCCGTCGACCAGCAGCATGCGCGCGACCTGCTCGGCCAGCGCGCTGCCGCAGCGCTCGCGCAGCAGGTGCAGCATCAGGTCGGTCTGGGCGAAGGCCGCGCCGGCGGTGGTCACCGGGCCGTCGGCGCACACCATGCGGTCGGCATCGACGCGGCACGCCGGCGCCATCGCCTGCAGCAGCGGCGCCAGCCACCACGAGGTGGTGGCGCGCCGCCCCTGCAGCAGGCCGGCATCGCGCAGCAGGAACACCGCCGAGCAGGCGGCGGCCACGGTGCCGCCGGCCGCGGCGTGGCGCGCCAGCGCGGCCGCCACCGCACCCGCCTCGGCGCTGGCCAGGCGCGCCCGCAGCGCCGCCGGCGTGGCCAGCCCGAGCCCGGGCAGCACCCACAGCGAGCGGTCCCGGCCCGCGCGCGCCGGCAGCCGCGCGGTCTGCACCGACAGCCCGCCCTGCAGCCGCACCGGCCCGCCGGCGAGCGAGCACAGGCGCCAGCGCGGCGCGGCCACGCCCGCCCGGGGTGCCAGCGCCGCGGCCGCCGCCAGCATGTCCTGCGTCACCGCGACGCTGCTGGCATAGGCCCCTTCGAGGATCACGACGGTGAAATCGTGCATGTCGGATTTCGCTTGAAACGAGTCATTTCAGACGCTGCCATTCTGCCCCTGCGAACGCTCCAATACAAGCAGCGCGCCAGCCGGCGCGCCCATGCCATCCACCAGGAGACAGACCGATGGAAACGCCCCAAGACCCGCAGGCCGACGATCCGCTCGACGACTTCGAACCGCGCCGCATCACGCTGGACGGCGTGAGCAAGGTCGTGCACGTGACCGGCAGTGGCCCCGCCGTGATCGTGATGACCGAGATGCCGGGCATCAGCCCGCAGGTGGCGCGCTTCAGCCGCTGGGTGCGCGCGGCCGGCTTCACCGTCTACATGCCCTCGCTGTTCGGGCGCGACGGCGCGCTGCCGCAGGTCGAGGAGGGCATCGCCACCTTCCGCCGGGCCTGCGTCAGCGCCGAGTTCCGCGCCCTGGCGGGCGGCGCGCCGAGCCCGGCCATGCAGTGGCTGCGCGCGCTGGCGCGGCTGGCGCACGCGCAATGCGGCGGCCCCGGGGTCGGCGCCATCGGCATGTGCTTCACCGGGAATTTCGCCTTGTCGATGATGCTGGAGCCGGCCATGCTGGCGCCGGTGATGTGCCAGCCCTCGCTGCCGCTCGACGACCCGGCCGGCACCGGCATGGCGCCGGACGAACTGGCGGCGGTGCGGGAGCGCCTGGAGCGCGAGGACCTGACCGTGCTGGCCTACCGCTTCGACGGCGACCGCCACTGCCGGGCCCAGCGCTTCGCCGCCTTCCGCGAGGCGCTGGGCGAGCGCTTCGTCGCGCGCGTGCTGCCGGACAGCGCCGCCCATCCGGCCCCGCCGCCTTTCTTCGCCCAGGTGGTAGGCAGCCCGCACAGCGTGGTGACCGCCCACCTGATCGACGAAGCGGGACAGCCGACGCTGCGCGCGCGCGACGAGATCCTGTCGTTCTTCGCACGCCGCCTCGGCGGCTGAGCCGGCGGTGGCGCCCCGGACCCGCCAGCGCTCAGGGCACCGCCGCGGCCTGCCCGGTCGGCCCCGGCAGCTGCGCAAGGAAATCGAGGAAAGCCGCGATGCGGCGCGAGCCGCGCTGGCTGGGCAGGTAAAGCGCAGTGATGGCGGAGGTGGCCTGGTTCGGATTGACCGTCCAGTCCGCGAACAGCGTGCTGAGCCGCCCGGCCTCGATGTCGCCGTCCACCATCCAGTCCGGCAGCAGGGCGATGCCGCTGCCGGCCAGGGCGAGTTCGTGCAGCACCTCGGCATTGTTGCTGCGCGAGCGCCCGCCGACCGGCACCTGGATGGCCTCGTCGCCGCGCCCGAAGGTCCACACCTGCTGGCTGGCCCCATAGCTGAAGCGCAGGCACTCGCGACCGGCGTCGGCCAGGTCGGCGGGCGCCGCCGGGATGCCATAGCGCGCCAGGTAGGCCGGACTCGCCACCACGCGCCGGCGGAACACGCCGATCTCGCGCGCGACCACGTCGTCGTAGGAGGCCGCGCTGCCCAGGCGGATCGACACGTCGATACGCTCGCGCAGCAGGTCGACGATCTCATCGGTCATGGTCACCTCCAGTTCGAGCTGGGGGTAGCGCGCCATGAACCCGGCCAGGAAGGGCGCGATGCAACGCCGGCCGAAGGCCACCGGCAGCGAAACGCGCAACTGCCCCACCGGGGCATCGCCGCGGTCGGCGACCAGCGCGTCGGCCTCGGCCACCGCCTCCAGGATGCCGCGCGCACGCTGGTAGTAGGCCGCGCCGGCCTCGGACAGCGTGACCTGGCGCGTCGAACGGTTGAGCAGCACCGCGCCGAGTTCCGCCTCCAGTCCGTCGAGCGTGCGGGTGACGGAGGAGGTGGCCACCTCCAGGCGCCGTGCCGCCGCGGAAAAGCCGCGCGCGTCCACGGTTTCGACGAACATCTTCAGGGCCAGCAGTTTGTCCATGTGCGGTAAGGGGAGGAAAGAAATGCCACCAGGCAGGCGCCTCAGCGGCGGCCGACCAGGGACTGCACGCCCTGCGCGCCATAGCGCTCGGCATGCGGCTGGCCGGCCGCGAGGTGGAACACGTCGCCGGCACGGTACAGCCGCTCCTCGCCGGCGGCAAGGAGTTCGATCTCGCCCGACAGGATCAGCGCCTTGGCCTCGAAGGAGTGGCTGTGCTCTGCCAGCGCGCCGGCCTCGCGCGTGACCAGCACGAATTCGCTGTAGCCCTCCTGCGTCAGGGCCTGGACAAAGGCTTCACGTTCCATGGCGATGTCCTCGGACAATGGCGGCGCGCCATCATGGGCGACAGTCTGACAGGTTTCCCTGACCGGTGTCTCAGCCACGTCCTAGGCAAGCTGCTTGTGGAAAAAGGTGGTGCCGCACAAGCTGCCGTCCGGCATCAGCGCGTAGTTCGGCACCGTGCCGACACGCAGCCAGCCGGCGCGCTCGTAGAGCCGCTCGGCATCGCCGCCGGTGACGGTATCGAGCACCAGCACCGACTTGCCGGCCGCGCGGGCCGCCGCGTCGAGCGCCGCCATCAGGCGCCGGGCCACGCCGCGGCGCCGCGCCCGGCGGCACACCAGCATCTTCGCCACGTCAGCGCGGTGGGGCTGGTTCTCCGGCTGCGCGGTGATCAGCTGCACGGTGCCGAGGATCTCGCCCTGCGCGTCCTCGGCCACCAGCAGGATGCGCTCGCCACGCGCCACGCCCTGCGCCACGCCTTGCCAGAAGGCCTGCGCGGTGGCGCGGGAGAGCGGCAGCATGAAGCTGACCGAGGCGCCACCTTCGACGCAATCGATCAGCACGTCGGCCAGCGCGCCGGCGCGGCCGGCTGCCTCCTCGGCGCCGAGCCGGCGCAGGACGATGGATTCCATGGCGGGTTCCCTGGTGGTGTCCATAGTGGGGTCCATAGTGGGTCCGTGGTGGATGCGCAGGCATGGCCGGGGCGATGTGTTGGCGCCGGGTTCTCGCCGGCGCGCCCTCAGCGGCCGCGCGGATCGTGGAAGGGTTGCTTGCTCAGCGCCACCAGGTAGCGTGCCGCCCTGCGCCCGGGATTGTGGAAAACGATGGGACGGTCCAGCCGCATCGCCAGGCAGTCGCCCGCCTCGAGCCGCCACGGCGCGTCGCCGACCCGCAACTCCATCACCCCTTCCAGCATCCAGAGCTGCTGGTGCAGATCGCTGTCACGCATGCCGGTGTCGTAGGCCACGCGCTGCCCCGGCGGGAACTGCACCTCGACCAGCTGGATCGGCGAAGGCACGGCAGGCGACAGGTTGCGCCGCACATAGCCGGATTCCGGGTCGGTCCAGAGCGCCTGTTCGCGCGAGCGGGACAGCGGCGACGGCTCGGCCGCCCCATCGTCCGGCGCCAGCTCGAACAACGACGCCAGCGCAACGCCGAGCGCCGTGGCCAGCCGCTCCAGCACCACGGCGGTGGGGCTGCTGGCGCCGCGCTCGATCAGCGAGATGGTGGAGCGGCTTACCTTGCTGCGCTCGGCGAGCGCCTCCAGCGACCAGCCCTGCGCATCGCGCAGCGCGCGTACGCGGGACGCGATGGTGGCATTGATATCCATGATTTCCAGTTTATTGGAATAATTATCCAGTAAACTAGATGAACTGCCGCTCCGCTGTCAAGATGCCGGGCTCCGTCCGCCCCATGCCATGCCTGCCCGCGCGCGCAGGACGGGGCCGGCGGGATCGCGGGCGGGCGTGGCGCTACCATGGTACGCCAGCGCCACGCCCGCCTGGCCGCGTGCCATGGCCACGACAGGCAGCGGCAGGCAGCGGCAGGCAAGAGTTGCCTTCGACGCGTCCTCACCCACACGGACCCTCATGCCCATCGACATCTCCACCGACCGGGATCGCCTCGACATCCCGATGATCCATGACTTCCTGTCGAACCGCTCGACCTGGGCGCGCGGCATCGACCTGGACACCGTGCAACGGTCCATCCGCCACGCGCTGTGCTTCGGCGCCTACGACACCGCCACGGGCCGGCAGGTCGGCTTCGCCCGCGTCATCACCGACCAGGCCACCTTCGCCTACCTGGTCGACGTATTCGTGCTCGAAACCCACCGCGGCCAGGGCGTGTCGCGCCGGCTGATGGAGGCCGTGATGGCCTGCCCGGCGCTGGCGCGGCTGCGCCGCTTCACCCTGGTCACGTCGACCGCGGCGGGGCTCTACGCCCGCTTCGGCTTCACGCCGCTGCACGCGCCCCAGGCGCATATGGAGATCCTGCGGCCGGACGTGTACCGCCAGGGCTGAGCCAGGCGTTCAGGGCCAGGCGCGGCAGATCCCCTGCGGCAGGCCGGCCACGGGTGCCCGGAACGCGAACAGGCCGCCGGCCAGCGGCTGCCGCTGCAGGGCCTCGGCGCCAAGTCCCTTGCGCGCGGTGGTGACGTAGACGGTCCGGAGGTCGTCTCCGCCGAAGGCCAGCTTGGTGACCTGGTCGCAAGGCAGGCGCACGGTGCCGGCCAGGCGGCCATCGGCGGACCAGCGCTCGATCCGCGCCCCGCCGAAGATGGCGATCCACAGGCAGCCATCGGCATCGACCGCCATGCCGTCCGGATACCCCTCGCCGCAAGGCCGGGCAAATACCCGCCTGCGCGACAGGGCGCCATCCGGCCCGACATCGAAGGCATAGACCTGGCGCGCAACGGTGTCGCCGTGGTACAGCGTGCGCCCGTCGGGGCTCATGGCGGGGCCGTTGGTGATGACATAGCCCTGGTCGCGGCACATCAGCCTGGCGTCGTCGCCGAGCTGGTAGAGGGACCCGCTCGCGGCCGACTCGCCATCGTCCATGGTGCCGAACCAGAGCCGCCCGGCGGGATCGACGAAACCGTCGTTGATGCGGTTCCCCGGCAGCTCCGGCTCGACTTCCAGCAGCTTGCGGCACGAGCCGTCGGCCGGATCGAAGCGGTAGAGCCCATGCTGCATGCCGCACAGGAACGAGCCGTCGGCGAACGGCAGCAGAAAGCCCGGCCGGCCGGCGAGCGGCCAGGTCGTGGTGGCGCCCGTCGCCACGGCCAGGCGATGGATGCTGCCGCCCAGGATGTCGACGAAGTAGAGCGCGCCGGACTCACGGTGCCAGACCGGGCCCTCGCCGAGGCCGGCAGCGAGCGGCCACAGGCAGGTGGGATGGATGCCGTTCATAGGCCGAATGTCCCTGCGTCGACGAAGTACTCCCGTCCCGAGCAGCAGCCGGCATCGTCCGACGCCAGGAACAGCGCCATGGCCGCCACATGCCGCGGTTCGATGCGCACCGGCAGGCACTGGCCCTGCATCAGCCGCGCCTCGCTCTCCGGCGTCTGCCACAGCTGCATCTGGCGCGGCGTGCGCACCGCGCCGGGGACGATGCAGTTGACGCGGATGCCATCACGGCCGAGGTCGCGCGCCAGCCCGCGCGTCAGGCCCTCGATGCCGGCCTTCGCCGTCATGTAGGCGGCAAGGTCCGGCACGGCCACATGCCAGGAAGCCGATCCCATATTGAGGATGACGCCGGCCTGCGCCGTGCGCATGCTGGCCGCCGCCAGCTGGGCGCAGAAGAACTGGTGGCGCAGGTTGACGGCCATGCAGTCCTCCCAGACGGCGGGCGTGATGGCCTCGACCCGATGCCGGTCGTCCCGGCCGGCGTTGTTGACCAGCACGCCGATCGGCGCGCCGTCGCGCGCGATGCGGGCGAAAACCGCCGCGGTGGCGTCCAGGTCGCGCAGGTCGCAGACGTGGCAGGTGATAGGCAGGCCCTCGGCGGCCAGTGCCTGCCGCAGGCGCGCGGTGTCCGCCTCGCTGATATCGATGCAGTGGACGCGCGCGCCCTGCTGCGCGAAGGCGCTCACCATTTCCGCCCCGATGCCGCTGCCGCCGCCCGTGACGACGACGGTCTTGTCCCGCAGGCCGGGGTAAATCGCATAAGACATCCGACTCTCCACTCTCTCCATGTTTTTCAGGCTCTCCATGCATCGATGCGGCGCAAGCGCAGGCCGGACGCCCGGGGGCATCCGGCGCACCGGCGCACCGCGCACCGGCGATCCGCCGGCACGCCTCAGTCCTGCCCGGGCGCCGACGTCTTGCCGTCGACGTAGTCGATGCGCGCCGGCGCATAGCCGATGCGCATCGCATTGACGTGCAGGATCTCGCCCGGCTTCAGCGCGATGACTTCGTTGTCGTAGACGGTCCATGCCTGCGGCACCGGCCGCATGTCGCCGACCTTGGCGAAGCCCTTGCCGAGCATCTCGCCGGCGAGGCGCTCGTAGTCCCAGCTCTGCACCACATGCCGGGGCGGAACCTGCGCGGCGCCCGGGCGTTCGATCCAGTAGCCGATGGATGCCCCCGGCGTGGCGCAGGCGATCCGCACGCCGCCGCCCGCCTCGGCCACCTCGCGGACCTCTGGCAGCGCGGTGGCGGGCGGCTTGTCGCCGCCCAGCCACATCTGCTTGAGCATGTCGCGCTCGGGAATGCCGCCCATGTCGCCATAGCGGGCCGTCCAGTCATGGAAGGCTTGCCGCAGTTCCTCCAGCTTGGCCCGGTAGCGCGGATCGTCCGCCAGGTTGTGCAGTTCCCACGGATCGCGCTCGGCGTCGTAGAGCTCTTCCACCGGCTTGGGCCCGAACCACGCCGCGGTGGCGGCCGGCAGCGTGCCGTCCGCCTTGCGCTGCAGGATGTCGCGCATCATGGGCAGCATCAGGCGGAACTTGAGGTCCTGGTAGTAGGGCCGCTCCGGCATGTAGTTGTAGAGATAGCGGTAACGTCCGTCGCGCACCATCCGCACCCGGTCGTACTCGGTATCCATGCGGTCGCGCGCGGCGAACACGTAGCGGCGCGCCACCTTGGCCCGCTGCGCGCCGAGGAAGGCCTGGCCCTGCATATAGGCCGGGACCGGCACGCCGGCGAGAGAGAGCACCGTGGGCGCGAGATCGACCCCGCTGACCAGCTCGCGGGCGCGCGTGCCGGCGTGCGCGCCGCCGGGAAAGCGCACGATGAGCGGCACATGCGTGCCGCGCTCCAGGATCTCGCGCTTCATCCACGGCAGGTTGCCGCCGTTGTCGGAGAAGAAAAAGATGATGGTGTTGTCGTACAGGCCATCTTCCTTGAGCATCCGGATCAACTCGCCGACCTGGTCGTCCATCATCCGGATATTCGTGTACATGCGGGCGATGTCGCCCCGCACCGCAGGCGAGTCCGGAAAGATCGGCGGCACGGCGACCTGGGCGGGATCCACGCGCAGCGGATCCTTGCGCAGTGCCACCATGGACTCGTGGGTCAGGAAGAAGTTGAAGATGGAGAAGAACGGCTTTCCAGCCGGGCGGTTGCGGAAGGAGGCGGCGGGGCCGTTCTCGTCCCACACCGTGACCGGCGCTTCGAACTGGTAGTCCTGCTTCTGATTGTTGGAGGTGTAGTAGCCCGCCTTGCGCAGGTACTCGGGGAAGGCCTTGACCTGCTCGGGCAGCACCACGGAATAGGTCGCCGGTATGCCGTCCGGCTTCGGCGCCATGGCGCGCCCGGGAATCTGGATTTCACCGGGGCCCGTGCGCATGTGCTGCGCGCCCACCGAGGTCGGGTACATGCCGGTGATCAGGGCGGCGCGCGCGGGCGCGCACACCCCCGCGGCCTGGTAGGCGTGGGTGTACAGCACGCCCTCCCTGGCGAGCCGGTCGATGTTCGGCGTCATCGCTTCCCGGTCGCCGTAGGCGCCGAGGAAAGTGGTGATGTCTTCCACCGTGATCCACACAATGTTCGGCCGGGCCGGCTGCGGGCCTGGCTGCGCAGGCAGCGTGCCGGCATGCGCGGCGGGCAGCAGCATGCTGCCCAGGGCCAGGACCAGGCGCAGGACGCCCTGGTGCGTTCGTTTCGGTAAGGGCATAGCGCCTCCTCGAGATTGAGACGGTGCGGCGGGCGGGGCCCTGCCGCGTTGATGCGGGGGTTGATGCGGGGACTGATGCGGGCTCAGGGCATCGCGGCGGCCAGCACGGCGGGCGCTGCGGGCGCGCTGGCCGACCGCGCCGGATGCCAGGCCTGCTGGTCCATCACCAGCCGGAAGCCCAGGTGCGACATGCTGCTGTACGGGTCGGTCCCGCGCCGGGCACTCGGGCGATAGCTCAGGCAATAGTCCTGGTTGCACAGGAAGGAGCCGCCGCGGATCACCCGCCGGGGCGCGTGCTCGGGCACGCCGGGCTCGGAAGGATCCCAGCTGTCGCCGGGGCCGTGCGGATCGACCGCGGCCGCAGCGTCCGCCGCGGCCCGCGCGAACTGGTCGGCGCGGTACCAGTCGGCCACCCATTGCCAGGCGTTCCCCGTCATGTCGTAGAGTCCATAGCCGTTGGCGGGGAACGTGCCGGCGGCGCTGGTGCCGGCGGCGCCGCCGGCCTTGGGACTGATCACGGGAAAGGGCTGCGCCTGCTGCCCTTGCCAGACGTTGGCCATCTGCCTGCCGTCCGGGGCGAAGCTGTCGCCCCAGGCGTAGGTCGCCTGCTCCAGGCCTCCGCGCGCCGCGAACTCCCATTCCGCCTCGGTCGGCAAGCGCTTGCCCGCCCACCTGGCATAGGCCTCGGCGTCCTCATAGGACACCTGCACGACGGGGTGGTCGCCCTTGCCCTCGATCGAGCTGCCCGGTCCCTGCGGATGGCGCCAGTCCGCGCCTGGCACGTAGCGCCACCAGCGCGAGTAGTCCTGCAGCGGCACCGGGTGCTCCGTGCCGACGAAGACGAGGCCGCCGGGCACCAGCGCGCCGGTGGGCGGAGGCGGCGTGCCCGGCGGCAGCTGTACCTTGATCGTGTCCCAGTCCGGTGTCCTCTGCGCGGTGGTGACATAGCCGGTGGCCGCCACGAAGGCACTGAACTCGTCGTTGGTCACGTGGTGCCGGTCCATCCAGAATCCGTGCACGCGCACCGTGTGCGCCGGACGCTCGTTGTCCTGCGCGAGCGGGCTGTCGCTGCCCATGCGGTAGGCGCCGCCGGGTACCCAGGCCATCCCGCGCGGGCCATGGACGCCATCGCCGAGGATGACCTGGGGCGCGGCCCCGGCCGCGGCGGGCGCCGCCGTGCCGGCTCGCGTGGCGAACATGGCGGCGGCCGCGCCGGCCGCTGCCAAGACGATGGCGGCGCCGATCCATCGCGCCGGGCGTAGCTGCCTGGAGAACATAACGTTGCGGTTTCCGTGTTGCATGATGTCTATCCTCGCGGCGCCCGGCCTGCCGCGTCAATCGAGCCGATCGAACCGATCGAGCCCGCCGCGCGAGCGATGGCCCGCATACCATGTCCTTCCCCGCCCATTTCAATGATTCAGTGGACTAGAACTTGTGGCGGATACCCATGGCCGCGCCGATCTGGCTGTTGCTGCCCGGCGTCAGGTAAGCGCCGTTGGCAAAGCTGATTGCCGCCGAATCGAAGTTCAGGCCGGAGTTCTTCACATAAGCGACCGTCAGATAGACGTCGGTGCGCTTGGAGAAGGCGTAGTCCGCAATCAGGTTCACCTGCCACGGGTTGACCGGATTGAGCGCCGGCTGCACCGCGTTCGTGCGCAGGATCTTCTGATTGTCGTAGTAGTACGCAAGGCTCAGCGACAGCGCCGAAGTCAGGTCGTGGTTGACACCGACCCACCAGAAATCGTCGCGCAGCAGCGTGTTGCCGCCCGCGTCCTTGTTCTGGCCCCAGCGGTAGCCTGCCACGAACTTCGTGCGCGGCAGGTAGTAGGCGAAGGCCAGCGCCGCCTTCTTCACCGTGCCGGGACTGCCGGCCGTTGCGGCGGGGTTCCACTGGTCATAGCTGGCCGTCACGCCGAAGCGGTTGTCCAGGTACATCGCGCCCGCGCCGTAGGCGGTGTTGTCCCTGGCGTGGCCCGGCGTCTCGCCCGCGCCCTGCCCCGCGAGCGGCGTCAGCCCGAAGGCCGGTGTGCCGACGCCGAAGCTGTAGTGGGCCTTGACCGTCACCGGCCCCTTGACCGCCTGGTAGCTGATCACGTTGTCCTGCCCGTAGGTCGTGCCCAGCAGCGCAACGATCGGCTCGAACAGCAGGGCATACTTGCTCGGCGAGAAGTTGCCCAGCATGGTGAACATGGTCGTGTCCTGCCGGCCGAGCGCGATCTGGCCGAGACGGTCGCTCTGCAGGCCGACATAGGCCTTGCGCCCGAACAGGCGCCCGCCCTGCAGCGACTGGCCGGTGTCGGCACCGAAGCCGCTCTCGAGCACGAACAGCCCCTGCAGGCCGCCCCCGAGATCTTCGACGCCGCGCAGGCCCCAGCGCGACCCCGACAGCCCGCCGTTGGTCTCCATGCCGAACTTGTTCCCGCCCGGCTTCGATGTCACGGCGCCGGTGACCGGGTTGATCGTCGGTGCGCTGCCGGCCAGGTGATTGATGTATTCGATCGGCACGTCGATCACACCGTACAGGGTCACGCCGGACTGCGCGTGCGCGACGCCGGCGGCCGATGCCAGCAAGGCCGCGCCGGCCAGGGACTTGGGCCACTTGCGCGATGCGGGCGATGCGGGCGATGCGGGCGATGCGATCGACTTCGTGGACTGGGGAAACCTGATGATCGTCTTCTGCATGATTCTCCTCCTCTTGCTTTGTTCTGGTATGTGCGGGCCCGGCGTGGCGGCGGCGCGCAGGGCGCGGCACCGCCGCCATGGGACTCAACGGCCGAAGGTCCGCTCCTCGAGCTCGGCATCGCCATGCAGGACGAGCTCCCCGGCGGAGCGCCCGAGCGCGAGGCGGTAGCGGCCGGCGTCGATGCGCCAGTGCGCCTCGGCGGCCTGGAAGCGCGCGAGCAGGCGCGCATCGGCGCGCACGCTGACGCGCGCGGACTCCCCCGGACGGAGGAAGACGCGCTGGAAGCCGAGCAAGCGCATGCGCACGTCGCCGGCCGCTTCCGTCAGGTACAGCTGAGGCACGTCCGCACCCTCGTGCGCCCCGGTGTTGGTCACCGTGAAGGTCGCCGTGACGGTCTCGCCGGCATCGATGCGCAGGTCGGCGTAGGCGAACCGGGTGTAGCTCAGTCCATGGCCGAAGGCGAACAGCGCCTGCCTGTCCGTGCGGGCGAACCAGCGGTACCCGACCTCGGCGCCCTCGTGGTAGTGCACGCGGATGGGCGTGCCCAGTTCGACGTCGGCACCCGGCAGGCGCGGATGGGGGGTCTGCTCGACGCTGGCCGGGAACGTGACCGGCAGGCGCCCGGACGGGTTGACGTCGCCCGCCAGCACCTCGGTCATGGCCTGCGCTCCCGCCTGCCCCGGATACCAGGCCTGCACGATGGCCCTTACCTTGGCGTGCCACGGCATCGCCACCGGATTGCCGGTCTGCAGCACGACGATGACGTTGTCATGGACGCTCGCGAGCGCGTCGATCAGGGCGTCCTGCCCGAACGGCAGGGTCATGTCCGGGCTGTCGAAGCGCTCACCCTCGTGCCGGATCGCGTGCACGATGACGGTGTCGCAACGCCTGGCCAGCGCCACCGCCTCGGCGATATGCGCGCCGCTGTCGTAGGACACGGCCGCTTCCGGGAAGCGCTGGCGCAGCGCCGCCAGTGGCGACGGCCCGAACAGCCGCATGGTGGTGGGCCCCAGCAAGGGATGGCTGCGTGCGGGGATCTGCGCCGCATAACCGGCGGGCGGCATGACCTGGCTCGAGCCGTCGCCGGACAGCACGCCGGCCTGGGCATAGCCGCCGATCACGGCGATCCTGCCCTTGCCCGGCGCCAGCGGCAGCGCCTCCCGCTCGTTCTTCAGCAGCACGATGCCCTGGCGCGCCGCTTCCAGCGCCACGCCGTGATGCGCGGCGAAGTCGACCGGCCCGCAGGGGCGTTCCTGGTCGATGCCCACCGCATAGTAGGAGCGCAGCATGCGCCGGACCATCTCGCTGATGCGCGCCTTGGGCACCTTGCCATCCTCGTACGCTTGCCGCAGCGGCCCGTTGAACCATTCCTGCGCATCGAGCTGCGCGCCGGAATGCTGGTCGAGCCCGTTCAGGGCGAACTCCCAGCCGTACACGGCCAGCCAGTCCGACATCACCCAGCCCTTGAAGCCCATCGCGTCCTTGAGCGTCTCCTGCAGGAGGGCGCGGTTGCCGCAGGCATAGGCGCCGTTGACGAGGTTGTACGCCCCCATCAAGGCACCCGGCTCGCTTTGCTCGATGGCGATCTGGAAGGCCAGCAGGTCGCTCTCGCGATGCGCGGCCGGATCGATGACGGCATCCAGGAAGAACTTGTTGGTTTCGCTGGCGTTGAGCGAGACGTGCTTGAGCACCGCGAGCACGCCTTCCTCCTGCGTGCCGCGGACCATGCCGGCCCCCACCAGGCCGGACAGCAGGGGATCTTCGGAGACGTATTCGAAGTTCCTGCCGTTGCGCACCTCGCGCACCAGGTTGATGCCGCCGCCCAGCGCCACGTTGAAGCCGCGCGCGCGCGCCTCCTTGCCGATCACGCAGCCGATGGTCCGCGCCAGCGCCGGATTGAAGCTCGCGCCCAGCGCGAGACCGGCGGGAAAGGCGGTGGCACCGTCGCCCTGGCCGCCGGTGTGGCGCAGCCCCAGGCTCGCATCCGCCATCTTCAGGGACGGGATGCCGAGGCGAGGCACGCCGCTGGTGTAGCCCGCGATGACGGGCAGTTCCGCCGGCACGCGCGGCTCCCTCTCGGTGCGGCCGAAGACCCGCACCATCAGGCTGTACAGCAGCGAGAAGCGTTCGTCGTCGGTCATGCGCGACTCGGTCTCGCTGGCACGCAGGTCGGGATCGGCGCGGGAGGAGCAGGAAGCCGCGGCAGGCGGGGACGACGGCATGGCTTCCCTGCCGGGAGGATGAAGTTCGGGCATCGGGTGGTTCCGGGTTGGAATGGCTGCGCCAAGGGCGCGAGAGTCCGAGCGCGCGGCGGGGACCGCGCGGTCAACGAAGAAACGGAGGTTCAGGGGAAGCTCGCGGCGATCAGGGCGCGGCGCCGGCAGCGGCCCGGCGCCGCCCCAGTTCGTGCAGCAGATCCCGATGCATGCCCGGCGTCACCGGGTAGAAGTAGGCGAACACCATGCCCACCACGAGCAGCGCCATCGGCCCCTGCCACAGCATGGCCCAGATGCCGTCGAGGGTCGCCGGCGCCTGGGCCTGGTTGGCGGCGAAGCCGAGCGCGCCGAGCAGGTGGCCGACGCCGCCGACGGCGATGGCGAGCGCGCCCTTCTGCGCGAAGGCGATCACGCCGAAGATCGTGCCTTCGCCGCGGATGCCGGTGCGCCACTCCCCGTACTCCACGGTGTCGGGGATCATGGCCCACGACGCCAGCAGGGTGGCGGCGCTGGCGAAGCCGATCACGCCCAGCAGCAGCAGCAAGGCGGGCACACCCGGCGTGCCGAGCGCGCCGAGCACGGCATAGGCGCCGATGGCAAGCCCGCCGCCGGCCAGGGCCACCAATCGCTTCGACGTGCGCCGCATCAGCCATGCCCACAGCGGCACGGCGATGAAGACCTGGAGTGCGACCACGCCGAGCGCGGTGCCGATCAGGTCTTCCCGGTGCAGGGCGTACTTCAGCACATAGGGCAGTGTCTTGGACAGGAAGGTACCGGCGGCCATGAGCGCGACCGACATGCCGCAGACCAGCAGGAAGGCGCGGTTGCGCAGCACCACCGCCAGGGCGTCGCGCACGGAGAGGGTGTGCGCATCGGCTTGCACGCGCTCCTCGGTGGAAAGGAAGGTCAGCAGGAAGACCGGCAGCGACACCACCGCGTACAGGGTCATCACCGCCAGGAAGCCCTGCTTCTCGTCGCCCGCGCCGAACCCATGCACCAGCTTCAGTGTCAGCAGCGCCACCAGCAGGCCGGCGCTGCTGGCGCAGACCATGCGGGCGGCGGCCAGGCCGCCGCGCTCCTGGCTGCTGCGCGTCAGCGTCGCCATCAGCGAGTTATAGGGCATCGACAGGACGGTGTAGGCGGTGCGGAACAGCATGTGCGTGCCCAGCACCAAGGCGAGCAGGCGATCGCCGGTGGCCGCGCTCGGATAGAACATCGCGATGAAACTGAGCGCGAGCGGGATGCAGCCGAACAGCAGGTAAGGCCGATAGCGGCCCCAGCGGGTGCGCGTGCGGTTGGCGAGGAAGCCTGCCACCGGATCGCACAGCGCGTCCCACAGCATGGCGGCGCCGAAGATCCACCCCGCCGTGGCCGCGGACAGCCCGACGACGTCCGTGTAGTAGTACAGGAGGTACAGGGTGGTCGCCTGCCAGTACAGGTTGAAGGCGAAATCGCCGATGCCGAAGCCGAGCTTCGTGCGCAGCGTGAGCCTGTCGCCGCCGGCCGGCACGGCGGCCGGGGCCTCCGGCCGGGCCGGCGACGTTACCGAGTCGAGATTTGCAGCCATCGTTCCACGCCCCTCGCCCGCAAGCGATCCCGGCGAGCAGCGTTTCCCCCTGGAAACCGCTGCGCCATCCGCCGTAAAATTATCCACTCGGATAATTTATCAATGGCGCTCCGGAAGCGTCAAGCGAGCGCGGCTCAGTACAATCCCTGAAACGACGCCGTGCGGCGCCACGCGATACGCTCCAGGCCGCGGCGCAGATCGCCTGGACGATCGCGCCATCCGGCGTGAACCCCTGAGGAATCTGTAGATGCGCACTGCCAGGCAGGCACAACAGGAACGAAGTGAACAGACGCGAGCCCAGATACTCGGCATCGCCCTGGAGCAGTTCTCGACACGTGGTTTCGATGCAGTCAGCCTGCGCGAGATCGCGGAGATGGCCGGCGTCAACCACGCCATGATCCGCTACTACTTCGGCGACAAGGAAAGCCTCTGGCGCGAGAGCGTCACCTACCTGTTCGAGCGCTTCGCGCAGGAACTGGAGCCGCCCCGGCCCGGTCCGCAGGGCTACGCCCTGGAGGCGGTGCAGGAGTACATCCGCAACTATGTGCGGTATTGCGCGCGCCATCCCGAGCACGCGCGCCTGATGATGCAGGAGGCCAATCGCGACTCCGAGCGCTTGCAGTGGATGGCGCAGGCCTTCATCCGCCCGCGCCACGACCTGACCGTGCCGCTGATCGAGGTCGTCAGCCGGCAGACCGGCGGACTCGCGCGGATCGATCCGGTGATGCTGCTGTACATGGTGACCGCCATCGCCCAGGTTCCCTACCTGCTCACCGCCGAAATGAAATATGCGCACGGCATCGACGCCTTGCGCGAGAAGACCATCGAGGCGCATTGCGAGGCCGTGCTGGCCTTCATCTTCCGCTGAAGGCCGGCGCGGGCCGGCGCGGGCTCAGGCGCGGCTGCCCGCCGCCGGCGCCGCCGGGGAGGCGCCGGCATCGATACCCAGCGCGGCGATCTTCTTGTACAGCGTGGCGCGCCCGATGCCGAGCGCACGGGCGGCTTCCGCCACGCGGCCGCCGGCGGCGCGCAGCGCCTCGGCCAGCAATTGCCGCTCGAAGGCTTGCATCGCCGCCTCGTAGCGCAGCGGCGCGGCCTCGGCGGGCGGCGCCGGTTCGTCCTCCATGGCGGCTTGCGGCAACACCTCGCTGCCGCGCCCGTCGCCGACGAAGCGCGCCAGCGCGCGCGCGTCGATGCGCTCGCTGTCGGACAGCATCACGGCACGCTCCAGCGTATTGCGCAGCTCGCGCACATTGCCCGGCCAGCGATAGGCGCACAGCAGCCGCAACGCGGCCTCGTCCAGTTCCAGGTGACCGGCCTCGCGCTGGGTGGCGAGCTTGTCGAGGATGGCATAGGACAGCGCCTCGATATCGCCCGGACGCTCGCGCAGGGGCGGCACTTGGATGGTCAGCACGTTGAGGCGGTAGTACAGGTCGGCGCGGAACCTGCCCTGTGCCACCAGCGCCGGCAGGTCGGCCGAGGTGGCGGCGATGATGCGCGCATCGGCGCGCACGATGCGGTTCGAACCCAGCGGCTCGAACTCCTTGTCCTGCAGCACGCGCAGCAGCTTGCCCTGCAGCGGCAGCGGCATGTCGCCGATCTCGTCGAGGAAGAGCGTGCCGCCGTGCGCCAGCTCGAACTTGCCGACCCGCCCCTTGCGGTCGGCGCCGGTATAGGCGCCGGCGGCCGCGCCGAAGAACTCCACTTCGAGCAGCGCATCGGGGATGGCGGCGACGTTGACGGTGACCAGCGGCTGGTCGGCGCGCGCCGAGGCGCCGTGGATCGCATGCGCCAGCAGTTCCTTGCCGGTGCCGGTCTCGCCCAGCAGCAGCACCGGCGAGTCGAGCTGCGCGGCGCGCCGGGCCAGGCGCTTGGTCTCCAGGCTGGCGGCGCTGGTACCGACGAAGCTGGAGAAGGTGTACTTGGCGCGGCGCGCCTGCGCCAGCGACTGCCGCGTGGCGATCAGTTCGGCCTGCAGGCGCGAGTACTGGCTGAACAGCGGCGTCAGCGCACGCAGTTCGTCGAACAGAGCGAAGCCGACCGCGCCGATGGTCTGGCCCTGACCGTCCTTGATCGGCAGGCGCGTGACCACCAGCGGATCGCGGCCGCTCTCCAGGATGTCGAGCAGGATGGGCTCGCCGCTGGTCACGACCTCGCGCATCAGGCTGTTGGGGATGACCGCCTCGCAGTCGCGGCCGATGGCGTCGCGCGGGTCGGTAAAGCCGAAGCGTGCGGCGTAGAGCCGGTTGATCCAGACGATGCGCGCGTCGCGGTCGACCACCACGGTGCCCTCGCTGGAACGGTCGAGCGTGTCGAACAGCGTCTGCATGGCCAGCTTCCTGACGTGGCCGTAGTCGGCCAGCAGCGTGCCGCTGTCACCGCCGGGGTCGATGCCGATGCTGCCGTCGGCGCCGCTGGCGGCGTCGTTGCGCGGAAGATCCATTGTTTTGTCTCGAAGGGGGTCGCGTATCGCTGGCGACCTCGAATTCTCTGGTTGGAGACAATGCGGTCTCGATAGCGAGACAGCATTGCAGCCCTGTCATGCGGGAGACATGGCGGGCTCTTAGGCTTCATCGCGTGCTTCGCGGCGGGGCCCCGCCGCGCGGCGTGGCTGCGGGTGCGCCGGTGGACGTCTCCATTTGGAGACAAATTGTACCTGCCGCCGGCCCGCGCCCCGCGCGCGCGGCCGCCGGCAGGCGCCGAGACACCGCCCCGATGCCTGCCAGGCCGCGCCAGGCAAGGCTTTGCGGGCAAGTGGCACGCTTCGTGCGATGCCACGCCGCCGCACGGCGCGACGTACGCCGCGTGCCATCCCTTCCCCCGACAACGTGTCCGCACGGACCATCCGATTGGAGACAAGATGTCCTTCATCATCGTGATCGCCGCCCTGGCGTTCCTGATGCTGGTCGCCTACCGCGGCTATAGCGTGATCCTGTTCGCCCCCGTCGCCGCCCTCGGCGCCGTCCTGCTGATCGACCCTGGCGCCGTGGCGCCGGTGTTCTCCGGCATCTTCATGGAGAAGCTGGTCGGCTTCGTCAAGCTGTACTTCCCGGTGTTCCTGCTGGGCGCGGTGTTCGGCAAGGTGATCGAACTGTCCGGCTTCTCCGAGTCGATCGTCGCCGCGGCGATCAAGTACATCGGCCGTTCGCGCGCCAACGCGGTCATCGTGGCCGTGTGCGCGCTGCTGACCTATGGCGGCGTGTCGCTGTTCGTGGTGGTGTTCGCGGTCTATCCCTTCGCCGCGGAACTGTACCGGCAGAGCAATATCCCCAAGCGGCTGATGCCGGGCGCGATCGCCCTCGGCGCCTTCAGCTTCACCATGGATTCGCTGCCGGGCACGCCGCAGATCCAGAACATCATCCCCACCACCTTCTTCAAGACCACCGCCTGGGCGGCGCCCCTGCTGGGCACCATCGGCGCGGCCTTCATCGTGGTGGTCGGCCTGTCCTACCTGGAATGGCGCCGCCGCGCGGCGGCCGCGCGCGGCGAAGGCTATGGCGATTCGCTGCTGAATGAACCGGAGCGGGTCGATTCGACCGACCTGCCCAATCCGGTGCTGGCGATCGCTCCGCTGATCCTGGTCGGCGTGGCCAACTTCGCGCTGACCAAGCTGATCCCGCAGTGGTACGGCGACCAGTACACGGTGGATCCGTCGATACTGCCGGGCGTGCACGCTCCGCTGAACGTGTCGATCAAGGGCGTGGTGGCGATCTGGGCCGTCGAGGGCGCGCTGCTGCTCGGCATCCTGCTGGTGATGCTGACCGCCTTCGGCCGCGTGCGCGACCGCTTCGCCAACGGCACCAAGACCGCCGTCTCCGGCGCCCTGCTGGCCACGCTGAACACCGCGTCCGAATACGGCTTCGGCGGTGTCATCGCGGCGCTGCCGGGCTTCCTGGTGGTCGGTGACGCATTGAAGAGCATCCCGAACCCGCTGGTCAACGCCGCCGTCTCCGTCTCGACCCTGGCCGGCATCACCGGCTCGGCGTCGGGCGGCATGAGCATCGCGCTGGCCGCGATGTCGGACACCTTCATCAAGACCGCGCAGGAAATGCAGATTCCGCTGGAGGTCCTGCACCGCGTGGTCGCCATGGCCAGCGGCGGCATGGATACGCTGCCGCACAACGGTGCGGTCATCACCCTGCTGGCGGTGACCGGCCTGTCGCACCGCGAGTCCTATCGCGACATCTTCGCGGTCACGCTGATCAAGACGCTCGCCGTGTTCTTCGTCATCGCCACCTTCTATGTGACCGGCCTGGTCTGATCACGCACAGGATCCCCACCCTCATGACTACCTCCCCCTCTTCCGCCCCGCTCGCGGGCAAGACCGCCCTCGTCACCGGCTCCACCAGCGGCATCGGCCTCGGCATCGCCAAGGCGCTGGCGCAGGCCGGCGCCAACCTCGTGCTGAACGGCTTCGGCGACGCCGCCGGCGCACTGGCGCAGATCGAGGCGCTTGGCGTGCGCGCCGCGCACCACGGCGCCGACATGAGCCGCCCCGCCGAGATCGAGGCCATGCTGGCCTTCGCGGCGCAACGCTTCGGCGCCGTCGACATCCTCGTCAACAACGCCGGCATCCAGTTCGTCGCCCCCATCGAGGACTTCCCCGCCGAGCGCTGGGACGCCGTCATCGCCATCAACCTGAGCGCCACCTTCCACGCCATGCGCGCCGCGCTGCCGGCGATGCGCCAGCGCGGCTGGGGCCGCGTGATCAACATCGCCTCGGTGCACGGCGTGATCGCTTCGGCCGGCAAGTCCGCCTACGTGGCGGCCAAGCACGGCGTGATCGGCCTGACCAAGGTGGCCGCGCTGGAAACCGCGCGCACCGGCATCACCGTCAACGCGATCTGCCCCGGCTGGGTGCTGACGCCGCTGGTGCAGCAGCAGATCGACGCCCTCGCCGCGCGCGAGGGCCTGACAGTGGAAGCAGCCTCGGTGAAGCTGCTGGGCGAGAAGCAGCCTTCGGCGCAGTTCGTCACGCCCGCGCAGATCGGCGCGCTGGCGGTGTTCCTGTGCTCCGACGCCGCCAGCGAGATGCGCGGCGCGGAACTGAAGATCGACGGCGGCTGGACCGCGCAGTAAGGCAGGCGGCTGCAGCAGGCGGGCGCGCGCCGCGCGCTCCCTGCCTGCCGCGCACGCCACCCGGCAGGCGCATGCGCTCGGTGCAGTTGATGTAGCCCTCGATGCACACCGGCGCTTCCCCCCGCGCTTGCGCGACCTGATCCTCTCTCCCCGCCCGCCGGGCGCACACTGCGCCCGCGCAGGCATCCTCGGCGCACCTCGCCTCCCTCCCCGAGTGCATGAAAAAAACGGCGCCCCCGACCCGGGGGCGCCGTAAAGCGGTGCGGGGAAGCACTTACGCTATGCCGGCCAGGCCGGCACCCGTGCAATAACGGCCGGCACCGGGCCGCATTGAGCGCCGAGGCGGCGCCACAGGCCCGCCTGCGGCACGATGTCGCAGTCTGCCGCCACACGAATGCGGCGAGAACGCCGCAATCGCGGCACCGCTTGCCGGAAATTGCCACGGCACCCCGCATCCGCCGTAAATCCCGCCACCCCCCGACCGTTAACCGATGACGACCCTCGCCGCGCAACGCGGCCCGGATCGTCCGCGGGCAGGCCCGTCCGCCCCGCCATCGACAGGACATCGACAGGAGCATCCCCCATGAAGATCCGCGACATGAAGATCGGAACACGCCTTGCCTTCGGCTTCGCGGTCATCCTGGCACTGCTGGTCCTGAACACCGCGTTCAGCGTCTACCGCATGCGCGAACTCTCGCAGCAGACGCGCGCCATGATGAGCGAGCCGCTCGCCAAGGAACGGCTGGTGGCCGACTGGACCTCGCTGGTCGCGGTCGGCATCGTGCGCACCTCGGCCATCGCGCGCAGCAGCGATCCCGCGCTGGCGGGCTTCTTCGCGGAGCAGACCAAGGCCTCCTCGGCACGCGGCGCCGCGCTGATGAAACAGATCGAAGCGCAGGCCGACGAGACCGACAAGCCGGTGCTGCGCCAGGCCGCCGAGGTGCGCCAGGCCTACATCGCCGCGCGCGACGAGATCATGAAGATCAAGGGCAGCGCCAGCGAGGCCGAGATCGAGCGCCTGATGCAGGAGCGCTACCTGCCCAGCGCGAAGGGCTACGAAGAGGCGCTGCGCTCGCTGCTGGACCTGCAGCGGCAATCGATCAACGCCACCGCGCAGCGCATCGACGCGCTGGCCGAACGCACCCGCACGGTGCTGATCGTCACGGCGGCGCTGGTGGCGGCCTTCGCCATCGGCTTCGCCTGGTGGCTGACGGTGGGTATCACGCAACCGATGCGGCACGCGGTGCAGGCGGCCCAGCGCGTCGCGCAGGGCGACCTCTCCGGCCAGGCCGGCGCGCAGGGCGGGCCCTATGCGCGCGACGAGTCGGGCCAGCTGCTGCAGGCGCTGGCCGAGATGCGCGGCAGCCTGAACGGCATCGTGCACGAAGTGCATCGCGGCACGCAGACCATCGGCGGGGCCTCCCGGCAGATCGCCGCCGGCAACCTGGACCTGTCCTCGCGCACCGAGCAGCAGGCCAGTTCGCTGCAGGAGACCGCGGCGTCGATGGAGGAACTGACCTCCACGGTGCGGCAGAACGCCGACAACGCGCGCCAGGCCAACCAGCTCGCCGTGTCCGCCTCGGCCGTCGCCAACCACGGCGGCGAGGTGGTGGCGCGCGTGGTGCAGACCATGGAGTCGATCCACACCTCGTCGCACAAGATCGTCGAGATCATCGGCGTGATCGAAGGCATCGCCTTCCAGACCAATATCCTGGCGCTCAATGCCGCGGTGGAAGCCGCCCGCGCCGGCGAACAGGGCCGCGGCTTCGCCGTGGTGGCCGGCGAAGTGCGCGCGCTGGCGCAGCGCTCGGCCAGCGCGGCCAAGGAGATCAAGAGCCTGATCGACGCCTCGGTGGCGCAGGTCGGCGAAGGCAGCGCGCTGGTCGGCCAGGCCGGCAGCACCATGGCCGAGATCGTCGAGAGCGTGAAGCGCGTCACCGACATCATGGGCGAGATCACCGCCGCCACCCAGGAACAGACCACCGGCATCGAGCAGGTCAACCAGGCCATCACGCAGATCGACGAGACCACGCAGCAGAACGCCGCCCTGGTGGAACAGGCCTCGGCCGCCACCCAGGCGCTGGAAGACCAGGCACGCCTGCTGCTGCAGGCGGTCGGCACCTTCCGGCTGGACGCGGGCGCTGGCATCGAGGCCGCGCCGCCGGCGTCCGCGCAGCCAGTACAAGCCGCCCGCGCCGGCAAACCCGAGGCCGGCGCGGGCGCCACGCAGGGCACGGCGCCGCGCTCCCGCCGGCAGCCGGCGCGTCCGGCCCGGCTGCCGGCGCAGCGCCTGGAGCCGGCGATGGCACAGCCGCAACGGCAGGCCGCGGCGGCGCGCACGACCGCGGCATCGTCGGACGATTGGGAGCAGTTCTGAGCCGCGCTTCGCCGCGCGACGGACCCGCTCAGCGCATCGCTTCCACCTCCACCTGGGAGCGCGGTATCCCGGTCGACGGCGACGGATCGTCGGCGAAAGGCTCGCAGCCGGCCTGGCGGCCGTCCTCGACGAGCCAGCCAGTCATCGATGATGCCCGTCTTCGTTCTCCATGCAGGCCGCCGGCACGGCGCCGGCCGACGATCGTTGCGGTACGCACGGTGCATGCGGCACACCATCGCCGAGCGCGGCGAAACCGCGCGCCAGGTCGGTGATCAGGTCCTCCACGCCTTCCAGTCCGATATGCAGGCGGACCAGCGGCGTGCTGCCGGACCAGTCGCCGACCGAGCGCGCGCGGGCCATGTCGGCCACCGTGGCCAGGCTCTCGAAGCCGCCCCAGCTGGCGCCGATGCCGAACAGCGACAGGCTGTCGACGAAGCGCTCGGCCGCGGCCAGGCCGCCGCTGCGCAGCGCGAACGACAGCAGGCCGTTGGTGCCGCGGCAGTCGCGCCGCCACAGCGCGTGGCCGGGGTCGCCGGGCAGCGCCGGGCAGTACACGCGCGCCACCTCGGGCCGCGCCTGCAGCCACTGCGCCACCGCCAGCGCGCCGGCCTGGTGCTGGGCCAGACGCGCGCCCAGCGAGCGCATGCCGCGCTGCACCAGGTAGGCATCGTCGGCGCTGACCGCCATGCCGAAGGCGTCGGCCAGCGCGGCCAGCCGCGGCCAGGCGGCCTCAGTGGTGCAGACGGTGCCCATCATCACGTCGGAATGGCCGCCCAGGTACTTGGTGGCGGCCATCAGCGAGATGTCGGCCCCCAGCGCGAGCGGCTGGTACAGCAGGCCTGAACCCCAGGTGTTGTCGGCCGCCACCAGCGCGCCGTGCGCGTGCGCCAATGCGGCGATGGCGGGCAGGTCGCACATCTCGTAGGCCAGCGAGCCCGGCGCTTCCACGTAGACCAGCCGCGTCTCGGGCCGCAGGCGGCGCGCGAGGTCGCTGCCGTCGGCGGCATAGAAGCCGGCCGTCACGCCATGCTCGCGCAGGAAGCCGCCGGCCAGGTTGCGCACCGGCTCGTAGACGCAGTCGGGCAGCAGCACGTGCTCGCCGGGACGCAGGCAGGCAAGCAAGGTCATGGCGGCGGCGGCCAGGCCGCTGGGAAAGAGGCGGGTGCGGTAGCCGCCTTCGAGCTCGGTGACCATGTCCTCGAGCGCGAAGGCGGTGGGATTGCCGCGCGCGCCGTAGGTGAAAAGGCGTTCGCTGGCGCGGCGCGCGCGCATCTCGCGCATCTCGGCGGTGGAGGCGAACAGCACCGTGCTGGCGCGGACCACCGGCGGGTTGACCGGCTGCCCGCCCGGCACGTCGGCATGGCGGCCGGCGCGGGCAAGGCGGGTCGGAAGGGTGTGCTTCATGGTTGGCCTTCGGAGTGGACGGGCGGAAGTGGCGGACAGCCGGGGCGCGGCGCGGTCCCGGCGATCGCCTCGCAAGGGCCGTGCCGCCGCGGGGTCTTCAATCCAGGTGCGCGCCCGACAGCTTGACGATCTGCGACCAGCGCGAGATATCGCTCTTGAGCTGCGCGCCGAAGGCCTCGGGCGAACTGGCCACCACGTCGCTGCCGCCTTCGTTGATCTGGCGCACCACGTCGGGCTGGTGCAACACCTGCACCAGCGCGCGGTTCAGGTGCGCCACGCGCTCCGGCGGCGTGCCGGCGGGCACGAAGATGCCGTACCAGTCCTCGAAACGCAGGTTGCGGTAGCCCAGTTCCTCCAGCGTCGGCACCCTGGCGAACACGCCCAGCCGGCGCGGGCTGGTCACTGCCAGCGCGCGCATGCGCCCGGCCTGCACGAAGCCGGCCACCGACGAGGTCGAGGTGATCAGCACGTTCACCTGGCCGCCCAGCAGGTCGTTGATGGCCGGGCCCGCCCCCTTGTAGGGCACGTGCTGCAGCGAGACGCCGGCATCCTTGTCCAGCACCACGCCGACCAGGTGCGACAGCGTGCCGTTGCCCGGCGTGGCAAAGGTGATGCGCTGCGGCTGCGCCTTGGCCTGTGCGGCCAGCTCGGCGAAGGTCTGCCAGGGCGCGTTGGCCGCCACCACGATGGCCAGCGGCGCGGCGTTGATCTGCGTGACGGGCTTGAACTGCTTGACAGGATCGAAGCCCGGCGCGGCGTACAGCGTCGGGTTGACCGCCATCACCGAGACCTGCGAGGTCAGCAGGGTGTAGCCGTCGGCCTTGGACTCGGCCACCGAGCGCGTGCCGATATTGCCGCCGGCACCGCCGCGGTTGTCGACCACCGCCGACTGCCCCAGCACCTCGGCCAGGCGGCTGGAGACGATGCGCGAGACGGCATCGTTGCCGCCGCCCGCCGGGAATGGCGAGACGATGCGCAACGGCTGCGCCGGGTAACCGCTCACCGGTGGCAGCGGCGCCAGCGGCTGCGCGACCGCGGCCAGCGCCACGCTGCCGGCGGCGCCGCACGCCCCGGCCAGCGCCGCCAGGCGCGCCAGCGCGGTGCGTGCACGGCGCCGGACCGGCTGGCAGTGCGCGGGCGGGCCGCCGGACCCGGGGGTATGCAGCGGCGCGCGCAGGGACAGCGGCCGCGCGGCGAGCACGTGCGGCGCCGGCTTCCGGGCGGGCTTCCGGGCGGGCGTCAGGGCGGGCTTCAGGGCCGACGACAGCGCGCGCAGCAAGCGGGCGGAACGGCCTGGCGAGGGAAAGCGGAACATGAGACCTCCTGGGGGCGGATGGGTGAGTCCTGGCAAGGCGCGGGCCGGGGCCCGGCCGCGTGTCTGCACCTTCGAGCAAGGCGGGGAATCGTGGCCGCGCGACTCTGTCCGGCCCGGCGCGTCCGGCGTTGCCACGAGGGCGACGGCGCGGACAGCGGGCTCGGCCTGGCGGGGTCGCTTGCGGCGGTTCATGTCAGGCGGGTGGCGGGTGGCGGATGGATGCCGGGTCGACGGCCGGTGGATCGCAGGTCGAAGGCCGGACGGCGGTGGTTCAGGCCGCCGGCAGGAAGCGGAACAGCGCCAGTTCCTGCGCATCGAGCTGGGCCACCAGCCCGGTTTCCCAGGCCAGGTAGCGGCGCGCCGCCTCCTTGTTGCCGTCATGCCGGTCGTGCACGAAGAACAGGAAGTCGATGCAGCGCGCGTCGGGCAGTGCCTCCGGTGCGCCGTTGCCGCGCCGCAGCGGCAGGCCGGCGGCCTCCCAGGCCTCGATGCCGCCGGCCAGGCGGCGCACGTCGCCATAGCCGAGCGCGGCGAGGTCGGCCGCCGCCAGCGCGGCGAGGTCGGCCTCGCCCACGATCACCAGCGTGGTGTCGCGCGGCACGCCGGCCAGGTCGGCCGCCAGGCGCGGCCGGATCGACCACAGGCTGCCCGGCACGCGCGCGGCGCGGAAGGCCATGCCGGGGCGCAGGTCGAGCGCGGCCATCTGCTGCGCGGCGAGGCCGTCGCGCAGCTCGCCCGGCGCCACCTCGGCCAGTGCGTTGCCGGCACCGGCGGCCAGCGGTGCCGGCGCCGCCAGTCCGGCGGCGCGTCCGGCCTCGAGGCCGCCCGCCAGCACCACCGCGTCGTGGCCCATCTGGCGCAGCCAGCTCGCCACCACCAGCGCGCGCACGCCTTCCACGTCGAACAGCACCAGGCGCGCGCGGCGCACGCCGAGATACTGGTCGGTGGCCTGGATCAGCTGGCCGCCGGGCGTATGCTGCGCGCCGGGCAGCGAACCGGCGGCGAATTCCTCGGGCGTGCGCACGTCGCACAGGAAGGTGCTGCGGTCCGCATCGGCCAGCCATTGCGCGGCGGTGGCGGCATCGATGCGCGGCACGCCGGCGCGACCGGCCAGCGCCTCGGCGGCTTGCCGCGCGGCCTCCTGCCCGGCCGGCCGGGTGTGCTCGGGATAGTGGGCGGTGCCGCCATGCTCCAGCGTGAAATCGTTCAGGTACCAGCCCTGCGTGCCGTTCTCCAGCGCGTAGACCGGGTTGGGCACGCCGAGGTTGATCAGGGTCTGCGCGCCGATGATGCTGCGCGTGCGGCCGGCGCAGTTGATCACGATCGGCGTGGACGGATCGGGCACCAGGTCGCGCAGGCGCCAGGCCAGCTCGCCGTTGGGGCAGCAGCGCGCGCCGGGAATGTTCATCTTGCGGAATTCGCCGAGCGGACGGCCGTCGAGCACCACCGGCGCTGCCGCGCCCGCCTGCAGCGCGGCCAGCTCGGCGGCGCTGACGCGCGGCGTGCCGTAGTGGTGCTCGGCCAGCTCGCCGAAGGTCTTGGACGGCACGTTGACGCCGGCGAACAGCACGTAGCCGGCGGCCTGCCAGGCGGGCACGCCCCCGGCCAGCGTGAAGACGCGGCGGTAGCCCAGGGCCGCCGCAGCGCGCGCGGCCAGCGCGGCCACGCCGTCGCCGTCGTCGGCCAGCACGATGCGCGTGGCCAGGCTGGGCGCGAGGCGGCCGAGGTCGAGCTCGAAGCGGCTGTAGGGCAGCGGCACGGCGAGGAAGGGATGCCCCTCGCCGTACTGGCCGTGCTCGCGCACGTCGAACAAGGCGATCTCCTCGTCGTCGTGCAGCCAGGCCTTCAGGGTGCGGGCATCGATGGATTCCGCCGCGGGGCGGTTGGCGGGGCGGTTGGCGGGGCGGTCAGCAGGCGTGGACATAGGGTGTGTCGGGCAAGATTCGGGCAGGTATTCGGGCAGGTCTCCGGCCAGCACCAGGGGGACGACGCTGGAGGCAACCGGCGGAAAACAGGCAGGAAACAAAAAAACGGGCAAAAGCGGGCCCCGCCTCTCCGCGCGGGGAGGCTCGATCCGCCAAGGTCCGATCAGGCGTGTGGCGATGGCGGCGGCGGGCCGGCACGGCAGTCCGTGCCGGCCCGCCGCTCAGGCGCGCGGCAGGTTCAGCGCCGCGTCTGCACGCCGACCTGCATCACCTGGCAGGTGCCTTGCTCCAGGTCGAAGCTGAGGCGCTCGGTCAGCGTCTCCAGCGCGCGGCCGTACATATGCAGGTGGCGGATGACGTCGTCGCCGCGGATCTCCACCGAGTGGATGTCGTCCGGCAGCAGGGCGATGCCGGTGCCGGGACCGACCTCGACGGTATGCGAGTGCGCCAGCGTGCCGAAGCCGGGACGGCTGCCGTCGTCGGTGCGCCGGTAGACGTCGTTGTATTCGATGCCGCTGACCCCGGCCACGCAGGCCCAGGTGGTGTGGTTGTGCGGCGGGATGCGCTTGCCGGGGCGCATCACGTTCAGGTAGAGCGCGTAGGTCTGGTCGGGATCCTCGGCGATCAGGTAGCGCGCCTGGCGCTCGCCTGCCTCGGGCGGCGGATAGTCGCCCTCCGACCACAGTTCGGGCCGCGCGGCGAGGTCCTGCACGCGCGCCAGCACCTGGGCCAGCGCGGGACGCGTGACGCCCTCCGTCTCTACAATATTCCTGATGGATTGAAGGGTCTCATCCACCGTCGACTTGCGTTGCTGTGCCACCGACATGTCTCTAGAATCCTTATATTGATATGATTTTTTCGTGCGATTTTTCGCATCGGTCATCTCACTGTAAAGAAATCCCTGTGGCGATACCACTTAGCCACCCAAGAAAATCCATTAGCAAACCTGATGAATGGAAACCTTCGATCTTGATCTGCTGCGCACCCTGGTGACCATCGCCGACTGCGAGACATTCGGCGCCGCCGCGGTCAAGCTCGACCGCACCCAGTCGGCGGTCACGCAGCAGATGCAGCGGCTGGAGGAGCAACTCGGCCTGAACCTGTTCGAGCGCCAGGGCCGCAACAAGCAGCTCAGCCGGCACGGCGACAAGCTATTGGAGTACGCGCGCCAGTTGCTGGCGCTCAACGACGAGGCGCTGCGGGTGATGCGCGAGGGTGACCTGACCGGCTCGCTGCGCATCGGCGCGCCGCACGACGTGGCCGATACGCTGCTGCCGGGCCTGCTGTCGCATATCGCGCGCGCCTCGCCCGCGCTGCGGCTGGAGATCCACGTGGGACGGAGCCCCTTCCTGATGGAATCGCTGCGCCGCGGCGAGATCGACCTGACCCTGTCGACGCGCGAGGACAGCGCGCTGGACGGCTTCCCGCTGCGCACCTCGCCCACCATCTGGGTCTGCGCGGCGGACTTCGCCTACGAGCGCGGCGCACCGGTGCCGCTGATCCTGGCCGACGAACCCAGCCTGTTCCGCCGGCTGGCGCTGGACGCGCTCAAGGAAAGCGGTGTGCCGTGGCGCGCGGCCTACCTCGCGCCCAGCCTGATCGGCATCAAGGCCGCCATCCGCGCAGGGCTGGGCGTGACCGCGCGCAGCATCGACCTGCTGGGCGCCGACATGCGGGTGCTGGGGGACAAGGACGGGCTGCCGCGCTTGCCCGACGTGACCTACTACCTGTGGGCGCGGCCGAACGCGGTCAATCCGGTGGCGCGCCAGGTGTTCCTGATGCTCAAGGCGACGCTGCAGCGGGGGTTGGGGGCAGGCTGAAGCAGCGACGCTGCGGTGCGATGGCACTGCGGCGGCGGGCCATGCACCGGGCCGCCGCCCATGCCGCCCGCGCTGCTTGTGTCACGCTGGCTTCGGTCGCCCTCGACTCAATCGCCCTTGAAGCCGGATGCCTTGATGACCGGGCCCCAGCGTTCCGACACGCCGCTGACATAGCGCGCCACCTCCTCGGGCGAGGAACCGGCCAGCAGGTCGTAGCCGGTACGCTCCAGCTTGTCGCGCACATCGCCCATCGCCAGCGCCTTGCGCACCGACTGCTGCCACTGCCCCAGCACAGCGGGCGGCGTGGCGGCCGGCGCATAGAGCAGGTAGCGCGAGGCGGCCACCAGCTCCGGATAGCCGGCCTCGGCAAAGGTGGGCACGGCTGGCAGCGCGTCGGCGCGCCGCTCGCCGGCCACGGCCAGCACGCGCAGCTTGCCGGCGCGATGGTATTCGACGAAGGTGGTGGTGGCATCCATGCCGGCGGCGATCTGCTTGCCCAGCACCTCGGTGACCAGCGGGCTGCCGCCACGGTAGGGCACGATGGTGCTGCCGGTGCGCGCACGCGCGACGAACTCGGTGGCGAGGAAATGCAGCAGCGTGCCGACCGTGCTGATGCCGATCGAGTGAGCCTTCGGCTCGGCCCGCGCGGCCTGCACGAACTGCGCCAGCGTCTTGTAGGGCGCGTCGGCCGGCACCGCCAGGCCGAACTGCACACCCGCCACGTCGGTGATCGCGGTGAAGTCGGTGGCCGGCTGGTAGCGCAGGTTGCTGTAGATCAGCGGCGCGATCACCATGGTGTCGACCGGCGTCAGCAGAACCGTGCCGCCGTCGGCCGGCGCGTGCTTGAGCGCCTCGGCGGCGACGCGGGTGCCGGCGCCGGGCCGGTTGTCGACCAGCACGGTGCGCCCCAGCGTGTCCTTCAGCTTCTCGGCCAGCAGGCGCCCCATGAAGTCCGCCGGGCCGCCCGGCGGGAAAGGTACGATGATGCGCGCCACCGACTGGGCACTCGTGGCACTGGCGGCGCTGGCGGCGCGCGGCAACGCTGCGCCGGCACAGAGCGCGGCGGCGCCGGCCAGCCAGGCGCGCCGCGAATAGCGGGACGCGCCCGCGTGGTTGTCGTCTTGCATGTCTCCTCCTGGTTGCTGCCTGTGTTCTCGCCAGGCTAGTGGTCGTACGGCTTGTTGTCCTGCTGCGCGGCGGCGCACCGCGCGGCGTCGCACCGCATGCCGTGGCCCGGCGCGCTGCGACCGTCCGGGACGCCGCGCGGCGCGGCGCCCGCCGCCGTTCAGCGCGCGCTGAACGGCAGGAAGCCTGCCGCCCGCTCGATGACTTCGCCGGCGCGCAGCAGCAGGTCTTCGCGGAAGCGCCACGCCACCAGTTGCACCCCCATCGGCACACCACCGGCCAGGCCGGTGGGCACCGACAGGCCCGGCACGCCCAGGCCGGCGGTGGCCAGCAGCGGGCTCTGCGCCGCCACCAGCGCGCGCATGTCTTCCACGCTGCCGGTATCCATGTCCTGCCGCACCGGGCGCTGCCACGACACCGGCATCAGCACCAGCGGATAGCGCTCGAAGAACACCGCCCACTGGCGCGCCAGCGTCTGGCGGCGCGCCAGGCCGTCGAGGAAACCGTCGCGGTCGGTTTCGGCCATGCCTTCCATCATGTTGTGCAGGCTGCGGCGGATGGCCTCGTCGCCGTGCTCGCGCACGCCCGCGACGACGCTGCGGCGCGCGTCGTCGGTGGTCAGGGTGCGCCACAGTTCGGCGGCCTCGAGGAAGCCGGGCAAGGCGGCCTCCTCGACCACGTAGCCGGCCGCCTGCAGCCAGCCCGCGGCCTGATCGAGTGCCGCGCTCACGGCGGGATCGACGGCAATGCCCGGGCAGTGCCGGAACAGCGCCACGCGCAGCGGGCCCGCCGGCAGCGGCAGTTCCAGCGGCACCGGTACCCATGACGGATCGCGCGCATCATGGCCGGCCATGGCGTGGAAGCCCAGGCGCAGGTCACCCACGCTGCGCGCCAGCGGCCCTTGCACCGACATCAGTTGCGGCGTGATGCTGCGCTCGGCGGTGGCACTCGGGTTGTAGGCGGGGACGCGGCCCACGGTCGGACGCAGGCCGGCCACGCCGCAGGCATAGGCCGGATAGCGGATCGAGCCGCCGATGTCGTTGCCATGCGCGAGCGCGCCCATGCCGGTGGCCACCGCGGCAGCCGCGCCGCCGCTGGAGCCGCCGGGGGTGACGGCTGGGTCCCAGGGATTGAGCGTGCGTCCGTGCAGGCCGTTGTCGGTGAACCAGCGCCACGAATAGGTCGGCGTATTGCTGCGCCCGACGATGATGGCGCCGGCGGCACGCCATTGCGCCACCAGCGGCGCATCCTCGCGCGCGATGTGGTCGCGCAGCGGGATCACGCCGTTGCTGGTGGCATGGCCGGCCTGGTCGACGTTGATCTTGATGGTGACCGGCACGCCGTGCAGCGGGCCCAGCGCGGCGCCCGCGGCGCGCGCGCGGTCGGCGGCATCGGCGCTGGCCAGTGCCGCGTCGGCCAGCACCTCGGTGAGCGCGTTGACGCGCGGATTGCATTGCGCGATGCGCTCCAGCACGCTGGCGGTGACTTCGCGGCAGGACACATCGCCATGGCGGACGGCCGCCGCGACTTCGGCGGCGCTCAGGGACCACAGTGCAGCTTGGGCAGGCATGGTGCAGGACTCCACAAGTTGAGGGTGAGGGCAAAAGCGATCCCCGCCGCCCGCTTGCGGAAGAAGCGGGCGGTCCAGGCAGCGTCAGGCAACCGTCAGGCAACCGTCAGGCAACGATCAGGCAGCTGTCAGGCAGCGGGGCGGAACCCGGCGCGCGGCTGCCCGCGCGCCGGCGGAAACAGTGGCAGCGCGCTCAGTCGCCTGGCTCGGCGCCGGTCAGCAGGCCGGCGCGGTCCATGCGCGCCTCGGCCTCCAGCGCCAGCGCCTCCGCGCATGCCATGTGCTCGCGCATCAGCTCGCGCGCGCGCGCCGCGTCGCGCGCACGGAAGGCGTCCATCAGCCCGGTGTGGCTGTGCAGGACGTCCTCGTCGAAGCGGTCGAAGCCATCCTGCGCGTGGCGCACGATGATGACGCGGCGGATGATGTCGTTGAGCAGGCGGCAGAACAGTGCCAGCATCGGGCTGTCGCAGGCGTCGGCGAGGCGGTCGTGGAACAGCAGGTCGGCCTCGCGCCGCGCGTTCCAGTCGGCGCTGCCGCCGTGCGCCGGATGGCTGAGGCCGATCAGCGCCTCCAGTTCCGCCAGGTCGGCCTCGCTCAACCGGGTCGCCACGTTCGCGGCCAGTTCGGGCTCAACGGCGCGCCGCAGCGCGTACAGCGTCCTGATGTCGACCGGCTGGAAGTAGAGATAGCTGGACACCGCATCCAGGCAGCGCTCATAGGAGGGCGGCGTCAAGGTGGCGCCGCCGTTGGGCCCGGTGCTGACCGACACCAGGCCCTGCACCTGCAGCGCGGCCAGCGCCTCGCGCACGGTGCCGCGCGAAACGCCGAGCTGCTCGATCAGCGCCGCTTCCTGCGGCAGCCGGTCGCCGGCCTGCTGCTCGGTATCGACGATCCAGCGCTTGATGCCGGCCACCACCTGGTCCGAGCGCTTGATGCGCTTGCCGGCGGGGAGCGGGGGCTTGGGAGGAAGGCTCATCGGCTTCGGTCTATTTATGATGATAAATAGGATAAATAGCACCGGACATCGATTCGATCCAGTGAGGGTGTTCCCTTAGCCGGCGGCGCGGCTGCTCTTCGCCGCCCCGTTGCTCCGCAGCCCCACCGCTAGCGCGAAGCATTGACCTTGCATTGCGTATCGATCGATATAGTATTTTCTATATCGAACGCCACAAAACAGTGCACGCGCTGCCGCCCTCATGCCAAGACCCCGCGAATTCAACGAAGCCGATGTGCTCGACGCCGCCACCGACGCGTTCTGGGCACACGGCTACGAAGCCACCTCGACGCGCGACCTGGTGCGCGAGACCGGCCTGACCCAGCCGAGCCTGTACAACGCCTTCGGCGACAAGCGCGCGCTGTTCCGGCGCGTGCTGGAGCATTACCTGGAGCGCTCGCTGCGCGAGCGCATGGCGCACCTCGAAGCGGCGCACGCACCGGCCGAGGCGATCGCGGCCTTCTTCGGCGAGACCGTCGAGCGCTCGCTGAACGATCCGCTGCGGCGCGGCTGCCTGCTGGTCAACTCGGCGCTCGAGGCACGGCCCGAGGACGCCGACCTGAGCGCCGCCATCGCGCAGGAGATCGGGCAGATCGAGGCCTTCTTCGTACGTTGCCTGCGCGCCGCCCAGGCCCGCGGCACGCTGCCGGCGGCCACCCCGCCCGAAACCGGCGCCGCCCACCTGCTGGCCGTGCTGCTGGGCGTGCGGGTGCTGGCGCGGACACGGCCGGAGCGCACCTTGATCGCGACCGCCGCGGCAAGCGCGCTGCGCCTGCTCGGCCTGCCGCCGATGCCTCCCATGCGACCGATTGCGCCGGCCGACGTCGATGACGGCGTCGCGCCATCCTCGCCGCGCGACTCGCCGCGCCACCGCTAGGTGCCTGCGTGCCCGGCGCCCCACGTTGTCATCTCCGCCGCCGGCGCCAGCGCCGGCCGGCCCCTCTGCGACCCGCGCCATCGTTGCCGCGCGCCGCCAAGGAACCGTCATGCCTGAGTCCAGCCTTGCCGCGACGGCGAATGCGACCGCGAACTCCACCGCGAGCCCTGCGGCCGGCACCATCGCCCTCGCCATCCTGGCCGACTTCAGCGCCAGCCTGCCGGCCCTCGGCCTGGCTCTGCAGGCCATCGGCGCGGCCCTGCTGATGCTATTCTTCCTTCCTTGTCTGTAGAACGACCTTGCCCATTGCGTGTCGTTGTGTAATGGCGTTCAGTGCATCGTTCGCCTCGGCAAGCGGGAAAACCCGATCCACGTGAGCGCGGATTTTTCCCTCGCAGTGCCATGCGAATATCTCGGAGAAGCCATCAGCGACTCTGGAGGGAAACCTGCTTCTGTAGTAACCCCGATAGAACCCGATGAGATCGAGGTTTTTCACTAAAAAAATATTGGGGCGGATCTCCGGCAACTCGCCACAGGCAAATCCGATGACGATGTATCGTGCTTCTGCCTGGCAACATCGAATCGCAAGCTGAGTGAACTCGCCGCCAACAGGATCGAAGACAACATCCACCCCCTCAACGCCCAACGACTCGCGGATAGCTCGCCTCCAATCTGGATGACTGTAGGTTAAGCCCAGATCTGCACCGCCATGCGATACCGCAAAATCGGCACGCGCCTGCGTGCTGGCGGCAGCCACAACCTTTGCTCCTGAGGCCTTTGCCACCTGTACCGCGGCAAGACCGGCACCCCCGCTTGCGCCAAGCACCAGAACGGTCTCCCGGGCGTCAAGCCGAGCCCGCCATTTCAAAGCCCCGATCGCCGTGCCATAGGCAATTCCCAGCGCAGCAGCTTCGATAAACCCCATGGTGTCGGGAATGGGGTGAACCGAACTGGCATCCACTACGGCTTGATCGGCATAGCCGCCAAACTGCATACCCACCATCACCCTGTCGCCCGGGCGAACACCGGAAACTGTGGGACACACCTCAACGACAACGCCGGCAGCCTCCAGGCCCGGAACAAACGGGAAAGATTGTGGCTTTTCCTGATAAGTTCCGCGCAGGAGCAACAGATCCGCAAAATTCAGGCCGGAGGCATGCGTATCCACACGTACTTGACCTGTCAGCAGCGGTGTGTCCGGCAGGTCACCAACCAAAAGCGTTTCGCCAATTCGTTCGCAGTACGCAGCTCGCATGTTGGATACCCCTTGATTGCCATTACGTTAGCGTGCCACTTCCATCGCAAGTCGTCGCTTGGATGCGACCTTGCGATGGAAGATTGCGCCGAGCGCAAGTGCCGCCGCACACAGCGCAATGAATCCACCTATCCATACGCCGACGGCACCGAAGCCATCAAGACCGAATGCGATCCAGGTGCCCAGACCCAACCCGAGACCACAGCGCAAGACCACAGCCACGGCAACCGCCGGCCATCCAATGCGGTAGGAGCGAAGCACCAAGCAGAAGTAGATTTGTATGGCATCGGCTATCTGGCTGACTGCTACCCAGAAGAGCATCCTAGACGCCAAGGCAGCCACATTGACGTCGGTCGTGAACAGCGCGGCGAGTGCATTCCGTCCTGCCAGCAAACCCACTGTCGTCGCTACTGACAGAGAGCAGACCATCAGCAGTCCTGCCCTGAAAGTCACAGACTCCTCAGCCAATGCGCTGGCCCCGGCGGATCTGGCAATCAGGACCCCTGACGCGATGCCGACAGACAGCGGCAGCATGAAGAGGAGGGTAGCGATGTTGGCTGCGATCTGATGTGCAGCAGACGCGTTTGAGCCCGCTCTGGCAATCAGGATTGCCATGCCTGAGAACGACACGATTTCAACGAACTGAACCGCGGAGACTGGAACCGAGGATTGCAGAACAAGCCTTAGTGCGCTCCATGAGACCCGGAGGCCTCCGCTGCGACGAATTCCTCCTAGAACGTTGCCGCGTAGCAGAACTCGGCAGCAGATGGCGAGACTAGCCCACGCAATAATCACGGACGAGGCTGCGCATCCCAGCACTCCCAGCCGCTCGCCCGTGTCGTTGCTGGTTGCCTGCATCAGGATGAAATTGAGCGGAACTTTCAGTACCAGGCCGGCAACATTGATCCACATAAGCACTGCGGGACGTCCCGTTGCCGATTCCATCGCAAACAGCAGCCGGTAAGCCAGGAGTGCAGGCAAGGCAATGGCGAGGACACCGAGGAATGACTGGGTCTTCCTCATGGTTGCAGGATCGGTGTCCACCAGCATGGTGAGGCACATCATGAGCAGAGGATAGGCAAGCATGGCGCACCCGATAGAGAGCACCATGCCAGTCGATAAGACGGCGTGCAATTCGGTCGTCGCACCGCTTCCCCAGAGCCGCGCTGCAAGGGGTGTGATGCCATTGGCGATCCCGGTCAGGATGACCAGCACGGTCACGTAGATGGCGCTGCCGATACCGATCGCTGCAAGGTCCGAAGTTCCGAAGTGCCCCGCCATCACGGTGTCGATGCTCATCATGCCAACGGCGGTAAGCTGCATCCCGAACGTAGGGGCAGCCAGCGCGGCGATCCGGCGGGCTTCAGCGCACATGCGCGCCGACTTGAAGTGCGACGATTGTGGCATCGTCGGAGGTCTTCAATCTCGGCCATGACTGGCAAGTGCGATCGTGGCGCTCAATCTCGCGGATCTTGCGTATGAGTCCCACGCCTCCGATCCTGAAGACTTCGTCCAGCGCCTCTTCATAGGTGCAGGCGCGATACTTCTCGACGAGCCTGGCAGCGCCATCGCTCAACAGCATCAGCGATGGCGGCTCAATAGAATGGAACGATTCGAACCCAAGGGTGGAGGAATCCCAGTTTGGCGCCGCGATGGCATAGCCTCCCGGCTGGTTCATCGTCTTGCGCCTGACAAGCAAGCGCCGCGAGATTTCGGCCAGGATAGCGCTTCGCCGTTCGCTGTCTCCATCTGTCTGCGCGAGGCGGGCTGCGAGTGCATCGAATTCCAGATCGAACGACGGTCCGAGCGTGGATTCCACGATATGGGCCTGTCCTGGGCCCGTCCGTAACACGCCGCAGCAATCCCCGAGTTTGGCGAAGCCAACGAGGTAGCCTCCTGATTGTCGTTGCACCTTTGCCAGGATGACGGAAGCAGAGGGCAGCAGGTGAGCATCGGCCTCGCGATCGTTGATCAATGCACGAAAGTCCGCATTCGCAGCGTCAATGGCAGATGCCAGAAGCATGTCCGAGTCGTGCGATCCACCATGGCAAACGATGGCGCGATGCAAGTGCCAGTTGATCCGGAGTGCGTACCATTCAGCGTCGGAGTGATCGGGCGCCAGCATCAAGGACGGCGAAATTCCGGTAGCGCCATCAATGACCCACGCGTGCACGGACTTGTTATCGGCCACGTAGCCGCAGACGTCCTCGGACGGTTGATTTCCGGAAGAATACGATCCACTCTGGATTTGCTTCAGCATGGGAGTCTGTGTCCTTTCAATATGTCTGAACGACTATCGCCGGTCGGCTTGGCTAGCCGTGACAATGGGTGCGTCACGCAGCAGGAGCGCTTGCTCCCAGTCAATGACCGGCCGGTTCAATGCCTTGTTGCCCAGACCGAAGAAGACAAAATCTGCCGTCCTGGCAGATCCGAACATGATCAGCGGCCCGCGATACGCGACGAGGACATCGACGACTCGCCGCATCGAGAGCGGCGCCTGGATCGCGTCAAAGAGCACGCCGCCGCCATCTTCGAGGAATCGCCCTTGGCCAAGGACGCCATGCTGGTGCGTGACGATATCCAGACCCGGCACACCATACGCTGCCTGTCGGAATGCTGCTTTCACTGCCTGGTATCTGTCGGGGTAGAGATGTGCTGCATCGCTTCTGATCATCCTAGTGGAGTGCGAGGCAGATGCTGGGAAAGACCGGAATACCCAGGCGCGAAGTGCATCCAGCACCGTCTCCGCGGCCACAACCTGCATGCAATAGGGTGGCCGGTCGTCCTTGACGACCACTTCAGGAAAATGGCGCCGAATGGCATTGGCAACGGTGACGCCAAAAGCGGGCTCCGTAGGGTCATACAGGATGCAGGAGCGCAGCCTGTCTTCCTGAAGCGCCGTATGATTGTCGTTTGCGTACGGATAGTTCGCGCTGAAAACATCGTGCACAAAGGCTGGAAACGGCAGCACGCCTGATAAGGCAAATGCTGCGCCATAGCCGAGTGAGTATCCCGCGGTGTGGGTTGGCGCGCTGCGCTGCCGCAGTACCATGGCGGCACAGAGGAACAGTACCAGCTGTGTGACCCTCGCGGTGCGTACGCTTGGCAGGTCGAGCGGGTCAAGCAGCCTGGGCTTTGCCACTTCCTCGAAGACAGAGCGGCCAAATGTTTCCTTGTACCAGCGATTAAGCGGTTGAAGCAGATCCGCATGCGCGTGGAGCTCGCGCAGTGTCGTGTGGGGTGACTGACAGTACCGGCCTTCTTCCACACAGCTGGCGTAGTTGAAAAAATATCCAAGGCACGTCATCGGCATGCCTCCGCCAACGCGGATACGACTCGATCCGCCTGTGCTTCGGTCACGCCCGGCCCCGAAGGAAGCATGATGGCATGTTCATGCAGACGTGCGGAAAACGCGTCGCGTTGATAGTACTCAAAGCGCGAATAGACTGGAAGTTGCGGAAGGGGAATCCAGACTGGGCGCACCATGATCCGTTGCGCCACCAGTTTTTCGATGACGGATCTGGACGGCTGCGGCAACTCAATACAGTTCATCCAGCAGATGCCGGCTGACTCAGGAGCCTGGTGGGCAAACCGCACACCATCCATTCGCTTGCGGATGGCTCTAACGTAGTATTGGTGAAGCCTTTGCTTTCGATGAATGCGGTCGGACAGCATCTCCATCTGGGCAACACCTATGGCGGCATTGATGTTGCTCATGCGGAAGTTCAATCCATAGTCGTCATGAAAGAACGACATCGTGTCAGCCTTGGCGGTGGACGAAAGATGGCGTGCCCTGCGACAAAGCGATTGCGATTTGGCGATAAGCGCACCACCGGCTCCTGTCGTGATGATCTTGTTGGCATTGAAGCTGGTAGTGATGATGATCTGATCGACTTGATCGTCGGGCACGGTCGCTCCCAAGGGCAGTCCCTTGTAGCGAGCACCCAGGCACTGCGCGGCATCATGAATTACCACCAGGTTCCATTGCCTTGCCAGCGCGTGAATGCGATCGAGCCTCGCGAGGTCTCCCCACAGGTGCACGAGGCAGATCGTGGAGACCCGCCTTCCGGAAGCTGTATTGACGACGTGGCCCTCCCGGCGCACGCATCGTTCTTCCAGAAATGCCGCCAGCAATTCATCGTCGACCTGCCAAGTCTTCGGATCCAGGTCTACAAAGACGGGATGCATGCCCGCGCGTACTGCGGCACTGGCGGGCGCGGCAAACGTCAATGCGGGAATCAGGATCTCGGTGTCCCGCTTGCCGGAAAGCTCAAATGCCAACTGCAGGGCGCAGGTACCGCTCGCAACCGTCACCGCGTCAGCACAACCAAACGTCTGTGCGAGCGAAGTCTCGAACTCCCTTACGTACCAGCCGCCGTATGACACCCAGCCTGATTCGATGGCTTGTGCAACATACTCCCGCTCACGTCCATTCAGGAGCGGGGCATAGTTGGCGATGCTTGTTTCCTCAGACGTTTGCATAGCGGCCCCCGTGGAAAGGAAAGAGGTCCAGGCCCAACGCTTCACTGATCTGACGAGCCGAGTAAGCAACACCATATCGTGGCTTGAATCTCAGTTCGGCGGCGACCTTGGCGAAACTTACCCGGTAGTTCCTGCGGTCGGCGCCGCGACCGATATCCGTAAAGCGCGCGGTTCTGCTTGTTGCTTGGGCGATCGTATTAATCAAATCGATCTTCCGATAATTTTCCTCATCCGACCCGACATTGAAGACGTTGACGCCTGCGCGAATTTTTTTGTCGGCGCAGATGTGGCAAATCAAATCCGAAAAATCATTGACATGACAATAAGGTCGCCACGTCTCGGAATCGTAGACATCGAATGGCGAACCCATGGCGATGGCCTGCGCGAACTCATTGACCGTCAGGTCAAAGCGCATCCGGGCCGATAACCCATGCGCCGTTCCAAAACGCAGAATATAGGTTTCGAGTGTGGCTGAATTATCGATAAGCCAGCGCTCAGCCTCCACTTTCGTTTCCGCGTAGAGCGACAATGGATTTAGCGCATTGTCTTCGCTGAGCAAGGCCATCGAATCACTCAGGCCATAGTTGCTGCAGGTCGATGCAAAAATGAAGCGGCTGGTTTTATTTTCAAGGGCTACGCCGAACAGCGCCTTGGTGGCGTCCAGATTTGTTTGCCGGGCCGCCTCTGGCATCTTCTTGCAGGCAGGATCTCCGACAATGGCCGCCAGATGAACCACAGCAAATGGACGGATCCGGTCTAGCTGCTGTTGGAACTGCGAGTGATCTCTTATATCAAGCCGAACAAACTCAAATCGCGGCATTACCAGAAGCGGCAGCAGGCCCGTCGCCCCATACATCAGGCTGTCCATGCCGATGACGCTAAACCCTTCACTCAACAGCTTACGGCAGACCCCGCTTCCAATGTAACCGGCCGCACCAGTGACGAGAACTCGTTTCTCTTCGCTCACGCCACTCCCCTCGCCGAGAAAAGCTCATTGGCTCGATGAAGGTCTTCAATCGTGCCTGCGTCGATCCACTTCCCATGATGCTGATAGGTCGAAATATGCGATCCGCGTTCCAATAGCAAGGACAGAACCTTGTCGATGCCAAGCTCACCATTTCCCACGGACTCCAGAAGTGTGCCGATCGACGGCTGCATCAGGTAGTATCCTGCGAGAACCGGAAACGGAATGGCGGGTTTTTCACTGACCCTCAGCATCCGGGAGTCGTGCGATTCCACCACGCCATATGGCACTCGGTATATGTAATCATTCACCGCAACCGAGAAATCTGTGCCGCTGGCCATGTGGAATCGATGAAAGTCGACGAGATCCAGATCCGATGCGATGTCTCCGTTCAGCACCATCAGCTGCTTGCTTTCGCCGCGATCAATCAGCTGCTGGCACAGTGCGAGGGCCGACCCGAATGTGCCTCTTGGCTCCAGTTCCAGCAGGAGCTGGATATGTACGCCATATCGCGATGCCAGCGCTTCCACGATGCTCCCGAACAGGTCAGCACAGTAATGAACGGCGATAAAAATATCCTGCGATCCAGCTTTTTCCAGCGCACTGACATGCCGCTCCAAAAGGCTGTGATCGCCGATCGGCATGAGCGGTTTTGGTATTACTTTCGTGAACGGGTTCAACCTGGTACCAAATCCACCCGCGACAATTAGTGTTGTCCACATGATGTATACCCTCCATGCTGGGATTCGCCTCAACCCATGTTTTCTCTTTCACTCAGCTTCGCCAAAAAGTCAAATTCGAAACCAGGAAGTCTGCGCAGAGAGAAAAATCCTCTCAGGATCGAAGCTGCGTCATAGCCGGAAAGCATTTCGGAGCCGCTTAAAACAATATCAAGTAGCTCCGTCAGATCGTACCTGACCACCTCGATATCCGGTTCCTGGCTTGCCACGAGAGATTCCTGAGGCTCGGATACGAGCGCTAGGAAGCTATAGCCCATGTTCGAATGCGTCGACGGGTTAACGACCATTCTTCCGGTCAAAAGAAGCGGGGCACATGCTGTTAAGCCGGTCTCTTCCCGCAATTCTCTGACGGCGGCGGCTGCGCAGTCCTCCCCCTCATCGATCAGCCCTCCAGGCAGCCCCGTCAGTATCTCGCCGAAACCGTGCCGATATTCGCGTATCAGATAGACGAGACCATTCCGAGTTACCGGCATTATATTGATCCAGTCCCGCCCGTTAATAATGTAGTACGGATCCACGATGGATCCATCAGACCTCAGGCAGCGATGCCGACAAAGATGAAGCCACTCATCCTTTACCAGATCATCGCTAGCCAAGACATTCCATTTCTTTAAACCGCCATTCAATGAACATCGTTGCATAGCACCTCCCAAGATCCTTAACCACTTGCCCTACCCGCAATTAGCCTCTCGAATACTTGCTCCCGCGCCTCCCCGCCGATCGCTTTTATGGCAGTTCTTGCGCATTTCTTTTTCCATTATCAGCGACATAAAAATGGCCTAATTCTTTGCCTGCAGCAATGCAGCCCCTTCATATGGAGATGCAGCATACGGATTCATCAGGCACAAGGAAATCAGAGGACTACGAAATTGATCATCAATATCTGCAGAGCAGAATTCGGCAAGTTTTAAAGCTCTCGAATTCTGACAAAGGCTGGGCAGGTGGTTCTTTGGTCATGCAACTGGCCGATACAAACTCAACGAGAATGGTCACGACAGAGCCTTCAGCGCACATGCCGAGCGCTTCGCGAAGACTCGTGGTCAGTGCTGCCTCCACGGCTGCACCATCGATGCGGCTGTGCTATCCCTGCGGCTCCCCTTGAGATTCAGCCAGAGCCTGGCGGCTACCGGTACCGGCTTGCCGCCGACCGCATCGAAACGGCATGGGGAGTCGCATTGACCCAGGACGACAGCGGCAGGATGGCCGCTGGAAGCGTCATCGAGCCAGATGGATGCTGGGCTTGCCATAGGGACTCCCTGTGACTGAGCACCCACGGCGATCACTCACTAGACAGTGGCTAGCGGCAGGCTCGCGGGCTGATGGACGTAGATAGGCCTCGGTAACCACGAGCGTGCCCGTCGCTCTGGATCGTGGATATCAGACTATTCATCCCGTACGTATGGGAATGTCTTCACACACAAGGCAGGTAGTCTCTTCTGATGGCTCAGCCTGATGTGTCGCCGCGCATGGACAGGGGAAATGCCATCTCTGACTGGCGCGCCTGCGACGACTCTTGCGCGCAGAACATCGTCGCTCGTCGCAAGCGACGATCGAGCAACACAATTGTGGCACCGGCGGCAATGCGCCGCCGGGCCGGTGCCGCCGCCACCCTAACAGGCGGCGGCCACCTCCCCTCAGTGCGCCGTCCCCGGCTTGCAGTCCTCGACCCACCCCGCCACGCGGTTCTCGCTCATCAGCGGCCGCCATTCGCCCGCGCTGCGGATTTCCACATTGGTGCCCGCCTGGGCCCGGCGCAGGCTGATCAGGTAGAAGTAGCGGTAGTCGGCGCTCTCGGCATAGCCGACCCGCACGTCGACCTTGCCCGGTTCCGGGTAGGCGACGATGCTGGCGTCCTGGTCGAGCCGTGCCTTCAGGCACAGCACGAGGTCGCTGGTGCTGGCCGGCGAGTGGATGCGGCGGGGTTCCTTGGCCTGGATGTAGTCGGCGCTGACGCCGTTGGCGCAGGCGGCGAGCAGGGGTGCGGCGATGGCGCCGGCCAGCATGAGCCGAGCTTTGGACATGCAATCTCCGATGGTGGATGGATCCGCACATGGTACACGCCGGCGGCGGGCCGGCGCGGGGCCGGCGGGCGCTGCCGGGCGGCTGTCGGGCGCAACCGCCGGACACGGCAGTCAGACGCTGCCGGCAAAGCGGCGCAGGCCGGCGAAATCGGTGATCTCGATGGAGCCGCGCGCGCAGTGCAGCAGGCCGCGGCCTTCGAGGTCCTTGAGGATCTGGTTGACGGTCTGGCGCGAGATCGACAGCATGGCGCCGAGCTGGTCCTGCTGCACGCGGATCACGCGCTTGCTGCCGTCGCTGCGCGCGCCGTAGCCGCCGGCGATGGCCAGCAGGCGTTGCGCCAGCCGCAGCGGCGCGGGCAGCAGCACGGTGCCTTCGATGGCCTGGAAGGCCAGCCGCAGCTTCTGCGCGATCAGTTGCCCGAAGGCCTGCCAGTGGGCCGGGTGCCCGGCCAGGAAGGCGTGCAGTTCCGGATGACGGATCTGCAGCAGCAGGGTGTCGGTGTCGATCCAGGCGTCGTGCATATGGGGCTGGGGATCGAACAGGGCCACCTCGCCGAACCATTGCGGCGATTCGGCGATGGCCAGCAGCGCCTGGCGGCCGTCGGCCGAGGTATTGGTCATGCGGATGGCGCCGTCGACGACGAAGTACAGGCCGTCGGGCAGGTCGCCGCGCCCGAACAGGCGCTGCCCCGCCACGAGCGCGCGCGGCCGCGCGGTCTGCGCGATCCACTGCTGCAGTTCAGCGCCGAGGCCGGCGAACCAGGCGCTCGAGCGCAGCGCGGCCTGCCGGGCTTCCGGGGTGGACAAGCGGGACATGGCGTCGAGCGGCGTCAATCGCTGCCTTATGTCGGGAAGACGACATTGTAATCGGGCCTTCCCTGCAAAGATCGTCGCCACTCCGTCCTGTCGCAATCCCTGCCAGAAGGAACCTGCCCATGGCCACCGCGCTCGCCCCCGATCCCTACAAACGTGACTTTCGCACCGCTTTCACCGCGATCCGCAAGTTGCTGCAGAACGGCCACGACACCGCCCAGGTGTTCCTGATCATGCGCGCGCTCAACGGGCCGTCCATGCCGAAGAACTACGCCCGCCTGCTGAGCACGCCCGAGGGACGCCGGCTGGCCTACCGCCGTACCGAGCTGGCCGAGCGCCTCTCCGATCCGGCCTTCATCGCCAGCTTCGCGCCCGGCACGGTCGGCGCTGCCTACCGCGACTTCCTGGAGGCGACCGGCTACAGCGCCAACGGCCTGGCCGAGGTGTCCAACCTCAACAACGAGCCCCTGATCGAAGACGCCTACACCTGGTTCGGCCGGCGTACGCGCGACGTGCACGACATCTGGCACGTGATGACCGGCTACCGCGCCGACGAGAGCCTCGGCGAAGCGGCGCTGGTCGCCTTCAGCTACGCGCAGACGGGCGGCCTGGGCTGGGCCTTCATCGCGGTGGCGGCAGCGCTCAAGAGCCTGCGCCTGACCGGCAGCGCCGCCTTCGCGCGCGCCGTGTGGGAAGGCTACCGCCTGGGCCGGCGCGCCCGCTGGCTGCTGGCCGAAGACTACGAGACGCTGCTGCACGAGCCCATCGAGGCGGCGCGCGAGCGCCTGGGCATCAGCCAGCCGGCGCGCTACCTGGCCTGCAATCCGATGCAGGAGTGGCACGCCTGAGATGCCGCATGCGCCTGGCCTGGCGGCACGGGCCGCGCTCCGCGGCGCGGCGCGGCCTCCCCCACCGGGCCGGCCAGCCCAAGACGATAGCGGCGCGCTGGCGCTGGCAGGAAGTTCGGCCGAGATCGTGCGCCGGCAGCCGGACGGCAGCTGGCGCTACGTGGTGGACCACGCCACCGGCGCCAGCCTGCCGCGCGTGGCCTGACGGCCCAATTCCCTGCCGGCGGCGTGGGATCGCGCTACCGCCGGCAGGATCCGGCCGCCCGGAGTAGACTCGCCTGCCATGCCCGCCGTGGCCGCCGGCCCGGCGCGAACCCGCAGGAGCATCTAGATGAGTCGCCTCTTCTCGCCGCTGTCGATCGGCACGCTGCAGCTCGCCAACCGCATCGTCATCGCGCCGATGTGCCAGTACTCCGCCGAAGACGGCAACGCCACCGACTGGCACATGATCCACCTCGGCCAGCTCGCCCTGTCCGGCGCGGGCATGCTGATCCTGGAGGCCTCGGCGGTCTCCCCCGAGGGGCGCATCACGCCCTACGACCTGGGCCTGTACAACGAAGACAACGCCGCGGCGCTGGCGCGCGTGCTGCGCGCGGTGCGCGCCTATGCGCCGATCGCGGTGTCGATCCAGCTGGCGCACGCCGGACGCAAGGCATCCAGCCGCGCGCCCTGGCAGGGCGGCAGCCAGATCCGCCCGGACGAGCCGCTCGGCTGGAAGACGGTGGCGCCGTCGGCGGTGCCGCATGCCGAGGGAGAAGACCCGCCGCATGCGCTGACCCTCGATGAGATGGCGCAGATCCGCGAGGACTTCGCCGCCGCCGCACGCCGCGCCGCCGCGCTCGGCCTGGACGGCATCGAGCTGCATGCCGCGCATGGCTACCTGCTGCACCAGTTCCTGTCGCCGCTGGCCAACCACCGCGACGACGCCTACGGCGGCAGCCTGGAAAACCGCATGCGCTTCCCCATCGAGGTGTTCGACGCGGTGCGCGCCGCCTTCCCCGCCGACAAGCCGGTGTGGGCGCGCATCTCGGCCACCGACTGGGTGCCGGGCGGCTGGGATATCGATGGCACGGTGGCCCTGTCGCAGGCGCTCAAGGCGCGCGGCTGCGCCGCCATCCACGTCACCACCGGCGGCGTCTCGCCGCAGCAGGCGATCAAGCTGGGGCCGGGCTACCAGGTGCCGTACGCGCAGCGCGTCAAGGCCGAGGTGGGCCTGCCCACGCTGGCGGTGGGGCTGATCACCGAGCCGCAGCAAGCCGAGTCCATCCTCGCCAACGACGAGGCCGACGCCGTCTCGCTGGCGCGCGCCATGCTGTACGACCCGCGCTGGCCGTGGCATGCCGCCGCCGAGCTGGGCGCACAGGTCAGCGCGCCCAAGCAGTACTGGCGCTCGCAGCCGCGCGAGTTCAAGGACCTGTTCCTCGGCGCCAGCTTCGGCCAGCGCTGAGCGTCCGCCCTGCCCTTGCGCGACCTTCCCGATCTACCCCGACCTTCCACGGAGCCTGCCTTGCTGTTCGTCTTCCACCTGCTCGACAAACCCGGCGCCGCCGAGCTGCGCCTCAGCGTGCGCCCTGAGCACAGGGCCTACCTGGCCGCCGCCGCCGAGCGCATCGCCTTCGCCGGTCCGCTGCTGTCCGACGACGGCGCCGCCATGGTCGGCAGCCTGCTGGTGATGGACTTCCCCGACCGCGAGGCCGCGCGGGCCTGGCTGGCGGCGGAGCCCTTCACGCGCGCGGGGCTCTACGCCTCGACCTCGCTGCTGGCCTTCAATAACCTCTGGCCGCAGAAGACGGGCTTCCCCGCGGCCTGAGCCCGGCGTCCGACCGGGCCGGCCATGCGCGGCCGCCGCCGCGCGCCGGCCAGCCGCGCAGCCAGGCGGCGGCGGCGGCCTCGATCAGCAGGCACACCGCCAGGTAGAGCAGCGCCACCGCCGCGAACACTTCGGCGGCGTGGCCCATGCTGCGGCCGTTGACCTGGGCCGCCACCGTGGCCAGTTCGCTCACGCCCACGATATAGGCCAGCGAGGTGTCCTTGGCCAGCGCCACCCAGGTGTTGGCCAGCGACGGCAGCATGGTGCGCAGGGCCTGCGGCAGCAGCACCGAGCCGAGCGCCCGCGCCGGCGTCATGCCCAGCGCCAGCGCCGCCTGGCGCTGGCCGGGACCGAGCGCGGCGATGCCCGCCTGCAGGGTCTGCGCCACGTAGGCCGCGCCGATGGCGGCCAGCGCCACCACCACGGTCGAGACCTCGCCCACATGCACGCCCGCCACCATCGGCAGCAGGAAGTAGGTCCAGAACACCAGCATCAGCACCGGTACCGCGCGCAGCAGCGCCAGCATGGCGCGCAGCGGCGCGGCCACGCCGCGTGGCGCCAGCTCGAGCAGCACCGCCAGCGCGATGCCCGCCAGCGTGGCGCCGGCGCAGGCCAGCAGGGCCATCCACAGCGTCAGTGCCGCGCCGGCCAGCGGCCCTTGCGGAAACGCGCCCTTGAGCAGGTAGGGAAGCTGGTGCCAGACCAGCGCCAGGCCGGACAGGTCGGTGGACAGGTCAACCATGGCGCGACAGGCTCCAGCCAACCCGCCGCAGCAGCGGCGGCACGCCCGCCTGCAGCAGCAGGATCAGCGCCACGTAGAGCAGCGTGGCCAGGCCGAAGGCCTGGAAGGTCAGCAGGCTGTCGGTCTCGACCTGGCGCGCGGCATAGGAGAGTTCGGCGAAGCCGATGGCCATCGCCAGCGAGGTGTTCTTGATGGTCTGGCAGAACTGGCCGAGCATCGGACGCGCGGCGATACGCAAGGCCTGCGGCAGCACCACGCGCCAGAACGCCGACGATGGCGTGAAGCCCAGCGCCAGCGCCGCCTGCGCCTGTCCGCGCGGCACCGCCGCCAGCCCCGCCTCCAGCTCCTGGGCATAGAAGGCGCTGGCATACAGGCCGATGCCGGCCAGGCTGGCCAGGCACTCCAGCGAGGGCGCCGGCAGGTGCAGGCCCGCCACTGTCACGCCGGGCCACGCCGTCAGCGCGGCGATGGCGGCTTCGCCCAGCAGCTGGGCCGCGCCGAAATACCAGAAGAAGAGCTGCACCAGCAGCGGCGTGCGGCGCAGCAGGCCGACCGCCGCCCCGGCACCCGCGCGCAGCGGCCGCCAGCCGGCGCGGCGCAGCGCCAGCCAGCCCGCCGCCAGCGCACAGCCCAGCAGGAAGACCGCCGCCGACAACGCCACGGTCATGCCGAAGCCGGCCAGGATCCAGCCGGCATAGCGTGCCGGCAGGGCCTGCAGCAGGATCGCGGCCTGGCTCATGGCGCACCACCCGGCACACCCAGCGCACCGGACGCGCCGCCGTGGCGACCGGCCCGCCTCACTTCAGCGCACTGCCGATGGTGAAGTCGCGCGGCAGCGGCGCCGCGCTCTTGGGGCCGAACCATTTGTCGTAGATGCGCGCGGCGGTACCGTTCTTCTCCAGGTCCAGCAGGATGCCGTCGATGGCGGCCACCAGCCGGGTCTCGCCCTTGGGAATGCCGACGCCCATGTACTCGCGGGTCAGCGTGAACGGCGAGATCTCGAACTGCTCCTTGCCGGGCAGCGTGGCCAGCAGCGCGCCGAGCTTGGCGCCGTCCTGGGCGAAGGCCTGGATGGCGCCGCTGCGCAGGGCCGCCAGGGCCAGCGGGGAGTCGTCGTAGGCGATCACGCGGGCGTCCGGGTAGCGCTGGCGCAGCGTGGTCTCCTGCGTGGTGCCCTTGTCCACCCCCAGGCGCCAGGACTTGAGGTCGTCGGGCTGCTTGAGCGTGCCTTTGCGGGCGATGAACTGCAGGCCGCTGGCGAAATAGGGCGTGGAGAAGTCGATCTGCTGGCGGCGCTCGTCGGTGATGGTGAAGTTGGCGGCGACGATGTCCACCTTGTGCGAGGCCAACAGCGGCAGGCGGTTGGCGGGGTTGGTGGCGCGGTACTCGATCTTGACGCCGAGCCGGCGCGCGATCTCCTCGGCATAGTCGACGTCGAGGCCGACCGGGGCCGCCTTGGCATCGACGAAGCCGAAGGGCGGGTTGGCGTCGAACACGCCGACGCGCAGCACGCCGGCCTTGCGGATGTCGTCGAGGCGATCGGCCAGGGCCTGTCCCGGCACCAGCGCGGTGCCGGCGGCCAGGGCCGCCAGGGCGGAGAAAACGGCGAGGCGGCGCGGCAGCCGTGGCGTGACGCGGGAGAAACCGAGGGCAGCAAAGGGCGTCCGGGTCGACATGTAACACTCTCGTAAGATGCGATGGAGCGACGATAGCGCCACCCGTGCGCGCCCGGAACGAAGCGTTTCGCAGATGCATATGCCCCACCGGCCGCCTGCCAGGGCGCGCCGGCCGTGGCTCGGCGGCCGGCAGGCAGGCGGCGCCGGCGGCCCGCCGCACGTCCGGGTGGCGCCGGCGCGGCACACATTTGCAGACAATTCTTTACGCTCTCAAATATTTGCTTACAAGACACACAAACCCCGGCGGCAATGGCCTGCTAAGTTGCAGGCTTCGGCGGCCACCGGCTGCCAATATGTAGGAGCCGCCGCATGCGACAAGTCCGCCCAGCCCTCCCTCCGCTACGGCCAGCCGGCCGCACCCGCGCAACCCTTCCGGCCGCCGCCCGCGCGCAGCAGCCGGCCCCCCACGGTACCGATGGCAACCATGGCCGGCGCGCGCGCTGATGAAGTGGTCGACCATCGCCCTCGTGCTGGCGGCCTGGCTCGGCAGTTGCATGGCGATCGGCTGGCTGGTCATGGGCTGCTCGGCGCTGCTGTCGCACTGATGGCCGCCGCGTCCCGCCCGCGCGCCAGCCGCGAGGCGCCACGCTCCGCCGCGCGCCCCGCCCCGCGCCTCCTGCCGGAGATCCCGCCCGACGCGCAGTCCGAGGCCCGTGCCGAAGCGCGGCCGGAGGTCCTGCCGGATGCGCGCATGCTGTCGGAGATCGGCTGGCTGCAGCGCTGCAACCATTGCGGCGAGTACTGGCCGGCCGATGGCGAGTTCTTCCCGCGCGACGCGCGCCGCGCCCACGGCATCGAGCTGACCTGCAAGGCCTGCCGCAAGGAACGCCGGCGCGGGCCCGGCCATGCCGACGAGGAAGCGGCCGAGGCCAGGGCGGCCTGAGCGGCCTGAGCGGCCTGGCGGCACCCGCCCGCGCTACGGCGCGGGCGGCACCAGTTCGAGCCGCTCGCGGCTTTCCTTCTCCACCGCCCTGCGCGAGTAGACCAGCGGGAAGGTCTCGCCACGCACCCACAGCGACGCCAGGTCGCGATAGTGCGGGCTGGCCGGATTGCCCGACTGGCCGGGCGCATTGACCGCCCGCGCGGCATCCCAGTTGCCCACGTCCAGCACCATGCGGAAGGACGCGCCGGCGCTGAGCTGGTAGTCGCCGGCGCGGTAGCTGGCGTTCATCGGCGTGAACGACGAGCCGCCGATGGGGCCGGCGTTGACATCGAACTTCTGCCGCGCCGCGGCGTCCAGCACCGTGTCGAGCGGATGGCGGAAGACGGCGGCATGCAGCTTGCCCCACTGCCAGCCGGCCGGGTCGGCGCCGAGCTTGCGCTCCATCTCGCCCATGGCCTGCTTCAGCGCGCCCAGCATGGCGTCGTTGCGACGTTCCAGCGGCATCCACGGCTCCGGCCGTTCCAGCACCGCCAGCACGCGCGCGGCGTCGCCGCTGCCGACCAGCCGCGCCACCTCGGCCGGCAGCGCCGCGCGCACCACGGCCGGACGCAGGTACTTGCCGAACCAGACCTCGAACAGCGCCGCCGGCGCGCTGTCGGCGCGCTCATTGCCATCCCAGCCGCGCAGCAGGTCCAGGCCCCGGCGCAGCTGCGGATCGGTGCTCTGCAGGTCCTTGAGCAGTGCCACCAGGCGCTGTGCCGGCAGTGACACGGTATCGTTCTGCCAGGCGATCGAGTCCTCCAGCGTGGCGTGCGGGCTGGCCGCCACCAGGCTCTTCAGGCGGCGCGCGCGCGCCGTGTCGCTCCACTCGTAGCCCACGCCCAGGCGGGCCGCCGGATGGTTGGGCGGGATGGTGTTCTCGTTGGCGGTGACGACGTAGCCCGCGGCCGGATTGAAGGCCCATGGCAACTGGTCCATGTCGCGGTAGCCGGCCCACTCATAGCGGCCGTCGCCGGGCACCGGCATCAGCCCGTCCCAGTTCGGCCGCACCGGGGTCAGGCCGGCGGGCAGCCAGCCGATATTGCCGGCGCGGTCGGCATAGACCTGGTTCTCGCCGGGCGCCCCCCAGCGGTTCATGGCGGCGCGGAACTGGTCCCAGTTCTGCGCCCGCATATAGTCCATCGAGCCGAAGTAAGGCGCCATGCCGAGGTCGAGCCAGGCCGCGCGCAGCGCCCAGGCGCGCCCGCCCTTGGCATCGGCGAAGAGCACGGGGCCGTGGCGCGTGAAGTCGATGGCGACCTTGCGCGGCACCGCCTCGCCGCGCACCGCGATCTCCTCGGTGACGCTCTCCATCGGCTCCCAGCGGCCCTTGTAGCGGTACTCGTGCGGGTTGGCCGGATTGGTCTCGTAGCCGTAGACGTCTTCCTGGTCGATGTAGAAACGCGTCAGGCCGAAGGCGATGTGCTCGTTGTGGCCGATCGAGATGCCGGGCAGGAAGGGCTCGCCGGCGCCGATCACCGACAGGCCCGGCGCATTCAGGTGGCTGATGTAGCGCAGGCTGGGCGCGCCATGGGCGCGGTGCGGGTCATTGGCCAGGATCGGGCGTCCGGTGGCGGTGCGGCTGCCGGCGATGACCCAGTTGTTCGAGCCCAGGCTGCGGCCCATGTCGCTCGCCATGTCGACGGTGGCGTAGAGCGCCGCGGGCGGCAGCGCGGCGGCGGCGTTGCTCCACCATTCCTTGGGGAAGCGCGGCGGCGCGGTGGCCAGGTCGTAGGCGCGGCGCAGCTCCGCCACCGGCACCGCGCAGGGATCGAGCCCCTCCGGCACCCTGGGCTCGACCTGCGGGTCGAGCTCGCGGCGCAGCCAGTCGGCGCGCGCGGCCCCGGCGCGCGCATGGCAGTAGAGCTGGGCGCGGTCCAGCTCGCCGGTGAAGTTGGTGGTGAGGCCGTGGTGGCGGATGCGCACGATGTCCTCGGCGCGCCAGCGCGCGGGCTTGTAGCCGAGCACGCGGAACTCCGGCGGCAGCAGCTCGGGGCGGGCCTCGGCCAGCGCCACGTAGGCATTGATGCCGGCGACGAAGGCCTCGGCCACGCGCTTGGCGTCGGAGCCGTAGGCCAGCCATTCGCGGTAGAGGTCGCCGCGGAACAGCACCGCGCGCGCCATGCGGTCGCCTTCCACGTAGGCGGGGCCGAAATCCTTGGCCATCTGGCCCAGGCCGCGCTTGCGCCACAGATCGATCTGCCACAGGCGGTCGCGCGCGGCGACGAAGCCCTGCACGGTGAAGGCGTCGTACAGGGTGTTGGCGTAGATGTGCGGCACGCCCCAGCGGTCGACCAGCACGCTGGCCGGCTTCTCCAGCCCCGGCACCGCGAAGCGCTCGCCGCCGGTGGCTGCCGTGCCGGCATGCGTGGCGGCGGACGGCACCGCCCGCGCCGGCGCGGCGCCCAGCGCGAAGCCGGTGGCGAGCGCCAGCATGGCGGCGCGCAGCAGGCGGAGGGCGCGCGGGCGGCGCCGGGGATGACGGTTCATGGCGGAGCGGACGGAAAAAGGGAGGATCGGCAGGGGCGCGGCAGCCTGCAAGCATAGCGGAAGCCGGCCGGTTCCGGCGCCGCCTGCCGGCGCGCCGCGGCCGGCCTGCCGGTTTCATCCGGCGAAACTTTGATGCATCGCAGAATGACGGCACCAGCGAAGGCGCCTATAACAACGTCGTTGCACAGTGGATTTTCCACACCATCGCGGTGAGAAGCCGGCGCCGAGCCGAATCCAGCCGTTTCATCCAGCAAAACCCAACCGAAACCGAGCGCCGGAGCCCCGCTTGCCCTCTCCCCCCAGTTCCTCCCTGCAGAAGGCCTGCCGGCTGTTGCGCGCCCTGTCCGACGCCCGCAACACGCGCCTGACCGACCTGGCCGGCGCCGCCGGCGTCGACAAGGCCTCCGCGCTGCGCCTGCTGGAGACGCTGGCGGCCGAGGGCCTGGTCCAGCGCGACCCCGACACCAAGGCCTTCAGCCCCGGCACGGAGTGGCTGGCGCTGCGCGCCGCCGCCCTGCACCGCATCGACCCGCGCGCCCTGGCCCGCCCGGCGCTGATCCGGCTGGCCCAGCAGTTCGAGGACACCGCGCTGCTGTCGGTGCCGAGCGGCTGGGAATCGATCTGCATCGAGCTGCGCCTGGGCAGCTTCCCCATCCGCGCCAACTACCTGGACATCGGCAGCCGCCGCCCGCTCGGCGTCGGCGCCGGCAGCCTGGCCCTGCTCGCCGCCCTGCCCGACGCCGAGGTCGAGGCGGCGCTGCAGTGCCTGGCGCCCTCGCTCAAGCGCTACCCGCGCATCAGCACGGCGCTGCTGCGGCGCGAGGTGGAGGCCACGCGCGAGCGCGGCTACGCCGTGCTGCTCGACGTGGTGGTGGAGCGCATGGGCGGCATCGCCGTGGCGCTGCCCGATCCCGACGGCTATCCGCTCGCCGCCCTCAGCATCGCCGCGCTCAACGAGCGCATCAGCGAACGCGAGACGGCGCTGGCACGCGCGCTGCGGCGCGAGGCCGACGCCGTGTGCACCGCCTGGGCCGGCGGCGTGCCGCGGCCGCGCCGGCGTGCCGTGCCGGCGGCGCGCGCCGCGGCCCCCGGCGAGGCCCTGCCCGCCACCCCTGCCGTGCCCGGCATGCCCCGCATGTCCCGCACCTGAGGCACGGCGCGATACGCAGCTCTTCCACCCATATCGACCATGGAGACTACACGCATGCGCTGGAAACAACGTCCGCCCGGATCCAACTGGGGCGACTTCGGAGCCGACGACCAGCTCGGCCGCGTCAACCTGATCGGCCCGGAGCAGGTACGCAAGGGGGCGCAGGAAGTGCAGGCCGGGCTGAGCTTCTGCCTGTCGCTGCCGCTGGACTATCCGGGCGGCAACAAGCTCAATCCGCGCCGCCACCCGCCCGTGCTGCGCCCCACCTTCCGCGATGGCGCGCCCTATGTCAACTTCCCGCTGGCCAAGGTCGACCCCGCCGCCACCGACGTGATCAGCGACGACCAGGTGCTGCTGTCGCTGCAGTACTCCACGCAGTGGGACTCGCTGGCCCACGTGGGCGCGCTGTTCGACGCCGACGGCGACGGCCGCGCGGAGCGCGTCTACTACAACGGCTACCGCGCCAACGAACATATCGTCGGCCCGGTCGACTACGCCGAGGATGACCACTTCGCCGCGCACGGCTGCGGCCACGAACACAGCGAAGCGCGCGCGCTCGGCATCGAGAACTTCGCCGTCAAGGGCATGCAGGGCCGCGGCGTGCTGGTGGACCTGGCGCACCACTACGGGCGCGAGTTCCGCACCGTCGGCTACGACGACCTGATGCGCGTGATGGAAGCCGACCGCGTCGAGGTCGAGCGCGGCGACATGCTGCTGCTGCGCACCGGCTTCGCCGAGGTGGTGCTGTCGATGCAGCGCGAACCCGACGAGACGGTGCTGCACCATAGCTGCAGCGCCCTCGACGGCCGCGATGACAAGCTGCTGCAATGGCTCACCGATTCCGGCGTCGCCGCGCTGATCGCCGACAACTACGCGGTGGAACGCTACCCCGCGCGCCCCGCGCCGGACGACGGCGGCCACCATCCGCTGCTGCCGCTGCACCACCACTGCCTGTTCAAGCTGGGCCTGCCGCTGGGCGAGCTGTGGTACCTGCACGACCTGGCGCAATGGCTGCGCGCGCACGGCCGCTCGCGCTTCCTGCTGACGGCGCCGCCGCTGCGGCTGCCCGGCGCGGTGGGATCGCCGACGACGCCCGTGGCGACGGTATGAGCCCGGCAATATCGGCAGGCCGCTGCTAGTGGAAGCCAGCGGCATGTTGAGGGATATCGCCACCGCGAGTGCCTACCCTCACCCCCAGCCCCTCTCCCACGCAGTGGGAGAGGGGAGCAGACCGCTTGCACTGGCGCAAGCCTTCGCATCACCGACTGCTGTCTCCCCTCTCCCGCTTGCGGGAGAGGGGCCGGGGGTGAGGGCCAGCGCCCGCAGCCGCGACGACACACGACACACGAACCCAAGAAGCGAAAACGCCACACCCAGCCTGAGCAAGGAGGAGATCTCATGCCAACCCGTCCCGCCCAACCCAGCCGCCTGCGCGCCACGCTGACCGCGCTGGCCCTGGCCCTCAGCGCCGCGCTGCCGCTGCACGCAGCCGCGCAGGCCCCCGCCGCCCCCCGCATCTCCGACGACATCGTCAAGATCGGCCTGATCCTCGACATGAGCGGCCTGTACGCCGACGTCACCGGCCGCGGCAGCGCCACCGCCGCGCAGATGGCCATCGACGACTTCGGCGGCAAGGTGCTGGGCAAGAAGATCGAGCTGGTGGTGGCCGACCACCAGAACAAGGCCGACATCGCCGCCAGCAAGGCGCGCGAATGGTTCGATACCGGCCGCGTCGACGCCATCCTCGACGTGGCCGCTTCGGCGCCCGCGCTGGCGGTGCTGGAAGTGGCCAAGCAGAAGAACCGCATCGTGGTGTTCTCCGGCCCCGGCACCGAGCGCATCACCAACGACCTGTGCACGCCGGTCTCGGTGCACTATGCCTACGACACCTACGCGCTGGCCAACTCCACCGCGCGCGCGGTGGTGCAGCGCGGCGGCAAGACCTGGTTCTTCCTGACCGCCGACTATGCCTTCGGCCACACGCTGCAGGAGTCCGCCACCGCGGTGATCAACGAGGCCGGCGGCAAGGTGCTGGGCGCGGCGCGCCACCCCATCGGCGCCAGCGACTTCGCCTCCTACCTGCTGCAGGCCCAGGCCAGCAAGGCGCAGGTGGTGGGCCTGGCCAATGCCGGCGGCGACGCCGTCAACGCCATCAAGGCCGCCAACGAGTTCGGCCTGACCCGCGACGGCAAGCAGCGCATGGCCGGCCTGCTGCTCTACATCAACGACATCCACGCCATCGGCCTGAAGACCGCGCAGGGCCTGCTGCTGACCGAGGGCTTCTACTGGGACATGAACGATGCCACGCGCAAATGGTCGCGCCGCTACTTCGAGAAAGTGAAGCAGATGCCGAACATGAGCCAGGCCGGCGTCTACTCTTCGGTGATGCATTACCTGCAGGCGGTGCAGGCCGCCGGCAGCGATGACACCGCGCCGGTGATGAAGCAGATGAAGGCCGCGCCCATCCACGACTTCTTCGCGCAGAACGGCCGCATCCGCGAAGACGGCCGCATGATCCACGACATGTACCTGTTCGAGGTCAAGGCACCGTCCGAGTCCAGGTATCCGTGGGACTACTACAAGGTGCTGGCCACCATCCCCGGCGACCAGGCCTTCATGCCGCCGGCCAAGTCGAAGTGCCCGCTGCTGAAGCAGGGCGGCTGAGGGACGCGCGCACCATGACTGCCATCAGCGCCATGACTGGAATGCGCACCGTCAACGCCGCCTACCTGCGCGGCTGCGGCAACACCCGCTTCGGCCGCCTCGAAGGCAGCAGCCCGCTGACGCTGATGGCCGCGGCCGCCGACGCGGCCCTGGCCGATGCCGGCCTGGCCCGGCGCGACATCGACGGCGTGCTGTGCGGCTACGCCACCACGCTGCCGCACCTGATGCTGGCCGACCGCTTCTGCGAGTACGCCGCGCTGACGCCGGCCTACGCCCACGGCATGGCCGCCGGCGGTGCCACCGGCGGCGCCATGGCCATGCTGGCGCGCGAGCTGGTGCGCGCCGGCCGCTGCCGCAACGTGCTGGTGGTGGCCGGCGAGAACCGCCTCACCGGCCAGAGCCGCGACCAGTCGATCCAGACCCTGGCCCAGGTCGGCGAGCCGGAGATGGAGGTGCCCAACGGCGCCTCGGTGCCGGCCTACTACGCGCTGCTGGCCTCGCGCTACCTGGCCGAGACCGGCATGGCGGCCGACGACCTGTCAGGCTTCGCGGTGCTGATGCGCGAGCACGCCGCCGGCCATCCCGACGCCCACCTGCGCGAGCCGCTGACGCTGGCCGAGGCACGCGCGGCACGCGCCATCGCCACGCCGCTGCGCCTGTCGGACTGCTGCCCGATCTCCGACGGCGCGGTGGCCGTGGTGGTATCCGCCGAGCCCGGCGCGGGCCGCCCGGTACGCCTGGCCGGCGCCGGCCAGGCACATCGCCACCAGCACCTGTGCGCCATCGGCAGTGTGCTCGACACCGGCGCGGCCGAGGCCGCCGGGCGCGCGCTGGCCGAGGCCGGCTGCAGCGTGGCGCAGCTCGACTGCCTGGCCATCTACGACTCCTTCACCATTACGCTGGCGCTGCTGCTGGAGGAGATCGGCCTGGCCCCGCGCGGCGGCGCCGCGGCGCGGCTGCAGGCAGGCGACTTCGGCCGCGACGGCGCGCTGCCGCTCAACACCCACGGCGGGCTGCTCGCCTTCGGCCATTCCGGCGTGGCCGGCGGCCTGATGCACCTGGCCGAGGCCGGGCGCCAGCTCGCCGGCCGCGCCGGCGCGCGCCAGCTGGCGCGGCGCGAGCGCGCCCTCTTCCATGCCGACGGCGGCGTGCTGTCGGCCCACGTCAGCCTGGTGCTGGAGGCCGCATGAGACCGTCCCGCACCGTACCGCCCGCGCAGTCCTCACGGATGGCGCAGATCACGCAGACCGGACAGACCCGACGGCCCCGGCAGGCCGGGCGAGGCTTCCCTTGCCGGGCGGCAGCGCCCGTCACCGAGGTATCGGCATGACCCAAGCCATCGAACCGGCCGCCGGCCACCCCTACACGGCCGGCCTCGCCGCCGGCGAACTGCGCTACCAGGCCTGCGACGACTGCGGCGCCTGGCAGCCGCTGCAACGCCACGCCTGCCGCGCCTGCGGCAGCACGCGGCTGGGCTGGCGCCGCGCCGGCGGCGGCGCCACCGTCTACGCCGTGACCGAGGTCGCGCGCGCCCCCACCGAAGCCTTCCGCGCACTCGCCCCCTACACGCTGGTGCTGGCCACGCTGGACGAAGGTCCACGCGTGATGGGCCACGCCGAGCCGGGCGTAGAGATCGGCGCGCGCGTGCGCGCCGGCTTCCTGCGCCACGGCGAACAGACCCTGCTGCGCTTCCAGCGCGAATAGGGCGCACCGCGCCCGGGCATGCCCGGGATGCGCGGCGGCCAGGCCGCATCCGCGCCGGCAGCGCCGGCACGCACCACCCCATGGAGAGATCCGATGACACCGAAGCTCCGGCGTCGGCGGGCCGCGCTCGCCCCGCTGGCTGGCACGCTCGCCCCATCGCTGGCCTGGCTGGCCTGGCTGGCCGCCCCCGCGGCACAGGCCCAGCCCCAGACCGCATCCCCGCCCCAGTCCTGGCCCAACCGCCCCGAGCGCCAGGTGGTGCCCTATCCGCCCGGCGGCCCGACCGACATCGTGGCGCGGGTGGTCGGCATGAAGCTGCCGGAGCAGCTGGGGCAGCCGCTGGTGGTGGAGAACCGCCCGGGCGCCGGCGGCAACCTCGGCGCGATCGAGGTGGCGCGCGCCGCCCCGCCTTTTCCGCCCCCTTCCCCGAACCCGCTGCGGGCCCGCCCGTCCGGCCAACCCGCGAACTCCAAGGCCACACCATGCAAGCCAAGCTGCAAGCCCTGCTGACCCCGCGCTCGATCGCCGTGGTCGGCGCCTCCGACCACATCCACAAGATCGGCGGCCGTCCCATCCACTACATGCGCGAGCACGGCTATGCCGGCACGCTGTACCCCGTCAATCCGCAGCGCGACACCATCCAGGGCCTGCCGGCCTACCCTTCGCTCGACGCGCTGCCCGAGGCGCCCGAACTGGCCATCATCGTGGTCGGCGGCGGGGCCGCGGTGCAGGCGGTGCGCGACTGCGCGCGCCTGGGTGTGCAGGCCGCCATCGTGATCGCCTCCGGCTTCGGCGAGGCCGGCGCGGAAGGGCGCCGCCAGCAGCGCGAGATGGTCGAGGCCGCGCGCGCCAGCGGCCTGCGCCTGGTGGGCCCGAACAGCCAGGGCCTGGCCAACTTCGGCAGCGGCGCCATCGCCAGCTTCTCCACCATGTTCATCGAGGTGCCGCCGCAGGACGGGCCGGTGGCGGTGATCAGCCAGAGCGGCGGCATGGCCGCCATGGTCTACGGCCTGCTGCGCGCGCAGGGCATCGGCGTGCGCCACATGCACGCCACCGGCAACGAGGCCGACGTCACCGTCAGCGAGATGGCACTGGCGGTGGCGCACGACCCGGACGTACGGCTGATCCTGCTCTACCTCGAAAGCCTGGTCGATCCCGCCGTGCTGGCCGAGGCGGCGGCCGTGGCGCGCCAGCGCGGCGTGCCGCTGGTGGCGGTCAAGTCGGGCCGCTCCGACGCCGGCCAGCGCGCCGCGGCCTCGCACACCGGCGCCATCGCCAACGAAGACCGCGCGGTCTCGGCCTTCCTGGAACGCCACGGCATCTGGCGCGTCGACGATGCGCATGCGCTGGCGCGCTGCGCCCCGCTCTACCTGCGCGGCTGGCAGGCGCGGGGCACGGGCCTGGTGGTGGTGAGCAACTCCGGCGCGAGTTGCGTGATGGCCGCCGACGCGGCGCAGCCGCTGGGCCTGGCGATGGCGCCGCTGGGCGCGGCCACCCAGGCCGCGCTGGCCGAGCGCCTGCCGGGCTTCGCCGCCACCGCCAACCCGGTCGACGTAACCGCCGCCCTGCTGACCAACAGCGGCCTGTTCGGCGAGGTGCTGCCGCTGGCGGCGGCCGATCCGGCCACCGACCTGCTGCTGCTCGACATCCCGGTCGCCGGCATGGGCTACGACGTGCCGCGCTTCGCCCGCGACGCCGCCGCCTTTGCCACCGAGGCGGGCAAGCCGATCGCCGTCGCCGCCTGGCAGGCGCCGGTGGCCGAGGCCTTCCGCGCGCAGCAGGTGCCCGTCTACGCCAGCGGGCGCGAAGCGCTGGCGGCGCTGGCGCAGCTCGTCCACCACCAGCGGCGGCTGCGCGAGCTGGAGGCCGCGCCGCCGCTGCCGGCGGCGATCGCCACGGCCGCCACACCCGCCACCGGCAGCGCAGGCGGCCACACCCTGAGCGAGGCGGCCAGCCTGGCCCGCCTGGCCGCCGGCGGACTGCCGGTGGTGGCGCACCGCCTCTGCCGCAGCGAGGACGAGGCCGTGGCCGCATGGCGCGAGCTGGGCGGCCCGGTGGCGGTCAAGGCCTGCTCCCCCGACGTGCCGCACAAGAGCGAACACGGCCTGGTCGCGCTGCGCCTCGACGACGCGCAAGCGGTCGCGCAAGCCTGGCGCGCGCAAAGCGCCGCGCTGGCGCGCCTGGGCGCGCGCGCCGAAGGCGTGCTGGTGGCACGCATGGCGGCCGGGGCCCACGAGTGCATGGTGGGCGCGCACTGGGATCCGGTCTTCGGCCCCGTGCTGGTGGTCGGCGCCGGCGGCAAGTATGTCGAAGCGCTGCACGATACCGCCGTCCTGCTCGCCCCTTGCCGCGAAGCCGACGTGGCACGCGCCCTCGCCGGCCTGCGCATCGCGCCGCTGCTGGCCGGCGTGCGTGGCGAGGCCGCCGCCGATGTGGCAGCGCTGTGCCGCGTCGCGGCGGGTGTCGGCGAAATGATGGCGCGCGGCGGCGGCGCCATCCGCGCGATCGACGTCAATCCGGTGATGGTGGGGGCGGAGGGCGTGGTGATCGTCGATGCGTTGATTGAAATGGCGGCGTAGCGGCGTGCGGGGTCGGGGGGTTGGCGAAGGCGATCGTGCTGGCGGGCGCCTGCCCTCTCCCCCGGCCCCTCTCCCGCAGGCGGGAGAGGGGCGCGAACCGGCGCGATGCGCGCCGCATCGCTCCAGACCACACCGGACCGTCACGAACCAAGCCCGGCCGTCAGTACACGTCGCGCCGGTACCGCCCCGTTTCGCCCAGGCGCGTCAGCGTGTAGTCGCCCAGCGCTTCGGCCAGCGCCGCGTGGACGCCGGCGGCCATGCCCTGCAGGCTGCCGCAGACGTAGATGGCGGCCCCGGCCTCGATCCAGGCGCGCACGTCGGCGGCGTTGGCGCGCAGCGCGTCCTGCACGTAGCGCAGCGGTCCGCCATCGCGCGAGAACACGCGGTCCAGCCGTTCGAGCGTGCCGTCGGCCTGCCAGGCGGCGAGTTCGTCGGCGTAGAGGCTGTCATGGGCGGCGGTGCGTTCGCCGAACAGCAGCCAGTTGCGCCGGCTGCCGGCGGCGGCGCGGGCTTTCAAGTGGGCGCGCAGGCCGGCCAGTCCGGTGCCGTTGCCGACCAGCAGCAGCGGCACTTCGTGCGCGACCGGATGGAAGGCGCGGTTGCTGCGCACGCGCAGCGCGATGCGCGCGTCGGCCGGCGCGTGCTCGGTGAGCCAGCCGGAGGCGAGGCCGAGGCGGCCGTCCGCATGGCGGGTCTGGCGCACCAGCAGTTCGAGGCGGCCGTCGGCCGGCAGCGAGGCGATGGAGTACTCGCGATGGGGCAGCGCCGGCAGCGTGTCGACCAGTTGCTGCGGCGGCAGGCCGCGCATGGTGTCGAAGGCGGCTTCGGGCAGCGGCAGGCGCGTCGCCAGCGCCGCCGCCAGCACCGTGTCCTCGCCGTCGCAGCGCACCGGCGTCGCCGCCTCCAGGCCAAGGCGCGCCAGCAGCGCGTCCACTTCGCCGGGTGCGCGGCAGGGGCCGATCTCGGCAATGTCGCCGGCCTGCCAGGCCAGGGCCCCGGGCGTGCCGGGCACTTCCGGCGCTTCCGGCACCAGCGCGAGATGGAAGACCGGCTCGCCGGGACTGCCGGGATTGAGCAGGCGCCGCTCGGCCAGGCGCCAGCGCGCGTAGCGCGGGCGTTCCCAGTCGGCGATCTCGGCGCCGCCGCCCAGCGCGGACAGGTGGTTCTGCCAGTGGCGCAACGCGCCGGCGTCGCCGTTGTCGACCTCGACCATGTCGAACAGCGGCTGCGCCTGCTGCTTGTGCAGCCAGGCCTCGAGCGTGCGGCCGAAGCCGCAGAAACGCGCATAGCTGCTGTCGCCCAGCGCGAGGATGCCGTAGCGCAGCGGGGCCAGTCCCGCCGCGCCGGCACCGGAGAGGAAGCGGCGCATGAAGCCGGAGGCGCTGTCGGGGGCGTCGCCCTCGCCGGTGGTGCTGACCACGAACAGTGCCTGCCGGCAGGCCGCCAGGCCCGCGCCATCGAGATCGGCGAAGGACAGCAGGCGCACCGGCTGGCCGGCACCGCGCAGCGCCTGCGCGGTCTGCTCGGCGATCTGTTCGGCAAAGCCGGTCTGGCTGGCATAGGCCACCAGGGTCGGCACGGTACCTTCGCCGTCCGCACCGCCGCGCGCGGCGGCCCTGGCCTGCCGGCGCGCCAGGTGGCGCGCGGCGATCACGCCGCAGAAGCCGGCATAGGCCAGCACCACGCCGGCGGCGGCCACGCCGCGCGACTGCGCCAGGCCGGCCAGCGCGACGCCGGCGGACATGGCCGCGGCGGACCATGCCGCCGGCGCAAGCACAGGGAATCTCATGACAGCATGGCCTCGAAGGCCGGGCTGAGGCGCTCCTCGAAGCCGTGCGGCGTGCGCAGCAGGAAGCGCGCCGCGAGCTGCCGGCCGCGCGCGAACGCCAGGCCGGCTTCCGGGCCCAGCACGGTCAGCGCGGTCGACAGGGCGTCGGCCAGCATGCATTCGGCATGCAGCACCGTGACCGAGGCCAGCGCGTGGCTGGCCGGATAGCCGGTGCGGGGGTCGAGCGTGTGGGCATAGCGGCGGCCGCCGCAATCGAAGTAGCGGCGGTAGTCGCCCGAGGTGGCCACCGCCAGGCCGTAGAGCGCGACCAGCGTGCGGGCGCCGCCCGTATCCGCGGCGGGCGTTTCCAGCTCCACCCACCACGGCGTGCCATCGGGCTTGGTGCCCGCGCCGCGCAGTTCGCCGCCGATCTCCACCAGGTGGTGCGGCAGGCCGAGCGCCGCCAGCCGGCGCGAGACCGCGTCCACGGCGAAGCCTTTGGCGATGGCGCACAGGTCGAGCGAAAGGCCGCCGGGCTGCTGCAGGCGGCGCTCGGCCGCGTCGAAGCCGACGCGTTGCCAGCCGCAGCGCGCGCGTGCCAGCTCGACCTCGGCCGGCGCGGGCGGCGTGCTGCGCCGTGGCGCCGGCCCGAAGCCCCACAGGTCGACCAGCGGGCCCGCGCTCGGGTCATAGGCGCCGCCGCTGTCGCGCGCCACCTGCAGCGCGCAGGCGACCACCGCGGCCGCGTCGGCGGGCAGGGTCAGCCAGGTGCCGGGCGCGGCGCGGTTGTAGCGGCCGATGTCGGAATCCCCGCGCCAGTTGCTCATCTGCGCGACCACGCCGGCGAGCACGCCGTCGATGGCGGCCTGCACGGCGTCGGTGCTTTCGCCCCCTGCCAAGCCTTCCACCGCGTCCATGCCTTGCGCACCGTCCGCGACGCCGGTGCCCGCCCGCGCGGGCAGCGCCGCCAGGACCGACCAGGTGGTCCCCATCGCTTCGCCCTGCCAGCGGCACAGGCGCGCGCCGGGCGCGTGCGGTGGCGGTGCCTGGCCGGCCGCGGGCGAGAGGGGAATGAGGACGCGGTTCATCGGAGCGGGTGCGGGACGGGACGGTGCGGGACGGTGCGGGACGGCCGCCGCCGTCCCGGCGCGGCTTACTGCGGCAGGACTTCCACGGTGGCGGCGTAGCTCGCGCGGCGCTGCCTGGCCGGCGCGATGGTGGCCTTGTCGTCGCGCACGTCGGCTTCCAGCCAGTACATGCCGGCGGACGGCCACTTGACGCTGAACTTGCCTTCGCCGTCGGTGGTGGCGTGGAGTTCGTTGAGCTGGTCGCGGTAGCGGATGCCGCCCGGCACCACGTCGACCTTGACGTTGGCCGCGGGCTTGCCGTCGAGCAGCAGGCGGAAGCTGGCGGCATCGCCGGCGACGAGATCGTTCGGGTGCGTGATCGGCACCAGTTCGAGGCCGTGCCCGGTGGGCTTGAGCGCGTCGCCACCCGGCTTGCCGGCGGTGACGAAGGTCTCGACGCGGCCTTCGGCCTGGGTCACCTGCAGGTCCTGCGCGTTGGCCGGCACTTCCTTGGCGAAGGCCTCGGCGGTACCGCGCCAGCGCTTGGCCTGGCCATCCACCTTGTAGCTGGCGAACAGGCCGCTGTTGACCACCGCCACGCGGTAGGTGCCGGGCTTGTCCAGGCGCACGTCGAAGGTGCTGCGGTAGCGGCCGGTGGAAGCGTTCTCGGCCTTGGCGGCGGCGCCGTCGGGGGCGGTCACGGCCAGGCCGTCCAGGCGCAGCGGGAAATGCTCGAAGTAGAACAGGTCGTTCGAGACGGCGGCATCCACGGTCACCCAGGCGTCGCTGCCCGACAGCACGGTGGCCGAGGGCAGCAGCCACTGGCGGTGCGCGTGGGCGGCCAGCGGCGCCAGCGCGGCCAGGGCCAGCACGGCCACGCGGGTGGCCAGGCGCCGCGCGGGCCGGGCGGACGGATGGGACGGGTGGAGGCGTGCGGAAGTCTTCATGGTCGTGCTCCTCGTGATGGCGCGATGGCGTGATGGCGGCGGCCTGGCCGCCGGTGGCAGGTGTCGGGGCGGCGGGGCCGCATTACGGCTTCAGTTCGAGCGAGACCGTGCCGAGCTCGTGCTCGCCCTTGGCCTTGGCCGCCTGCACCGCCTTGGGCGGCCAGCTGAACGGCACGCGCAGCAGTTCGCGCCCGCCGACCTCGCGCGCCGCCTCGACCACCAGCTGGTAGTCGCCGGCGGGCAGGCTGCCCAGCGGTGCCTTGCCTTCGCTGAAGGTGAGCGCGTGCTCACCCGGTGCGCGCGTGGCACCCGAGACGCCGTCGGCCGGCATCTTCATGTCGCGGCCGGCCTTGCGCCACCACTGGCGCATGTCCTTGAGCCACTTGGTGCCTTCGCCGTCCTTGTGCTTGACGTCGTACCAGACCGCCAGCGTGGCGGCCGGGCTCTGGTCGGCGCGCTCCAGCCATAGCGCCACATAGGGCTTGTGGTACTCCGCCACGTTCAGGCGCGGGATCTCCACCTTGACGTTCATCTCCGCGGCCAGGGCGGGACCGGCGAGCGGCACGGCGGCCAGGCCGCTGAGGGTGACGGTGAACAATCGGCGCATGGGCAAGACCTCGTCAGGGAAGGGAGTCGGAGAAAACGTCAGTGGATGAACAACATGGCCAGCAGCAGCGGCACCACCAGCCCCAGCCCGACCAGCGGCCAGGTGGCGACCCGCCCGCCGGCATGCAGCTTGAGCAGGAACAGGCCGGTGAGGCAGAACACCAGGCAGGCGAAGGCGAACACGTCGAGGAACAGACTCCATGCCCGTCCTGCGTTGCGGCCCTTGTGCAGGTCGTTCAGGTAGGAAATCCAGCCGCGCGTGGTCTTCTCGTACTGCGTGCGGCCGTCCTCGAGCGCCACGCTGACCCAGGCGTCGCCACCCGGACGCGGCAGCGCCACGTAGACCTCGTCGCCCTGCCATTCGGCTTCGCGGCCGCCGGCATCGATGCCCAGCGCGTCCGACAGCCAGGCCGCCAGCGCCGCCGGCACCGGCCCCTTGGGATCGCCGCCGCCCTGGCCGGCCGCCGGCGTGGCGGCCTTGAGCGCGGCCAGCAGCGGCGCGGGCGCGGTGGCCTCGCGCGTCTCCACCTTGGGGCGCGCCTCGATCTGGCCGGCATGGTTGAGCGTGAATCCGGTGACGGCGAACAGCAGCATGCCGATCAGGCAGATCGCCGAACTGATCCAGTGCCACTGGTGCAGGTGCTTGAGCCAGAAGGCGCGGCGCTGCGAGGCCGCGGCAGGCTGGGAGTCGGTCATGGACATCGGTCGGGTCGTGGCGCGGCTGCGGCCACCGCGCGGCGGCCGTGCCGCGGCGGTTCCCGGCAAACGGCGCCCTCGTCAGAACTCGCGCCCGACGCCGGTGCAAGCGTTCGCGCCTGCATCGCCGCCCGCCGGGCAAGAGCTGAAAAGGATAATGGTTCTCATTTAAAAAGGCAATGACACGCGCACGTCACCCTGTTACAGCGGCTTACAGCACCGACACAGTCGATACGCAGGGCACGCGGGCCGCCGGTGCACCATCGCCCGCGCCGCGCCATCGAGGAATCCCCCTAGTCGCGCAGCGTCAAGTTGTGCCGAAACCAGGTCGATATCTTGAGAAATTCCGGCAATGCGCCGCGACTATGCCTTAAGAGCCACTGATACGGGAGACTTGTGATGTTGGATAACCTCAGCCTGAGGAAGAAACTGCTGCTGCCGCTTGTGCTGAGCTGGATCTGCCTGCTCGGCCTGACCCTGTGGGATGCCTGGCAGATGCGCGCGCTGCGGCTGGAGGAGCGCCGCCTCGACCTGGTCCACGTGACCAACACCGCGATCACGACCGTCGCCACGCTGGAAGCCGAGGCCCGCGCCGGCAAGATGACGATGGACGAAGCCCGGCAGCGCGCCATCGAGCAGGTGCGCGCGATGCGCTTCGGCGGCGACGGCTACTTCACGCTGATGCGTTCCGACGCCGTGGTGGTGATGCATCCGTTCAAGCCGGAGATGAACGGCCAGAACATGGAGCAGACCAAGGACCCGACCGGCACCTTCCTGTTCCGCGACATCGCCGCCATCGGCAAGGGCCCGGGCAAGGGCTACCTCGAATACCAGTGGCCCAAGCCCGGCGCGCAGGAACCCCAGCCCAAGCTGAGCTACGTGGAGAACTTCCGGCCCTGGGACTGGAACTTCATCTCGGGCGTCTACCTCGACGACATCAATGCCGCGTTCCGCCTTAGCCTGATGAAGTCGCTGGGCCTGCTGCTGGGCATCGGCCTGGTGATGACGGTGGTGGTGCTGCGCATCGCCAGGAACCTGCAGGGGCAGCTCGGCGGCGAGCCGACGCAGACCTCGCTGATCGCCACGCGCATCGCCGAGGGCGACCTGTCCACGGCGGTGGACACCCGCCCGGGCGACCAGCGCAGCGTGCTGTTCTCCATGCAGCAGATGCAGCAGCGCCTGACCGGCGCCATCGGCAGCATCCGCGGCTCGGCCGATGCCATCGCCGGCGCGGCCAAGCAGATCGCCGCCGGCAATGCGGACCTGTCGCGCCGCAGCGAAGAGCAGGCCGCCTCGCTGCAGGAAACCGCGGCCAGCATGGAGCAGCTCACCGGCACCGTGCGCCAGAGCGCCGAGAACGCGCGCCAGGCCAGCCGCCTGGCCGAAGGCGCCAGCGAGATCGCGGTGCGCGGCGGCGGCATCGTGACCCAGGTGGTCAGCACCATGGGCGAGATCAAGACGGCCTCCGGCAAGGTGGTGGACATCATCGGCGTGATCGAAGGCATCGCCTTCCAGACCAATATCCTGGCGCTCAACGCGGCGGTGGAAGCGGCGCGCGCGGGCGAGCAGGGCCGCGGCTTCGCGGTGGTGGCGGGCGAGGTGCGCAGCCTGGCCCAGCGCAGCGCCACCGCGGCCAAGGAGATCAAGGCCCTGATCGGCGACTCGGCACAGCGCGTGGAGGATGGCTCCGCCCTGGTGGAGAACGCCGGGCGCGCGATGGAAGAGATCGTCGAGGCGGTCAAGCGGGTGACCGACCTGATGGGCGAGATGCGCGCCGCCACCGAGGAGCAGAGCGGCGGCATCGAGCAGGTCAACCAGGCCGTCACGCAGATGGACCAGATGGCGCAGCAGAACGCCGCGCTGGTCGAGGAAGCGGCCGCCGCCGCGGCCTCGCTGGAGGAGCAGGCCGCCGCCCTGCACCAGGCCGTGGGCACCTTCCGCCTGGCGGCCTGAGCGGCGGCGTTCCGGACGGCCGTGCCGCAGCCGGCATGGCCGTCCGATATCGATATGCACCATCCTTCGTTCGCGCCGCGCGCCGCCGTTCCTACAATCGGAACCCTGGTGCCCCATCAGGTCCCAGGTCCCATAACGCCCCGCAGCGGGCACTCCGATACGGCAAGGCCGGCGCGCGATGTCCCGTCAACTCCACCTCAACCTGTTCATCCACGGCCGCGGCCACCATGAGGCCGGCTGGCGGCATGCCGGCGCCACGCGCCAGGCCCTGACCGATCTCGACTATTTCAGCGCCCTGGCGCAGCGCGCCGAGCAAGGCCGCTTCGACTCGGTCTTCCTGGCCGATGCGCTGGCGCTGGGCGACGGTGCCGCACACGTCGCCACCGGCGCGCTCGAGCCGATCACCACGCTCGCCGCGCTGGCGCAGACGACCCGGCACATCGGCCTGATCGCCACCGCCTCGACCACCTACACCGAACCGTTCAACCTGGCCCGGCAGTTCGCCTCGCTCGACCACATCACGCGCGGCCGCGCCGGCTGGAACATCGTCACCTCCTGGGTGCGCGGCGCCGGCCCCAATTTCGGCCACGCGCACCAGATCGAGCACGCCGAGCGTTATGCGCGCGCGCACGAATTCCTCGACGTGGTGACCGGGCTGTGGGACAGCTGGGCCGATGACGCCATCGTGGACGACGCCGCGGGCGGCCGCTTCCTCGACCCGGCACGCATCCGCCCGGTCGCGCACCAGGGCCGCTTCCACAGCGTGGCGGGCCCGCTCAACCTGCCGCGTCCGCCGCAGGGCTGGCCGGTGCTGGTGCAGGCCGGCTCCTCGCCCTCGGGCCGGCAGTTCGCCGCCCGGCACGCCGAGGCCGTCTTCACCGCCCATCTCGACAAGGCCAGCGCCGCGGCCTTCTACGCCGAACTGAAGGGCGCCGCGGCGGCGCTCGGACGCGCACCGGCGCAGATCGTCATCCTGCCTGGCCTGAGCGCCGCCATCGGCGCGACCGAGGCGCAGGCACGCGCACTGCTCGAAGAACTGAACGCGCTGACCGATGTCAGCGTGGGCCTGGAGCGCCTGTCCAACCGCTTCGGCGGCCATGACTTCTCGCACCTCGACCTGGACCAGCCGCTGTCGGTCGACGACTTTCCCGATCCCGCCACCGTGCAGGCGGCGCAGAGCCGCGCCGCGGTCATCACCGGCCTGGTCAGGCGCGAGCGCCCGACGCTACGGCAGCTGCTGCACGAGCTGGCCGGCGCGCGCGGGCACTTCACCTTCGCCGGCACGCCGGAGCAGGTGGCCGACGTCATCGCCGACTGGTTCGCCACGGGCGCCGCCGATGGTTTCAACCTGATGCCGCCGGTGCTGCCCGCCCAGCTCGATGCCTTCGTCGAGCACGTGGTGCCGCTGCTGCAGCGGCGCGGCCTGTTCCGCACCGAGTACACCGCCACCACGCTGCGCGGCCACTACGGCCTGGCGCGGCCGGCCAACCGCTTCTTCGCCGCCCGCGATGCGGCCTGACGCCATGCACCGTTGCCGCCGTGCCGCCGCCTGCGCGGCCTTTGCCAAGAGGCTGGCGGGCGCGCTCGGCGCCTGCGGCCTGCTCGCCGCCCTGCTCGCCGCCCCGCTGCAGGCCGCGCACGCCGCCGACGCCTGGCCCGGCGAAATCCGCATCGGGGTGCAGAAGGGCGACGGCCTGGTCGCGCTGCGGGCCTCCGGCCGCCTCGAGAAAGCGCTCGCGCCGCATCACGTCACCGTCAAGTGGATCGAGTTCGTCTACGGGCTGCCGATGGTCGAGGGCATCAACAGCGGCGACGTCGACGTCGGCACGGTGGGCTCGACGCCCCCCATCTTCGCGCAGGCGGGCGGCGCGCCGTCCCTGGTCTACGTGGCCTATGCGCCGAAGCTGCAGCGCAGCTACGCCATCGTCGTGCCCAAGGACTCCACGGTGCGCGACGTGCGCGGGCTGCTGGGCAAGCGCATCGCCGTGGCCAAGGGCTCGCAGGGCCATCTGTTCGTGCTCAAGGCCCTGCAGGACGCCGGCCTGGACGCCGGCGCCGTGCAGCTCGCCTATCTCGCCTACGGCGAAGCGCGCGCAGCCTTCGAACGTGGCGACGTCGATGCCTGGGCGGTGCCCGACCCGCGCTATGCGGACGCCGAGCTCGGCGCGGGCGCGCGCGCGCTGCTCGAGATCGGCAAGCTCTCGGTGCCGCAGTATGGCTTCTACATCGCCACGCGCCGCTTCGCCGCCAGCTATCCCGCCGCGCTGCGGCTGCTGTTCGAACAGGTCGAGGCCCAGGCGCGCGACAGCGCCGCCCACCCCGCCGCCACGGCAGCGCTGCTGGCGGACAATACCAAGGTGCCGCTGGCGGTGTGGCAGAAGGCCGTGCCGCGCGTCGACTGGGGCGCGCGCTATCCGCTCGACGCCGCCGTGGTCGATGCCCAGCAGGACAGCGCCGAACTGGCCCTGCGCCACAAGCTGATCCCGCGCCGCGTCTCCATCCGCGATGCGGTGGTCGACATCCGCTGAGGCCGTCGGCCGGGATGTTCCGCGCACGCCATCCCCACACGCCATCCCTTCACGCGCGGCGCTACAACCGCAGTTCCGTCAGGATCTGCTCGGCGAGGAAATCGCAGGGCGGGCGGTTGGAGCGCGCGCTGCGCGCCAGCACGATCTCCAGCTCGGGCAACGCCGGCAGGCCATGCGCGCGGCCGAGCTGCTGCAGCGAGGGCGGCACCGCGCAGCGCGCCGACGGGGCCACCGCCAGGCCGGCCTCGACCATGCTGAGCAAGCCCATCAGGCTGGGACTCTCATAAGAGGTGCGGAAGCCGATGCCGGCGCGCTCCAGCGCGCGGATGGCATTGGCGCGCGCCGTGCTGCCGGCGCCGAACACGGCGATCGGCAGCGGGCGCTCCAGCCATACCTCCCGTCCGCCCGCCGCCGGCCCGGCCCAGACCATGGGTTCGAGCCGGATGAACTCGCCGCCCAGGCCCTTCATGCGCGTGACGCAGGCCAGGTCCAGCTTGTTGTCTTTCAGCAGCGGCGCCAGCGCGTGGCTGGGCAGGCCGATCACGTGGATCTCCACCTTGGGATAGCTGGCCGAGAACTTGCGCAGCACCGCCGGCAGCAGCGAGGAGGCATAGTCGTCCGGCACGCCGATGGCCACGCGGCCCTTGACCTCGGGATGGACCATGGCCGCCCAGGCCTCGTCGCGCAGCGCCAGCATGCGGCGCGCGTAGGCGATCAGCACCAGCCCGTCCGGGGTCGGCGAAACGTGGCGCGGGCCGCGTACGAACAGCGTCTTGCCGAGCGTGTCTTCGAGCGCGCGGATCTGCATGCTGAGCGCGGACTGCGAGCGATGCACCAGCGCGGCGCCGCGCACGAAGCTGCCGGCATCGGCTACCGCCACCACCATCGCCAGCACATCGAGGTCAAGGGATTTCATCGGGACACACCGCTCCAGGTCATGCGCACGCTGCCCGGCCGGCCCCGCCCGGGAAGCGACGGGGCGGGACGGGAAGGCACGGTGGCGCGCGTGGGAAAGCACCCTGCCATCAGAAAACCTGATCAAAAGCATCAATATAACGCGTTTGCCTGAAGGCATGCGCCTCCGCATACTGGCGCCGTTCCCCCACTTTCCGCTCAAGGAGACGCGCGTGACGCCGCACACCTACCACCAGTTCAAGCAGCTCGGCATGCGCCTGGACATGTCGCGCGGCAAGCCCGCGCCGGAGCAGCTCGAGCTGTCCCGCGCCCTGCTCGACGATGCCGCGGCGGCCGGTCACCTGTCGCGCGACGGCATCGACTGCCGCAACTACGGCCACCCCCTGGGCCTGCCCGAGGCGCGCGAGCTGGGCGCCGCGCTGCTGGAGGTGCCGCCGGCGCAGGTGGTCGCCGCCGGCAACTCCAGCCTGGAACTGATGCACGATGCGCTCGCCTTCGCCATGCTGCACGGCATGGCCGGCGGCACGCCCTGGGTGCGCGGCGAGGCCGCCGTGCTGTGCCCGGTGCCGGGCTACGACCGCCACTTCGCCATCTGCGAGGCGCTCGGCATCCGCATGATCCCCGTGCCGATGCGCGCCGACGGCCCGCATATGGAGGCGGTCGAGGAAATGGTGCGCGACATCCCCAGCATCAAGGGCATGTGGTGCATGCCGCTGTACAGCAACCCGAGCGGCGCCATCTATTCGGCCGAGGTGGTGCGCCGGCTGGCGGCGATGCCGACGGCCGCGCCCGACTTCCGCCTGCTGTGGGACGACGCCTACCGCCTGCACCACCTGACCGACACCCCGCACGCCACGCCCGCCGTGCTCGCGGCCTGCGCCGCGGCCGGCCACCCCGACCGTGCCCTGGTGTTCGCCTCGCTGTCCAAGGTTACGATGGCCGGCAGCGGCGTCGCCTTCCTGGCCGGCTCGCCGCGCAACGTCGCCTGGTGGCAGCAATGCAGCGCGGTGCGTACCATCGGTCCGGACAAGCTCAACCAGCTGCGCCATGTGCACTGGCTGCGCGACCGCGCCGGCGTCGAGCGGCTGATGGCGGCGCACCGCGCGCTGCTGCGGCCCAAGTTCGACGCCGTGCTGGCCGCCTTCGGCGAACTGCTGGCAGACGTGCCAGGCGTGCGCTGGACCGTGCCGCAGGGCGGTTACTTCATCAGCCTGTACACGCCGCCGGGACTGGCGGCGCGCACGGTGGCGCTGGCGGCCGAGGCCGGCCTGGTGCTGACCCCGGCGGGCGCCGCCTTCCCCTACGGCCGCGACCCGCACGACAGCCACCTGCGCATCGCGCCGACCTTCCCCTCGCTGGCGGACGTGCGCGTGGCCGCGCGCGGCATCGCGCTGTCGCTGCGGCATGCGCTCGAGACCCGCGAGGCGGCCGTGCCGGCAACCGCGTAGCCGCGCTCGACGGCGACGGAGACGGCGAGGCGACGGCAGCGCGGCACCAGCGCTCTACGGGAAAGCCCGCCCTGAAGGCGCGAGGCGCTTCAGGCTACACTGCGGCACCGCCGCGGCGGCCACATCCCCGCCGCGCCGGCCGGCGCCTGGGCCGGCCGCCCCAGCCAGCCCAGGCGGCGGGCACCGCAGCAGCCACCGGAGACGCCGCCATGGCAGCCCATTCCCCGAGCACCAACGCCGCCATCGTCGAAGCCGGCATCGCCGGCCTGCAAGAGGCGATGCTGGGCGGACGCACCGACAGCCGCAGCCTGGTCGCCGCCTGCCTCGACCGCATCGATGCCATCGACCGCCACGGCCCCTGCCTCAACGCGGTGATCGAAATCAATCCCGACGCCATCGACATCGCGCGCGGGCTCGACGCGGAACGGCAGGCCGGCCGGGTGCGCGGGCCCCTGCATGGCATCCCGGTGCTGCTCAAGGACAATATCGCCAGCGCGGACAAGATGGAAACGACGGCGGGCTCGCTCGCCCTGGTCGGCGCGCGGGCGCCGCGCGACGCCTTCCTGGTCGAGCGGCTGCGCGCGGCCGGCGCCGTGATCCTGGGCAAGACCAACCTGTCCGAATGGGCCAACTGCCGTTCGCCGCGCACCGTGTCCGGCTGGAGTTCGCGCGGCGGGCTGACGCGCAACCCCTATGCGCTCGACCGCAGCGCCAGCGGCTCGAGCTCGGGCTCCGCAGTGGCGGTCGCCGCCAGCCTGGCCGTGGTGGCGGTCGGCACCGAGACCGACGGCTCCATCATCTCGCCGAGCGCGGTCAACGGCATCGTCGGCATCAAGCCCACCGTCGGCCTGGTCAGCCGCGACGGCGTGGTGCCGGTCTCGCATTCGCAGGACACCCCGGGCCCGATGGCGCGCACCGTGGCCGACGCGGCCGCGCTGCTGAGCGTGCTGGCGGGCCGCGATGCGCGTGACCCGGCCACGCTGGCGGCCGACGGGCAGGCGCAGGATTACACCCTCTGCCTGCGCACCGACGGCCTGCGCGGCCGGCGCCTGGGCGTGCTGCGCAGCCATTTCGGCGCGCGCAACGACCTCGTGAGCGCGCGCATCGAGGATGCGCTGAAGGTGCTGCGCGAGCAGGGCGCGACCCTGGTCGAGCTGCCCGAGCTGCCGGGCGAGGCCGGGCTGGGCGCGCATGAGTCGGTGGTCTTGCGGCATGAGCTGAAGGCCGGCCTGGCCGCCTACCTCGCCGAGTTCGCGCCGGGGTCGCCGCACCGCTCGCTGGCCGACATCATCGCCTTCAACGACCGCCACCGCGAACGCGTGATGCCTTACTTCGGCCAGGACACGCTGCGGCGCGCGCAGGCTTGCGGCGGCCTCGACAGCGCCCCCTATCTCGAAGCGCTGGCGCAGGCACGGCGGCTCGCGCGCGAGGACGGCATCGACCGCGTGCTGCGCGAGCACGAGCTCGACGCGCTGGTCGCGCCCAGCGCCAGCCCGGCCTGGCTGACCGACTTCGTGCGCGGCGACTTCGGCGGCGCCGGCTTCGGCAGCGCGGCGGCGGTGGCCGGTTATCCCCACATCACGGTGCCCGCCGGCCTGGTCTGCGGCCTGCCCTGCGGCCTCTCCTTCGCCGCCACCGCGTGGCGCGAGGCCGACCTGATCGCCATGGCCTATGCCTACGAACAGGCCAGCCTGGCGCGGCGCCCGCCCGCCTACGCCGCCAGCGTGCCGCGGCCCGCGACGCCGCGCTAGGACGGTGCCGGTGCCGCGCCGATGCCTGCCGAAGCCTGCCGATGCCGCGCCCCGATGCCGCACCTTTTCCGCACTCCTGCAACGCAGGCGTCACATTTCCCGCTTAGGCTGCCGCTCCGCCCGAAGCCGGCGTGCCGTGCCCCAGGCACGGCCGCGCCTGCGCACCGGTCAACTCTTTTGCGGATCCCGCGTTAAGCGGACATCACGCCACCGCCATCGACGGGATGGCATCGGCCGGGCAGACCGGGGGCGCGATGCACAACGAATCACCAAGCGAAGAACAGAGATAAAGGGAAGGTCACCATGGCAAGCTACAAGGAACTGCTGGTGCAGCGGGAGGCGCTCGACGCCGCCATCGCGCAGGCGCGCAAGGCGGAGATCGGGGCCGTGATCGCGCAGATCCACGGGCTGATGGCGCAGTACGGGCTGAGCACCGATGACCTGACGCCGCGCCGCGGCCGTCCACGCGGCAGCAAGTCCGCATCGGTGGCGAAGTACCGCAATCCGAAGACGGGCCAGACCTGGTCCGGCCGCGGCCGCGCGCCGGCATGGATCGGCAAGCAGCGCGAACGCTTCCTGATCACGCAGGCCTGAGCCGGCGGCGCGGCAGGCGCCGCCACGGCCAGCCCTGGTCCACCGCGCATCACCGGGAGCAGGCGGAGCCCCCTGCTCCCGTGACCCGGCGGATCAGCGCAGCAGCGTGAAGGTCCGCGCGCGCACGGCCTGCGAATCCAGTCCGACCTGCACGGTGAACTCGCCCGGCTCGGCCACATAGTCGAGCCGGTCGTTGAAGAATTTCAGCCTGTCTTCATCCAGCATGAAGCGCACCTGGCGGCTCTCGCCCGCCTTGAGGGCGATCTTGCGGAAGTCCTTCAGTTCCTTGACCGGCCGCACCACCGAGGCCGCCTCATCGCGCAGGTAGAGCTGCACCACGGTCTCGCCGTCGCGCGTGCCGGTGTTCTTGACGGTCACGCTGGCTTCGATGCTGCCCTGGCGCGGCATGGTGGTGGCCGACAAGGTGATCCCGGACAGCGCGAAATCGGTGTAGCTCAGGCCGTAGCCGAAGGGATAGAGCGGGCCGGATTCCTCCTCGAAGTACTGCGAGGTGTAGTTGGGCGGCTTGCCCGGCGTGAACGGACGGCCCAGGCGCAGGTGGTTGTAGTAGGTGGGAATCTGGCCGACCGAGCGCGGGAAGGAGACCGGCAGCTTGCCCGCGGGGTTGTAGTCGCCGAACAGCACGTCGGCGATGGCGTGCCCGCCTTCGGTGCCGGCATACCAGGTCTCCAGCAGCGCGTCGGCGTTGCCCTTCGCCCAGTTGAGGTCCAGCGGGCGGCCGTTCATCAGCACCACCACCAGCGGCTTGCCGGTCGCCTTGAGCGCCTGGAGCAGGGCCAGCTGGCTGCCGGGCAGCGACAGGCTGGTCCGGCTCGAGGCTTCGTGCGACATGCCGCGCGATTCGCCCACCGCGGCCACCACCACGTCGGCGCCGCGCGCCGCCTCGACCGCCTCGTCGATCATCTGCTGCGGCGGGCGCTTGTCCTGCACCACCTCCGGCTTGTCCCAGTTGAGGAAATTCAGGTAGTTCACCACCCGCTCGTCGTCGGTCACATTGGCACCGCGCGCGTAGACCACGCTGCCGCGCCCCGCCAGCGCCTCGCGCATGCCCTGCAGCAGGGTCACCGACTGGCGCGCCTTGGCCGCCGCCGACCAGCTGCCCAGGATATCGATGGGCGCGTCGGCCAGCGGCCCGACCAGCGCCACCGTGCCGCCCCTGGCCAGCGGCAGGGTGCGCTGGCGGTTCTCCAGCAGCACCAGCGAGCGGCGCGCGGCGTCGCGCGCTTCGGCGCGGTGCAGGCGGCCCTCGGCGTCGACGTCGGGCGGATCGTCGCGCGCGCTGCCGATGCGGCGGTAGGGGTCCTGGAACAGACCCATGTCGTACTTGACGCCCAGCACCTCGCGCACCGCCTCGTCGATGCGGGCGACCGGCACTTCGCCGGATCGCACCAGCGCCGGCAGCTCCTTCAGGTAGAGCGAATCGTGCATGCTCATGTCGACGCCGGCATCGATCGCCAGCCGCGCCGCCTCGCGGCCGTCCCTGGCCACGCCGTGGCGCATCAGCTCCTCGATGGCACCGTGGTCGCTCACGGTGACACCGTGGAAACCCCATTGCCCGCGCAGCAGGTCGCGCAGCAGCCAGCGGTTCGAGGTGGCCGGCACGCCGTTGATCGAGTTCAGCGCGATCATCACGCCGCCCGCGCCGGCATCGATGCCGGCACGATAGGGCGGCAGATAGTCCTGGAACATGCGCAGCGGGCTCATGTCGACGGTGTTGTAGTCGCGCCCGCCCTCGACCGCGCCGTACAGCGCGAAATGCTTGACCACTGCCGTCACGCTGTCGGCCCGCGCCGGCGAACTGCCCTGGAAGCCGCGCACGCTGGCGCGCGCGCACTGCGAGACCAGGTAGGGATCTTCGCCGAAGCCCTCCGAGGTGCGGCCCCAGCGCGGATCGCGGGAAATGTCGACCATCGGCGCGAAGGTCATGTCGAGTCCGTCGGCGCTGGCCTCGATGGCAGACACGCGCGCGCTGCGCTCGACCACGTCCATGTCCCAGCTTGCCGCCAGGCCGAGGCTGATGGGGAAGGCGGTGCGGTGCCCGTGCACCACGTCGTAGGCGAAGAAGATGGGGATCTTCAGGCGGCTGCGCTGTACCGCCGCGTCCTGCAGCGGCCGGTTGTCGGCGCGCGTGACCGAATTGAAGGTGCCGCCTACGCGCCCCGCCGCGATCTCCTCGATCAGGCGGGGCTGGGGCATGTCGGCGCCGATGCTGATCAGGCGCAGCTGGCCGATCTTCTCGTCCAGCGTCATGCGCTGCATCAGGGAGGCGATGAAGGCATCCTTGGCGGCGGCGGAGCCGCCCTGGTTGCCGCCGGCCGCGGCCGGCTCCGCGCCGGCCAGCGCCGGCGCTCCAAGCAGGCTGGCGGACAAGGCCAGCGTGGACAACAGTCTCATCAGGTCGGTTTCCCCGGTGACGGTGACGGTGACGGTGACGGTGATGGCGCCGGACACGCCCGCCCTCGCGCACGCCCCGTATGCCCCGTATGCCCCGTATGCCGGCTTGCGCGCGGCCCGGCGGGACACACGGCGGCAAGCGTTACTTTCTGCACTTTCCTTGTGCGCAGTTTACCCCTATTAAACTAGGGGCTTGCCGCGCGGCCGTCCGGGCCACCCACCCGCCGCAGCCGCCGGCATGCGTTTTCACCTGCCTTCCTGGAGAGATCCGTGCTTCTTGCCGCCTTCGCCGCAACGCTGCGCCCCATGATGCGCCCGACGATGCGCGCGCCCCTGCAGACGCTGACGCTGGCCCTGTCCGTGCTGTGCGCCGCACATGCCCACGCCTTCTCGCTGGACGACATACTGGCCCGCGCCCGTACCCTGGCCGACCAGCCCTACCAGGCGCCGGCCAACAACCTGCCGCCGGCCTTCCGCCAGATGCAGTTCGCCGACTACATCAAGATCCAGCCGCGTCGCGACCAGATGGAGTGGAAGGACCAGGGCACGCCATTCCGGCTGGCCTTCTACCACCAGGGCATGCAGTTCAGCAGCCCGGTGCGCATCAACGAGATCGTCGACGGCGCGGTGCAGGAGATCCGCTACGACCCCGCCCGCTTCGATTTCGGCGACCTCAAGCTCGACAAATCGGCCACCGCCCGGCTCGGCTACGCCGGCTTCCGCGTGCTGTACCCGATCAACCAGGCCGGCAAGGACGACGAGATCATGAGCGTGCTCGGCGCCAGCTACTTCCGCGTGGTCGGCAAGGGCCAGGTCTACGGCCTGTCCGGGCGCGGCCTGGCGATCGACACCGGCCTGCCGGTGGCCGAGGAATTCCCGGCCTTCCGCGAGTTCTGGCTCGTGCGCCCCGCCGCGCGCGACAAGCAGCTGGTGTTCTACGCGCTGCTCGACTCGCCGCGCGCCACCGGCGCCTACCGCTTCGAGCTGACCCCCGGCCTCGCCACCTCCGACACCACCCTCAAGGTACAGGCGCGCATCCTGATGCGCGGCCCCGTGGCCAAGCTCGGCGTGGCGCCGCTGACCAGCATGTTCCTGTTCGGCCCCAACCAGCAGCGCGACCCCTACAACTACCGCCCGGCCCTGCACGACTCCAACGGCCTGGCCATCCACACCGGCGGCGGCGAATGGCTGTGGCGCCCGCTCAACAACCCGCGCCAGCTTGCCATCAGCACCTTCCAGGTGACCAATCCGCGCGGCTTCGGCCTGTTGCAGCGCGGCCGGGCGTTCTCCGCCTTCGAAGACCTGAAGGACCGCTACGACCTGCGCCCGAGCGCCTGGATCGTGCCCGAGGGCGACTGGGGCAAGGGCAAGGTCGAGCTGGTGGAGATTCCCACGCCGGACGAAACCAACGACAACATCGTCGCCTTCTGGACGCCGGACACGCTGCCGCCCAAGGGCCAGCCGCTGCGCGCCGACTACACCATCCACTGGACCCTGGACGAACGCGCGCTGCTGGACCAGAAACTGGCCTGGGTCAAGCAGACGCTGCGCAGCGCCGGCGAGGTCATGCAGCCCAACCTGATCCGCCACCTGGACGGCAGCATCGGCCTGACCGTCGACTTCGAGGGTCCGGTGCTGGCGACGCTGCCGGCCGGCACGCCGGTCCAGCTCCAGCTCAGCGCCGGCGACAACGCCGAAATCCTGGAGCAGACGCTGCAGCCCAACCCGCCCATCCAGGGCTGGCGCAGCCAGCTGCGCCTCAAGGTCAAGGATCCGCAGAAGGCCGTGGAGATCCGCGAGGCCCTGGTCTCGGGCGGCCGCACGCTGAGCGAGACGTGGAGTTATCAGTTGCCGCCGAACTCGGTGCCTGCCCGGTAGGAGGAACCTCAACAAGCGCCCCGGGCAGCACCTGGCGCCGGATCCCGGCGCCGCGCCTCCTCCACGGGCTCCGCGCCACCACCGCCAACGGCCCGCCGCGCTGCGCGGGCCCTGTGCAGGCCGCGCGGTCCGTCCGGCCAGCGGCGCCGGCTCTCCCCTGCCTTTTCCTTCACTTCCAGCCCAGCCCTCCCTTCGTCCGTAGGGGGTAAATCGCGGCTTCCGGGCATTCCAATGTGATAAAAATAATACAAAGACTATAAATAGCACTTCGCGGTAATTCGAATACTCCCGTGCATGCTTCACGGGGTTTTGTTCCGGCGACATGGCTGTCGCCGCCTGCGGGCCGGGAAGCCCATGCGGGGAAAGCGATCGATGTCGAAGGCCAGCGCTAAGACGGGCCCGGCGACAGGAACGTCATCCGTGCGGCAGGCGAAGCGCAACAACACAGTACAAGCCAACGCATGGCGATCGCATCGGTTCCGGCGGCTCCGCGCCGGCCCGGACAAGGCGACCGTACCTGCGAGCGAAGAACAAGATAACGGGTAAGCCGGTCGTTCCGGCGGCATCCCGCCCGCGCCCCCATCCGGCGACGCGGCGCGGCCGCTGCGATCGACCGATTCTGGTTTCAAGGGGGTTAGCTTGATCGATATTCACCTGCCACGGCATCCCGCGGTGCCAACCGGACCTGGCCGCGCCACGGCGCACCGGCTCATCGCCACGGCGCGACGGACCGCCCGTTTCGCCATCCCTCTCCAGCACCCACCCTCAGCACTGCCGGCATAAGCCCTCGGCATCCGCCGACCTCTTCGCGTGACGCGAGAGGCCGGGGCCGACGCGCGCCGGTGGCCTGACAGGCCCCGCCTTTTGCTACCCGTGCCAGGCACGGGCGGCTGCGCTCGTCCCGCGATTCGCTCACGCCTCGACAGATTCAAGACACCAAGACAAAGCGAGTGGAATCATGAACAAGACATACCGCCTCATCTGGAGCAAGCGGCATAGCGCCTATGTCGCCGCCTCCGAACTGGCCAGCGCGCACGGCAAGGATGGCGGGGGCACGACGGCGGCACGGCCGGCGCTGGCTCCGGCGCGCGTGCAGGGTCGGCTGTTCGCCCTGAAGCGGCTTGCCGGCGCGGTCCTGCTCTCGTGCGGCTTCGTCGCGCTGGCGGGCGCGACACCGGTGCTGGTGACGGAGAATCCGTGGGGCACCACCGACGACCAGACCGCGATGAATGCCGCCTACGGCATCAACAACTGGACGCTCTATACCAATTACGCCAGCGCGACGACGAATGTCGGGTCGATCTTCAACAGCAGCACCCGCTTCGTCATGCTGGAAGGCAGCGCGAACACCGATATCGACCTGAGCGCCTTCCTGAGCGCCAACTCGTCGACCATCCTGGGCTGGGTCAACAGCGGCGGCAGCCTGCTGCTGCAATCGGCGGGCTGGGATACCTCGATCACGTTCGGCGGCGTCACGCTGAACCATGGCGACGGCTACGCTTCCAGCTCCGGCAGCCTGACGCAGGCCGGCCTCAGTCTGTTCACCTCGACACCGATCGGGGCGACCGGCCGCATCGGCGGCTACCTGGCCCACGACACGGTCACCGCCTCCGGCGGCATCACGCTGACCAGCTATGTGCAGGGCCAGACGGATGGCTTCGGGCTGCAGCCCATCGTTGCCGGATACCAGTACGGGCAAGGCTACCTGATGTACAGCGGCCTGACCGCCTTCAGCTTCCACTCCGCGGCGAACGGCAGCGACCTCGGCGCCGACGGCCCGAGCTGGCTGGTGAACATGATCGGGGCCACCCCCGGTCCCGTGGCCACCGACATCACCGGCGCCGGTTCGCCCCATGCGGCCTCGGGCCTGGCGGGCGGCTCGCTGAACCCGGCCTTCGACGGCGGCACGCTGAAGATGGATACGGCCCAGGGCGCCTACGGGCAGAACTTCACGCTCAACGCCAACGGCGGCACCATCGACCAGAACGGCAACGGCTCCACCTTCAGCGGCGTGATCGCCAACGCGGCCACCGGAGGCGGCACGCTGACCGTCACCAACAGCGGCACCGGCGGCTCGGTGACGCTGACCGGGGTCAACACCTATACGGGTGCCACCGCCATCGACAGTGGCGCCACGCTCGCCCTGGCCGGTGCCGGCAGCATCGCGGCCTCGTCCAAGGTCACCGACAACGGCACCTTCGACATCTCGGGCACCAGCAGCGGCGCGTCGATCCAGTCGCTGGCGGGTAACGGCCTGGTCTCGCTGGGCGGCAAGACCCTGACGCTGACCAACGCCAACGACACCTTCGGCGGCGTGATCGCCGGCGCGGGCGGCGTCACCGTCAACGGCGGCACCGAAACGCTGTCGGGTACCAATACCTACACCGGTGCCACCACCATCGGCAGCGAAGGCACCCTCGCCCTGTCGGGCAACGGCAGTATCGCGGCGTCGTCCAAGGTGACGGACAACGGGACCTTCGACATCTCGGGCACCAGCAGCGGTGCGTCGATCCAGTCGCTGGCCGGCAGTGGCCTGGTCACGCTGGGCGGCAAGACCCTGACGCTGACCAACGCCGCCGACACCTTCGGCGGCATGATCGCCGGCGCGGGTGGCGTCACCGTCAACGGCGGCACCGAAACGCTGAGCGGTTCCAACACCTACACGGGTGCCACCACCATCGGCAGCGAAGGCACGCTGGCCCTGGCCGGCACCGGCAGCATCGCGTCGTCGTCCAAGGTCACTGATAACGGCACCTTCGACATCTCGGGCACCAGCAGCGGCGCGTCGATCCAGTCGCTGGCCGGCAATGGCAATGTCGCCCTCGGCGGCAAGACCCTGACGCTGACCAACGCCAACGACACCTTCGGCGGCATCATCGCCGGCTCGGGTGGCCTCACCGTCAACGGCGGCACCGAAACCCTGTCGGGCGCCAACACCTACACCGGCGCCACCACCATCGGCAGCGAAGCCACCCTCGCCCTGAGCGGCGCCGGCAGCATCGCGGCCTCGTCCAAGGTCACCGACAACGGCAGCTTCGACATCTCCGCCACCACCAATGGTGCGTCGATCCAGTCGCTCGCCGGCAATGGCCTGGCTTCCCTCGGCGGCAAGACCCTGACGCTGACCCATGCCAACGACACCTTCGGCGGCGTCATCGCCGGCTCGGGTGGCGTCACCGTCAACGGCGGCACCGAAACGCTGAGCGGTACCAACACGTTTACGGGTGCCACCACCATCGGCAGCGGGGCCACCCTCGCCCTGACCGGCGACGGCAGCATCGCGGCCTCGTCCAAGGTCACCGACAACGGCACCTTCGACATCTCCACCACCACGAACGGCGCCTCGATCCAGTCACTGGCCGGCAGCGGCAATGTCGCCCTGGGCGGCAAGGCCCTGACGCTGACCAACGCCAATGACACCTTCGGCGGCGTCATCGCCGGCTCGGGCGGCGTCACCGTCAACGGCGGCACCGAAACCCTGAGCGGCGCCAACACTTACACCGGCGCCACCACCATCGGCAGCGAAGCCACCCTCGCCCTGAGCGGCGCCGGCAGCATCGCGGCCTCGTCCAAGGTCACCGACAACGGCAGCTTCGACATCTCCGCCACCACCAATGGTGCGTCGATCCAGTCGCTGGCCGGCAACGGCAACGTCGCCCTGGGCGGCAAGACCCTGTCGCTGACCCATGCCAGCGACACCTTCTCCGGCGTCATCGCCGGCACCGGCAACGTGGTCGTCTATGGCGGCACGCAGACCCTGGGCGGCACCAACACCTACACCGGCCTCACCGGCGTCGATACCGGCGCGACCCTGGCCCTGAGCGGCACCGGCAGCATCGCCGCCTCCCAAGGCCTGATCGCCCTGGGCACCTTCGACATCTCCGGCACCAGCCAGGGGGCCACGCTGCAGGCGCTGGCCGGCAACGGCAATGTGGCGCTGGGCAGCCAGACCCTGACGCTCAGCAACGCCAGCGACACCTTCGACGGCGTCATCGCCGGCGCGGGCGGCCTCACCGTCAGCGGCGGCACCCAGGCCCTGGGCGGTGCCAACACCTACACCGGCGCCACCACCATCGGCAGCGGGGCCACCCTCGCCCTGACCGGCGACGGCAGCATCGCGGCCTCGTCCAAGGTCACCGACAACGGCACCTTCGACATCTCCACCACCACGAACGGCGCCTCGATCCAGTCGCTGGCCGGCAGCGGCAATGTCGCCCTGGGCGGCAAGGCCCTGACGCTGAGCAACGCCAATGACACCTTCGGCGGCGTCATCGCCGGCTCGGGTGGCCTCACCGTCAACGGCGGCACCGAAACCCTGAGCGGCGCCAACACTTACACCGGCGCCACCACCATCGGCAGCGAAGCCACCCTCGCCCTGAGCGGCGCCGGCAGCATCGCGGCCTCGTCCAAGGTCACCGACAACGGCAGCTTCGACATCTCCGCCACCACCAATGGTGCGTCGATCCAGTCGCTGGCCGGCAACGGCAACGTCGCCCTGGGCGGCAAGACCCTGTCGCTGACCCATGCCAGCGACACCTTCTCCGGCGTCATCGCCGGCACCGGCAACGTGGTCGTCTATGGCGGCACGCAGACCCTGGGCGGCACCAACACCTACACCGGCCTCACCGGCGTCGATACCGGCGCGACCCTGGCCCTGAGCGGCACCGGCAGCATCGCCGCCTCCCAAGGCCTGATCGCACTGGGCACCTTCGACATCTCCGGCACCAGCCAGGGGGCCACGCTGCAGACGCTGGCCGGCAACGGCAATGTGGCGCTGGGCAGCCAGACCCTGACGCTCAGCAACGCCAGCGACACCTTCGACGGCGTCATCGCCGGCGCGGGCGGCCTCACCGTCAGCGGCGGCACCCAGGCCCTGGGCGGTGCCAACACCTACACCGGCGCCACCACCATCGGCAGCGGGGCCACCCTCGCCCTGACCGGCGACGGCAGCATCGCGGCCTCGTCCAAGGTCACCGACAACGGCACCTTCGACATCTCCACCACCACGAACGGCGCCTCGATCCAGTCGCTGGCCGGCAGCGGCAATGTCGCCCTGGGCGGCAAGGCCCTGACGCTGAGCAACGCCAATGACACCTTCGGCGGCGTCATCGCCGGCTCGGGTGGCCTCACCGTCAACGGCGGCACCGAAACGCTGAGCGGTACCAACACGTTTACGGGTGCCACCACCATCGGCAGCGAAGCCACCCTCGCCCTGAGCGGCGCCGGCAGCATCGCGGCCTCGTCCAAGGTCACCGACAACGGCAGCTTCGACATCTCCGCCACCACCAATGGTGCGTCGATCCAGTCGCTGGCCGGCAACGGCAACGTCGCCCTGGGCGGCAAGACCCTGTCGCTGACCCATGCCAGCGACACCTTCTCCGGCGTCATCGCCGGCACCGGCAACGTGGTCGTCTATGGCGGCACGCAGACCCTGGGCGGCACCAACACCTACACCGGCCTCACCGGCGTCGATACCGGCGCGACCCTGGCCCTGAGCGGCACCGGCAGCATCGCCGCCTCCCAAGGCCTGATCGCCCTGGGCACCTTCGACATCTCCGGCACCAGCCAGGGGGCCACGCTGCAGGCGCTGGCCGGCAACGGCAATGTGGCGCTGGGCAGCCAGACCCTGACGCTCAGCAACGCCAGCGACGCCTTCGACGGCGTCATCGCCGGCGCGGGCGGCCTCACCGTCAGCGGCGGCACCCAGGCCCTGGGCGGTGCCAACACCTACACCGGCGCCACCACCATCGGCAGCGGGGCCACCCTCGCCCTGACCGGCGACGGCAGCATCGCGGCCTCGTCCAAGGTCACCGACAACGGCATCTTCGATATCTCCGCCACCACCGGCGGCGCGTCGATCCAGTCGCTGGCCGGCAGCGGCAATGTCGCGCTGGGCGGCAAGGCCCTGACGCTCAGCAACGCCAACGACACCTTCTCCGGCGCCATTGCCGGCGCGGGCGGGGTCACCGTCAATGGCGGCACCGAAACCCTGAGCGGCGCCAATACCTACACGGGTGCCACCACGATCGGCAGCGGCGCCACCCTGGCGCTGTCGGGCAACGGCAGCATCGCCGCGTCCGGCAACGTGATCGACAACGGCGCCTTCAGCATCGCCGCCACCAATGCCGGCGCGGCGATCCAGAGCCTGTCCGGCAATGGCAGCGTCGACCTGGGCAGCAAGACGCTGGCCCTGGTCAACGCGAGCGGCACCTTCGCCGGCACCATCGGCGGCAGCGGCATGCTGGCCGTCACCGGCGGCACGCAGACCCTGTCGGGGGCCAATACCTACAGCGGCGGCACGCTGGTCAACGGCGGCGCCACGCTCAAGGTGTCGGCCGACGCCAACCTCGGCACCGGCACGCTGGCGCTGAACGGCGGCACATTGCAGAGCACGGCCACCTTCTCCAGCGGCCGGAACGTGGTGCTGGGCCGCAGCGGCGGCACCTTCAATACCGATGGCGCCACCACGCTGACGCTGAACGGCAGCCTGTCCGGCAGCGGCATGCTGACCAAGGCCGGCACCGGTACGCTGATCCTGGGCGGCGACAACGCCGGCGCTCCGGCGCACACGCCCGGCACCGGCTGGACCGGCGGCCTGACCATCAATGCGGGCCTGGTCGAGGTCACCAATCCGTGGGGCCTGGGCTGGGGCAACGTGATCGTCAATGGCGGCACCATCAACACCACCGTCAACATCCTGACCGGCCAGACCATCGCGCTGGGCGGCGGCACCAACGTCAACACCGCGGCCGGGACCACCACCACCCTGTCCGGCACCATCGGCACCGCCTCCTCGGGCAGCGGCTGCTTCGTCAAGAGCGGCCAGGGCACGCTGGACGTGACCGGCAGCGCGACGCTGTCGAACGGTACCTGCGTGCAGCAGGGCACGCTGCTGGCCAACGGCACCATCAACGGCGATGTCGACGTGACTTCCGGCGCGCGGCTCGGCGGCGCGGGCACCATCCAGGGCACGGTCAACGTGCAGGGCACGCTGTCGCCCGGCAACTCGCCCGGCTACCTGACCGTGGCCGGCAGCGTCAACATGCTGTCCGGCAGTACCTACCAGGAAGACATCTCGGGCAAGCTGCAGGCCGGCCCCGGCACGCCGATCGGCACCCCGGGCTACTACTCCTTCCTGCGCGTGACCAACGGCGGCCAGTTCTCCATCGCCGCCAACACCACGCTGGCGCCGCGCCTGAGCAACCTGTTCTCGCCCAGCGAGGCAGGCTACGGCAGCGCGGCCTACAAGCCGGTGCTGGGCGACACCTTCCGCATCGTCACCGCCGACGGCGGCATCTCCGGGCGCTTCGCCACGCTGGCGCAGCCCGGCGGCATGAGCGACGGCACGCGCTTCGCGGTGTTCTACAACACCTTCGGCAGCAACAGCATCGACCTCAAGGTCCTGCCGACCTCCTACGCGCAGTGGCTGGCCGGCGGCAACCGCAACGCCGTCACCGCGGGCGGCGTGCTGGACCGCATCCTGGGCAGCGACCAGGCCGGCACCGCCACCGCGGCGCAGGACAAGCTGCTGTACGTGGCCGCCAGCCAGAACGCGGCGACGCTGCCCGGCTTCGCGCGCGCCCTGGCCGGCGAGGTGCACGCCGCCATGGCCGCGGCCGCGCCGCAGGCCGGCCTGCGCGTCAACAACACGGTGATCCGCCAGCTCGGCGACACCAGCGTGCTGGGCGCGGCGCCGGCCACCACCACCGCCACCACCAGCGAGCCGGCGCGCCGGCGCGGCCTGTGGGTGGACATCGGCGCCGACCATGGCCGCTGGGACGGCGACGGCAGCGCCTCGCAATTCACCACCAACCGCTCGCAGTTCGTGCTGGGCGCGGACATGCTGGGCGGCGAGTCGACCCGCTTCGGCCTCGGCTTCGCGTACACCAACACCAACGTCGGCGCCACCGGCGGCTCGGGCTCGGTCGCGGAGTACATGGGCTTCGCCTACGGCCAGGGCACGCTCGGCCCGGTGGTGGTGGACGGCATGGCCGGCTTCGGCAGCAATGACTGGAATACCCAGCGCGCCGATCCGACCGGCCTCTCCAGCACCGCGCTGAAGACCGACGCCAGCGGCAACAGCACCCAGGTCGGGATCGGCCTGCGCACGCCGCTGGCGCTGGGCGCGACCACGCTGGAGCCGTTCGCCCGCTTCCTGTGGCAGAAGAGCACGCGCGGCGCCACCGACGAGGGTTCGGCCACGCCGGCCGCGCTCAGCCTGGGCCGCTACGACGCCACCGGCAACCGCGTCACGCTGGGCCTGACGGCACGCTCGGCGCAGCGCAGCCCGCTGTCCGACACGCTGACCTACCAGTTCAGCGCCGGCATCGGCCGCGACAACGGCAACCTGGCGCAGACCACCGTGCAGGCCAACCTGGCCGGCTACAGCATGGGCATCGTGTCACCGCAGGTGGGCCGCCTGTTCGGCCAGGCCAGCTTCACCGGCACGCTGCGCCTGGGCAAGCAGGCCTACGCCTACCTGGGCCTGAACGGGGAAGTGCGCCGCGGCAAGAACGACGTCGGCGTCAACGGCGGCCTGCGCGTGGCCTTCTGATCCCGACCGGTCCGGCATGCCTGCCCGTCCGCCGCCCGGCGGGCGGGTGGGCAGCCTCCCCGAGGGCTTCGGGCCGCGGCCCCCCCGCTGCGGCACGGGCCTGGCGTTCCGCGCCGTGAACACCACCAACGCCATGAACACCACGAACGCTGTCAGCGCCGTGAGCGCCCGTCAGCGCCGTCAGCGCCGCCAGCACCCTCAGCGCTGGCGGCCGCCCGCCAGCGCCGGCGCCGCTTCCCGCGCGCGCTGGCAATCCATGCAGCGCCTGGCCGTCGGATAGGCCAGCAGGCGCGGCGGCGGGATCTCCTCGCCGCACTCGATGCAGAAGCCGTAGGAGCCGTTGGCAAGGCGTTGCCGCGCCGCGCTGATATCGGCCAGCTCCCTGCGGGCATGCGTCTCCACCGCTTCTCCCATGCGCAGGTCGGTGTCGCGGTCGGCCTGATCGGCCTGGTCGCTGGGCTCCGGCGACGGCGGCGCGGCGGCCGATGCGGTCAGCTGCGCGCGCGCGCGCAGTTCCGCCTGGTCCAGCAGGCTCGCCACGCGGGCGAGTTCGGCGTCGGTCAATGCGGTCATCACGGTCCCCTCGGCGGATCGGCCTCCGATGCCCCTCATTGTGCGCCCCTGGCGCGCCGCCGGCTTGGGCTTTGTCTTGGCGAACGAGCGACAGCCATCACTCGGGCACCGCCACGAACCGCAGGCAGCACATGCCGGCGCGTCGCTTCCGGCACACCCGCCCGGCCCTCGGGCGGGCGGCGCGGCCGGGCGGCCTGATCAAGGCCCCGGAGCCGGCCGGACGGGAGCCGGCGCCGCCGCATCCTCGGCCTCGAAACCGTCCAGCCAGGCACCAAACACACGTTGCGCCGCCGCGGCCAGCGCCTGCCCGTGCGCGAGGGCCTGGGCGCGCAGCATGCGTGGGTCGATGCCGGCCAGCTCCAGTTCGCAGGCATGGCCGAGCAGCCAGCCTTCGATGGTGCCGGCATCGGCCTCCAGGTGGCACTGCAGGCCGAGCACCCGGGGCCCGACGGCGAATGCCTGGTTGGGGCAGGCCGCCGTGCCGGCGAGGCGCTGGGCGCCATCGGGCATGGCGAACTGGTCACCATGCCAGTGCAGCACCGCGGCCCCCTGCAGGCCGGCCAGCGCCGAAGCCTGCCCTGCCTCGCTCAAGGCGAGCGGCGCGAAGCCGATCTCCTTCACGCCCATCGGACGCACCGCCGCGCCGAGCGCGCGCGCCATCAGCTGGGCGCCGAGGCAGATGCCCAGCAGCGGGCGTCCGGCCTCGAGACGCACGCGCACGGCCCGCAACTCCGCGGCCAGCCAGGGATAGCGCGGCTCGTCGAAGGCGCCGACCGGGCCGCCCAGCACCACCATCAGCGCCGGCGACAGCACGTCGAGCGCGGCGAGGTCGTCGCCGGCAGGGTCGACGTAGCGCACGTGATAGCCGCGCGCGCGCAGCAGCGGCTCCAGGGTGCCGAGGTCTTCGAAATGGATGTGGCGGATGGCGAGGACGGTCTTCATGGCAGGAGCCTCGGGTTCGGATGGATGCCGGCGGCGCCGACGGGATGCGCGGCGTCCGGGTCGGAAGCCGGGTCGCGGATGGCGTCCGGGCCGGGGCCCGGCCAATAGTAATGGTCCGGCGTGGCGCGCGCGCCGTAGATGGCCTGGCCCACGCGCACCACGGTGGCGCCCTCCTCGATGGCGATCTCGAAGTCGCCGGACATGCCCATCGACAGCTCGTCCAGCGCGATACCGTCGGGCGCCTGCTGGCGCAGCCGGTCGCGCAGGGTGCGCAGGCTGGCGAAACAGGCGCGCACGCGCTCCGCCTCGCCCGACAGCAGCGCCAGCGTCATCAGGCCGCGCACGCGCAGCGCGCCGAAGGCCGGCAAGGCGCGCAGGAAGGCCCCGACCTGCCCGGGCGGCAGCCCGTACTTGCTGTCCTCGCCCGAGGTATTGACCTGCACGAACACGTCGAGCGCGCGCCCCTCGGCCTGCAGGCGCCGGTCCAGCACCTCGGCCAGGTGCAGGCTGTCGAGCGCCTGGAACTCGTCGGCGAAGCGCGCCACCACCTTGGCCTTGTTGCTCTGCAGGTGGCCGATCACCGACCAGCGCAGCCCGGGCAGGTCGGCCAGTGCCGCCTGCTTGCGGCTGGCTTCCTGCACCTTGTTCTCGCCCAGCATGCGGCAGCCGGCCGCATAGGACAGGCGGATGCGCGCCTCGTCCACCGTCTTGCTGACCGGCAGCAGGCGCACTTCGGCGGGATCGCGGCCGGCGCGCCGCGCGGCGGCCGCGATGCGGGCCCGCACCTCGGCCAGGTTACGGCGGAAGTCGTCGACCGTGCGGGCGTGCGGATAGAGGCCGTGGTGTTCGTGCCGGGTCGGCGTGGGGAACGGGGATGGATCGGGCGGAGCAGGCAAGTCGTGGTCCTCCAGCGCGTGGCGGCAGCCTCGCGGCGGGATGCCGGAGACGGCCGTGTAGAATGTCCTGTGCCAAATTATATATTGTCATAGGACAAAATGGATATCTCCGGGAAGACTGCGGCCGAGATCTTCGACAACGTGCGCCAGCAGGTGCTGTCCGGCCGCCTGCGGCCGGGCGAGGCGCTGCCGCCGGTGCGCGAGCTGGCGGCACGGCTCGACGTCAACCGCAACACGGTGGCCGCCGCCTACAAACGCCTGGTCACGGCCGGGGTCGCGCTGACACAGGGCCGGCTCGGCACCGTGATCCGCCACTTGGCCGAGGCCGGCGAGCAGGAAGGCACGGCGCCCGGCAGTGCGCTGGCCGACCTGGCCGGCGGCAATCCCAACCCCGCCTGGCTGCCCGACGCGGCGGCGGCGCTGGCGGCCCGGCCCTGGCGCCCGCGCTTGTATGGCGAGACGCTGGTCGACGCGCCGCTGGCGCAGCATGCGCAGGCCTGGTTCGCCCGGGACTGTCCGCCCGGCTTCGCCGTCGACCTCAGCTACGGCGCGGTCGACGCGATCGAACGCCTGCTGGCCGCGCACCTGGTGGCGGGCGACAAGGTGGTGGTGGAACACCCCTGCTTCCTGGGCAGCATCAACACGCTGCGCGTGGCCGGCCTGCAGGCGGTGGGGGTGCCGGTCGATGCGCAAGGGCTGCGCGCCGATGCGCTGGAAGCGGCGCTGGAGGCGGGCGCCCAGGCCGTGATCCTGACCCCGCGCGCGCACAACCCGACCGGCTGCAGCCTGAGCGCGGCGCGCGCCCGCGCCCTGCGCGACGTACTGGCGCGCCATCCGCACGTGCTGCTGGTGGTCGACGATCACTTCGCGCTGCTGTCGGCCGCGCCCTACCATGACGTGATCCCGCCGGCGGCGCAGCGCTGGGCCCTGGTGCGCTCGGTGTCCAAGGTGCTGGGGCCCGACCTGCGGCTGGCCTGCATCGCCTGCGACCCGCACACCTCGCAGCGGCTGCGCCTGCGGCTGGCGCCGGGCACGCAGTGGGTCAGCCACCTGCTGCAGGACATCGTCGCGCGCTGCCTGTCGTCGCCGGCGGTCGCCGGCCGGGTTGCGCAGGCCCGCGACGACTATGCGCGGCGGCGTGCCTGGCTGGCGCGGGCGCTCGCCGCGCAGGGCCTCATGCCGGATGCACCGGACGCAGCGGCCACGCCGGCCGACGGCCTGAACCTGTGGCTGCCGCTGGCCGCCGACAGCCAGCCGCTCGTCCTCGCGCTGGCGCGCCGCGGCTGGCTGGTGCGCAGCGGCGAGCCGTTCGGCGTGGCGGCGCCCGCGCACGGGCTGCGCATCACGGTGTCGACGCTGGAGGAAGAGGATGCCGGGCGCCTGGCGCTCGATATCGCGCGCTGCCTGGCCGAGGCCTGACGATACGAGGCGGCGCAGCGGCGCCGGCATGAGGGCCGGCGCGGCGCGGGAATGAAGGAAGGAGCGGGAAGGAGTGGGAAAGAGCCGGACCAAAGGAAGAGGAAGGGCGTGGCCGGCGCCACGCCCGGAGCGGCCACCACGCGGCGCGGCCCCGGAAGAGCGGGCCGCGCGCCCTCAGTCGTCACCGACCTTGCGCGACTTCCAGCGGCCGTCCGCCTGCTTGCAGAACCAGCCGGTCCACTCGTCGTGGCTGCTGCCGCGCGTCAGTTCCGCCTTGAGGCGGCGGCACGACTGGCCCTGGTCGGTCTTCGAACGCAGCGGCGTGATGCTGGCCTCGACGGCCTCGCGGCCACGGCGCGCGGGGGCGCTCCAGGCCGACGGCGCGCCGTCCTCGCCGTCGGTCAGCACCTTCAGCACAGCCTTGGCGAACGAGGCAGCCTCGGCCTTGTTCATCGATCCGACCACGGTGTTGTGGATGAAGTTGTCGAAATAGGCAAACGCGGGGCTGGCCACGGTCAGCGGCAGCAGGCAGGCCGCCACCGTCAGTGCACGTCGCATGGGCATGGGCATGGAAACTCCTGAATCTGGGACTGGGACTGGGCGGGCACGGAGCCCGCGGGCCCCCGAGTTTACTCCACGGCTTCGCGCGAAGTGAAGCAAGGTGCGCCAGGCCGCGCGGCGCCGCCCGCGCTGTGCGGCCAGCGTCTCGGCGTTTTCCCGCACTGTCACCGTATGCAAAGAACTTGTCCCGCAATGTCAAACCATCTTTGACCTATCCCCGATACTCCCAGCCACCGAACGCGCACGCCACCACCGGCGGATGCGCAGCCGAAGCGCCGGGCCTCGCGCCACATACATGGCGCCGGCCTGCCGAGAGGAGCTGACATGCTGGGACAACATCCGAATCGTGCCGCCATGGCCGCCGGCGCCGAGCGCGCCGCAGCCAACGCGGCTTCCAGGGCGGCCGAGGCCACGGCCGGCGGCGCGGCCAGGCGCTGGTATCCGTGGCTGGTCTTCGCGCTCAGCTTCGCCCTGCTGCTGTCGGACTACATGTCGCGCCAGGTGCTCAACGTGGTCTTCCCGCTGCTCAAGGCCGAATGGGCGCTGAGCGACACGCAGCTGGGCGCGCTCGGCGGCGTGGTCGCGCTGATGGTGGGCGTGCTCACCTTTCCGCTCTCCATCCTGTGCGACCGCTGGGGCCGCGTGCGCAGCCTGGCCTGGATGGCGGCGATGTGGAGCCTGGCCACGCTGGGCTGCGCGCTCGCCACCAACTTCGGCGAGATGTTCCTGGCGCGGCTGTGCGTCGGCGTCGGCGAGGCGGCCTACGGCAGCGTGGGCATCGCCCTGGTGCTGTCGGTCTTCCCGCGCCACCTGCGCGCCAGCCTGAGCGCCGCCTTCATCGCCGGCGGCGCCTTCGGCTCGGTGCTGGGGATGGCGCTGGGCGGCCTGCTGTCGTCGCACTTCGGCTGGCGCTGGGCCTTCGCCGGCATGGCGCTGTTCGGCCTGGCGGTCGTTGCGCTGTTCCGCCTGTGCATCACGGAGTCGCGCGTGCTGGCGCAGCGGCGGGCCCTGGGCGAGGAAGAGGCCGCGGCCGCGGCCGCCGCCCCCGGCCGGACCGCGCTGCGCCCGCTGCTGGCCGCCCTCTTCTCGGCACCGTCCATTCTCTGCGCCTACGTCGGCAGCGCGCTGCAGCTGCTGGTGATGAGCGCCCTGCTGGCCTGGATTCCCAGCTTCCTGTCGCGCTACTACGGCATGGCGACCGATCGCGCGGGCGTCACCGCGGCCGGCTTCGTGCTGGCCGGCGGGACCGGCATGATCGCCTGCGGCGCGCTGACCGACTGGCTGGCCCGCCACGCGCCGGCGCGCAAGTGGCTGGTGTCGATCGCCTATAGCGCGCTGTGCTGCGTGCTGCTGGCCGTGGCCTTCCGCCTGCCGGCGGGCGGCGCGCAGCTCGCGCTGCTGGGCGCCGGCATGCTGCTGGTGGGCGGCACCGCGGGTCCGGCCAGCGCCATGGTGGCCAACCTCACCGACCCGCGCATCCACGGCACCGCCTTCGCCACGCTGACGCTGGCCAACAACCTGCTCGGCCTCGCGCCCGGCCCCTTCCTCACCGGCATGCTGTCCGATCACATCGGCCTGCTCGCCACGCTGCAATGGATTCCGCTGGCGGGACTCGGCGCCACCGTGGCCTTCGCCCTCGGCCGGCGCCACTACGCGGCCGACCTGGCGCGGCTGCAACGCCGGTGCGCGGCACGCGCGGGCTGAGCCATCGCTCCACCGAGCCACACCGAGCCATACCGATCCGCACCACCACCCGGACATTCCGGACACCCGAAGCATCCCAGGCATTCCATGACGTTCGATCCCTCCCTCACCTTCCTCCTGGTACCCGGCCTGCGCGACCACGTGCCCGAGCACTGGCAGACCCTGCTGCAGGCACAACTGCCGAACACCCGCTCGGTGCCGCCGCTGGAGCACGACAAGCTCAGCCGCGACGCCCGCGTGGCCGCGCTCGACGCCGCGCTGGCCGACATCGACGGCCCGGTGGTGCTGGTGGCCCACAGCGCAGGGGTGATGATCACCGTGCACTGGGCCGCGCAGCACCGGCGCCCGATCCACGCCGCGCTGCTGGCCACGCCGCCGGACTTCGACCAGCCGCTGCCGGCCGGCTATCCCGACAAGGCCGCGCTCGAAGCGAACGGCTGGCTGCCGGCGCCACGCGCGCCCCTGCCCTTCCGCAGCCTGGTGGCGGCCAGCCGCAACGACCCCCTGGCCGCCTACGAACGCGTGCGCGGCATGGCCTATGCCTGGGGCAGCCGCCTGGTCGACCTGGGCGAGGTGGGCCACCTGAATCCCGCCGCCGGCTACGGCCCGTGGCCGCAGGCGACGGAGCTGTTGGCCGAGCTGCTGGCCGACGGCTGAGGCGCGCCCGACGGCACGCGCCGACACGGCCGCGCGGCAGGCCGCGCGATGGCCGCGCGATGGCCGCGCCCGCCCCGACCCCAACAATATTCCCCCACCACATCGAAGAAGGAACGAGGAGACACCATGCCATTGAAGAAGGCCGCCCTGGCCGCCCTGATCGCCTGCCCGGCCCTGGCCAGCGCCCAGTCCAGCGTCACGCTCTACGGCGTGGCCGACATCAACGTCGAGTTCGCCAACCATGTCGGCGCGATTCCCTCCGCCGCCAACGGCTTCAACCCCGGCACCTCCAACAGCGTCTACCGCATGGACTCCGGCGGCCTGTCCGGCTCGCGCTGGGGCCTGCGCGGCACCGAAGACCTCGGCAACGGCCTCAAGGGCGTGTTCGTGCTGGAAAGCGGCTTCAACCTCGACACCGGCACCTCGCAGCAGGGCGGCCGCCTGTTCGGCCGCCAGGCCTACGTCGGCGTGCAGTCGGCCACGCTCGGCCAGATCAGCCTCGGCCGCCAGTACACCTCGATGTTCGAGGCCCTGGCCAACTTCGCGCCGGCCGCCTACGCGACCCAGTACGAACCCGTCGTGCTGCAGTCCGGCGCCAACTTCCGCGAGGACAACACCGTCAAGTACACCGGCCAGTTCGGCCCCGTCACCGCCCTCGCCCACTTCTCCTTCGGCACCGGCCTGGCCCTGCCGCAGACCGGCGCCTCCGCCATCGCCGTCGGCGGCAACGGCGAGGTCCCCGGCGCCTTCCGCCGCGACTCCGCCTACGGCGCCGCCGCCACCTATATGGCCGGCCCCCTCGGCATCGCGCTCGGCTACGACCAGTGGAATCCCACCATCGGCACCGGCAGCGGCACCTTCCGCAAGGCCGCCGTCGCCGCCAGCTACACCTTCGGCCCCGCCAAGGTCATGGGCGGCTACCGCTGGGGACAGAACAAGAACGCCGCCGGCGCCGGCATCGCCCGCGACGACTTCTACTGGGTCGGCGCCAACTACCAGGTCACCCCGGCACTGGGCCTGACCCTGGAGTACGACTACGACAAGGTGCACAACCTCTACGGCAGCACCCAGGTCGCCAATCCGTGGCAGGTCGCGCTGGTGGCCGACTACAACCTGTCCAAGCGCACCGACGTCTACCTGTCCGCCGCCTACGCCCGCAATGCCGGCCTGACCCTGGACTCGGTGGCCACCGCCTATGCCACCAGCCTCTCGCTGGGCAACAGCTACGCCCTGGCCAGCGGCCAGAACTCCATGGTGGGCGTGGCCGTGGGCGTGCGCCACAAGTTCTGATCCCGGGCAGGCGCCGCTGCGCGCGGCGCCCGCCCCGCCGTTCCCTGCTCGACCTTGGCGCCGCCGCTCGGACTTCGTCCGGTGGCGGCTTTTTTTGTGCGGCGGCGGCAGGATCGGGCGTGAGGCGTGAAGGTTGAGGGGTGTTCCCTCTGGCCACAAGAAGACGTTCGATGAGCGCCCCGGCGAACGATCCCGCCGGATAAAAAAAAAACGCCAACCCGCGATGGGTTGGCGTTTTGCTTCAGGTATGACGATTACGAGAACTGGTTCATCGTGTTGTCCTTGCCCGCTGCCTTCAGGGCTGCTTCGCCGCTGAAGTACTCCTTGTGGTCGTCGCCGATATCCGAGCCGGACATGTTCTGGTGCTTGACGCAGGCGATGCCCTGGCGGATTTCCTTGCGCTGCACGCCAGCCACGTAGCCCAGCATGCCCTGGTCGCCGAAGTATTCCTTGGCCAGGTTGTCAGTCGACAGCGCGGCGGTGTGGTAGGTCGGCAGCGTGATCAGGTGGTGGAAGATACCGGCTTCGCGCGATGCATCGGCCTGGAAGGTGCGGATCTTCTCGTCGGCGAGCTTCGCCAGTTCGGTCTGGTCGTATTCCACGCTCATCAGCTGGGCGCGGTCGTATGCCGACACATCCTTGCCCGCAGCCTTCATCGCGTCATAGGCCTGCTGGCGGAAATTCAGGGTCCAGTTGAACGACGGGCTGTTGTTGTACACCAGCTTGGCGTTCGGGATGACCTTGCGGATCTCGCTGACCATGCCGCCGATCTGCGCGATATGGGGCTTTTCGGTTTCGATCCACAGCAGGTCGGCGCCGTTCTGCAGCGAGGTGATGCAGTCCAGCACGCAACGCGCTTCGCCCGTGCCGGCGCGGAACTGGAACAGGTTGCTCGGCAGGCGCTTCGGACGCAGCAGCTTGCCGTCGCGCTTGATGACCACGTCACCGTTGCCCAGCTGGTCGGCCGACAGTTCTTCGCAGTCGAGGAACGCGTTGTACTGGTCGCCCAGGTCGCCCGGCGTGTTGGTCACGGCGATCTGCTTGGTCAGGCCGGCGCCCAGCGAGTCGGTACGGGCCACGATGATGCCGTCGTCCACGCCCAGTTCCAGGAAGGCGTAGCGGATCGCGCGGATCTTGGCCAGGAAGTCCTCGTGCGGCACGGTGACCTTGCCATCCTGGTGGCCGCATTGCTTCTCGTCGGACACCTGGTTCTCGATCTGGATGCAGCAGGCACCCGCTTCGATGAACTGCTTGGCCAGCAGGTAGGTGGCTTCCGCGTTGCCGAAACCGGCGTCGATGTCGGCGATGATGGGCACGACGTGGGTGACGTGGTTGTCGATCTTCTGCTGGATGGCGGCCTTGGCGGCGGCATCCTTGGCAGCATCCAGCTCGCGGAACAGGCCACCCAGTTCACGGGCGTCGGCCTGGCGCAGGAAGGTGTACAGCTCGCGGATCAGCGCGCTGACGGAAGTCTTCTCGTGCATCGACTGGTCCGGCAGCGGGCCGAACTCCGAGCGCAGCGCGGCGACCATCCAGCCGGACAGGTACAGGTAGCGGCGTTCGGTGCTGTTGAAGTGCTTCTTGATCGAGATCATCTTCTGCTGGCCGATGAAACCGTGCCAGCAACCCAGCGACTGGGTGTACTTGGACGGGTCGGCGTCGTAGGCGGCCATGTCGGCACGCATGATCTTGGCGGTGTACTTGGCGATGTCCAGACCCGTCTTGAACTTGTTCTGGGCACGCATGCGGGCGGCATACTCGGGGTTGATGGCATTCCACGCGCTGCCGTGGTTCTCCTTCAGACCAGCAACTGCCTTGATGTCGTCTTGATACTGGGACATTTGAATTTCCTAAGAGTGAAGCGCGTTTGAGAGAAATCGCGGGTGCCGCTACGGGTGCCGAAGCAGGATGTCGAAGCAAGCAGCGTGAAGTCATTGTATGGCGTTCTTGGTGCGTTGCGGCGAACTCTTATATAAGACATAAGACTTGCTTTATCCTTATTTTTCAATGAGATAGCAACAAGATCCTGCGATGTGGAACACGTTTTCAAGAGCCGAAAAGCCAAGACGGGAAAAATCCGGCCCGGATTCCACAATATGAAAAGCGCTTTCAGTTCTCGGAGAATGGGCCCGCGCGGATGGCTCGGGCAACGATAGCGGGAGGGAATGACAGCGGTCTGTCGACGCACAACGTCATGAGCCGGCGCGGCGCACGGCCCAGGCGCCGGCGCCCGACGCGACGAGCGCCAGCACCAGCACCAGCACCAGCACCAGCACCTGGGACGTGCGCCTGGCCGGGTTCCGCTAGCCGGCCCGGCACCACCGCCCCGAGTCGGGACTGACGGTCACCCTCTCACCTTGCCGCCGCACCTGCTCCGCGTCGAGCGTCGCCGCGGTCGCAGGGTCGGCATCGAAGACGACCTCGAGGGACCTTGCGACATGGACATCCTCGACCGGCAGCTCCCAAGTCAGGAACAGCTGTGAGTCGTCCCGGCCGTCCGGGAAGTCGGCGGCGGCGAAGCCATCGCTGCCACGTCGGATCACCCCATGCGGCTGGCAGGTATCGAACACCACGGCCAATCCTCGCCTGAGCGGAATGCGCAGGTCCAGCGACGGGAAATGCAGGTCCTGCCCCTTGTCCTCGCTCAGGAAGAGATTGCAGAAGACCGCGCCGCCGTACTGCTCGCCGTCATGGTGGTACCTCGCGCCGCGGCACACCATCAGCGCGACGTCGCTGCCGGCCAGCACGCCGGGCAGGCCAAGCCGGCCGGTCCAGTCGGACACCGCCCGCACGCACTGCGAGTACTGCGGCCAGCGCATGCGTGCGCGGGCCAGGGGCATCACCTCGACATCGCCCGCGTCCAGGGTCATGTGCGACGAGATCTCCCGTGCCCAGTCGGCACGCAGCCGCGCCGGCGGTTCCGGCACCTCGAGCATTCCGCTCAGCACGACCTCGCTCACGCGCCGGCTGCGCATGGTGTCACCGCTCCAGAAATAGGAAAGCGGGGAGGACCGGGCGTGCGGTGGCGTGGCCTTGTCCAGCAGCCCCAACCGCTCGTCGTAGCCGACGGTGCCGCGCGATACGCCCGCCCGCTTGCAGAGTTCGCCGATCCGCATGATGGACTCCCATCCCAGTCGTGAAGTGCTATTTACGCTTGACCGTTGCCTATAGTCAACGGTTTGGAGTGCATCGCATGGCACGGCGATGGCGAGCCTGTGCAACGACGCCGACTGCCTGGCGGCGCTGTCGGTCGCGAGTGCCTTACGCATGACGCTTCACAACTAGTCGGAGTGTATTGAGCTGCCGGAACGCGGGCTGGCCGGCGGCGCCTTCCCGCCACCGCCGGCGCGCCAGCGCGTCACGCTGCAGCCGAAGCGGTCGGCGAACCAGCGCGAAAACGCGCTCAGGGAGGAGAAGCCGAGCAAGGTGGCCACTTCGGACAGCCGGCGTTCCGGATTCTCGATATAGCGCTGCACCAGGCTGGCGCGCGCCTCCGCCACGATCTCCAGGTAGGTGGTGCCCTCCTGCTCCAGGTGGCGGTGCACCGTGCGCCGGTCCACGCCCAGGTGCTGCGCCACGCGCTCGACCGAACACATGCCGGAAGGCAGCAGCAGGTAGACCAGCTTCCTCACCTTGTCCCGCAGCGTGGTGCTGGACTGCGCCAGCAGCGTGCCGAGATAGCGTTTGACCTGCTGTGCCATGACCGGATCGTAGGACGGCAGCGGCGCCTCCAGGTCGGCGGCGCGGCAGACGATGCCGTCGAAATCCTGGTTGAACAGCGCCGGCATGCCGAACACGCGCTGCCAGGTGGCGGTGCTGGCCGGGGCCGCGTGCGAAAAGCTGATGCTGCGCGGGCGCCAGGACGGGCCGAGGAACACGCTCAGGATGCGGAACACCACGCCGACCGCCAGGTCGGTGGCCTGGCGCAGCGGGCTGGCCTCGTCGCTCAGCAGCTGCAGGCGGATGATCACCAGTTCGCCTTCGCGCTCCACGCGCATCGACAGCGACTCGTTCTGCAGGTCCATGTGGCGCACCATCGACTCCAGCGCGCGCAGCAGGTTGGGCTGCTCCTGCACCACGAAGGCCAGCGGGCCGAGGTTGGACAACTGGCGCAGCTCGGCCATGCGCAGGCCGAAGTCGTCGACGCCGGCAGCCTTGGCCGAGGCCTCCATCAGCCGCCCCACCTGGGCCGCCGGAATGCGGATGTCGGGATCCAGCAGCACGCTGCGGCCGATCCGCGCCGCGCGCAGCTGCTGGTAGGGATCGAGCCCCAGGGCACGCGCGACTTCGACGTAGTTGGTGAGACTGGCGCTGCGAAGGTAGTAGGACATCGTGTTTTCCCTGACTGTCCCTGAATGTAAATTGATCGTCCCGGATCGTCAAATGCCCGGGCGCCGTTGCACGATACTTCCGACACCGGAAGCGATCCGCCCGCAGGCTCCCGCCCGGCTCGCGATATGCATCATGCGCCGGCGAGGCCAGAACACTGAACTGGAGAGACGACATGCAATTCCTCGACGATTCCCTGCACCCCGAGAACCAGGACAAGGTGGTCATCACCGTGGCCCCCTACGGCCCCGAATGGATGCCGCAGGACTTCCCCGAGGACATCCCGGTGACGATGGAGGAGCAGATCCAGAAGGCGGTGGACTGCTACAACGCCGGCGCCACCGTGCTGCACCTGCACGTGCGCGAGCTCGACGGCAAGGGCTCCAAGCGCCTGTCCAAGTTCAACGAGCTGATCGCCGGCGTGCGCGCGGCGGTGCCCGACATGATCATCCAGGTGGGCGGCTCGATCTCCTTCGCCCCCGAGGACGAAGGCGAGGCCGCCAAGTGGCTGTCGGACGACACGCGCCACATGCTGGCCGATCTGACCCCGAAGCCCGACCAGGTCACGGTGGCCATCAACACCACCCAGATGAACATCATGGAACTCCTGTATCCGGAGTACCTGAAAGGCACGTCGCTGGAAAACCCCGCCTACCAGGCCGCCTACAGCGAGATGACCGTGCCGGCCGGCCCCGCCTGGGTCGAGGAGCACCTGCGCCGCCTGCAGGCCTCGGGCATCCAGCCGCACTTCCAGCTGACCGGCATGCACGCGCTGGAAACGCTGGAGCGCCTGGTGCGCAAGGGCGCCTACAAGGGGCCGCTGAACCTGACCTGGATCGGCATCGGCGGCGGCTTCGACGGCCCCAACCCCTTCAACTTCATCAACTTCGTGCATCGCGCGCCGGACGGCTGCACGCTGACCGCCGAATCGCTGCTGAAGAACGTGCTGCCCTTCAACATGATGGCCATGGCCATGGGCCTGCATCCGCGCTGCGGCATCGAGGACACCATCATCGACCAGCACGGCAAGCGCATGACCTCGGTGCAGCAGATCGAGCAGTGCGTGCGCGTGGCCCGCGAGCTGGGCCGCGACATCGCCTCGGGCCAGGAAGCGCGCCGCATCTACCGCATCGGCACCTGGTACGACAGCGCGGAAGAAACGCTGGCGGCCAACGGCATGGCGCCCAACCGCCGCGCCGGCGAGCGCAACCTGCCGCTGCGCAACGCGGCCTGAACCGCGGCCTGAACCGCTACCTGAGCGACCGCCTGAAACGCTTGCCCGGCCCCGGCTGCGCGACTTTCCCGCGCGGCCGGGCCAACCGGGCCTCTTCGCCGCGCCGCGCGCGCAGGAGGACACCGATGTCCCACACCGATCCCGCCCCGGCCGATGCCGCCATCGGCAATCCCTGCATCAACATCTGCCGCATGGACGTGGCCGGCAAGTACTGCCAGGGCTGCGGCCGCACCGCGCTGGAGATCGGCCGCTGGGACCGCTTGACGGCGCAGGAGCGCGGCGCCGTGCTGGCCGAGGTCGCGCAGCGGCGGCCGTCGCTGCGCGGCCTGGCCGCCATGCCGCAGACACTGCAGCCGCCGCAGCCGCCGCGCGGCTGAAGCGCTGACGGGCCGGTGCGCCGGCACGGCACCCCCGCTTCCCCTGACCCCGCCGCCGCCCGCCGGGCCGCGGCAATCTTTCCGTCCGCCTCGCCATGACCCTGCAGCCTTGCTTGACGGTCGACGTGTACTTCGACCTGATCTGCCCCTGGTGCCTGATCGGCAAGCGCCATCTCGACGCGGCCCTGGCCCGCTGGGCGCACGAGCGGCCCGAGGTACCCGTGCGCGTCCGCTGGTGTGCCTATCCGCTGCTGCCCGCCGTGCCGGCCGCCGGCCTCGACTACCGCGCTTTCTACCTGGCCCGCCTGGGCGACGCCCGCGCCGTGGCGACGCGCCGGGCCCAGGTGCAGGAAGCCGCGCGCGCAGCCGGCCTCGAACTGCCGCTGGCGCTGGAGCGCATCGAGGTGCTGCCCAACACCCTGGCCGGGCACCGGCTGATCCAGTACGCCGCGCGGGCGCATGGTGCTGCCGCCGCCGGCGCGCTGACCGAGGAGCTGTTCACGCGCTACTTCATCGCGGCGCAGCACATCGGCGACCCCGAGGTGCTGCGTGCGGCGGCCGACGCCTGCGGCATCCGCGCGCCCGGCCCCGTGCACGACGACGCGCCATGGCTGCCGCCGCTGGCCGTACCGCAGGCGCCGCCGCGCTGGGCCGGCCAGGGCGTGCCCCTGTTCGTCTTCGGCGGCAGGCATGGCGTCAGCGGCGCGCGTCCGGCCGCCGTCCTGTTCGACGCCATGCAGCAGGCGCTGGCTTTCGCGCCGCGGGACCTCGCCGCCTGCGGTTGAACCGCGGCGGCGAAGCGGTGCCGCGGATGCCGGCCCGAACGGCCGGGGCGGCCGGGCATGGCGGGACAAACGCAACGACAAACGCAACGACAAACGCAACGACAAACACAACAACAAACACAACGACGGACGCAGGCACGCCAAAGCGTCCGCCCCCCACCAAGAGGAGACACCATGCCACGCATCATCCGACCTTCCACGCTGCGCCGAACCGGCGCTGCCCTGGCCCTGGCGCTGGCCGTGCCGGCCGCACTGGCCTGGACCGGCAAGCCCGTCCGCATGCTGGTGCCGGCCCCGGCCGGCGGCACCATGGACGTGATCGCGCGCCTGCTCGCCGATCAGTTGTCGGCGGACCTGGGACAGCCGGTGGTGGTCGACAACAAGCCCGGCGCCGGCGGCAGCATCGCCATCAGCACCCTGCTGGCCGCGCCCGCCGACGGCCAGACCATCATGGTCACCGCCAGCAATGTGCTGACCGAGGTACCGCACGTGCTGAAGACGCCGTTCGATCCGCTCAAGGACGTGCGCCCGATCGCCGCGGTGGCCCGCTCCCGCCTGCTGCTGGTCGGCACGCCTTCGCTGCCCGCCAGGGACCTGGCGGGCCTGGTCGCCTACGCCAGGGCCAATCCCGGCAAGCTGTCCTTCGCCTCGTACAGCGCCGGCACCGCCTCGCACTACGCCGGCGCCATCCTGAACCAGAAGGCCGGCCTGGACCTGCAGCACGTGCCCTTCGCCGGCTCCGGCCCGGCGCTGGCCCAGGTCATGGGCGGGCAGATCCCGCTGATGTTCGACGGCATGGTGACCTCGCTGCCGCTGCTCAAGGGCGGCAAGCTGCAGGCCTATGCGGTGGCGTCGAAAACGCGCTCGCCGCTGCTGCCCCAGGTGCCCACCTTCGCCGAACTGGGCTACCCGGAACTGGACTTCAGCAACTGGGTCGGCGTGATCGGCTCGGCGCGGCTGCCCGAGGCGCTGGCCGCCAGGATCGCCGCGGCCAGCTACCGCGCCGCGGCCACGCCGCGCGTGCACGAACGCATGAAGGATCTCGGCTACGAACCCATCGAGGCCCAGTCCCTGCCCCAGCTCGGCCAGGCCGTACGCACGGAATTCGAGCGCAACGCGGGCATCGTCAAGGCCTTCGGCATCCAGCCCTGAGTCGCCGCCGCACGCCGTGCCGCCGTGCCACCAGCCGGCGCGGCGCACGCGCCGGATCCCTGCAGGATCCGATTCTTGCGCGCGGCCGATTTCTCTTCTGCGGCCAGCCCGCTGTTTCGCCGCGCGGGCGGCCCGTAGAGTGGCTCCGTTCTCAACCCGGAACGGAGTTTCCATGCAAGCGGTACAGATCCAGCAATACGGCGCGGCGGATACGCTCGCCTTGGTCGACGTCGCCACCCCGGCCCCGGGGCCGGACGACGTCGTCGTTCGCGTGCACGCCGCCGGCGTCAACCGGCTCGACGTGCTGCTGCGCGATGGCAGCGTGTTCCAGGTGCCGCTGCCGCGCATCCCCGGCACCGACTTCGCCGGCGAGATCGTCGAGGCCGGGGCCAATGTCGACCGCCGCCGCATCGGCGAGCGCGTCTTCGCCGCCCCCATCCTCTCCTGCGGCCACTGCGAACACTGCCTGCGCGGCGAAGACAACCGCTGCAGCCACTTCGGCACGGTCGGTTCCACCATCGACGGCGGCTATGCGCAGTTCGTGCGCGTGCCGTCCCGCAACGCCGTCGCGCTGCCCGAGGCGCTCGACTACGTGCGCGGCGCGAGCTTCGCCCTCACCTACGCCACGGCGGCGGCCATGCTGCGGCGCGGGCGCCTGGCGGCAGGCGAGTCGGTGATGATCCTCGGCGCCAACGGCGGGCTGGGCTACGCCGCGGTCGAACTGGCCAGCGCCATGGGCGCGCGCGTGATCGCCATCGGCCGCAGCGCCGACACCGACGAGGCACTGCGCCGGGCGGGCGCCACCGCCGTGGTGCTGGCCGGCCCCGCCATGGCGGACGAGGTGCGCGAACTGACCGGCGGGCGCGGCGTGGACCTGGTCTTCGAGCATGTCGGCGCCGCCACCTTCGAACAATCGGTTGCCGCGCTCGCCATGGACGGCCGGCTGGTGCTGGGCGGCGTGACCACCGGCACCATGGCGCCGCTGGACCTGAAGGCGGTGTTCACCCGGCGCCTGGAGGTGCTGGGCTGCCGCGGCAGCGGGCGCCGCGACCTCGACCACGTGCTCGACCTGGTGGCGCGCGAACGGGTCCGCCCCTGCATCCAGCAGGTGCTGCCGCTCGCCCAGGCCGCGCAGGCGCACCGCCTGCTGGAGTCGGGCGTCACGCTCGGCAAGATCATCCTGACCGTCTGAGGCAACCATCATGTTCATCGTCCTGCTTCACTACGTGCAACCGCTGGCCGCCATCGAAGCCAGCCTGGCGGAGCATCGCGACTTCCTCGACCGCCACTACCGCGCCGGCCATTTCCTGGCGTCGGGACCGCAGGTACCGCGCATCGGCGGTGTTATCCTCGTGCGCCGGCTCGATCGCCGGCAGCTCGACGCCGTGCTGGCCGAAGACCCCTTCTACCGCGAGGGGCTGGCACGCTACGACATCATCGAGTTCACTCCCAGCAAATTCGCCGACGGCGCCGAACCGCTGTTCGTCCCGGCCGGCTGACAACCGATGGACCCCCCGGCATGGACCTGCTGAGCGCGATGCGCGTCTTCCAGAAAGTGGCCTCGACGCTGAGCTTCACCGAGGCCGCCGATCTGCTCGGCATCGCCGCCTCCAGCGTGTCGCGCCAGGTCGACGCGCTCGAAGCCAGGCTGGGGGTCAAACTGCTGACCCGCACCACGCGCCGGCTCGCCCTGACCGAGCCCGGCCGCACCTACAAGGAACAGCTCGCCACCTTGCTGGCCGAGTTGGACGCCGTCCACGAGGGAATCGCGTCCTACGCCGGCCAGCCGCGCGGCCGCCTCAAGGTCAGCTCGCCGCGGGTGTTCGGCAAGCGCCTGCTGACGCCGCTGATTCCGGCCTTCCTGGCCGCCAACCCCGGCGTCACGCTGGAACTGTCGCTGACCGACGACTACGTCGACCTGGTCGAGACCGACACCGACCTCGCCATCCGCATCGGCACGCTGGCCGAATCCAGCCTGGTCAGCCGCCCGCTGGGCCGCTACCGGCGGCTGGCCGTCTGCCATCCCGACTACCTGCGGCAACGCGCCGCACCCGCCGCGCCGGCCGACCTGCTCGCGCACAACTGCCTGCGCTACCGCCGCGCCGGCGAGCGCGTGGTCTGGAGCTTCGCCGGACCCGATGGCGAAGCCGGCATTGAAGTCGTGCCGCAGGGCGACCTGGTGGCCAATGACGTCGAGGTCCTGCTGGAAGGCACGCTGGCCGGCAGCGGCATCGCCCTGCTGCCCTACTGGCTGGTGCGCGACGCGCTGGAGGCCGGACAGCTGGTCCAGGTGCTGCCCCGCTACCCCTCGGCCAGCACGCTGCAGAGCGCCGGCATCCACTTCGTCTACGCCATCAACCGGCGGCAGTCGCGCAAGGTGCATGCGTTCATGGATTTCGTGGTGCAGCGCACGGCCGGGCTGCTGGTGTGAGGGCTTGTCGCGGATAGACGCCGAAAGGGAATAGCAGCCTTCCGCAGCGGGGGCAGGGCACACCATTCCCCCCTTGCGGCGTTTTGACAACCAGGACTGCCCCGATCACACTGCCACAAAATCGAACGCATCGATGACAGGAACGACATGCGGATTGACGACAGATGGGAATCGCAGACGGACGGCATCCGGGCAAGGGATCTGCGGCGCGACGCGCTGGTCCGCCTGCGCGAGGCCGTTTCCCGCACCCGCGCTCAAGCGGATACCCAAGCGGATACACAAGCGGATCGGCTGGCCGCCGATGCCTGCGTGGTGCGCAACGGCTGCTTCGACCATGCTTGATACCGGCGCCCAAGCCCTCGTGCTCGGCGGCGTGCTGAGCGCCGCCGCCGCCGCGGCCCACCTGGCCTGCATCGCCGTCGGTGCCCGCGCCTATCGGTTCATGGGTGCGGGCGAGCGCATGGCGCGCGCGGCCGAGGCCGGCCAGATCCGGCCGGCATTGCTGACCTTGTTCATCGCCGGCGTGCTGCTGCTCTGGGCCATGTACGCCTTCTCGGGCGCCGGCATCGGTCCTCGCCTGCCATGGACGAAACCAGCGCTCGCCTGCATCGGCGCGGTCTACCTGGCACGCGCCGTCTGCTTCCCGCTTCTCAGGCCCGCGTTCCCCGAGAACTCCACGCGCTTCTGGCTGGTGTCGTCGGGCATCTGCGCGGTGCTCGGTTCGCTCTACGCGGTGGGTGTCGTCGCGGCCTGGGCGGATCTGTGATCCGTCGTGGCGTCGCTGCCTGGGCTGACGCGGCCCGGCGCATCGTCCATCGGGTGGGAATCGATCATCGGGATCCGGTGGCAGGGGTCCTGATCTGGATGCCGGCCTGCGCTTTCGCCGCCGCAAAGAAAAAACGCCAGCCGCGCTGCGGCTGGCACTGAGCTTTCCCTTCCTGCCTGGGCTGCATGCGTGCGCAGCGTCTTGTTATCGATCCGGCCTGCGCCCGCCTTCGGGATCCCGCCCACGAAGACGACGCGCTCGCCGCCGCTCAGAACGGCCTGCTGCCGATAATGCCCGCCCGCTCCATCTTGCGGTGGCAGGGCGGGTAGTCCATCACCGCATAGTGCTGGGTCGCGCTGTTGTCCCAGATCGCCACGCTGTCCGGTTCCCAGCGCCAGCGCACCTGGAACTCGGGGATATAGGCCTGGCTGATCAGGTAGCGCAGCAGGTCCGCCGCGCCGGGGTTGCCGTCCTGCCCGAAGCGTACGCGCGCCGGCGTGTGGTAGTTGGTGAAGTGGGTGGTGAAGCCGTTCACGTAGAGGATCTTCTCGCCGGTCTCGGGGTGGGTGCGCACCACCGGATGCTCGGCGTCGGGATACTGCGCCTTCAGCGCGAGCCGCTTCTCGATCGGCATCGCCGCGCCGAAGCTGGCTTCGATGCTGTGGCGCGCGCGCAGGTCGGCGATCTGTTCCTTGACGTGGGCCGGCAGGTTTTCGTAGGCCAGCACCATATTGGCCCACATGGTGTCGCCGCCCACCGGCGGGCACTCCACGCAGCGCAGCACCGCGCCGAACTGCGGCGCCTCGCGCCAGGTGGTGTCGGAGTGCCAGGCGTTCTCGTAGCGGTCGTTGGGCTGGTCCGGCGTCTTGTAGATGCGTACCAGGCCGGGGTGCTCGGGATCGCTGCCGGCGACCGGATGGTCTTCCAGTTCGCCGAAACGGCGCGCGAAGGCCACGTGCTCGGCGCGGCTCAGTTCCTGCTTGCGCAGGAACAGCACGCGATGGCGCAGCAGCAGGGCGCGGATCTCGGCGAACAGGCCGTCGTCGCGCACGGCGTCGGCAAGCTGCACGCCGCGCAGTTCGGCGCCGAGCGCACAGGTGAGTTGGCTGACTTGCATGGCGGCCTCCTCAGATGACGAAGATCGACGAACCGGTGGTCTTGCGCGCTTCCAGGTCGCGGTGCGCCTGCACGGCATCTTCCAGCGCGTAGTGCTGGTGGATCTCGATGCGGATGCGGCCGGCGCCGACGTGGTCGAACAGCTCGCCGGCCAGCTCGGCCTTCTCGGCCGGATCGGCGATGTAGTCGGCCAGCGCCGGGCGGGTCAGGAACAGCGAGCCCTTCATGGCCAGCAGCACGGGATCGAAGGGCGGGATCGGGCCCGAGGCGGTGCCGACGCAGACCATGGTGCCGCGCCGCTTGAGCGAATCCAGCGAGGCCATGAAGGTGTTCTTGCCGACGCTGTCGAACACCACCGATACGCCCACGCCGTCCGTCAGCTCGCGCACGCGGCGGGCGACATCCTCGTGGCTGTAGTTGATCACATGGTCGCAACCATGGGCGCGCGCCACCTCGGCCTTGGCCTCGGACGAGACCGTGCCGATCACGGTCAGGCCGAGCAGCTTGGCCCACTGCGAGACGATCAGGCCTACGCCGCCGGCGGCGGCGTGCAGCAGGACGGTGTCGCCGGCGCGGAAGGCGTGGATGCGGCGCGTCAGGTAGGCCGAGGTCAGGCCGCGCATGGTCATGGCGGCCGCGATCTCGCAGCTGATGGTCTCGGGCAGGCGGATCAGCGGCGCCGCCGGCACCAGGCGCTCGGTGCTGTAGGCACCCAGCGTGTTGACAAAGCCGGTGTAGGTGACGCGGTCGCCGACCGCCACGTTGTTCACGCCCGGCCCCACGGCCTCGACGATGCCGGCAGCCTCCACGCCAATGCCGCTCGGCAGCGGCACCGGATAGATGCCCGTGCGGAAATAGGTGTCGGCGTAGTTCAGCCCGACCGCCACGTGGCGGATGCGGACCTCGCCGGGGCCGGGATCGCCGACTTCGACCTGTTCGCAGCGCAGCACTTCGGGACCGCCGGTTTCATACATGCGGATGACCTTGGCCATCGGTTGTCTCCTGTCGTGATCGCGGCGCGCGACGCGCGCCATGCATGCTGTGCACTGTAGGTGCCGGCGCCGCGGCGCGCTTTGCATTGCGCACCGGGAACTTTGCATTTCATGCCAGGCACATCTATGATCGCTGCGCGTGCCGGGGCGGCCGGCACGCCAGGCCAGCCCGGGGGCAACCCGGGACAACCCGGGACAACAATACGGAGACAGTCGGGACGTGGAGACGCTGATACGTGCCGCGGCACTGAGCCATTTCTTCGAGGTCGCGCACAGCCTCGGCCTCAATCCGCAGCCGCTGCTGCGCCGGGTCGGCCTGAGCCGCGCCATGCTGCAGGACCCGGACCGGCGCGTGCCGGCCGCCGCCGTGGTGGCGCTGCTGGAAGCCTCGGCCCAGGCCAGCGGCTGCCTGACCTTCGGCCTGCGCATGGCTGAAACCCGCCAGTTGTCCGATTTCGGCGCGATGAGCCTGTTGATCGGCCAGCAGCCCACGCTGCGCGCGGCGCTGGCCACGCTGATCCGCTACCGCCACCTGGTCAACGATTCGATCGCGCTGCTGCTGGAGGACGTCGGCAAGACGGTCGTGATCCGCCACGAACTGGTGTCCGCACCGGGCTCACGCCAGGCCACCGAACTCGCCATCGGCGTGCTGGCGCGCCTGGGCAGCGCGCTGCTGGGCGCGCGCTGGCAGCCGGTCAGCGTGAACTTCACGCATGCGGCGCCAGCCGACCTGCGCGCACATCGCCGGCTGTTCGCCTGCCCGCTGGTCTTCAACAGCGAATTCAACGGCATCGTCTGCCTGGCGGCCGACCTGGACGCGCCCAATCCCGGCGCCGACCCGGTCATGGCGCGCTATGCGCAGCGCTTCGTCGATGCCCTGCCGGCCCCCGGCGGCGGCGCCATCGGCCACGAGGTGCGCGCTGCCATCTACCTGCTGCTGCCGATGGGGCGGGCCACCAGCGCCGCGGTGGCGCAGGGGCTCGGCCTGAGCCTGCGTACCATGCAGCGCCAGCTCGACGAGGCGGGCGAGACCTTCACCGGCATCCTCGACGAAGTGCGCCGCGAACTGGCCCGGCGCTACGTGGAAAACCCGCAGTACTCGCTCACACGCGTGTCCGGGCTGCTCGGCTACGGCTCGCCGGCCGCCTTCTCGCGCTGGTTCTCGGCCCGCTTCGGCATGGCGCCGGTGGCCTGGCGCAAGCAGGCCGGCGGGCGCGCCGGCTGATCCCCTGTGCAGCGCAAGGCGCCTGGCCGCTCAAGTTTCGCTCCGGCTGTCCGTAAAGGGTTCCCATTGCCATCCGATGTGGCATACGCCATCCCTGGACCCGGACATGCGAAGCATTCTTTTGCTCGAGGACGAGGCGGAACTGCGCGAGGAAATCGCCGCCTTCCTGCAGAAGCGGGGCTGGACGGTGCTCCAGGCCGGCAGCCTGGCCGAGTCCGCGCCCCTGATCGAACAGGCCGATATCGCCGTGATCGACGTGATGCTGCCGGACGGCACCGGCTTCGAAGCCGTCGCCCGCCTGCGCCGGCAGCGGCCGGGCTGCGGCATCGTCATGCTGACCGCGCGCGGCGAGACGCAGGACAAGGTGCGCGGCTTCGAGGACGGCGCCGACCACTACCTGGTCAAGCCCATCAAGCTGCTGGAATTCGACGCGGCACTGCGCGCCCTGAGCCGGCGCGTGGCCGCGAGCTGGCAGCTCGACCGCCAGGCCAGCGAACTGATCGCGCCGGAAGGCTCGCGCATGATGGTCTCGGTCAACGAGGGCAGCCTGCTCGAACTGCTGGCACGCCACCCGGGCCAGCCGGCCAGCCGCCGCGAAATCGTGGAGAACTTCGGCCAGGAGTGGCTGCACTACGACGAACGGCGCCTGGAAACCCTGGTCAGCCGGTTGCGCCAGCGCTGGCGCAGCCTGACGCGCAGCGAACTGCCGCTGCGCACGGCGCACCGCGTCGGCTATATCTTCGCCGCGCCGCTGGCGCTGGCCTGAGCGGTCCTGGCGGGAGGGCCACGCCTCCCTGCCGGCCCTCCCGCCTTTTCCGCTCCCCCCCGTTTCCCCCGTTTCCCCCGTTTCCCGCCCGTTTCTTACTCCCCGTTTCCACCGGTTGCCGGCAGGACTTGAGCCTTCTCGCTACCGCCGGTTTGCTCCCCTCTCCCGCTTGCGGGAGAGGGGCCGGGGGAGAGGGCAGGCGCCGGCCGGCCGCAGCTTGGGATTACACCATCGGCTTCGTCCCGATGCTCGCGTGCTGGACCACACCGACGGCTTCGTCATGCGTGGCGCCTTGCTAAACCACCCCTCTCCCCCGCCCTCTCCCCATGCGGGGAGAGGGAGCCAAGACCGTGTGCTTGGCGTTCTGTGTTGGTGCACTCGTCGGCATCGTCCAGCGCGTCGTGTTTCGCACCGCGCCGGCCTGTTCCTCCATCACTCCCCCTTCGCTCCCCATCGGTTCCCCCTTGCTGCCATTAAAGGCGCCGAAGCGGCGCAAATGGTGGCGACATTGTGAAAGCACATGCCCCGCCGTCTCCGGCACGCCGCCGCATGCCCCTCCCATGGGGGGGGCGGGCGCGCCGACGGGGCCGGACCGGCGTGGCATAATCGGGCGGCCCATGCCGCTTCCGGCACGCCGCCTCCGCTGGACCCGAGCCGAAGGGATCGATGCCAGACTCCGCCGCCATCTCCGCCATTCCCCCCGATACGCCACAGTGCCTGCAGGTGCTGGTCGTCGACGACATGCCGGCCAGCCGCGCCGAGACCGCCCAGCGGGTGCGCGAAGCCGGGCACCGGGCGGTCGAGGCAGGCAGCGGCGAGGAAGCCCTCGCCGTGGTCGCGGCCCGCCATGTCGACCTGGTGCTGCTGGACCTGCTGATGCCCGACATGGACGGCTTCGAGGCCACGCGCCGCCTGCGCGCGCGCGAGCCATACAGCTGGCTGCCGGTGGTGGTGATGTCGTCGATGAGTGGCGCCGACCATTTCGTCAAGGCCATCGAGCAAGGCGCCGACGACTACCTGCTCAAGCCGGTCAGCCCGGAACTGCTGCAGGCCAAGCTGCGCAATATCGGCCGCGCGCTCGAGCTGCAGACGCGGCTGGCGGCGCAGGCCATGCACAACCGCGCGCTGTTCGACCATGTCGGCGACGCCGTGCTGGCGCTCGACGGCGCGCAGCGCATCTGCGACGCGAACCGCGCCGGCCTGGCGCTGCTGGGCTTGTCCGCCCTGCCACCCGACGGCATCCCGCTGCACTCGCTGATTCCCTCCGGGCTGCCGCCGCTGGAGCCGGGCGACGCGCGCCAGGTCCGCATCGAGCGCAACCTGCGCCGCGCCGACGGCCGCGAGAGCGCCGCCGAGATCGGCATGACCGGCTGGCCCAGCGGCAGCGCGGCACGCGTGTCGCTGGTGCTGCGCGACCTCAGCGAGCGGCGCCGCCTCGAACGCCTGAAGGACGAATTCCTCAGCACCATCAGCCACGAGCTGCGCACCCCGCTGACCTCGGTGCTGGGCGCGCTCGGCCTGCTCGCCGGCGGCGCCGCCGGCGAGCTGCCGGAGCAGGCGCGGCGCCTGACCGAGGTCGCGCAGCGCAACGGCGAGCGGCTCGGCCGGCTGATCGACGACGTGCTCGACCTGACCAAGCTGGAAGCCGACCGCATGATGCTGAACCTGCGTGTGCAGGCGCTGGAACCGCTGCTGGCGGAAGCGGTGCAGGCCAATGCCGACTATGCGCGCCGGCTCGGGCGCACGCTGCAGGTGGTGGCGCCGCCGCCGCCCGGACTGCGGGCCGAGATCGACGCCGACCGCTTCCTGCAGGTGATGGCCAACCTGCTGTCGAACGCGGTCAAGCACTCGCCGCCGGAGCAGCCGGTGGAAATCCGCTGCCACTGCGCCCAGGGCCGCCTGCGCATCGCCGTGCGCGACCACGGCCCGGGCATCGACCCGGCCTTCCGCGCCAGGCTGTTCGAGAAGTTCTCGCAGGCCGAGCAGACCGACCGCCGCAGCGGTGCCGGCACCGGCCTGGGCCTGCACATCAGCCGGCTGCTGATCGAACGCATGGGTGGCAAGGTCAGCGCGGTGTCCACCGCCGGGCACGGGGCCGAGTTCGTGGTCGACCTGCCGGTCTGGCGGGGCGGCGCCGAACGCACGCTGTCGCAGCCGCAGGTGATGGTGATCGATGGCGATCCCCGCGCGCGCGACCGCATCGCGGCGCTGCTGTCGCCGCTGTGCGAGTTGCATTGCCTCGACGACCTCGGGCAGGCGGTGGACGAAGCGGCCCCGGCGCCTGCCCTGCTGATCGCCGACCCGGCCGGCGCGGACGGCCCCCTGGACACGGTCTGCGTGCGCCTGCGGCGGCTGGCCGGACCGGCACCGGTGCTGCTGTACACCGACGCGATCGGCGCGGAGCAGGCCGGCGCCCATGGCTTCACCCTGCTGAGCAAGCGCGGCACCGGCAACGATGCCTTCCTGCGCGCCGTGCGGCTGGCCGCCAACCTGGCCGGAGACTGACGCCATGGACGCATTGCGGCGGGTGCTGTGCGCCGAGGACGACCCCGACATCCGCACCATTCTCGAACTCAGCCTGGCCACCGTCGGCGGCTACGAGGTCTGCATGTGCGCCGACGGGCGTGCGGCGGTCGAGCAGGCACCGGGCTTCCGGCCCGACCTGATCCTGCTCGACGTGATGATGCCGGGCATGACGGGGCCCGAGGCAATGCAGGCCATCCGCGCCATGCCGGCGCTGCGCGGCACGCCGGTGGTGCTGATGTCGGCGCGCGCCCTGCCGCACGAGATCGAGGCGCTGCTGGAGCATGGCGCCACCGGCGTCATCGTCAAACCCTTCGATCCCATGACGCTGGCGGACAACCTGCGCATCTACTGGGAACACGGGCGTGGCATCGGCGCCGGATAGCGCGGCGGCCGCGCAGCGGCAACTGCAGCGCCTGCGCGAGCGTTTCCTGGCCGGCCTGCCCGGCCGCGCCGACGAGCTGGCCCGGGCCGTCGAGGCCTGGGCCGAGGCGGCGCCGGAAACGGCGGCACAGGCCCGCCTGGCCGCCGCCGCCGTGCTGCACCGCCTGGCCGGCGCCGCCGGCCTGCATGGCCTCGCGCCGCTGGGCGCGCAGGCGCGCGCGCTGGAAGACGCGGTCATGGCCGCCGCCGCCCCGTCCCCCGCCCTGCTGGCCACCCTCGCCGGCTTGCGCGCCACGCTCTCCACCCTCGCCACGCCCGCGGGCCCCGGCGGCACCTCCGGCGCCGATGCCGACGGCCTTGCCGGCTGATGCCGGTGCGCGGCAAGCGCGCGCGAATTCACAAAGCGGTGACATTGTGAACGCCCTTCCCGCATTTAATCACCCTGCGGCCGGCGCCTTTTTCCGCCCGGCCGGAGAACAAGGAGCTTGCCATGCAATTGACGGCCATCCGGGAAACCTCCGGCGTCCTGCTGATCCGGCTCGACGAGGCCCACCTCGACGCCAGCAACGTCAAGGCATTCAAGGAAGCCATCAACCCCTTGCTGGAAGACTACCAGCGCGTCGTCTTCGACATGTCGGCGCTGAGCTTCGTCGACAGCTCGGGCCTGGGCGCGCTGATCGCCTGCCTGCGCCGCACCCACAAGAGCCAGGGCGATTTCAAGCTGTGCGGCATGCTGCGCCCGGTGCAGGCCCTGTTCGAGCTGATGCGCATGCACCGCGTGTTCAGCATCCACGCTACCGCCGAAGACGCCGTGCGCGCCTTCGCCTGAGCCACGCCAACGGAGGTCACCATGCCCGCCCCGACCTGCCTCTACGCCGCCGCCCCCCAGGCCGGCCGCATGCCTGCCGCAGCGACCGCCGCCAGCCAGCCGCGCCGGCAGCCCTCGCGCCGGCACGCACGGGCCGCGGCCGCGCGCTGCCAGCACCTGGCTTCGTACCGCCTGCCGCGCGGCAACGCCGCGCGCCCGACCGCCAGCCGCCACGGCTGAGAGCCTGCCCGGCCGGAGCCGCGGGCCCCGGCCGGCATGACGCATGACGAAGGCCGCTTGCCGCACCGCCTGGCCGCCGGCACGGCAGCATCCGCAGGAGGTCACCTGCGGCGCCCCCTGCCTTCCCCCAGCACGACGCACACCGGACGACGGCGGACACCGGGAAGTCGCCCTGGTGCCGGGACACCGGGGTTGAGCCGGGCGCCGGCCGCGCACGAGGATGGCCGACAAAGTTCACAAAGCGGCCACATTGTGTCGGCCACGGTGCGCTTCAATCCAGGTACCGATTCAGGTACCGATTCCCCGGGGAGCCGCCATGTCCATCGCCCACCATGCCAAGCCGACACCGACGGCCGTCCTGGCCATGCTGCGGCGCGGAGAAACGGACTTCCCGGCGGGCCGCCAGCCACCCCGCCTGCCCGCCCGCCGTGCCGGGCCGCCGCTGGCACTGTCCCACGCCCGATGGATGAAATATGGACCGTGGACCCCATTCCTCATCCTGAGCAGCGCCGCCGGCATGCCGGCGTCCCGCATCGACAGCGGCACGCTGTCCATGGCCGCGCTGGCGACGCTGGCAGCGCTGGCTGCCCCCGCCGCACTGGCCGCACTGGCCACACTGCCGGCCGCCCCGTGGCCGGGCTGCCGCGCCGGCCGGCTGCGCGGTCGGCGCGCATGAACGCGTACCCCGCACCGCCGGCCACGGCGCCAGCCTCACGCGCGAAGAGGCCGACGTGATCCGCTTGCCCAAGCGCCATCCAGCCAAGAGCGGCAGCGCCGATTCCGGCCACGCCAGCCGCCAGATTGCCGCAGGCCCGACCGCGCTGACGGTCGGCGCCCGGCCCGAGTCATTTGCATTGCAAGGGGAAAACCAGAACATGACACCTGAACCCGACACCCGTCGCGGGGGCGCCGCTGCGCGCGCGCAGGCCACGCTGGCGCAGCGCGGCCCGTGGCGGATGGCCTGGCTGCTGGCCCTGGCCGCCTGCTGCCTGGCGGCGACGGTGCCGCACGCCCACGCCGGCGTGGTCGCCGAACGAGTCAAGAGCCGGCACCAGGTGCGCGTGTGCATCTGGCCGGATTACTACGGCATCACCTACCGCGACCCGCGCACCCAGCAGCTGCGCGGCATCGACATCGACCTGTCGGCGGCGCTCGGCGCCGACCTCGGCGTCAAGGTGGCCTATGTCGACTCGTCCTTCGCCACGCTGATCGACGACGTGCGCGGCGACCGCTGCGACGTGGCCATGTTCGCCGTCGGCGTGCTGCCGCAGCGCCAGGCCGTGCTGCGCTTCAGCCAGCCCTACCTGCAGAGCGACATCTACGGCATCACCATGCGCGCCAGCCGCATCGTGCGCAGCTGGGCCGATATCGACAAGCCCGGCGTCAACGTGGCGGTGCAGGCCGGCACCTTCATGGAACCGGTGATGCGCGCCAGCCTCAAGCAGGCCAACCTGGTGGTGCTGGCTCCGCCGCAGACGCGCGAACAGGAGTTGCAGGCCGGCCGTGTCGATGTCTTCATGACGGACTACCCTTACAGCCGCCGCCTGCTCGATAATGCGGACTGGGCGCGGCTGGTCTCGCCGTCCCAACCCTTCCACCGCATACCCTACGCCTACGCCATGCGCCAAGACGACGAGGAGTGGTACCGGACCATCAACGCCTTCGTCGAGCGCATCAAGCACGACGGCCGGCTGGAACAGGCTGCGCGCCGCCACGGGCTGACCGAGGTGCTGATCCGCCAGTGAAACCACCCGAGGCGCCGCCCGGCCGCGGCACCGGCCATCCGCCTGCCTGGCTCACCAGCACCATGGTGCTGTGGGCCGCGGCCGCCATCGCCAGCCTGATGGTCGCCGCCGCCGCCGGCTTCGCCTGGTGGGAGCGCAGGAACGCCATCGACAACGAGCTCGACAACGTCGAGATGCTGGCGCGCGCGCTCGACGACCAGTCGAGCCGCGCGGTCGGCACGGCCGCCATCCTCGGCGACGCCTTCCGCGAAGACCTGGCCGCCTACGACAGCCCGGCCAGCCGCGAACGCATCGACCTGCTGCTCACCCAGGCCATCGCCGGCACGCCCTCGGTGCGCAGCTTCTCGCTGGTCGCCGCCGACGGACTGATCCTGGCCAGCTCCAACCCGCAGGCGCGCGGCAAGCGCATCGATCCGGAGCGCCTGCCGCGCCTCGCGGACACCGACAACGCCGACGCGCTGCGGATCGGCAAGCCGGTGGCGGGCCGCGACCTGGCCGATTCCGAACTGGCCCGCCATCCCGACCCGGCCCTGCGCATGCTGCCGCTGAGCTTCGTGCCGCTGGTGCGGCACGTGGCCCTGCGCAGCGGCGGCGACGCCTACATGGTGATCGCGCTGAACACCGACTACCTGGCCAATACCTTCGGACTGATGCTGTCCGACGCCGGCCGCACCGCCGCGCTGCTGCACTACGACGGCACGCTGCTGGCGGCCACCGAGGGCATCCAGGCGGCCCCCGGCGCCAACTTCTCGGCCAATCCGGTCTTCCGCGAGCTGCTGTCGCAGCGCGACCACGGCAGCCTGTCCGGCATCGGCCTGGACGGCGAGCCGGCCCTGCTCGCCTACCGCGCCTCGCGCCGCTGGCCGCTGGTGGTGATGGTCGAGCTGGGGCTCGACACAGCGCTGGCCGGCTGGCAGGGCCTGATGCACTGGGTGGCCATCGCGCTGGCCGCCGGGCTGGCCCTGCTCGGCCTGGTGGCGGGGGCGGCCTGGCGCAGCCTGCGCAGCAACGAACAGGTGCGCGCCGCCCTGTTCGCGCTGCACCGCGAGATCGCCGCCAGCGAGGCACGCAAGAGCGCCATCCTGGCCTCGGCCATGGACGGCATGGTCACGCTGGACGCGCGCGGCCACATCCTGGAGTTCAACCACGAGGCCGAACGCATCTTCGGCCACCGCGCGCAGGATGCGCTCGGGCGCTCGCTGGACGCCCTGGTGTTCCCGCCGGAATCGCGCGGCGCGCTCGACGGCGTGGCGCGCACGCTGCGCGGCGGCATCCACGCCCAGCACGCGGGACAGCGCTGGGAGCTGCCGGCCATGCGCGCCAACGGCGAGCGCTTTCCGCTCGAAGTCTCGGTGGTGCCGGTGGAGTCCGACGGCGAGAGCATCCTCTCCTGCACCCTGCGCGATATCTCCGAGGCCAAGCAGGCAGCCGAGGAGCGCGAGCAGCTGCTGGAGCGCTACCGCGAATCGTCGGCGAGCCTGCGCGTGCTCAAGCGCGCGCTGGACCAGCACGCCATCGTCAGCATCTACACACCCGAGGGCGTCATCGCCTACGCCAACCGCAAGCTGGCCGAAGTCAGCGGCTACCGGCGCGAGGAGCTGGTCGGCCAGGACCTGCGCCTGCTCGCGCCGAAGGGCCAGCGCGAACCGATCGAGCACGACCCGCTCGCCCTGGTCCGGGCCGCGCAGGCCTGGGCGGGGCAGCTGGTGCACCAGAAAAAGGACGGCACCCTGTACTGGGCCGCCTCCACCATCGTGCCGGACCTCGACGCGCACGGACGGCTGCGCCAGATCTTCCTGATCCAGACCGACATCAGCCGCCAGATCGCCGGCGAGCGCGCCATCGAGGCGGCGCGCCGCGCCGAGCTGGAACTGGGGGCGGGCATCCAGCGCGCCCTGCTCACGCGCGACCTGCCGCCGGCCGTGCTCGACTGCTTCCTGTCTGGCTTCAATACCGCCTCGCAGGGCATCAACGGGGATTTCTTCGACCTGTTCCAGTTCAGCGAGGGCTGCTTCGACATCCTGGTCGGCGACGCCATGGGCAAGGGCGTGCCGGCCGCGCTGCTGGGCGCCGGCCTGAAGATGCAGTTCGCGCGCTCGCTGGCCGAACTGGTCACCCGCGGCGGGCCGGCCGACCGTGCCCCCCAGGCCGTGCCGGCGATCGCGGCCGGCGCCGCGCGCGGCAACCGGCGCGCGCCGCCGCAGCCGGCCGAGATCATCGCCCACGTGCAGCGGGCCATGCACCGGCAGCTGGAAGAGCTCGAGAGCTTCGTCACCGTGTGCTACCTGCGCATCGACCGCAACCGCAACACCCTGACCTGGGTCGGCTGCGGCCACGAGGAGACGCTGCTGCTCGGCGCCGACGGCAGCCACCGCTTCCTGGCCAACCAGCATCCGCCGCTGGGCGTGCTCGAGAGCGCCGACATCGAGCAGTCCGAGGTGGCGCTCGGTGCCGGGCAGACCGTGGTGCTGTATTCCGACGGCGTGACCGACGCGGTGGGCACCGATGGCGAGCGTTTCGGCCTGCCGCGCATGACCGACACGCTGCACCGGCTGCTGGGCACGCACCAGCGCCCCGGCACCATCGCGCGCGGCATGCAGCACGTGATGCAAGCCTACACGGCGGACGGCAGGATCGCCGACGACATGACCATGCTGGTGCTGCAGACCCCGGCCGAGGCGGCCGGCGCGCGCGAATGGCGCTTCGAGATGCCGCGCGCGATGACGCAGCTCAAGGCCCTGCACACCTTCGTCGAGGCCCATGGGCGCGACGGCGGGCTCGACGAAGTGCAGGCCAGCGCCCTGGCCCTGGCCGCGGTGGAACTGGCCAGCAACGCGGTCCGGCACGGCGGCCACGCCGAAGACGGCGGCCCGCTGGAGTTCATCTTCCGCGCCGCGCCCGACGCCTGCCAGCTCGAACTGTTCTACACCGGCACGCCGTTCTCGCCGCCGCGCACGCTGGCACCGGACTTCAGCGGCGGCTCCGAAGGCGGCTTCGGCCTCTTCATCATCCGCGAAAGCTGCGACGCCGTGCGCTACGGCCACGCCGACGGCGTCAACCATGCCACCCTGGTCAAGCGCCTGCACGCGGCGCTGGCCGCCAGCGCGGGCGGCTGAGGCCGGCGCGGCCGCGCGCCCGATCCTGGCGGGCCACCGCGGTTTTGCAATCGTGTAACCATCCCGGCGCCGCTCCGCGGTGCAATGGCATCCAGAACAACATGCTGGATGTCCATGATGGCCACGCCTCTCCTCTACATCCTCCCCAGCGGTGAGCTATCCGGCACCGAGCGGATGGCCATCCGCACGCTGCAGCACCTCGCCGACAGCTTCGACGGCGTGATCGTGGCGCCGCCGGGACCGGTGCATGCGCACGCCAGCCAGTGCGGGCTGCGCAGCGAGAGCTTCCGGTCGAGCGCCGGCCTGGCGCGCCTGCTGTGGCGCGCCGCGCGCCGCGAGCCCGAGCTCGCGGTGGCCTCGCTCGACCTGTCGCAGGCCTTCCTGGTGGTGCTGGCGCAGGCCCTGGGGCGCGCGCGCGTGCGCCACCTGCACATCGTGCGCGGGGGCAGCGACGAACGCCTCAGCTACGGCTACAAGCGCCTGCTGCAGCCGTTCCCGGTGGCTTTCGTCGCGGTCTCCGACTTCGTGCGCGAACGGCTGGTCGCGCACGGGGTGGACGCCGCGCGCATCAGCGTGGTGGAGAACTTCATCGAGCCGTCGGCGGTGGCCTGGCGCCCGGTGTTCCGCGAGGCCGGCGTGCGGCGCGTACTGATGCTGAGCCGGCTCGACCGCATCAAGCGCGCGGGCCTGCTGCTGCAGGCGGTGCGCAGCCATCCGGCCCTGGGCGCCATGCAATTCGACCTGTACGGCAGCGGTGAACAGGAAGCGGAACTGCGCGCGGCCGCGGCCGGGCTGCCCAATGTCACGCTGCACGGCTTCCGTGCCGACGCGGCCGGCCAGCTGCGCAGCTCGGACCTGCTGGTCCACACCTGCGCCGAGGAGCCGTTCGGCCTGGTGGTGCTGGAAGCCTTTGCCGCCGGCGTGCCGGTGCTGGTGCCCAATGCCGGCGGTGCCGGCGGCCTGGTGCGGCACGGCGAGACCGGCTTCCACTATGCGGCCAACGATCCCGACGCGCTTGCCGACGCGCTGCAGGCACTGCAGTCGGCCCCGGCCGCGCTGCTCAACGCGGTGGTGGCCAATGCCCGCGCCGAACTGTCGGACCGTTTCCACCCGGCCCGGCTGGCGCAGCGCTACCGCGACCTGCTGCAGCCGCGCGGCTGAACCCGCGCCGTACCGACGCACACCGACACAGACTGGACCGACCAAGCGGAGCCGACCATGCCGAATCCTCCCCTGCACCACACCCGCGACAGCCTGTACGGAACGGCCGGCCACCCCGGCTGCACGACCGCCCCCGACATCTCGGTGGTGGTGATCGGACACGACGACGGGGCCCGCCTGCGGCGCTGCCTCGACAGCGTGCACGGCGCCGACTGGCGCGGCCTGGCCTACGAGCTGATCTACGTCGAGGCCGGTCCGGTCGGTGGCAGCCCGGCCCAGGGCATCCGCCCCGGCAGCGCGGCCGGCCGCAATGCGGGCTGGCGGAGCGCGCACGCCACCGCGGTGCTGTTCCTCGACGGCGATACCCTGCTCGCCCCCGCCTTCCCCCGGCTGGCGCTGGCCGCGCTGCGGCGCGGACGCTACGCCGCCGTATGGGGCGACGGGCACGAGGCGGCCTCCGGCCGGGCCGCCGATCGCGGCGCCAACGCCCTGTTCCGCCTCGACGCGCTAATCGAGGCCGGCGGCTTCGACGACAGCCTGGACACCGGCGCGGGACCGGAGCTGTGCCGCCAGCTGCGCGCCACGGGCTGGCGCATCCTCCTGCTGGACGCACCCGCGACCCCGCACGAGGTTGCCGTCCCCCGCACCGTCCCCCCCGTCAGCCAGGCCCGGTGCGGCACCACGCGCGCAGGCCGGGCGCAGGCCAAGGTCCCGGCGCACTGCCGCCAGCGCGACAACGCGCAGCAGCTGCGCGACATCCACCGCAACCTGCTGCATGGCGCCGCCATCGCGGCGCTGCCCCTGGTACTGGCCGCCGCCCTGGCGGCGGGGCCGGCGGCCAGCGCGGCCGTGGCCGGCGCGGCGCTGCTGGCCATGCTGCGCGCGGCCATGCACAGGTGCCTGGTGGACGGCAACGAACGCTCCGCCGCGCTTCACCTCGTGCACTCGCCCCTGCGGAAGCTGCCGATCCCGTGGCACCGGCTGCGCAGCGGCTGGCCGGCGCGGCACGGCGGTGCTCCCGCGCTGACCGACTACACGCTGCGGGCGTACGACGCTTCCCTGCACGCGCACCCCGGCATCACCTTCGCCGCGCGGCGCCGCGCCGGGCAGGGAGAGCCGCGATGAGACCGGGCACCTTGCTGCGGCTGGCCGAGGGCCGGCGCGCGCCCGCTGCGCCCGCCGGGAGACCCGCCATGCCGACTGAAACCTCGTACTACCAGTCCAACGGCCCGTCCCGCGACACGCGCCGCCACAAGCCCCGCGCGCCGGCACACGGCCTGGCGATCCTGGTCGTCACCCGCAACTCGGCGCACGGCATCCTGCGCCTGCTGGACGGCCTGCGCCCCGGCGTGCGGCCGGCCGACTGGCAGCTCATCGTGGTCGACAACGCCTCGCGCGACGGCAGCGCCGAGCTGGTCGCCGCGCAGCACCCCTGGGTCACGCTGGTGCGCAGCCCGCGCGACCTCGGCTTCGCCGGCGCGGTCAACCTCGCCGCCAGCCGCGCCGATGCGCACATCCTGCTGCTGCTCGATCCCCGCGTATCGGCCACGCCGGCCTGCATCGCGCAAGGCCTGCAGCGCATGTGGTCGGAACCGGGCGTCGGCATCGCCGGCGGGCGCCTGCTGGGTGACGACGGCAGCGACCGGCCCTCGGCCCGGCGCTTCCCCTCGCTGCTCAACGAAGCGCTGGCGCTGAGCGGCCTGGCGGCGCGCTTCCCGCGCTCGCGCCTGTGCGGCCGCGCGGACCGCACCTGCTGCGATCCCGCCGTGCCCGCCGAAGTCGACTGGGTGCCGGGCGCCTTCGCCTTCGTGCGCACGACACTGTTCGCGGCGCTCGGCGGCTTCGACCTGCGCTTCTTCCGCTACTACGAAGAGGTGGACCTGTGCCGTCGCGCGCGCGGCCACGGTTACACGGTGCAGTACTGGCCGGAACTGCGCGTGCGCCATGCCGGCGGTGACCTCCCCGGCGCCGGCGCCCAGCTCACGCCGTGGCACATGCGCAGCGCACTGCTGTATCACCGCAAGCACCACGGCTGGCTGACGGCCTGGGCCAGCAACCGGCTCGCATCCGCCTGGCACGGCCTGCGCGCGCTGCGCCACTGGCGCTTCGCCAAGGCCGGCGGCGCGCGCGGCGACAAGTACCGGCAGTCGCGCCAGCACGTGGCGCAGCTGCGCCGCGCCTGGCACGACACCATGGGCGGGCGCGTCTCGCCGCCCACGCCGTGGTGAGGCGCCCCGCCCCGCCCAGGCCAAGGCCAAGGCCGGCCCCCGGCGCGCGCCCGCGCCGGTAGCACCGCGCGCCGGATCCCCGTGCCGGGCTTGATCTTCATCAACAGGAGGCGGGAAAGTGGAGCCGAGCCGTCAACGCGCCGGGGCCGATATCGGTTCTCCTGGCAGGCGCCGCAATCGTCCACCGCCCCGGAACGTGCGGACGCCTGGAATACGGCCCCGGCGGGGTGATGACAGCGACAGCACCGCACGTGCCGCCTGCGTGCCATCTGCGTGCCATCTACGTGCCACCTGCGTGCCGCTCGCCAGCCCCTGTCACTGATAAGTAAAAAGAAAAGCATGACGATGTTACGCAGCCTGTATCGCCGGCTCGGCCTTGGGCACCTGGTCCTGGCCCTGGCGGTCTTCTCCTTGCTTGCTGCCTTCGCGAATACCTTCTATTCCGCCTACCGCGTGCAGCGCGAGATCCTGCTGACCAACGCGCTCGAAGCCAACCGGGTCTATGCGGCGAAACTGGCCGACAGCACCTCCAACTTCGTCAGGTCGGCCCAGCAGCAACTGGCCGTCAGCGCCTCCCTGCTGGGCGCCAGGCCCTTCGGGCGGCAGGCGCTGGAAGACGAAGCCTGGCGCCTGCTGCACCAGACCGACTCGTTCAACTCGGTGCTGATCGTCGACGCGCGCGGCACGGTGCTGGCCGTGATGCCGACCACGCTGAACCTCGCCGGCAAACAACTGGACAGCGAAGGCGCGCGCGCGGCGCTCGATGCCCGGCAGCCGCGCATCACCCAGGCCTACGTGTCCGCCGCCGGCAACCTCGTGGTCAATATCTCGCAGCCGATCCTGGGCAAGGACGGGCGCTACCTCGGCTATGTGGCGGGCTCGATCTACCTGCGGGAAAAGGGCATCCTGCATGCGCTGCTGGGCGAGCACTACTATCGCGACGGCTCCTACCTCTATGTGGTCGACCGCGCCGGCCGCATTCTCTACCACCCGGACAGCGGCAGGATCGGCAAGGTCGCCAGGGACAACCCGATCGTCGCGGACGTCATCGCCGGCAAGGCCGGCACGCGCCGGATCGCCAATAGCAGGAACATCGACATGCTCGCCGGCTTCGCTCCGGTGCCGGTCGCGGGCTGGGGCATCGTGGCGCAGCGCCCTGTCGCGGCGACACTGGCCGAGATGGACCGCCTCACGCTCGCCGTGCTGCGCGATACCGTGCCGCTCGTGATCGCTTCGCTGCTGGCCGCCTGGTACCTGGCCGGGCTGATCGCCAAACCCCTGCGCCAGCTCGCGCAGGCGACCGGGGAAAAGGACACGGCGGCCACCCTGCGCAGCATCCAGGGCATCCGTGCCTGGTACTTCGAGGCGAGGCAGCTCAAGCAGGCGGTGCTGGAAGGCCTCGCCACGCTGCAGGCGCAGATCGGCGCCCTCAACGAGGCCGCCGTCACCGACCCCATGACGGGCCTGCGCAACCGGCGCGCCCTGTCGGCGCAGCTGCGCAACTGGGGCGCCGCCGCCCAGCCCTTCGCGGTCATCGCCATCGACGTGGACCGCTTCAAGCGCGTCAACGACACGTACGGGCACGAGGCGGGGGACAAGGTGATCTGCCACATCGCCAGGCTCATGCGCGAATGCTCGCGCCAAGGCGATTTCCTGTGCCGGGCCGGTGGCGAGGAATTCCTCATGCTGCTGCCCGGCTGCGGCGCGGCCGAGGCCATGCTGATCGCCGAACGGCTGCGCCAGCGCACCGCCGCCACGCCCGCGCCAGGCGTCTGCGCGGTGACGGTCTCGCTCGGCGTCGCCAGCTGGCCCGAGTCGCACGGCAGCATGGAGCGGGTGCTGGCGCTGGCGGACGCCGCCCTCTATGCGGCGAAGGAACAGGGGCGGAACCGGACCGTGGCCGACGCCTCCCTCGACCTGCCGGACGCGCCCCGTCCCCCGGCGCCACGCTCCGCCGGCTGAGGCCCGGCCCGATGGCGTCCGCTACCGCTGGCCGCTGCTCAATGCCGTACTGCCGCCGCCTCCTGTTCGAAGCGGTAGCCGTAGCCGTACACCGGCGCCACCCGCCAGCCCTTGCTGCCGTCGAGCTTGAGCTTCTTGCGCAGGCGGCTGACATGGGTGTCGACGGTGCGCGTGTCGACGTCGGCGTTCAGGCCCCAGATGCGGTTGAGCAGGTGGTCGCGCGAGAGCAGCTTGCCGGGACTGTCGAACAGGTAGACGGCCAGGTCGAACTCCTTCTGCGTCAGTTCGACAGCCTGGCCGTCGAGCGCGATGCGCACCGCCTGCAGGTCGATCTCATAGGCGCCATGGCGCTTGGCCGCCGTGCCGGCGACGGTGGTGCCAGCGGTGGTGCCGGCGGTGGCGCCATAGCGGCGCGCCAGGGCCTCGATACGGGCCAGCAGCACCGCCGGCCGCACCGGCTTGACGAGGTAGTCGTCGGCGCCGGACCTGAGCGCGCTGACGGTGGTCTGCTCGTCCTCGCGCGCGGTCAGCACGATGATGGGCAGCTCCCAGCCGAGCTGCTCGCGCGCCCAATGGATGATGTGGCCGCCGTCGGTGTCGGGCAGCATCCAGTCGATCAGCAGCAGCTCGCAGCCGCGTCCCACCTGCGCCATGAAACCCGCGCCGTCGCCGAAGCCCTGCGCCACATGGCCGCCGCCCTCCAGCCAGGCCAGGATCACATCGCGCTGGTCCGGATCGTCTTCCAATACCGCGATCTGCATTGCCCCTCCCTTTCATCGCCCAGGCCCTCCCGCCACCGGCTGGCGGGGCCGGATTCTACCTGTTGCGCGCGCACAACCCGGCGCCACGCGGCCGGCCCGGGCGCGCCAGGGCCCACCCTCCCACCATAGCAGCCGGGCGCCTGCGAGCGCACCCCTCGCTTGATGGATATCAATCCGCGGCGTGACGGCGGCGTCTACAGTAGGAAGTGACTGTCCCGAGGCGCCGGCCGCGATTGCCTGCACCTGGCCGCGAACGGCGCCGCCGGGACCCGACCGCATCGCCGCAACGCCGAACAGTTGGAAACGCGCCCCCTCCCACCCCAGACCGCCCGGACCGCCCAGGCTGCCGGCCCGCCCGGCAGCGCGCGGGTGCGCGCCATCCGTGGCGCGGTGCTCGACATCGACTGCGCCGGCCAGCCGCTGCCCGCTCTCTGCGACGTGCTGGCGGTAGCGCTGGACGGAGGCGGCGAGGTGCTGGCGGAGGTACAGGCCCACCTGGACCGCGGCAGCGTGCGCGCCATCGCGCTGCAGTCGACCAGCGGCATGCGGCGCGGCGCGGCCGTGCGCCTGGGCGGCGGACCGCTGCGGGTGCCGGTGGGCCAAGCCGTGCTCGGGCGCCTGCTCGACGTCACCGGCACGCCGCGCGACGGCGGGCCGGCACTGCCCGCCGGCACGCCGCTGCGCCCGCTGCACCGCGCCGCGCCGCCGCTGGCGGCGCAGGCGCCGGGCACCGAGATCTTCCGCACCGGCGTCAAGATCCTCGACCTGCTGACACCGATCGCCCAGGGTGGCAAGGCCGCCATGTTCGGCGGCGCCGGCGTCGGCAAGACCGTGCTGGTGATGGAACTGATCCATGCCATGGCTGAGCGCTACCAGGGTATTTCGGTCTTCGCCGGGGTCGGCGAACGCTCGCGCGAGGGCCACGAGATGCTGCTCGACATGCGCGGCTCGGGCGTGCTCGGCCGCACCGTGCTGGTCTACGGCCAGATGAACGAGCCGCCCGGCGCGCGCTGGCGCGTGCCGCTGACCGCCGTGGCCGCCGCCGAGTTCTTCCGCGACGAGCGCCGCCAGGACGTGCTCTTGCTGATGGACAATGTGTTCCGCTTCGTGCAGGCCGGCGCCGAGGTCTCCGGGCTGCTCGGGCGCCTGCCCTCGCGCGTCGGCTACCAGCCCACGCTGGCCAGCGAGGTGGCGGCGCTGCACGAGCGCATCACCGCCACGCGCGACGCCGCCATCACGGCGATCGAGGCGGTCTACGTGCCGGCCGACGACTTCACCGATCCCGCCGTCACCGCCATCGGCAGCCACGTCGACAGCATGATCGTGCTGTCGCGCGCGATGGCGGCCGAGGGCATGTACCCGGCGGTCGATCCGATCGCCTCGTCCTCGGTACTGCTCGATCCGCTGCTGCTGGGCGACGACCACGTGGCCACCGCCAACGCGGTGCGCCAGGCCATCGAGCACTACCGCGAGCTGCAGGACGTCATCGCCCTGCTCGGCGTCGAGGAGCTGGGCGCGCAGGACCGCCGCGTGGTGGCGCGCGCGCGGCGCCTGCAGCGTTTCCTGACCCAGCCGTTCACCGTCACCGAGAACTTCACCGGCGTGGCCGGCCGCTCGGTGGCCGTCGCCGACACCCTGGCCGGCTGCCGCGCCATCCTCGACGGCGAATGCGACGACTGGCAGGAGCAGTCGCTCTACATGATCGGCACGCTGGACGAGGCACGCGAGCGCGAGCAGCAGGCGCGGCAAGGGGGCACGCCATGACACCCGCCATGACACCGGCCATGACGCCTGCCAGCGCCGCGCCGCGCGCCCTGCACCTGCGCATCGCCACCCCCGACGGACTGGCGGTGGACGAGGCCGGCGTGCGCGCGCTGCGCGCCGAGGACGACAGCGGCGCCTTCGGCGTGCTGCCGGAGCACGCCGACTTCCTCACCGTGCTGGTGCCCTGCGTGGTGCGCTGGCACGGCGCCGACGGCACGCATCGCTTCTGCATGGTGGAGGGCGGCATGCTGCGCGTGGACGGCGGCGCGGAAGTCGCCATCGCCACCGCCGCCGCGGTGCTGGGCGACAGCCTGGAGGCGGTGGCCGCGCGCGTGCGCGAAGCGCGCGAGCGGCGCCTGGAGGCAGCGCGCAATGCGCGCGTCGAGCAGACCCGGCTGCATGCGCGCGCGGTACGCGAGATCGTGCGCTGCCTGCGCCCGGACCTGCATGTCGACGGCATCGGGAGGCTGGAGCCATGAGCGCAACGCAGCACGATGGCGCACATGCCGCCGGTGGTCCTGGCGGTCCTGGTGACGCCGATGGCGCCGTCGATGGCGCCGTCGATGGGGGCGGCGGCAAGGGCGGCGCTCACGGCCAGGGCAAGGACAACGGCAACGGCAACGGCGGTGAACGCGTGGCGCAGCGCGCGCTGGCCCGCGCACGGCAGGCCGCGCGCGTGCCGGAGCCCTCGCTGGCCAGCCGCCTGGCCCAGATCGGCGTGCTCGGCTGGACCATCGTGCTGCCCACCGTGCTCGCGCTGGCGGCCGGCCGCTGGCTGGACCGGCGGCTGCATACCGGCGTCTTCTTTTCGGCGCCGCTGTTGATGATCGGGGCCGCCATCGGCCTCTGGTGCGCCTGGCGCTGGATGCGGCGCCACGGCGGGGAGGATGGGCAATGATCGACCTGGGCGGAGCGGCTGCCGCGCTCACCGGCGGACTGGCCGGTGGAGCGGCGGGCGCGGTGGCGGGGCTCGTGGCGGGACTGGCGGGAGGGCTGGCGCACTTCGGCAGCCTGCACGCCGTGGTGCGGCGCCTGCAGCGCGGCGCCACCGCCGGCGCGCTGGCGCTGCAGGGCGTGCGCCTGGCGCTGACCGGCGCCCTGCTGTTCGCCTGCGCCAAGGCAGGCGCGGCACCGCTGCTGGGCGCCGGCGCCGGCCTGCTGGCGGCGCGCGCCGTGGTACTGCGCCGCCTGCCCCGGCCACGCGATGGACGCGCTGCGCGCGCGGACACGCCATGACCTTGCACTCGCCGCTGCTGACCGAGCCCTTGTTCCACCTCGGGCCGGTCCCCGTCTCCGCCCCCGTGCTGATGACCTGGGCCATCATGCTGGCGCTGGGCGCGGGCGCCTGGCTGGCCACGCGCCGCCTGGCGCTGCACCCGTCGCGGCACCAGGCCGCGCTGGAACTGCTGGTGACGACGCTCGACCAGCAGATCCGCGACACCATGCAGGTGGCGCCGGAGCGCTACCGCGCCCTGCTGGGCACGCTCTTCCTCTACATCCTGCTGGCCAACTGGTCCTCGCTGCTGCCCGGCGTCGAGCCGCCCACCGCCCACCTGGAGACCGACGCCGCGCTGGCCCTGCTGGTGCTGGCCGCGACGGTGCTGCACGGCGTGCGCAGCCGCGGCCTGGCCGGCTACCTGCGCACCTTCGCCGAGCCCAGCTGGCTGATGGTGCCGCTCAACCTCGTCGAGCAGCTCACGCGCACCTTCTCGCTGGTGGTGCGCCTGTTCGGCAACGTGATGAGCGGCGTCTTCGTGGTCGGCATCGTGCTGTCGCTGGCCGGCCTGCTGGTGCCGATCCCGCTGATGGCGCTGGACCTGCTGACCGGCGCGGTGCAGGCCTACATCTTCACGGTACTGGCGATGGTCTTCATCGGCGCGGCGGTGGCCGACGCGCAGCCGGGCGCGGTCGAAGGCATGCGGCCGCGCGGGCCGGACGAGCGGCCGGCCCGGGGCGCCGCACGCGAGCCGCGGGCAGCGCTGGATCAGGACAAGGAAAAGGAGAGCGCAAGATGAACAACCTCGTGGAAGTGGTCAGCATCATCGCGGCGGCAGTGGCGGTGTCGTTCGGCGCGATCGGGCCGGCGCTGGCCGAAGGCAGGGCGGTGGCCGCCGCCATGGACGCGCTGGCGCGGCAGCCCGAAGCGGCCGGCACCATCTCGCGCACCCTCTTCGTGGGCCTGGCGATGATCGAGACCATGGCCATCTACTGCCTGGTGGTGGCGCTGCTGGTGCTGTTCGCCAACCCCTTCCTCAAGTAGGCGGGGCCCATCATGCGCATCGACTGGTGGACGCTCGGCCTGCAGGCCGTCAACGCCCTGGTGCTGGTGTGGATCCTGTCGCGCTTCCTGTTCCGGCCGGTCGCCAGGATCATCGCCGCGCGGCAGCAGGCCTGCGACGACGCACTGGCCCAGGCCCGCACGGCGCGCGACGAGGCCGGGCGCGAGCGCGAAGCCGCCGCCGCGGCGCGCGCGCAGGCCGAGGCCGAGCATGCCTCGGCGGCAGCCGGCGCCGCCGCCGAAGCGGCGCGGCTGCGCGACGCCCTGGCGCAATCGGCGCGGGCCGAGGTCCAGGCCGAGCGCGCCGCGGCCGAGGCCGACATCGCGGCCGCCCGGCGCGCCGCCGTCCAGCGCGGCGGCGAGGATGCGGCGCGCCTCGCGCTCGACATCGCCGCGCGGCTGTTCGCGCGGCTGCCGCGCGAGGCCCGCATCGGCGCCTTCATCGACGGCCTGGCCGCCGCCGTGGCCGCGCTGCCGGCCCCGGCGCGCGCCGGCCTGCTGCAGGCGGACGCCGGCCTGGTACTGGCCGCGCCCTGCGCGCTCGCGGCGGATGAACTGGCGCGCTGCGCGCAGGCACTCGGCGCGGCGCTGGGCGCGGCCCCGGTCCTGGCCACGCGCGTGGACCCCGGGCTGGTGGCCGGCCTGGCGCTGGAAAGCGACCGCCAGGTGATCGGCAACAATGTGCGCGAGGACCTGGCGCGCGTGCGCGCCGCCCTCGCCCAGGAGCACGACGATGTCCCTGCCGCCTGAACCGCCGCTGGAGGGGGCTCCCCTGCCGCCGCAGGCCGGGCCGGCTGAATCGGCGCAATCTGCACTATCTGCACCGTCGGCAGAAGCAGCGGGAGCAGCGGGAGCGGCAGACGACCGCCACCCGCCCGCCGGCGCCTGGCTGGCGCAGGCGCGCGGCGCGCTGACGCGGGCCGAGCTCGGCCCGCTGGCGCGCGAAGTAGGGCGGGTGGAACGCGCCGCCGACGGCATCGCCATGGTCGCCGGGCTGCCGCAGGCACGGCTCGACGAACTGCTGCGCTTCGATGGCGACCGCTATGGCCTGGCGCTGACCCTCGACGCGGACCGCATCGGCGCCGTGCTGCTCGACGACGACGGCTCGGTGGGCGCCGGCTGCCGCGTCAGCGCCACCGGCGAGGTGGTCAGCGTGCCGGTGGGGCCTGCCCTGCTGGGGCGGGTGGTCGATCCCCTCGGGCGGCCGCTCGACGGCCTGCCGCCGCCGGAGTGCGCGCAGCGCCTGCCGATCGAGCGCCCCGCGCCGGCCATCGTCGAGCGCGACCTGGTCAGCCAGCCGCTGGCCACCGGCATCCTGCTGGTCGACGCGCTGTTCCCGATCGGCCTCGGCCAGCGCGAACTGATCCTCGGCGACCGCGCCACCGGCAAGACCTCCATCGCCCTCGACGCCATCGTCAACCAGAAGGACAGCGGGCTCATCTGCATCTATGCCGCGGTGGGCCAGCGCGCCGGCGCCGTGGAGCGCGCCATCGAGACCGTGCGCGCGCAGGGCGCGGCCGGGCGCTGCATCTTCGTGGTGGCCTCGGCGGCGGCGGCGCCGGGCCTGCAGTGGATCGCGCCGTTTGCGGCCTTCAGCATGGGCGAGTACTTCCGCGACCGCGGCGAACATGTGCTGGTGGTGATCGACGATCTCAGCCAGCACGCCGCCACCCACCGCGAACTGGCGCTGCTGACGCGCCAGCCGCCGGGACGCGAGGCCTACCCTGGCGACATCTTCTACCTGCACGCGCGCCTGCTGGAGCGCGCCGCCAAGCTGTCGCCCGCGCTCGGCGGCGGCTCGCTGACCGCGCTGCCGATCGCGCAGACCGAGGCGGGCGACCTCTCCGCCTACATCCCCACCAACCTGATCTCGATCACCGACGGCCAGCTGGTGATGAGCAGCGAGCTGTTCGCCGCCAACCAGCGCCCGGCGGTCGACATCGGCCTCAGCGTCAGCCGCGTCGGCGGCAAGGCCCAGCCCGCCGCGCTGCGCCAGGTCTCCGGCCGCCTGCGGCTGGACTACGCGCAGTTCCAGGAACTGGAGATGTTCACGCGCTTCGGCGGCCTCACCGATGCGCGCGTCAAGGCCCGCATCGTGCGCGGCGAACGCACCCGCGCGCTGCTGCGCCAGCCCCGCTTCGCCGCGCTGGCGCCGCTGTCCCAGGTGGCGCTGCTGGCGGCGCTGGCGGCGGGCGCCTTCGACGGGCTGCCGGTCGAGGACGTGGGCCGCCTGCGTGCGCGGCTGCCCGCGTGGCTGCAGGCACATGGCGCGGCCCTGCCCGATGGCGGCCCGCTCGGCGCCGAGGCCGAGGCGTCGCTGGCGGAGGCGGTGCGGGCCTGCCTGCGCGGGATGGCGCAGGAGTCCGCTCGGGGGGCGGCACAAGCGGCGGCACAAGCGGCGGCACAAGCGGCGACACAAGCGGCGGCACAGGACACGGCGCACGAGGCGGCGCATGCCAGCGAGGCGTCCGGCACTGCCACCGCGACCGCAGCGGAGCCCGCGCCGCAGCGCGTACCGGGGTCCCCGCCATGAGCACGCGGCGCGGCGAACTCCAGGCCCGCATCGCGGGCGTGCGCCAGCTCGAGGCCGTGGTCGGCGCCGTGCGCGGCATGGCGGCCAGCCGGTCGGCCGAGGCGCGCGCCCACCTGCCCGGCGTGCACGCCTGCGCGGCCATGCTGGCGCAGGCCATCGGCGACGCGCTGGCGCTGGCCGGCGCGGCAGACCCGGCCGGTGCCGCCGCGCAGCCGCCACTGCAGGCACCGGCCGCACCAGCCACCCCGCGCGTCAGCGTGGTGATCGGCAGCGACCAGGGCTTCGTCGGCACCTTCAACGAGCGGCTGCTGGACACCGCCCAGGCCGGCGCCGGCGCCCACGGCACGGTCTACTACATCGTGGGCCAGCGCGCCGCCGCGCTGGCCGCCGAGCGCGGCCTGGCACCGGCCTGGTCGGCACCGATGGCCGCCCACCCCGGCGACGTGGCCGCGCTGGCCACACGCCTGGCGCACGCGCTCGAACCGCAGCTGGCGGCCGCCCGGCCCGCCGCGCTCAGCGCCTGGCACGCGTGCCCGCCACCGGCCACGTCGCCCATCCGCGAACTGCGCCTGCTGCCCTTCGACTACGGCCGCTTCACCCGGCCCGCCCACCGCCAGCCGCCGCTGGCCAGCCTGCCCGCGCCGCTGCTGCTGGCGCGCCTGGCCGAGTCGTATATCCACACCCAGCTGTGTGAAGCGCTGTTGCAGTCCTTCGCCGCCGAGAACGAAGCACGCATGCGCACCATGCTGTCGGCGCGCGACCACGTGCGCGCGACCCTGGCCCGGCTGGAGATGCAGGCGGGACGCGAGCGCCAGGAACAGATCACCAACGAGATCATCGAACTGGGCGCTGCCGGCGCCGGGGAGGAGGCATGAGCCCTGGGCCGCGCGGGCCGCCACCCCTGCCGCCGCGCTGCGGCCATAGGCGCGCCACCCGCGCTGCCTTGACGCAGGACAAGATGTGCACCACCGGCTGTGCCAGCATCACAGGCAACCATCACAACGCACCCGTCGCGGCCCGGCGCGCCCACCGGCTTCCGCCGCCACCCCGGGGCATCCAGGAGACCACACCATGACCCAGACCGCATCCACCCAGCCGCACGCGGCCACGCCGGGCCCCGCCAGCGCCGCTGAGATCCGCGCCGTGATCGGCCCCTTCGAGGCCGAAGTGATCGCGCAGATCCTTGCCCTCGAACCGACCCTCGATGAAGTACGGCTGGCCTACAAATGGCTGCGCTCCGACGAGCACCTGCTGCGCGGCATGGATTCGAGCCTGCTGTCCGGCCGCGCGGCCCAGGTGTTCGAGGTGCTCGACGCCGAATTTCCCGACTTCGACTCCGGCGGCCACCCGGCCTGAGCGCCAGCGGCAGGCCCGACGCAGCGCCGCGCCGCGCTCGGGCGGCGCTTGACCTGGATCGCGGCCGGTGCCGGTCACGGCGCGCGGATCAGCCGGCCTCGCCGATCACGATGGCCGGATGCGCGGCGAGAAAGCCGCCCGCGTAGGCCAGTTCGCCCGAGGCCTGCGCATGCAGCGTCAGCAGCGGCTGGCCGGCGCGCACCGTGTCGCCCAGCCGCACGTGCAGGTCGATGCCCGCGACCTGGCGCTCGGGCGCGCCGGCCAGCCTGGCGGCGCGTGCCAGCCGGCGGTTGTCGATGGTGGCCACCACGCCGTCGCGTGGCGCCGGCACATCGCGCAGGAACAGCGCGCGGCCAGGCGCGCGCAAACCGCCCTGCGCCTCGCAGATGGCCTGGAACCGGGTCCAGGCGGCACCGCCGGCCAGCAGCGCCGCGGCCAGCGCCGCCCCCTCGCCGGCGCCGCAGGCCCCGCAGAACTCCATCAGTTCGCCGGCCAGCATCAGGCTGCGCTCGCGCAGGTCGTGCGGCGCCGACGGCGCGCCCTGCAGCACCGCCAGCACGTCACGCGCCTCCAGCGCCGGCCCGATGCCGCGCCCGACCGGCTGGGTGCCGTCGGTGCGCACGATGCGCACACGCACGCCGAGGGCCTGCGCGGCAAGCGTCAGCAGACTGCGCAGGCGCTCCAGGTCGGCTTCCTCGCGCACCTTGGCGGTTGGGCCCACCGGCACGTCGATCAGCACATGGGTGGAGCCCGCGGCCACCTTTTTCGACAAGATCGACGCCACCAGCTGCGCGTCGCTGTCCAGGTCGAGCGCGCGCTCGACCTGGATCAGCATGTCGTCGGCCGGACTCAGCCCGAGCGCCCCGCCCCAGGCCAGCGACGCCCCGGCCTGCTCCACTACCTGGCGCAGCGTGGCGGCATCGAGGTCGACGCGGGTCAGCACCGCCATGGTGTCGGCGGTGCCAGCCGGCGAAGTGATCGCGCGCGAGGAGGTCTTGGGCACCAGCAGGCCGGCCGCGGCGGCGACCGCCACCACGATGGGCGAGGTGCGGTTGCCGGGCAGCCCGCCCACGCAATGCTTGTCGGCCACCACGGGCCGATTCCAGGACAGCCGCTCGCCGGTGCCGATCATGGCGCGGGTCAGGTCGATGGTCTCGCGCTCCGTCATGCGCCCGCCCGCGCAGGCGGCCAGGAAGGCGGCGATGGGCACGCCGGTGTAGCTGCCGCTGGCCACGTCCTGCATGATGGCGTCGAGCTGCGCGCCCGCGAGTTCGTTGCCGTAGACCTTGGCGCGCACCCAGCGCAGCGATTCCAGCCCGGGCGCGTGGGTGACGTAGACCAGATCCCCCGCACGCGCCTCCAGCGCGCCGCTGGCGCTGGCCGACAAAGCCGCCTCGGCGCGGCCGAGCACGCCCGAGCCGACCACGTTGACGGTGGCGATCAGCCGCCGCGCGCCGACCTGCACCTGCACGCGCGCCTGCGCGCGGAAGCCCTCGGCGCGGCACACCGCGCAGTCGCGGTGCAGGTAGATCACGTGCTCCTGCCAGGTATCGATATCCAGCGCGCGGTAGCGCAGGGGCTCCAGCACGCAGGGGCTGTCGAAGCGGACCGTGTCGTTCATGGCAGTCTCCCCGGGGCGCGCCGGCCCGGCTCAGTCATCGGCATTGCTGCGCGTGAGCAGCATGGGACCGGCCCATTCGCGCAGCACGGCGCGGGCCACGCTGCCCATCACCGCACGGCGCAGGCCGCGACGCCCATGGGTACCCATCGCGATGAGATCGGCGTGGCAGGCCTCGGCGCGTGCCACCAGCGTGCGCGCGACCTGGCCCGGCGCGACGCAGTGCTCGACCAGTGCCAGCGTATGGGCGACACCCGCCGCGCCGAGCTGGTCGCCGGTGGCACGCAGCACACCGCGTCCGAACTCGGCCATGCTGCGCCATAGCGCGTCACGGTCGAGGTAAGCCACTTCGAGCAGGGGCTCGCGGTCATCCAGCACATAGACCGCGTGCACGGTCGCGGCCATCGCGCGGGCCAGTGCCGCCGCCTCGAACGTGGCCAGGCGGGAGGCATGGCTGCCGTCCACCGCCAGGAGGATGGTTCGATACATGGGTGCTCCTTGCGCTCGCGCAGGGCGATCCGTGCCGGACGGACCGCTGCTGCCAGCCTAGCCAAGGCGCATGCCGCCACGTTGACATGGGTCAAGGGCGCCGCGCGCGGCTCGCCTAGTCTGCAGGTGTGCCGCCGCGAGGAGAACCGAGATGAAGGGCGATATCCAGCTCAAGCAGGACGTGATGGAAGAACTGGCCTGGGATCCGGCCGTCGACGCCACCGGCATCGGCGTCGAGGTGCAGGACGGCATCGTGACGCTGAGCGGCCACCTGCCGACCTTTGCCGAGAAATACGCGGCCGAGGCAGCCGCGCAGCGCGTGACCGGGCTCAAGGGCCTGGCGGTGGAGCTCGATGTGCGCCTGCCCGACGACGCCCAGCGCACCGACGCCGACATCGCGCGCGCGGCGCGCCATGTCCTCGATTGGATGAGCGGACTGCCTGCCGACCGCATCCACCTGATGGTGGAGCACGGCGCGGTCACGCTGCGCGGCGAAGTCGACTGGAACTACCAGCGGGTGGCCGCCGAACAGGCGGTGGCGGGCCTGTTCGGCGTGCGCGGCGTCAGCAACGGACTGGCGGTCCGCCCCGCCATGGCCGCCGACGACGTCAGGCAGCGCATCCGCCAGGCCATCGAACGGCAGGCCAGCGACGATGCCGGCCACGTCAGCGTGGAAGTCAGCGAAGGCGTGGTGACGCTGCGCGGCACGCTGCGCACCTGGGCCGAACGCCAGGCCGCCTTCGAGGCGGCGTGGTCGGCGCCGGGGGTGAGCGCGGTGCACAACCAGATCCAGGTCACGCTGTAAGGCCGCGGCGGCCGGTGCGGGGCGGCGCTCAGGGCGGCGCATCCCGCGCCGCCAGCTCGCTCAAGGCCAGCACTTCGCCGGCCAGTGTGGTGGCCACCGACAGCAGGCGGGACTGGAGTTCTAGCGTTCCAGCACCACGGCGCCCATCTCATCTCTTCTGCAGGGGGGACCTATGTGGACCCTGCCCTTACTCATCCTGGCGATTGCCATCGTCGTCTCCATTCCCTTGAGCCGCTACATGGCGTGGATCATGGACGGCAAGTACCGGCCGCTGCCGGGACTGCGCTGGTTCGAAGCCCGCCTGGACAGCGGTGCCCAGGACTGGAAGCAGTACACGGTGGCGCTGCTGGTGTTCAACGCCGTGCTGTTCGTGTACGGCTTCGTCGTGCTCGCACTGCAACCGGTCGCGCCGCTCAACCCGCTGGGACGCGGCATGCTGGCGCCGTCGACCATCTTCAATACGGTCATCTCGTTCATGACCAACACGAACCTGCAGCACTACTCCGGGGACCAGCACCTTTCGAACTTCAGCCAGATCTTCTTCATCCTGCCGAACATGTTCCTGGCGGATGTGCCGCGTACCGGGGCGGATGGAAAGCCGGCCACCGTGGTGGAGCCCGTGCGGGCAGGCAGCGACATCCAGTCGGTCTTCTTCGAGATGTGGCGGCAGGAACATCCCGATGCCCAGCTCGCGCCCGTGCCGGGCGACATGGTCACGGCCCCGGCCTCCGGGCTGGATCCGGACATCACCCTGGCCAATGCGCTCTTCCAGCTGGATCGCGTGGCGGCTGCATGGGCGCGCGATACGAAGCGCAATGCCGCACCGCTGCGGGCGGAGATCCTGGCGCTGCTGCAGCAGCAGGCCAGGGCGCCGCTGGGTGGACTGGCCGGAGAGCCGATGGTCAACGTGCTGGCGATCAACCTGGAACTGCGCAAGCGTTACGGTGCGCCATCCGCTTGAAATCGCCGCAGGCGGCAACGGGGCCTGATGGCCTGCGAGGCTGTCGACGATCCGAATTGGGAGCGCGAGACTGGTGCCCTGAATCACAGATTCCTTGGCTCGGCCTGCCCTAAGTCCGTCGATGGGCCGCACGACGCGTCGTCACCGATGCTCGCGAGGCTCCAGCCTTGCCGCGCTTTGTTCCTGGCCTCGCGGGTCTTCTCGACGGACTCGGTTCTTCCATGGATTTCCGACTCAGGACACTGGGCTCTGTCCACTTCCTGACGAAGGTCCCGACCTTGCGGGCAAGCGATGCCGATGCCAACCGGCTGCCTGTGAGTTTGCGTAGCGTGCCTCGACTCGCTGGAAATGCTTGATCCGGTTGGAGAGGCGCTCGACGACATCGTGACACCCGGCCCACCGGTCGCATCCGGCCCGACACACGGACGTTGGCCTGCCCCGCGATCCCATCAAAGCCCGCCGCGCAGCATTCCACCGCAGCTTCCGCAATTTCCACACCAATCGGCAGAAAGCACCTAACCCGGTACTCTCCCCCTCGCCACTAGCATGGCTCCCAAGCCTGCGGACCGCGCCGCGCCGCCCCGGCAGCCGGCCCCCGCGCGCGCGCACCGGCCCCGCGCGCTCCGCCGCCATGCCGCCATGCCCGACCTGGTGATGCCCGAGTACCGGCATCAACGGCCCGACAAGGGCAGTACTTTCGTCATCGCGGAAATCAGGTTTCCGGGGATCGGATCGAGGCGAAGCCGTTCATCGCAAGCAAGCGGATGCTTGAGCAGGACGTGAATACTAGGACGGCTCGCTCGCCGATCCGTCTCCAGAACAAGTCCGTGAATCCGGGGGGACGGTTGTCGCTGTTCCGGTACCCGGAGGATGTCGCGGTGCATGGAAGGCAGAAGCCCGGGACGCCCGACGGGCATGACAAGAACGAAGAACCATCGAAGCGGGAAGCCCGGAGGAAGCCCGGTGGTCGGACCCCGAAATAGCAAGAAGCGAGGTACTGGATGAGCACGGCAGAACAATATCTGAACTCCGACGAGATCGAAGAATTCATCCGCGAGAGCAAGATCGCCCCGCAGTGGTTCTACGGTGACGAGGGACGGGAACTGGGCATCTGCCCCTATGTGACCTTCTACGTCCACCACCAGCCCAAGGACTACATGGTGGTGGCGGACAAGTTTATCGACATCTGGGAGCGCTTCGATCGCATCGCCGACAACCCCTTCCAGAAGATGTTCAAGTCGCGCACGCAGGTTTGGCTCCAGGCCGGAGACAAGCGGTTTCCCACCGACCTGCGGGCCGAAGCCAGGCGTCTGCGGGAGGTATCCCGGCCGTTCTACTTGATGGCGACCGACATGGAATCGCCCGATGCGTCCCCCCTCTGGTCCTACTCCGCCCGGGTCCATCATGTCCCGCAGCGGTGCTACAGCACGCTGAAACTGGTGTTCCGCCATGACTGGTACGCGAACGGCAACGAGATGGCGTGGCGCGCCTTCTCGCACAGTTGCATCCGGTCGCTATGCCCCGAGCAAGCCTACATGGGCTACGAGGTAGGCAATGGCGGACTCAGCGTGATGGGGGCCTATGAATCCGACGTGCTGGAACGCATTTGTGCCGACTATTTCTACGGCTTGGACATCGATCACCCGGTCGACATGGGTTTCCACTATCACGATGCGATCAACGGGGGGCATATCAACCCATCGCGCCTTGGAGCAGGCTTACGCCCGCCCACCTGGTGCTTCATGCTGTCCCCCGTTTGGCAGCGCAAGCTTGGCAAGAGCGAGTCCGAGATCCGGGCGGAACTGGCGCACCCACGTATCCGCATCACCTCCATGCCATACCCCCGCAACGCGCTCAATCCCGATGGCGCCAACGGCCTGTGGATCGAACTCGGCGACCTGGACCTCTACCCCGTGGAAGACGGCGTTCCCGAGGTGCTGGTCAGGGCCAACCGCCTGATTCGCCCGATCCGCTGCGATAGACTGAACCTCAGTACGCTCGATCCCTGGGACGGTGACCCCAACCCGCGCTTCGACTACGGCAGCGCCTCGCGCTGGATACGCCGCTTCGACGACGACAGCAACTGGCCCGGCGCGGCCCAGCGTGCTGGCACGCCGCCGGCCCTCTCCGGGGATGCCGGGCCGCATCACACCCCCGGCTCGGTTCCCGGCCGCCAACCCTGCTTGGCGGGATAGTGGATGACACCCGCCAAGCAAGGGTGCGGCGCTATTTCCACCAAGGCGAAATCATGCGACCGTGGCCGTCGACTACGGTGACGCCGTCTGGCAGTGGGACAGCGACCAGTCAGGCCCCAGGCTCCGGTCATCCCTGCACACGTTCAAGACACCTGGCGTCGCGGTGTCGCGGCGCCGCATGAAGATCATGGCGCTATACCGTGGTCCGATCGCTCGTGGCACTCATGCCCAAACCGGAAATGCTCCCCGCGCCACGTGACTGATTGGGAGCGCGGGGAGCACCTGTTCGGGCCGGCCATGTCCCCGCCACAGCGCGCCATTCAGCCTTTGCAGCATTTTTATGCAGCAGGCGATTGGCATGACAGCCGCTTGATGCGCGGCCACCTACCATAGGTATAGGAATCACGCCGCGACCGGCTGAGGAGACATCCGTGACCATGCAGATCGAGGTCGTTGCCTATCGGGAAGGCTGGGACGTCATCTACGAAGGAGCGAGGTACGCGGAGTCACATCACGCGAGCCGCGACGATGCGGTCGTAGCCGGCATCGAGAAAGCGCGCCGCGACGGCGTCACGCTCGTCATACTGGATCGCGACGGACGGGAATGTGCGCGGACCGACTATTCGGCAGCCTCCGCGGGAGCCATGCTGCCATGAGCACTTTCGTCTCGGCTGGCGCTGGACGGCCCAGGCTTCCGGCAGTGGAATGCCCGAACACCACCCGGCCGTGTCTCGCTTCGCGCAATGTCACGATGCACATCACCATCGACGCACAGCACGCCAGGCCGCTTCGTCAGGCCTTGGTCAGGGACTGCGCGGGGCAGCCGTGGTCGATCTGCATCGCAGTCATGCCCGGTGGTGCCAGGATGCGCGTCTCCCTGACCCTTCCCAGGCTCTCCGTCGGGGATGCCCTTGCCCAGCTCAATCGCCTCACGCCGGGCGCCGAGGTCAGCCAGTATGTCGAGGTTCCTGAGAGGCCTTCCGGCGCGTGGATCGATCTGATCCATGGTACGCAGGCGCGGCCAGGTCCACGTGTCAGCGCTTCACACGCGTCGACCATCGGAAGCATCCTGTGCGAAGAGGATGTCGTGCTGGATTGTGAAGCCGCCGACCGGAGCGCACTGTTCCATCACTTGGGCACGCTTGCCAGGCAACACCATGGCTTCGACGCAGAAGCCGTGACGGCAGGGCTCATGGAGAGAGAGGCATTGGGATCGACAGGGCTCGGCCAGGGCGTGGCGGTGCCTCATGCACGAATCCGCCGCGTTCCCCGGGAACTCGCCTTCTACGTTCGCTGCGTCACACCGCTACCGTTCGATGCACCGGATGGGCTGCCCGTGAGCGACCTGATCTGCCTGCTCCTGCCGGATTGGGGCAACAACGCGCACCTGCGCTTCCTGGCCAGCGCCGCTCAGTTCTTCTGCGACCAGCGCTTTCGCAGTGCGCTGCGGCACTGCAGGGATGCGCGTTCCGTATGCCGACTGTTCTCCGGCGATCCGGCTTCGGACTCCGCTGTGCGCCGATGAACTGCCATCGCGATGCGCTTGGTGGTTGCCGGCTTGCCGGCGACCCGGAAGGAGAAAGCGACGCTCAGCGCAGCCGTGCCGGATCCTGCGCCGCCAGTTCGCTCAAGGCCAGCACTTCTCCGGCCAGCGTGGTGGCCACCGACAGCAGGTGGGTGCGGATGCCTGCCTCCGGCGCGTCGTCGTCGCTTACGTTGCCGCAATCTGAGTCGTACTCCTGGCTGGCAACCAGCAGCGCATGCAATTGAGCCGCCTTCTCGGCGGCAAGGCTCAGCGGCGTTTCCGCGGCGACTTCGGTGTTCAGGTAAAGACTGGCGCCCACCTGTTCGGCGCGAACGCCCCGGCGGCAAGGGCAGGAAGAAAATGCGGCGGCGGACGCCAGGGAGCGGGATGAACGAGGCGCCGAGGGCGGTGAACTAGACATGACATGGACTCCTGTGTGCGGTTCAGGCACTGCTTCAAAACGCCGCCAACCGGCGGCTTTCCACGCACAAGTGTTCGGGACGCCAATCCCGTTCGCCTCTGTATCGACGATGCGGACAATATAGTGCCGCCCAAGGGCCAGCGGCCGGCGACGATTCCGCATGGCGGCGCGATTTCCGCTCACCAGCTTCGCTGCCCGGCGGCAACGCATCCACGCAACGCCCGCCCGCCCCGGTTTCGGCGGACAATACCCCCTTTCCGTACCGATGCATGGATCCCAAGCCTCATGAACAGCGACGCCGCCGTCAAAGCCCTGGCCGCGCTGGCGCAGCCTTCGCGCCTGGCCATTTTCCGCCTGCTGGTCCGGGCCGGCCGTACCGGCCTCTACGCGGGGCAGATCGGGGAAGCGCTCGGCCTCCCGCCGGCTACCCTGTCCTTCCATCTCAAGGAGCTCTCGCATGCGGGGCTGATCGCGGGCCAGCAGGAAGGGCGCAATGTGCTGTACCAGGTCCAGTTCCCGCAGATGAACGACCTGATCGGCTTCCTGGTGGAGCACTGCTGCGAGGGTGACGCGCAGGGCTGCGACGTGCCCACCTCCGCCTGCGCGCCGGCAGGCCGGAAGGCCCGGGCCTAAGCCCGCCTGCGCCGCGAGGAGCCCCGGGCCCGCGCGGACAGCCAGGATGGCGGCGCGCTCAGTCAGTCGGCTGCTCGCCCGAGGACTCGATCACATTGGGATGGCCACGCCGCGCCGCTCGCGGCTCCAGCAGCCGGTGCAGCCCCAGGCCGATGGCGCCGCCCACGCACTGTGCGATGACGAAGCCCGGCACGCTGGCGGGGGCGATGCCGGCAAAGCTGTCGCTGAACATGCGGCCGAACGCGGCCGCCGGATTGGCGAACGACGTGGATGCCGTGAACCAGTAAGCCGCGCCGATATAAGCCGCCACCATGGACGAGGCTCGGCCCGCCGGCGCCCGCAGAATCACCAACAGCAGCCCCGCCGTAGCCACCGCTTCCGCGATCCATTGGCCAGGGCCACCGCGCACCTTGGTGGAGTACTGCAGGATGCTCAAGTCGAACATGGCATGGGCCAGCCAGGCGCCGAGCACCGCGCCGGCCAGTTGCGCGAGCAGATACGGCGCCAGCGCGGAGCCCGGCAGTTCGCCGCGCACGGCCATGACCGCACTGACCACAGGATTGAAGTGCGCGCCGCTGAGCGGCCCGAAGACTTCGATCAGTACGTACAGGCCAAGCACCGTGGCGCCCGTGTTGGCCAGCAGTGCGATGGCGACATTACCGCCGGCAAGCCGCTCCGCCATGATGCCCGAACCGATGACGATGGCCAGCAGCAGCGCCGTGCCCAGCGACTCCGCCAGAACCTTGTGCCGCAAGTCGACCATGGCGTTCAGCTCCGCGCAATGCGCTGCAGCGCGACCTGCAGCTCGGCGTCGCTCATCTCCTCGAGCGGCAGTTGCAACAGTTGCAGCATGCGATAGCCGATGGCCTGGCGCGTCAGCTCGAAGGCGACCCGCTTGCCGTCGTCGCCACCTTGTGCGTTCGACGGATCGGCGTAGCCCCAATGCACTTTCACGGGGCTTCCCGGCCAGTAGGGACACTGCTCCGCGGCCGCGCTGTCGCACACGGTGATGACGACCCGCATGCGCGGGGCATCATCCGCCACGAATTCATCCCAGCTCTTGCTGCGGAAACCGGCCGTTTCCACACCGGCATTCTGCAGTGCCTCGATCGCGAACGGGTTGATGCGGCCGCTCGGCGCGCTGCCAGCGCTGTACGCGCGGACGTCGCGGCCGAGCTGCTGCGCCAGATGATTGAGCATGCCCTCGCTCAGCACGCTGCGTGCCGAATTGTGGGTGCAGAGGATCAGGACGTTGGTGGTCTTGCCGCCCATGCCGGCCTCCTCAGCAGCAGGACGACTTGGACGTCACGGCCACGCCGATGGGCTTGCCCCTGGGCGCACGCGGCGCGCAGCAGGCCGATTCGGCAGCAGGGGCAGCGGCAGCAGCGGGCGCCTCGGCCGGCCGGCTTTCGCCGAAGACCGGCACGTTGCCCAGCGTGTGGAAGTGCTCCCAGGCGATGCCTTGCGGATCCGTGATCCAGTGCTTCTCGCTGCGCGCGTAGCAACAGGTGGTCTCGCCCTCGTCCAGCAGCGCCATGTCGGCCGCCTCGGCGCGCGTCTTCAGCTCCGCCAGTTCCGCCGCATCGTCGGTCTGGAAGCCCAGGTGGTCCAGGCCCGCCTGGGTACCACGCGTCGAGATGGCGAAGTTCACCCGCGGATCCTCGAGCATCCACTTGGCGTAGTCGGCTTCGACCCGCGCCGGCTCCGCCGCGAACAGCTTGGAATAGAAGGCGATGCTCTTGCCGAGGTCATCGACGTGGATGTGTACGTGAAAGCGCTTCATGGGGTTCTCCCTCAACATTCGCAGACACCGCCGGCGGCGGTGGTTTCCGGGCAGGCGTCTCCCTGGCAGCAGTTCGCCGTCAGGAAGCCCAGCAGTGAATTCATATGTTCGAACGCCGCCCGATAGATCAGGTGCCGGCCATCCCGTTGCTGCAGGACCAGGCCCGCGTGCATCAATTCCTTCAGGTGAAAGGACAAGGTGGCGCCGGGCACCTCCAGGCGCGCCGCGATCGCGCCCGGCGTCATGCCGGCGTGGCCGGCCACCACCAGCAGGCGGTAGACCTCGAGGCGCAGCCCGTGGGCCAGTGCGGCGAGGGAGCGGATGGCGTCTTGGCTTTCCATCCTTCCATACTAGTGGAAATATAGAATACAAACAAGGCCGCGTGGATTGCGAAGGGATCGCGAATGCGCCGCCGTTGACGCCATCGTTACCTCATCGCTTATGCGTGAGCGATAAACCGCCTGAAGCGCTCATGGGTGAGCGGTCAGGTGCCGCGACAGCTGTCGCACGCGCTTCCGGCTCAGGTGCACGTGGCGAGCCGTTCTCGACAGGGTTCCGCGGCGATCGGCATGCCATACACGCATCCTGCCAAGCGCCGTGCGGCGCCGCAGCGGCTTTCCCTGATCCAGGTCAAGCCGCGCCGCCGCCGCCGCGCCACACTGTGGATCAAGAGAGCGGAAACATGCCAAGCGCGCTTGCCCTCCCGCGCCAGCCCCCACCCATCACCAGGAGTCCCGCCATGCCCCAGACCATCCTCGTCGCCATCGATGACAGCAGCTGCGCCAGAAAGGCCCTGCAGCAGGCGGTATCCCTGGCCGCCTCGACCCAGGCGCGGCTGGAGATCCTGCACGTGGTGGACTACGGCTACCTGAAGTACGACCTGGGCTATGTCGACGCCGGCGCACTCGGGCCGCAACTGGTAGTGGCGGGCGAAGAACTGCTGCGCGACGCCGCGGCCGCCGCCGACGCGGCCGGCGTCTCGTGCGGCGTGCACCTGGTCAACGACGTGCTGACGCTGGGCGACATCCCGTCCGCGGTGCGGCAGGCCGCCAGCGAATGCAAGGCCGACATGATCGTGATCGGCACGCACGGGCGCCACGGCCTGCGCCGCCTGCTGCTCGGCAGCGTGGCCGAAAGCCTGGCGCGCGAGTGCGAGGTGCCCGTGCTGCTGGTGCGCGAGCCGGCCGCCGCGGCAGGCGGCCAGCAGGCCGAAGCGCGCGCCGCGGCCTGAGCCCTTCCCCTTTTTTCATTGCTCGCCGCAAGGCCGGGAGACCTACCATGTATCAACGCATCCTGCTGGCGGTGGATGGCAGCCACTGCGCCGAACTGGCCATGGAGCAGGCCATCGGCCTGGCCAAGGCCGGCGGCGGCGCCGTCCAGGCGATTTTCATCGCCGACGACATCGACATGCTGTATGACGCACGCTACTACGACCCCGGGCAGATGCGGCGGGAACTGGAGGCCTGGGGCGAGAAGGTGCTCGCCGCCACCGCCAGGCGCTGCGAGGCTGCCGGCGTGCCCTGCACGACACGCCTGGTGACCCGGCCGGCGGCGCCGGGGCATTTCGCCGATTCCATCGTCGCCGAAGCCGAGGCCTGCGGCGCCGACCTGCTGGTGCTCGGCACGCATGGCCGGCGCGGCCTGTCGCGCGCGCTGATGGGCAGCGTGGCCGAGGGCGTCGTCCGCAAGAGCCGTCTGCCGGTGCTGCTGGTGCGCAGCGATTCGCGCCAGCCGGCGGCGGCTTAGCCGGCATCCGGCACGGGACCGCTGGCGCGCACGTTCTGCGGCGGCAGTGGCTGCAGTAGGTAGAGGGAAGCTGGAGGAATCCAGCCAGCACAGCGAGCACGGCATGAACAAGCAGATTGCCTTTCCGGACGCCACGCCCGACTACTGCGCGGCCGGCCCCTGCCTGGACTGCGCGGCCACGGTCGACGGCCACCCCGCCACCTACTCGGTCACGGCCGAGGCGCTGGAAGACCACTTCGGCGCGCGCTCCCTGCGCGCCGACGACCTGCTCTGCGCCTTCCAGCACCACCGGCAGGAAATCCAGGACGTCGCGCGCGCGCTGTTCGAGATGACCGGTGCGCACCGCATCGTCCTGCACAGCGGGCACTTCCGCTTCGCCGGCTGAGGGCGGCCCGGCAAGGCGGCCGCGGCGCTCGCGGCGCGCAAGCGCGCGCGCTTGCGCGCCCGTGCGCAAACCCAGGCGCGCACAGGAGGAAACCGACATGTCCACGCAAGACCTGGGCTGCCTGGGCAGCGAACACCTGCGCCTGTTCGGTGCCGTCACGCAGTGGTTCGCGCGTTATGAACTGCTGATGCAGGAGGCCATCGCCACCTTGAGCGGCGCCGATCCGACCGCGGTGATGCTGCTCGTGCGCCGGCTCGACTTCGGCGCCCAGCGCGAGGCGCTGCTCGACCTGCTGCGCTGCCGCCACGTACCGGTGGACCGCTTCGACCGGATCCACGCCTACCTGCTGGTGCCTCATACCCATCGGCAGTTGCTGCACGACATTGCCCACGCGCGCTGGGCGCCGGGACGCCTGCCGGGCTCGCTGCAGCCCGCCTGGGTGTTCGGCCTGCCGCGCAGCATCGTGGCGCTGCACGAGGTGCCCGATGATGGCGGCGAGCCGGCGCCGGCGCGCGCCGCCGAAGAAGACGCCTACTCGCTCGACGACCTGAGCGGCATCGTCCGCACCCTGGCCACGCACCACGCGGCGCTGGCGTCCTACCTGCGCGAGATCGGCCTGGTGAAGGACCCCGGCAGCGAAGCCGCCTGAGTCCTGCACCCGTGCCACCCGGGCGGCGCCACGGAGGCCGCCGCCACGCCTACGGCCGGCCCGGCCGCAGCCGCTCGTGCTGGCGCTGGCAGGGCAGGCAGCGCCGCGCGGTCGGGCAGGCCAGCAGGCGCGGCTGCGGGATGCCCTGCCCGCAGTCCGCGCAGATGCCGTAGTCGCCCGCCGCCAGCCGCGCCCGCGCCGCGGCAATCTCCGCCAGCTCGCGGCGCGCGTGCGCCTGCGCCGCCTCGCTCACTTGCGCCGAGGCGGCGCGGCCGGCCAGGTCCTTGTAGTCGACCTGGTCGGTCTGGTCGGTCTGGTCGGTCGGCTCGATCCGGTCGACCTGGTCGGCCGGACCGGCCGCCGCTTCCACCGGGACCGCGCCGGCCCCGGCTCCGCCGCACTGCGCCAGCGCACGCTGCTCGGCCTGGTCCAGGCGCGTCGCCACCTCTCCCCGCCATCCCTTGCACAGGGCACCGCACGTGCCCGTGCAGGCCCTGCCTTCCGCTGTTGTCATCGTGCCCCCTCGCCTGTCCGGCTGCCTCGTCGATGGCGGACCGCGCGCGGCATCCGCCCTGTCTCCGATTGTCTCCGCGCGCGCCACCGCGGCCTTGCGCCAGGTCAAAGCCGGTCGCGGCGCGCCGCCTATATTGCGAACAGGCCCGGCCAACGCAGAGGAAGGACGACATGAAGACGGATGCCCAGCTCCACCAGGATGTCAGCGCCGAACTCGAATGGGAGCCGGCGGTGCACGCCGCCGCCATCGGCGTCGAGGTCAACGACGGCATCGTGACGCTCAGCGGCCACCTGCGCAGCCACGCGGAGAAGCTGGCGGCGGAACGCGCCGCCGAGCGCGTCGCGGGCGTACGCGGTGTGGTGGTGCAGCTCGAAGTGCGCCCGGGCGAAGCGATCGGCGACGAAGCGCTGGCCCAGGCCGCGCACGCGGCGCTGCAGTGGCAGGCCAACCTGCCCGCCGGCGCCATCAAGGTGCGCGTCGAGAAGGGCTGGATCACGCTGAGCGGCGAGGTCGAGTGGGGCTACCAGCGCGCCCTGGCCGAACGCACCGTGAGCCATCTGCGCGGCGTCACCGGCCTGCACAACTACCTGACCGTCCAGTCGCGCATGACGCCGCCCGACGTCGCCCGCCGCATCGAGGCCGCCCTGTGCCGCCACGCCCAGCGCGAGGCCCGCCACATCGATGTGCGCGTGGAGCATGGCGTGGTCACCCTCAGCGGGCAGGTGGATTCCCTGGCCGAGCGCGACGCCACGGTCGGCGCCGCCTGGTCCGCGCCGGGGGTGGTCAACGTGATCGATGAACTGCGCGTGAACGGCGCGCCGGCGGCGCACCGCTGAATCCGTCGCGCATCTGCAAGGCGGCGTTGCGCCGCCTGTCTTCCCAGGAGAGAACGATGAGCAATATCCGACTGCATGATCCCTTCTCGCTCGAGCCGATCGGCGATGTGATGCAAGGCATGCTGCGCGCGCTGCGCGGCAGCGCCGACAGCGGCATGCCGTTCAAGGTCGATGTCAGCGAGTCCGACAAGGCCTACACCGTGGTGGCGGAAATCCCCGGCGCCAAGAAGGAGGACATCCAGGTCGCGGTGGAGCGCGGCACGGTGATGATCTCGGCCAAGGTCGAGCGCGCCTCCGAGACCAAGGAAGGCGAGCGCGTGATCCGCCGCGAGCGCTACGCCGGCACCATGCAGCGCGCCTTCACGCTCGACAGCAATATCGACGAGGGCAGCGTCGATGCGAGCTACGAGGACGGCGTGCTGAAGGTCGTACTGCCCAAGAAGGAAGCCACGCCGCAGCAGCGCATCACGATACGCTGAGGCGCGCGCACGCCGCTTCCCGCGGCTTCCTGCCGCTTCCTGCCGCTTCCTGCTGTCGGCCGCCGGCGCGCGCGAGTGCGCCGGCGCCGCGCATCGCCCTGAAGGATCCGCCATGCGCCCAGCCAGCATCCTTGTCCATCTCGACAGCTCGGCGCGTTCGAGCCTGCGCCTGGCACTCGCGGCCCGGCTCGCCCAGGCTGCCCAGGCCAGGCTGATCGGCCTGTACGCCGCCTTCGAACCCGATCCCGCCTGGTACGCGATGATGGAAGGCGCCGAGACCTATATGGCGGAAGACATGGCGCGCCGCGACGCCACCCGCGCACGCGCCGAGGCGGCCTTCCACGCCGCCGTCGACGCGCTGCCGATCGCATCGGAGTGGCGCCAGGCCGACGGCGACGCCGTCACCTCGGCGCTGCGCGAAGCGCGCGAGGCCGAACTGGTGGTGGCGGGCCAGACCGATCCTTCCGAGCCGGAGGGCTATGTCGGGCCGCAGTTCCTCGAATCCCTGATCCTCGAATCGGGCCGGCCGGTCCTGGTGGTGCCTTGCGCCGGCCGCTTCGACACCATCGGTACGCGCGCCATCGTGGCCTGGAACGGCAGCCGCGAAGCGGCACGTGCCCTGCATGACGCCATCCCGCTGCTGTCCGGCGCGCAGGCCCTGCTGCTGTGCGCGGGCGACCTGCGTGCCAGCGCGACACCGCCGGCACACGCCTGCCGCGCGCTGGCGCTGCACGGCGTGCAGGCCGCACTGGAGCGTTCGCCGCCGCTGGCCGATGCCGGCGTCGGCGAACTGCTGCTGTCGCGTGCCGCCGACTTCGGTGCCGATCTCATCGTGATGGGCGCCTACGGACGTGGGCGCATGCGCGAGCTGGTGCTGGGCGGTGTCACCCAGGCGCTGCTGTCCAGCATGACGGTGCCGGTGCTGATGGCGCATTGATTCGCATTGATGCGCATTGATGCGCATTGATGCGCATTGATGCGCATTGACCGGCGCCGGCAGCGGCGTCGCCGGAATCTTCGGCCGCGCCGCCCTGATCCGCACAGCGCGCACAGGCCGATGCCGAGCCGGCATGCGGTCAGCGCGGCGAAGGCGGGCTGGGACGGGAGCATGCCGACCCGTCCGCGGCGCTTGGCGCCGGTCGCCGTGAGTGCGCCGACACCGCCCTTGCGTTCGATCAAGGTGGCGCGGCACGGCCACCATATAGTGAATCCGGACCCCGCACCGATAACAGGAGCCACCCATGAGAGTCGACGAAGTGTGCTCCCACGCGCTGCACCACGTTTCCGCGACCTGTACCTTGCGCGAAGCGGCGCAGCTGATGCGCGACCGCCGCGCCAAGCTGCTGTTCGTCACCGAGCAGGACGGGCCCTACCAGCGCATCCTGGGCGTGGTCACGGACCGCGACATGGTGGTGCATGGCCTGGCCGACCTGCCCGCCTGCGGAGAAGCCCTTGTCACCTGCGTGATGACGCCCGGGGTGATCACCACCGAACGCCACGCCGCCGTCAGCGACGCCCTGCGCAGCATGCTGGCGCACGGCGTGCGCCGGCTGGCCGTGCGCGATGGCGAATCCGCCGTGATCGGACTGTTGACGCTGGACGATGCGGTGCGCTCGCTGAGCGCCGAGGTGGACATGGTGTCCAACGTGCTGCGGCGCGAGCGCAGCGAGAACGGCCTGCCCGGCGAGATGGCGGCGACGCCCGCGTTCCGCTTGTAGCGCGTTCTGTACCTGTAGCTGTAGCGCGTTCGTTCGTGGCCGCCACCTGCCACCGCCTGCCACCACCTGCCGGCGGCGGGCGGCGCCTTGCGCCCCCGCGCGGGCATCCCGGTCTCAGTGCGAGAAGAACACCGGTACCGTCATCGCGCCCAGCAGGGTCTGGGTGACACCGCCCAGCACCACCTCGCGCATGCGCGCGTGGCCGTAGGCCCCCATTACCAGCAGGTCAACGCCCAGGTCCGCGGCGCGCGACAGCAGCAGTTCGCCGAGCGCCGCATCGCCCGCGACACCGGGCAGCGTATGCAGCGTGGCGTCGATGCCGTGGTAGCGCAGGCTGGCCACGGCGTGCTCGCCGGGCGCCTCGCGCTCGCGCGCGGCGCCGCCATCGTGCGGCGCGCAGACGACATGCACGGTCCGCGCCAGGCGCAGCAGCGGCAGCGCATCGTGCAGCGCGCGCGTGGCTTCGCGGGTGCCGCTCCACGCCACCATCACCGTGGCGCCGACGCTGGCGAAGCGGCCCGCATAGGGCACCACCAGCACCGGGCGGCCGCAGCCCAGCAGCAACGACTCGACGAAGCGCTCGCCGATCCAGGCTTCGTCGTCGTCGGGATCGCTCTGCCCGGCCACGACGAGGTCGGCCAGGCAGGCTTCGCGCCGCACCACGTCGGCCGGATCGCCTGCCACCGCGCGCCACTCGACCGCCACCGGCGCCTCGTCCGCGGCGCCCTCGAAAGCATGGCGCATCTGGCTGATGGCCGCCTCGTGGCGCGCCTGCAGGGCATCCATGAAGCCGCGATCCTGCTGGCGCAGCAGGGCCAGGCCCGGGTCCGGCTGCGGTATCAGCGGCAGGCCGAGCAGCCTGGCCCGCTGCGCGGCCGCCAGCCGGGTGGCGATCTCCAGGCGGTGATAGGCCCTGCGGCTGTTGTCGAGCAGCACCATGATGGTCGAGTAAGGCATGTTCAGGCTCCTGTGAAGACAGGGCGCCGCAGCGCCGGCTGCATTGACTGTAGCGTGCCCCCGCGGCCGCGGCTTGACCCAGCGCAAGATGGCGCGCCACCTGTCCTTTGACGCCCATCAAGCCCCGCCGGCAGGGATGGCCTAAGTTGGACAACGGAGCGGCACGCGGCAGGCCCGCCTGGCGCACCGCTGCCGCCACGGGTCCAGGAGACAAGCATGGAAGAGGTCAAGTCGCTCACGTATCAACCGCTCGCCGGCAAGGAGCCGAAGGCGGTGCGCGGCAAATCCGAGCGCACCATCGCGCTGCCGGCGCCCGACATGGCTTCCGGCCTGCCCTTGATGGGCGCGCTATGGGAACGCAAGAGCACGCGCGAGTTCGCCGCACGCGAGCTGCCGCTGGCGCGGCTGGGCGAACTGTTGTGGGCCGCCGGCGGCGTCAACCGCAGCGATACCGGCGGGCGCACCGCGCCGTCGGCGCACGGCCTGAACGAGATCGACATCTATGTGGCACTGCCGACCGGCGTCTACCGCTACGAACCGCTGCACCATACCCTGGTGCTCAAGCGCGCGGTCGATGCGCGCAACCTGACCGGCTACCAGGACTTCGTCGCCACCGCGCCGCTCGACCTGATCTATGTGGTCCGGCGCGCACGCCTGCAGGGACTGCCGAAGCCGGGGCAGGAAGTGTTCCCGGCGATCGCGGCGGGCGCCATCGCGCAGAACGTCTACCTGTACTGCGCCTCGTGCGGGCTGGGTACCGTGGTGCGCGGCTGGCTGAACCAGCGCCTGCTGGCAGAGGCGCTGTCGCTGAACGAGGACGAGGTGCCGCTGCTGGCGCAGACGGTGGGCTACACCACGGGCAACGGCGTGCAGTAGAAGAGGAAAGGAAAGGAGAGGGGGAGAAGAGAAGAAGCGCCCGGCCGCAGCGCACCGCGGCGGCCTCACAGATCGTCGGCCTCGTCGAACAGGCGGTGGCGGATCGCGTAGCGCACCAGGGCCGCGTCGTTGGCCAGTTCGAGCTTCTCCATGATGCGCATCTTGTAGGTGCTGACGGTCTTGGCGCTCACGCACAGCGCGGCGGCGATGTCCACCAGCGCCTCGCCTGCGACCAGGCGGCGGTAGACCTCCATTTCGCGGTCCGACAGGCGCAGGTGCGGTGCTTCCAGCCCTTCCTGCAGGCCGGTGGCGAGCTTCTCGGCGATCGCCTGGCTCATATAGGTGCCGCCCGCCGCGACCTTGGCGATGGCATTGACCAGTTCCATCGCCGCGCTCTCCTTGGTCAGGTAGCCGGCGGCCCCGGCACGGAAGGCGCGCATCACGTACTGTTCCTCGGCATGCATGGTCAGCACCAGGATGCGCAGCGCGGGACGCTCGGCGCGCAGCAGCCGGATCAGTTCGAGCCCGCTGCGCCCGGGCATCGACAGGTCGAGCAGCAGCAGTTCGGGCTCGCTTTCCCTGGCCAGGCGCGGCACCTCGGCACCGTCCGCCGCCTCGGCCACGATCTCGAAGCCCCCAGCGCGTTCCAGGATGTGGCGCAGGCCGTCGCGCACCACGGCGTGGTCGTCGGCGATCATCACCCGGATCATGCGTGCTCCTCCTCGCCGCAGCCCGCCACCGCCGGGAAGCGCACGGTCAGGCCGAAGCCCGCGCCCGGCGTGTGCGCGATGGCCACGCTGCCGCCGATCAGCCTGGCGCGCTCGCGGATGCCGAGCAGGCCGAACGACACCCGCCTGCCGCGCTCCGGCATCTTGCCGTCCCAGCCGCAGCCATTGTCGCGCACGGTCAGCTGGTACCAGTCGCCGGCACGTACCAGCGCGATCTCGACGGCCGTCGCGTGGGCATGGCGCGCGACATTGTTGAGCGCCTCCTGCACGATGCGGTAGACGGCGGTGCCGGTGCGCTCGGGCACCTCGACCTCGTCGCCGAGCGCGTGCGGCTCGATGCGGATGCCATAGCGCGTGGAGAAGTCCTTGGCCAGCCACTCGATGGCGGGCACCAGTCCCAGCTCGTCGAGCAGCGCCGGCCGCAGGTCGGCGGCGATGCGCCGCACCGAGCCGACGGTCTCGTCGATGACCGCCTGCATGGCGGCGATCTGCGCGCGCGCGGCATCGGCGGCGGCGGTCTGGCGCAGGTCCTCGTCGAGCATGGCGAGATCCATCTTGAGTGCGCTCAGCCGCTGCCCGAGATCGTCGTGCAGTTCACGCGCGATGCGCCGCTTCTCCTCCTCGCGCGCGGCCAGGATGCTGTCGGAAAGCTGCTGCAGTTCCTCGCGCGAGCGGCGCAGCGCCTGCTCGGCCAGCACGCGCTCGGTGGTGTCGCGCAGCATCACGGTGTACAGCTTGCCGCCGCCGTCCGGGGTCTGCGAGATGGAGGCCTCGATGGGAAACTCGACGCCGTCGCGCCGCAGCGCGTACAGGGTGCGCTGCTGTCCCATCTGCCGCTCGGTGACGCCGGTCACGCCGAAACGGCGCACATGGCGTTCGTGGGCGGCGCGGTAGCGCGCCGGGATGAAATCGCCGAGCTGGCGGCCCAGGGCGTCCTCCGCCTTCCAGCCGAACAGGGTCTCCGCCATCGGGTTGAACAGCACCACGCACTGCTGCTCGTCGACGGTGATGATGGCCTCCATCGACGAGCGGATGATGCCGGCCAGGCGGGCCTCGCTTTCGGTGGCCAGCGCGGCGGCGCCCGCCGCGGCCTTGCCGTCCGGCACCGGTAGCGGCACCCGGACCGTGCGCCGCCGCGCCGCCAGCGCCGCGGCGGCCATCGCGGCAACGGCAGCGATAGCGGCAACGCAGGCCGCCAGCTTCGGTGCGGTACGCCCGGCTGGATCCGAAGAAGTGGAGGAATGACCACGCAGCATGCGGGGGAAGGGGGCGGAAAAATGCCTTGGCGGGGGCATGAGATACGTTAGGCGAGTTTTGCCGACTTGGAAACTCCACCGCTCGGAGGAGATGGCCGACCCTCTCCACCCGCGCCGCATGATCCACATCCGGCATGCCTTCCCCTTCCCGGGCGATGCCGTAGCCAGGATGCCTGCCCTGTCGCCACGCCCGGCCCTTTCCCGCCCCGTCCCGTCGCTTCCCGCCCCGTCAGGGAAACCTGACATCTCTCTTCGCGCGGATGACAGCCGATTCAGCGCAGCCTGATTGGATCGGCGCCGCGCCGGTGGAATACTGGATTCACAGATCACCGGCGCGCCCGCGGACGGGCAGCCCACCGGGGCTTGCCGCGCTGCTGCGCGCGCCCGAGCCAGCCACAGGGATACCGACATGCTTGATACCTGCCCCCACGTCAGCGCGGATACCTTTCCCATCTCCCTGCCGTCGCACCGCCCGCAGCCAGCGCATGGCACCGAGGACAGCGCCGCCCCGGGCCCGGACGGCGCCGCGCGCTGCAACCGCTGCATGCTGCAAGGCGTCTGCTCCGGCATGTGCGGGCAGGCGCGCCCGGCGCCCGCCGACGGGCGCACCTGGCGCCTGGTCAAGCGCGGGCAGTACCTGTTCCGTGCCGGTGACGCCTTCCAGAGCGTCTACACGCTGCGCGCCGGCACCATGAAGACCGTGGTGCCCGCGCCCGGCGGCGGCGACCAGGTCACCGCCTTCTTCCTGGCCGGCGAGACCCTGGGGCTGGACGGCATCGACTCGGAGACCCACACCTGCGATGCGGTCGCGCTGGAAGACAGCGCCGTGTGCGTGATCCCCTTCGGCGTGCTGGAGGCGCTGTGCCGCGAGACGCGCGACCTGCAGCACCGCCTGCTCAAGGTGATGAGCGCCGGCCTCGTGCGCGAGTCCGAGCACGCGATGCTGCTGGCAGGCCTTTCCGCCGAGCAGCGCGTCGCTTCCTTCCTGCTCAACCTGTCGGCGCGGCTGCGCGCGCTCGGCTATTCGTCGACGGCCTTCTCGCTGCGCATGACGCGCGAGGAAATCGGCAGCTACCTCGGCATCAAGCTGGAAACCGTCAGCCGCATCCTGTCGCGCTTCCAGCGCGAGGGCTGGGTGCAGGTCCGCTCCAAGTCGATCACCCTGCTCGACCCCGCAGCGCTGCGCGTGCTGCTGTAGCCGGGGCTGCCTTCACCAGGCCCCGCAGCGTCGCCCATCGCATCGTCGCCGCGCGACGCCGGCTCCTCTTAAGCCAGGCTTAAGCCTGGCCGCCTACCTTGCAGGCAACGGTCCGCCGCGCAGGCCCTGCTGCCCGCGCCGGCGCACCGCCACGCCACGCCATCGAACGATCCGGCGGCACGCGCCGCCCGCCAAGACAAGGAGTCGACATGCTGCTCACCCTGCACAGCAAGGCCGCCCCGGACATCACGCTGCCCCGGGACCTCGCCCAATACCTGCTCGGCCTGGTCGGCAAGCGCATCGGCGAGCGCGGCGTGATCCGCCCCGACGAGCTTCCGGGCGCCATCGAGCGCCTGGAGAGCGCGCTCGGCCACGGCGGCGAGGCGCCGCTCGCGGACGCGCGCCGCAGCGCGGTGCTGTCGCGGCGCGCCTACCCCTTCCTCGACATGTTGCGCGCCGCCCGGCGGCAGCAGGCCGACATCCTGTGGGGCATCTGAGCACGGGCGCGGCCTGCCCGCGCTCAGTAGCCAACCGTCAGCGTGGCCTGGAAGGAGCGGCCGGGAGCGGGCGAATGCAGGTTCTGCGTGCCGTCGTTCCACACGTACTCGTAGTAGCGGTCGGCCAGGTTCTTGACCTGCAGGTCCAGCATCACTGACTTGGCGAGGCGGTAGCCGAGCCCGGCGTTGAGCAAGGCATAGGCGCCGTAGCGGCCCGTGCTGTTGGTCTTCTCCAGGTAGTAGCTGCTCTGCGCGCTGCCCCACAGCGACAGGCGCAGCGCGGGCGTGGCCTGGTAGTCGAGCCCGGCCGAGACCATGCGGTCGGGCACGTGGTCGATCTGCTTGCCGGCGGTGACGCCATCGCCGGGGCCCGGATCGACGATGCGGGCCATCTGGAAGGCATAGGCGAACCACAGGTTCAGCCCTGCCATCGGCCGCAGATTGGCCTGCAAGTCCACGCCCCGGCGCCGCGTCTTGCCCAGGTTGTCGTAGTCGCCCGACGGATCGTTGAGCTTGCGCTTGACCTCATTGGAGGCCAACTGCTCCCAGTAGGCGACGCGCCCTTCCAGCCACGCGGCCGGGCGGAACTTGACCCCGGCCTCCCAGCCGTCGTTGAGCGACGGTGACAGGTCGGCGGTGCGTGGCGGGATCTTGTAGGCGCCGGCGCCGGTGCCGGCCTGGAAGGTGCGGCCCCAGTTGCCGTAGAGGCTGTAGCCGTCGGCCACGGCCAGCACCGCGCTGATCCTGGGCTGGCCGATGGTGCCGTAGTCGTTGATGGCGTAGTCCTGTCCGTTCAGGCCGTTGGCGAAGCCGCCACGGATCACGTCGACGCGGTAGGCCGGCACCAGCCTGAGCGCGGGCAGCGGCTGCAGCACGGCCTGCACGTAGGCGCCATAGACGTCGAAATCGAACGCCTGGTCGCGCGTCTGCGCCGTGCGCACCTGGGCCACCGTGGTGTAGCGCAGGCTGCGGTTATGCTGGCGCTCCATGTCCACGCCCCCTTCCAGCGCGAAGCCGCGCAGCCAGGACGGCTCGAGGCGGGGCCGCCACGTCATCACGCTGCTGGCGCCGAACTGCTGCTCGTCGGCGAAGCGCTCCTGCTGCGACACGTTGGCGGAGTAGGTGACGTAGCGCCGGTCGCGGAAGGTGTTCAGGTAGATCTTGCTGGCCCAAGATACGGTCTCACCGAGGTCGGTGTCGGCGTGCAGGCTGTACTGCCCCGTTTCGCGCGTGCCTTCGTCGGTGCTGTTGAAGGCGTAGGACGCGGACGGGCGGGTGTAGGCGTCGGCCCCGGTCAGATAGCCGGGCTCCTGCGCGTGTCCGCTGTAGTAGCGCGCCATCGCGCCCACGCGCCAGCTGCCGTCGTCCGGCGTGAAGAACCACTTGCCCGAGAGCGCCAGCTTGTCATAGCGCGAGTGGTCGCGCCAGCCATCGCTGCGGCGGTAGCCGAAGGCATAGTTCTGCGCCAGGTTGCCGTTGTCGTAGCCTGCCACCGCTTCGGTATCGGCCGTGCCGAAGCTACCGTAGCCGACCCGCCCGCGCGCATAGTTGCCGCCCTGCAGCGTCTGGATGCCGGCATTGCCGGCGATGTTGTGCAGCCCGTAGCGCGGATCGTTGGTGCCGCGCACCGTCTCCAGCGAAGCGATCTCGAGCGGGAACACACCGTCGATGAAGGGCATGTTGCCATCGTTGCTGTTGCTGGGGATACCGTCGATCAGCAGCTTGACCGCGTTGATCTCGCCCTCGCCGTTGAAGCCGCGGAAGGACAGCTTGCCCGAGGTGGTGCCCTGGTTGAAATCGGTCAGCAGCACGCCGGGCATCTGGCCGAACAGTTCCCAGGCATACCCCACGCTCTGGTCGACCATGCGGTCCGCGCCGAGCACGTCGACCGAGGTCAGCACATTGCGCGTGGAGAGCTTGCCGCTCCGGCTGGCCTGCACGGTGACGCCGCCGAGCGTCAGCGTGGAGTCCGCGCGCTGCGCGTCGGCGCCGCGGCGCGCGCCCGCCTTGCCGCTCGCCACGCCGCGCTCTCCTTCAGCCGCCACCTCGGCCGCCACCTCCGTGGCGCCGCCGGCCGCGTCGCCATCGCCGGCCCCGGTCCCGGCCCAGGCGCCGCCGGCCAGCGCGATGGTGCCGATTGCCAGCCAGCGGCGGCGCGGCCTGCCCCTCGGGGCGGCCGGAACGGCGCAAAGGCGGGCCGCGGGACGCGGGGCGGATGGAGACGGCGAGGAAGACGCCTGTGCCGCGGGGGCGGCGGCATGGCGCCGGCGCCGGTCGGCGCGCGATCGGTCAGGTGGCATTGCGCAGGGGCGGGAACGATAGGCCGCGGGACGGAAGTCGGGCGGCGCCGGCCGATGCGCGGCGCATCCCGCGGATGCCGGACGATTCTAGCGGCCGCCACCGCCGCGCGGCGTGCGACAGATCGACGCGGGACCGCCGGCGCGGCCAAATGCCACATCGTGTCTGCGAGCGTGCGCCGATAAAGTGGCGCCGAAAAAAATGAAGCGCGGGCGGCCCGCAGGCTGCGGCCGCGCGACAAGACAAGACGCCAAGGAGGAAGGACCGCGATGAATCGACATGTGCTGCTGGCCTGCACGCTGGGCACCGCGCTCGCTCCGGCATGGTGCAGCGAGCCGCTGCTGGCCGCCGAGGAGAACGGGGGCAAGCGCGCCGCGGCCACCCTCGACCCGGTGGTGGTGTCGGCCACCCGTACCGGCAACATGCTGTCGGCCACAGCCGCCTCGGTCAGCGTGGTCACGCGCGACGACTACGAGGAACGCCAGGCGGACTCGGTATCCGACGTGCTGGGCACCCTGCCCAACGTCGACTTCGGCGGCGGTCCGCGCCAGGCCGGCGAGATCCCCTCGATCCGCGGCTTCACCGGCAAGGAAATCACGCTGACGATCGACGGCGCGCGCCAGAACGGCGCGGCCGGCATCACCTCGCCGCTCTACCTCGACCCCTATTTCCTCGCCGGCACGGAAGTGATGCGAGGCGCCGCCTCCTCGCTGTATGGCAGCGGCGGGCTGGGCGGTGCCATGGTGTTCCGCACGCTGTCGGCGCGCGACCTGCTCGCCCCCGGCCAGGCGGCCGGGGGCGACGCGCGCGCAGGCTACACCTCGGCCGACCGCTCGCCGCACTATAACGGCCGCGCCTACGGGCAGTATGGCCCGCTCGATGCGCTGGCGGCCTTCGGCTACGCGGAGTCCGGACCCATCCGCCAGGGCGGCGGCACGCTGCTGTCGCCCAACGACGGCCATACCGGCAGCGGCCTGTTCAAGCTCGGCCTGGAGCCGACCGGGCGGCTGCGCTTCGAGCTGTCGCACCTGTCCTATCAGAGCGGCACGCTGCGCCCGAACAATCCGGAAGCCGACAGCAGCCTGGGCACGTCGTCGACGGTGCCGGTGCAGAACAATCGCGTCAGCCAGGAACAGACCGTGCTCAAGGGCACGCTCAAGGACACCGAGGGCCGGCCCGAGCTCGACATCACGCTGTATCGCACCCGCCTCAACCTGAGCGCGGACGCCAATCCATCCGTCTCCTCGCTGCCGGTGACAGCCAACGTGACCACCACCACCGGCGCCTCGCTGCAGCACTCGATCGCGCTGCCGGGCGAGGTGGTGGGGCAGCGCATCACTTACGGCCTGGACTATTACCGCGACGAGCAATACGCGTCGAGCGCCGGCGCGGCCAACCCTGTGATCCCGAACGGCGCGCAGAAGGTCTACGGCGCCTTCGTGCAGGACGAGATCCGCCTGGGCGAGCCATGGCGCCTGACACCCAGCCTGCGCGCCGACCGCTACGACACCGACGTCGGCGCCAACAGCGCGGCGGACAGCCATGTCTCGCCCAAGCTGACGCTGGCCTGGCAGCCGGCGGCGCGCGGCAAGCTGTATGCCAGCTTCGGCGAGGCCTACCGCGCGCCGTCGATCAGCGAGTCCTTCCAGAACCTGTCGGGCCGCCACTACCTGTTCAACTTCGCCGCCAACCCCGACCTCAAACCCGAGACCGCGCGTACCCTGGAACTGGGCGGCTCGCTGCAGGGCAGGGACCTGCTGGCGGCGGGCGACAGCGCGCGGCTGCGCGCCTCGGTGTTCCAGTCCTGGATCAAGGACCTGATCGCGAGCACGGTGATCGGCACCTATGCGCGCACCGCGCCCTTCGCCGGCGTCGGCACCATCACGCAGTACCGCAACGTCAGCAATGCCACCAGCCGCGGCGCCGAGGTCGAAGGCCTGTACCAGTCCGGCGGCTTGAGCTTCGGCGCGGCCTACAGCCGCGTGCGCACCACCGACGACGGCAACGGCGGCTACCTGTACTCGCCACCCGACAAGGTGGTGCTGACGCTGCGCCAGGCGCTGCCGCGCTGGCGCACCACGCTCGGCTGGACCAGCTCCCTGGTGGCCGCGCAGGACTATGACTCGACGCTGCTGCGGCGGCGCCCCGGCTATGGCGTGCACAGCCTCTACGCGAGCTGGACCCCGCCCGGTGTCAAGGACCGGCTGCGCCTGGACGTCGGCATCGAGAACCTGTTCGACAAGCGCTACTTCCCCTACCAGTCCGGCAACGCGGTGGCCTACACCGCGGACACGGGCCGCAACTTCAAGATCGCGCTGAGCGCCAGCTTCTGAGCGCCGCGCCGCGAGCCCCGCCTTCCCCGGCGCCCGCCAGCGGGCGCCGCTTCCCGACATCCGCTGAGGCCATGCCATGCTGCCCCGTCCCGCCATCCGCCTGCTGCCTCCCGCCGCGCCCCTTCTTCTGCTGGCCGCCTGCGCTGCGCCACTGCCGGCGCAGCTACCCGGCGCGGGCGCGGAGGGCACGGTGCCGGTGCAAGTCCCGGTGGCGGTGCGCTTCGCCGCGCGTGTCGGCGCGCAGCCGTTCCGCTGCGGCGCCGGCTACGACGGCATCGGCCGCACGGCCTCGCGCATCACGCCATCCGACTTCCGCTTCTACGTGTCGTCGGTGGCGCTGCTCGACGAGGACGGGCGCGACGTGCCGCTGCGCCTGGAGCAGGACGGCCGCTGGCAGTACCGCGACGTGGCCCTGCTCGACTTCGAGGACGGCAGCGGTCCCTGCCGCAACGGCAACGCCGGCCTGCACGAGGCCGTCACCGGGCACGTGCCGGCGGGCCGCTACCGCGGCCTGCAGTTCACGCTGGGCGTGCCGGCCGACCTCAACCACGGCGACCCTGCCGTGGCGCCGCCGCCGCTGAACCTGAGCGCGATGTTCTGGAGCTGGCAGGCCGGCTACAAGTTCGTCAAGATCGACATGGCCACGCGCGGCCAGGCACGGGGCGGCACCGCCCCTCCCGCAGACGCCGCCCCCGTGCCGGCGGCCGCACCGCGCCGCCGCGCGGCCGGCTTCCCCATCCACCTGGGCAGCACGGATTGCGTGTCGCCGGCGGCCACCGCGGCGCCGTCTTCGTGCGCGCGGCCCAACCGCGTCACGGTGCGCCTGGACGCCTTCGACGTAGCCACCGAGCAGGTCGAATTCGATCTCGCCGCGCTGCTGCGCGACACCGACGTGGACGTCAACGCGCCGGACAGCGCGCCCGGCTGCATGGCCGGCCCGGACGATGCCGACTGCCGCTTCGTGATGCCGGCCTTCGGCCTGCCCTTCGACGGCCAGCCGGCGCTGCCGCAGCGCGTCTTCCGCGCCGCGCCGCGCGGCTGAGCCATGCCGATGCGACGCCTGCGCACCGGCCTGGCCCTGGCGGCCGCGGTGGTGGTCGCGCTGGCCGGCCTGACCGGAGCGGCCGCACCCGAGGCCACCTCCGCCGCCACCCCGGCCGCCACCCCCGCGGACGACTACCGCTGGGCGCTGCCCGACTGGATGCCCCGTCCGGTGGTACCGGCCGACAATCCGATGTCGGCCGCCAAAGCCGAACTGGGACGCCACCTGTTCTACGACAAGCGCCTGTCGGCCGACGGCAGCATCGCCTGCGCGAGCTGCCACCTGCAGGCGCGCGCCTTCACCGACGGCCGCCAGCTGCCGCTCGGCGTGCACGGCACACCCGGCGTGCGCAATGCGATGAGCCTGGGCAACGTGGCCTACCTGCCGGTGCTGACCTGGGCCAACCCCAACCTCAAGCGGCTGGAGCGCCAGCTGCTGGTGCCGCTGTTCGGCGAGACGCCGGTGGAAATGGGCATGGCCGGCCAGGAGGCGCGCCTGCTCGACACCCTGCGCGCCGACCCGCGCTACCCGGCGCTGTTCCGCGCCGCCTACCCCGAACGCGCCGGCACGCCGGACCTGGTCTCGCTGGCCACCATCAGCCGCGCGCTGGCCACCTTCGAGCGCACGCTGCTCAGCTTCGATGCGCCCTACGACCGCTACAAGTACGGCGGCCGGCCCGACGCCATCAGCGCGTCCGCCAAGCGCGGCGAGGCGCTGTTCTTCAGCGAGCGGCTCGAATGCGCGCACTGCCACGGCGGCTTCAACTTCACCGACAACAACCTGCACGCACGCCTGGCCGATGCCGAGTCCGGCTTCCACAACACCGGCCTCTACAACCGGGACGGCCACGGTGGCTATCCGGCCGGCAACCACGGCCTCCGCGAGTTCACCGGCGACCCCGCCGACGAGGGCAGGATGCGCACACCCTCGCTGCGCAACGTCGCGGTGACCGCCCCCTATATGCACGACGGTTCCATCGCCACGCTGCGCGAGGTACTGCGCGACCACTATGCGATCCAGGGCCGCGCCGCCAGCGGCCCGCACGGCCCCAGCCCGCTGCGCAGCGAGTTCATCGAAGGCTTCACGCTCAGCGCGCAGGAACTCGACGACGTGGTGGCCTTCCTCGAAGCGCTGACCGACCACGGCTTCCTCACCGACCCACGCCTGGCCGATCCGTGGCCGGCCGGCGGCGCGGCGGCGCGCTGAGGCGGCGGTCGGCCCGGCGCGCCGCCTCAGCGCGGCACCGCCATCCAGCCGGGAAAGGTGTCGAGCGTGAAGCCGGGCACGAGGAAATGGCCGAAGCGGTCCGGCGGCGCGTCGAGCGGCTCGTCCAGCGCGATGCGCTCGACCCGGCGCGCGCCGTCCACGCTGGCGCATTTCCAGCCCGCCACCAGCACAGGCGAGGCTGCCTGCGCGTCGGCCAGCACGATGCCGGCGTGGCGCCCGCGATCGACCGCGGCCCAGCGCGCCGCCGAGGCGGCCAGCAGGGTCTCGGCCAGCGTGGGCGGCAGCCGCGCGGCGAATTCCGACTGGCACAGCCAGCGGTAGACCCAGAGGTAGACGCTCCAGCCGAGCGACAGCCGCTGCGCCTCGGCCCAGGCCATGAACGGGCGGAAAATGCGCAGCCCGTCGGGGCCGGACAGCTCCAGCAGCGCGGGACAGACGTCGAACAGCGTGTGCCAGTAGGCGCGCAGGCTGGTATCGATGCGCACGAAGGCGGCGGACTCGCGCGCGAAATCCGACTGCAGCGCCGGCACGCTCAGCGCCGGCAGCAGTTCGGCATCAGTGCGCACCGTGCGTGGCGGGACGGCATACGCCGGCCGGGTGGCGTGAATGTCAGTCGGCATCAAGGTCGGCATCAAGGTCGGCATCAAGGTCGCGATCTGGGTCGCGATCTGGGTCGGCGGGAGCGGGGTCGGCGGCAAAGAGCGCGCGCAGGCGCCGCACCTCCGCGCGCACCGCAGCGGCATCGATGGCGGCGTCGCGCTCGTAGGTGAGGGTATGGCCGGGCGCGTCGATCAGCGGGCGCAGCGCCCGCAGCCAGGCCATGGTGTCGTCGGCGAGGTCGGCGTCATGGGTATCGAGCGCCAGCTTCGGCGCCAGCATCGATTCGCCATAGCCGGCCACGTGGAAATGGCTGGCACGCGCCGCCACCGGCAGCCAGGCATCCAGCGCGAGGCCGCAGTTGCGCTGCGCGCAGACCGCGTTGGAGAGGTCGAACAGCAGGCCGCAGCCGGTATCGTCCATCAGGCGCGTGAAGCAGTCCGGTGCATCGTGCCCGCCCGGCAGCAGCGAGGGGTAGTTCTCCAGGTGCAGGCGCACGCCCAGCTGCTGCTGCCACCATTGCACACGCGCGCGCAGCGCGGCATAGCCCGCGCGGTAGTCGACCTCGGCCAGGTGGTAGAGGTGGCGGCCCTGGTGGGTGAAGGTAGCCACATGGTCCGAGACATAGAGCGGGCGCAGCACCGCGATGTAGTCGCGCAGGCGTTGCGCCAGCGCCTCCAGCGCGGCCTGGTCGTTCTCGAGGAAGCGCGAGAACATGATGTGCAGGCCGAGCGGGCAGGGAAAGGCGGCGGCCAGTTCGGCGGGCGGGACCTGCAGGAAGTTGTCGATCAGCAGTTCGCAGTAGTCGATCTCGCCGTCCTGAGCCATCTGCCGTACGAAGGGATAGGTACTGCCCAGCGTGTAGTTGAAGCCGATCAGCATGGGTCGGGAGCGCAACGGAGGAAGGGCGGCGCCCGCACCGCGGGCGCCGTTGCACCGGTGCCGTCAGGCACCCAGGGCGGCACAGCAGGCGCCGCAGCAGGCGCCGGCGCGGCCGGGGACTTCGATGGTCTGCTGGCTTGCGATACGGATCTTCATGTCGATTCCTCTTGCTGTCGGGGTTGGGGTTGGGGTTGGGGTTGGGGTTGGGACTGGGAATATCTGCAAGCCCCTGCGCGCCATATCGCACGTGCAGGAGCGTCCACAGCATAAGCAGTGGCGCCCTCCGGCGCAGCGTGACGGATTGCCGCAACCCCGATCGCCTCCGGCCCGTGCGCTGTCAGGCCCTGCCCGCCAGGCAGTCCACCACCTCCTCGTCGCTGACCTGCGGGAACGACAGATAGTGGTGCCCCACCGCCTGGAAGCCTGCCGGCGCGTACAGGCAGACCACCTCGTCGGCATACGCCTGCACCTCCCGCAGGCCATCGGGCGCTGCCACCGGCACCGCGCATACCAGCCGCGCCGGCGCCTGCGCGCGCACGGCGTGCAGCGCGGCGATCATGGTGGCCCCGGTGGCCAGCCCGTCGTCCACCACGATGGCCACGCGGCCGGCCGCAGAGGGTGCCGCCGCACGGCCCGGCGTATAGCGCGCGCGCCGCTGCCGGATGCGCTCCAGTTCCTCGGCGCGCACGCGCTCCAGGTAAGCGCTGCCGGCAGTGGGCTCGGCGTAGGGCGCCAGATAGGTCCAGCCGTCTTCGGCCACGGCGCCCAGCGCGAACTCGGGGTCGCCCGGCGCGCCGAGCTTGCGCACCAGCACCACGTCCAGGTCCGCCTGCAGCGCGTCGGCCAGCACGCGCCCCAGCGGCACGCCGCCGCGCGGCAGGGCCAGTACCAGGGCACGCTGCCCGCGGTAGTGGCCCAGTGCATCGGCCAGCTGCGCGGCCGCGTCCTGCCTGTCTACGAATCGCATCTTCGGCCCCTCTTCCATTCACCGCCGCCCGCAAGGTGCCGCCGCGCGCTGGCAAGGCGCGCCGGCCTGTGGCGGCGCGGCCAGCAGCTCGGCCGGTTCGTTCCGCGCGGGAAAGCGCAACTGCAGGTCGAGCGCGCGCCCGCCCGGCTTGACCTCGATGCCGTGGGACTCGATGGTGACGCCATAGCGGATCACCGCGCGGTAGGTGCCCGGCTCCAGTTTGAGAAACAGGTAGGGGCCTTCGCTCAGCACCAGCAGCACGATCTCGCGCCGCGCGTTGAACAGGGTCACCGACACATCGGACAAGGACCCGTCGCCGCCGCTGTCGAGGAAATGCATGCGCACATTGAAGCGCGGCGCGATGCGGCGCAGCGCGGCGGCCTCATCGCTGCCGATGCCGCCGGACACGTAGGTGATCCCGTTCACATGGTGCAGCGGTGGCACACCGCCTTCCTGCACGGCAGGCGCGTCCGCCGCGATGCCGACGGCCGGCACGCCAGCCGCCAGCGCCAGGCCGGTGATGCCGAGCAGACTCAGTTTCCTTGCCAGGGCGCGCATGCTGCCCTCCTCGCTGGTTGGAGGCGTCGGGGCGCCCCGGCCGGCTCACGCGGAGCGGACGGGGCCACGCCGCGATGCTTGCTTCGAGACTAGGCCATGCGGCGCGGCAGGGCTTGGCGTGGATCAAGAAAGACGTGAGTGCGGGCAGGATGCGCCCAAGCCGCTCGAACCAGCCGACCGGTGTGCTCCCTTTCCGCCCATGGGAAAGGGGCCGGGGGTGAGGGCAGGCGCTGGCTGGCCGTGGTGGCCGGGATCGCACCGTTGGCTTCGTCTCTGCGCTCGCGTGCTGGATCACACCGTTGGCTTCGCTGGATGCGGCGCCTTGCTAAACCACCCCTCTCCCCCACACTCTCCCCGTGCGGGGAGAGGGAGCCAAGACACTATGCTTGGCGCTCGGTGTTGGTGCATCTCGCCGGCTTGGTCCCGCGCGGCGGTGACCAGGGGAAAATCCGCGAAATGCTCGGCGAGATCGATGCGCTCGCCCGCCGGCGCCGTCAGGCAGACCAGTTCGTCGGCCAGCGGGCGCCCCTTGGCCAGCCCTTGCGCGGGCGCGGCCGGCACGGCATCCGCCCTGGGCCTGGGCGGGCGCAGCCAATCCGGGCCGGCGCAAGCCGCGCAAGCGGCGCACAGCACGAGGCCGGCGCAGCGCCTCGCGTACCCGCGCCATCGGCCATGCCGCTGTCGGCCCGCCTGCCGCATCCGCTCCATGCTCCACCTCCTGTCCACGCCGTCCGATGGCGCGACCGTGCCATGCGCGCGCCCCTGGCCATGAAAAGGCTAGGCGAGCGTCGTCCGCGCGGCTTGACCCGGATCAAGCCGCCCGCGCGCGGCACACCTGCAGGGCAGCCGAAGCCTGCAACGCCGCCCTCGTTGCCCTCGGCACCCACGGCCGGCGTGGCGCCGGAAGCACCACCCGCCCGCACGGCTTGACCTGGCGCAAACGCAGCGCGCAGCGCTGCGCCCGGTGCCGGCGCAGCGGCTATATTTGCCTGCGCACGGGCCGCGGCATCCGCGCTGCGGCCACGACACGCGCTGCACCCAGGGTGCCCATGCACGGGGAGACGAAGTCATGCTGAGCCCGCACGAAATCGCGACGCTGATGGTACTGGGCCATCCACAGCCGCCAGCCGGCATGGATCCCGAGGACATTCGTGTGCTGGTCGAGCGCCGCCTGGTGCAGCTCGATGCCCAGGCGCCAGCCCAGCGCATCCAGCTCACCCACGAAGGCCTGCGCCTGCTGCAGGCCGTGCGCAGCCGCCGCGCTGCGCCGGACGCGGCGGCGCGCTGGCTGGCGTGAGCGCCAGAGCGCATCGCGGCTCGCCGCCATACCAGGACAGCCCCCCATGAAGCCGATGGAATCGCGCCGGCAGTTCTCCCTTTGGTACCTGGCCGCGGCCATGCTGGCCATGTTTGCGCTACAGGCCTATCTCTTCTCCGGCGAGGTGGAGACGCTGCCCTACAGCGACTTCAAGGCGCTGCTGCACGCCGGCAAGATCGAGGAAGTGTCGGTCGGCGAGCAGGTCATCAGCGGCACCTTCTCCACCGCCGGCATCGACGACGTGCTCGGCAAGGCGCGCGCCGAAGCCGCGCGCGGCCACGGCGACAGCCCGCGCGCCTTCAGCAGCGTGCGCGTGGCCGATCCCTCGCTGGTGCAGGAGCTGGAAGCTGCCCACGTGCGTTTCACGGGTCAGATGGATAACAAGGTGCTCGGCACCGTGCTCTCCTGGGTACTGCCGGCGCTGATCTTCTTCGCCATCTGGAGCCTGCTGATCCGCCGCATCGGCGGCGCCGCCGGCGGGCTGATGGAGATCGGCAAGAGCAAGGCCAAGGTCTATATGCAGACCGAGACCGGCGTGACCTTCGCCGATGTCGCCGGCATCGACGAAGCCAAGCAGGAACTGGCGGAGATCGTCGACTTCCTCAAGGAGCCGGGCCGCTACCAGCGCCTGGGCGGCAAGATTCCCAAGGGCGTGCTGCTGCTCGGCGCGCCGGGCACCGGCAAGACGCTGCTGGCGCGGGCGGTGGCCGGCGAGGCCGGGGTGCCCTTCTTCAGCCTGAGCGGCGCCGACTTCGTCGAAATGTTCGTCGGTGTCGGCGCGGCACGCGTGCGCGACCTGTTCCAGCAGGCCGAGACGCGCGCGCCCTGCATCATCTTCATCGACGAGCTCGACGCGCTGGGCAAGACCCGTGCCCTCAACGCGGTGGGCGGCAACGAGGAGCGCGAGCAGACGCTGAACCAGTTGCTGGTGGAGATGGATGGCTTCGACACCAACAAGGGCGTGATCCTGATGGCGGCCACCAACCGGCCGGAGATCCTTGACCCGGCCCTGCTGCGGCCCGGCCGCTTCGACCGCCACATCGCGCTGGACCGGCCCGACCTGCGCGGGCGCGAGCAGATCCTCAAGGTGCATGCCAGGCGCGTGACCCTCGGCCCCGACGTCGAACTCGCCGCGCTGGCCGCGCGCACCCCCGGCTTCGCCGGCGCCGACCTCGCCAACCTGGTCAACGAGGCCGCGCTGCTGGCCGCGCGCGAGGGCAAGGCGGCGGTCTCGATGTCGGACTTCGATGCGGCGCTGGACCGCATCGTGGGCGGCCTGGAGCGCAAGAACCGCGTGATGAACACGCTGGAAAAGGAAACCATCGCCTACCACGAGGCCGGCCATGCCATCGTGGCGGAGCTGCGCCCGCATGCCGACCGCGTCACCAAGATCTCCATCATCCCGCGCGGCATCGCGGCGCTCGGCTACACGCAGCAGACCCCGGCCGAGGACCGCTACCTGCTCAAGCGCAGTGAACTGCTCGACCGCCTCGACGTGCTGCTGGGCGGTCGCATCGCCGAGGAACTGGTGTTCGGCGACGTCTCCACCGGCGCACAGGACGACCTGCAGCGCGCCAGCGACATGGCGCGCCGGATGATCACCCAGTTCGGCATGGACGAGGCGCTCGGCCTGGCCACCTACGAAAGCCCGCCCAATCCACTCTTCTCCAGCAGCGGCCTGCCGCAGCGCGAGCGCAAGGAGTACAGCGAACGCACCGCGCAGATGATCGATGCGCAGGTACGCAAGACGCTGGCCGAGGCCGGCCTGCGCGTGCGCGCCACGCTGGCCGGCCAGCGCGCCCGGCTCGACGCGCTGGCGCGGCTGCTGCTGGAACGCGAGGTAGTCGACCGCAACGATCTCGACCGCCTGCTGAGCGGCAAGGTGCTGCCGCTGCCGCCCGCGCGGCCGCAGGCGGACAGTACACCCGGGCGCGCCGCGCCAAGGCCGGATCAGGACCTGCAGCAACCCTGAGGCCGCGCCGCGCAGGCTGCGCTACACCACGCCCTCGCGCTTCAGCGCTTCCAGCTCGGCCGCGCCCAGCCCGAGCGCGCCGTAGACCTCCGCATTGTGCTCGCCCACGCCCGGCCCGCTGCGGCGCCGCCGAGCGCGAAGCCGTGCTGAACCGGCTGCGCCTGCACGATGCCGAGGCGGTGCGGCGCGCCATGCCGGCGCTGGCCGCCGCGCGCGAGAGCCTGGAGCGGCGTGGCTTCTGCTCCAGCCCGGCCGAATGGCACCCCGACGTCTACGGCTTCGCCACGCCGCTGTGCGCGCAGGTCGACTCGCAGTGGTTCGTGCTCAATTGCGCGGTGCACCGCAAGCGCGGCCGCTTCGCCACCGTCGAGGCCCAGGCGGGCGCGCGCCTCGCCGCGCTGGCGCACGGCCTGGAGCGGCTGCTGGGCCTGCGCTGAACGCGCCGCCGGTCCCTCAATGCAGGCGGAACACGGCGATGGCGCCGTCGAGCGAACGCGCCTGCTCCTCCAGCGCGGCGGCCGCGGCGGCGGCCTCCTCGACCAGGGCGGCGTTCTGCTGCGTCGCCTCGTCCATCAGCGTGACCGCCTTGTTGACCTCGTGGATGCCGGTGCTCTGCTCCTTCGAGGCCGCGGCGATCTCGCCCATGATGTCGGTCACGCGGCGGATCGAGGCGACGATATCGGCCATCGTGCTGCCGGCGCGCTCGGCCAGCGCGCTGCCCGCTTCCACCTTGGTCTGCGAGGCCTCGATCATGGCCTTGATCTCCTTGGCGGCGGCGGCGCTGCGCTGAGCCAGGCTGCGCACTTCGCCGGCCACCACGGCGAAGCCGCGGCCCTGCTCCCCCGCGCGCGCCGCTTCCACCGCGGCATTCAGCGCCAGGATGTTGGTCTGGAAGGCGATGCCGTCGATCACGCCGATGATCTCCGTCACGGTGCGCGAAGCGGTGCTGATCTCGCGCATGGTCCGCACCACCTCGGACACCACCGTGCCGCCCTGCTGCGCGACTTCGGAGGCGCTGTCGGCGAGCTGGCAGGCCTGGCCTGCGTTGTCGGCGTTCTGCCGCACGATCGAGGTCATCTGCTCCATGCTGGCGGCGGTCTGCTGCAGCGAACTGGCCTGCTGCTCGGTGCGCTGCGACAGGTCGGCGTTGCCCGCGGCGATCTGCCGCGTGGCCGCCGAGATGGCGCCCGAGCCGTGGCGCACGCGCTGCACGGTCTCGGCCAGCGCGCCCTGCATGCGCGCCAGGCCGTCCAGCAGGCGGCCCATCTCGTCGCGCCGCTGGTGGCGCACCGGCTGCGCCAGGTCGCCGGCGGCGATGCGGTCGAACTGGGCGACCGCCGCCTCCAGCGGGCCGACGATGGCCCGCAGCAGCGACCAGGCGCACCACGCGGCGACCGCCAGCGCCATCAGGATGGCGGCCAGCACCACCCAGCGGAAGCGGGCGTAGGCCGACTGGGAATCGTCGAAGTTGGCCTGCGACAGCTTGAGCTGCAGCTTGCCGAGCGCCTGGCTGGCGTCGTTGGCCGCGCGGAAGGCCTTGGAGACGCTCTTCTCCATCAGGGCATCGGCGCTGGCGCGGTCGCCGGCGCGCAGGGCGGCGATGATGTCGCGCAGGCTCTTGACGGCCGCCTCGCGCTGCGGCGCGAGCGCCTGGGCCAGGCGGTCCTCCTCGGCGTCGCGCGGCAGCGCCAGGTAGCGCTTCCAGGCCGCGTCGGAGCGGGTGATCAGCTCCTCGGTGCGGTCGAGCAGCGGCATCGCGTCCGCGTCGGACGGGTACAGCATCGACTTGTCCAGCGCGGTGCGCGCACGGGTCAGGCTCAGGTCGGACTCGCCCAGCGCCAGCGCGGACGGAAACTGGTTGGTGAAAGTCTGCTCGTGGGCGCGGTTGGCGTCGCGCAGGCCCAGCAGGCCCGCCGCGCCGACCAGCAGGGCAAGCAGGAACAACGTCGAGACGGACAGCAGCAGTCGGAGACGGATCGTCAGGCGGGAGGACATGGGGGCGGGGGCGAGTGCATGCAGGCGGTCTCCCGCGCTGCGCCCATCGCAGCACGGCCGCCGGCTATACGCCCCGGCTATCGGACGGCGCCGGGCGAACTTGAGCGGCGCGCCCCGGGGGTGGCCCGTGGCTGTGGCGCATGCGCCGCACTCGCCGCACTCGCCGCACTCGCCGCACCGGAACCAGACCGGCTCGGCGGCCACCTTCCGCCCCATGGCACGCCTGGCTGGCGTGACGGGCGCGGCACGCGGGGCATTCCGCGCCCTGTCTCAGCGCGCGGCGGCTTCGGGCGGCGCCGGCCAGCGGCGTGCCGAACACCGAGGCAAAGCCCGCGCTGATGCCGCCATCAGCAGGATGCGCCCGATCGGCAGGTTGTGGCCTCCCGCCACGGCGCCACCGGCGCGGGCGGCTTGCGGACTGCCGGCCTGCTGGGCGGCTACTGGCGGAGCGGCTACTGGCGGACCTGCTACTGGCGGAGCGGCTACTTGCTGACCGAGAACGCGGGCAGTTCCAGGCCCTTGAACAGCGCCGGGCTCGGAGCCGCCTCCGACCTGGCCTGCGCCGAACAGCTGCGCCGGATCGCCTCCAGTTCGCGCTGGCCGACCTGTCCGCCCCGCTCGACGATGGCCTGGAACAGCCGCGAACCCGCGTCGTCGCAGGCGTGCAGGGCCTGCAGCGCGGGCCAGACGAAGTTGATGCCGACCAGCGCGGGAAGGCCGATCAGCAGGCAGGGTAAGGCGGACTTGAGCATGGGGGCGGTCAATGATGCGTTACAGCAAGGATTAACGGCGCCCGCCGCGCCAACTGAACCCGCCGCCGTCCCCGCCCTCCGTCCCCGCCTCTCCCGGCCGCCGCGCGAGGAGTCCTCCTGGCGCGCCGCCTCAATCCTTCGGCCGGAAGGTGATGGTGAAGCGTGTCGGCAGGCGGCCGTCGTCGGGCAGCGGGAAGGGCGCGGACAGCGCCACCGCGCGCATCACCGCAGTGTCCCAGCGCGCGTCGCCGCTGGACTGCACCAGCCGGGACTGCAGCAGGCTGCCGTCGCCGCGCAATTCCACCATCACCACGGCGGCAGGGTTGCCCGCGATCTCGGCGTCGACGCGCACGTTCGGCCGCACGCGCCGCCGCACCGCATCGGCGAAGGCGCGCGCCGACGACGTACCCGTGCCGGCAGCCGGCATGGGCGCCGCGGCGGCACCGGCGGCCGGCAGCAGGCCATCCAGGTCCTGCAGGCTCGCCTGTCCGGTGGCGGGCGGCGGTGCCTTGGCGGCAGCGGGCGCAGCCGCCAGCGACGCCACCGATGCCACCGGCGCCTCGGTCTGCGATGGGGCGGCCCGGCCCGCCGTGCCGGCGCCGGCACCTTCGAGCCGGCTGCCCTGGCCAAGGGCGATCTCGCGGCAGCCCGGCAGCATGTGGTCGCGGATCAGGCCGTTGGTCAGGTCCACCGCGAACACGGCGCCGCGCTCGGCCAGCGGGATCACGGTGCCGCCGCGCCCGAAGTCGAAGCTGCCGCGCCAGACCGGCCGATGCCCTTGCATGGCGCCCAGCGTGGCGAGATAGTGGATCGAAATGCGGTTGCCGCCGCCCATCATGACCACGCCGCCGCCATGGGCGATGGTCAGCAGCGTATCGGCGCGGAAATCGGCGGCGCGCTGGACCGGCGTGCGCTGGTCCAGTTCCAGCCCCGACAGTTCGACGAAACCGGCGGTATTGCCGCAGGCGCCGACGATCTCCTGGAACTTCTGCTGGAAGGCCTGCGAGAACTCGCTGCCCCAGCCCATGCCCGCGCCGGTGGCGACATAGATGCGGCCGGGCCGGGCGACATAGTCCGAGGCATGGTTGGTCTGCACCACGGTGGCAGGCGCGCAGCCGGCCAGCAGCACGGCGGCGAGCAGGGAGAGCGCCGCGGGCAGGCGCGGCACGGAGCATGGCGGGATCGGCAGCAGCATCGGCGGGCAGGGAGCGTGACGGATGGGCCCGATTCTACGGGAGCGCGGGGGCGGCATGGCGCGGTTCTGCCGAGCCCGCCCCGCCCCGCCCTGCCGGGGGCGGCGCGCATCGGGCTCAGCGCAGCGCCGGCCGCGCCGCCAGGCCTCCTCCCTCGACACCGCGCGGCCATGGCTGCGCCAGCGGGAGGCGCAGCCGCGGCGCGCCCGCCAGCGACCGCGCCGCGTGCATGGCGATGCCGAAGCGGTCGTAGAAGGCCGACGCCAAGTCGCCCTGCGGCGGCCAGCCGGCCGCCCGCTTCACCTGGGCCGCGGCATGGCCTGCCAGGGTTTCGAACAGGGCACGCATCAGCCGCTGGGTGCGGCACAGCTCGGTCAGCGCCGTGCCTTCCGAGAACAGCATGCGGCGCAGCTGCGGCGGCGGGATATCGAGCAGCCTGGCGATGTCGCTCGCATTCCACGCGTGCTGCGGCTGCAGGAAGATGCGGCGCGAGAGTTGCCGGTGCAACGCGCCGTCGACCGCGGGCGGACGCGCCACATGCAGGGCCAGCGCACACGACGAAGGCTGCTCGCTGCTGCCATCAAGGCCGAGCTCGACCGGCTCGAAGGCATCGAGCAGGACCTGCTGCCCGGGCGCCAGCGCGCGCTCGAAGCCGCGCCGCCGGAGGATCACGCGGCCCTGCAGGGCGGCCACCGAGAGCGGGAATGCCGGCAGGAGATGGCGCAGGCTGAGGTGCTGGCAGGCGTGCAGATGGGCGTGCATGGGATGTGGGGGCAGACGGTTCCGGCCGCCATCATCGCCGCCGGCCGCCGTGGCCGCTATCTGCATTTCCCGAAGCTAACGTTCGGCCGGCCGTAACGCCCGCGCCGCTGCCGCCCTTCCCGCCGCCGCGCCTGCCACGGGGCGGCCCGATTCACTATAATCGCGGGACTGTCCGCCTGTCCCATCGCACCGCCGCCACCCCGCTGCGGCATGCCCTGGGCCCCATAACGATTCGAGCGATGCGCGCGATCCCCGCGATCCACCCGCTCCGAGACACCGCCGCCCGCAGCAGTCATGCGCTTCGACCTGGTCGACCTGAAACTCTTCACGCATATCGCCGAGGCCAACAGCCTGACGCGGGGCGCGGAGCGCTCGCACCTCTCGCTCGCGGCGGCCAGCACCCGCATCAAGAACCTCGAGGAACACGTCGGCGTCAAGCTGCTCAGCCGCAGCAACCAGGGCGTGAAGGTCACCGGCGCCGGCGAGACCCTGCTGGCCCACGCGCGCCGCGTGATCCGCCAGCTCGAGCAGCTGAGCGGCGACCTGCAGGAATACGCCTCCGGCGTGAAGGGCCACGTGCGCGTGCTGGCCAATACCACCGCGATGAGCGAGTACCTGCCCGCGGTGCTGCGCACCTATCTGGTCAACCACCCGGACGTGACCATCGAGATGCAGGAGCGCCTGAGCCCGGACATCGTGCGCGCGGTGCAGGAGGGCATGGTCGACATCGGCATCGTCGCCGGCAATGTGCGCACCGAAGGCCTCGAGGTGATGCCGTACCGGCACGACCGCCTGGTGCTCGCCACCGCGCTGAGCCATCCGCTGGCGCAGCGCCGGCACGTCGGCTTCATCGACACGCTCGACTACGACTTCATCGGCCTGCCGGAGGCCAGCGCGATCCACAACTTCCTCAAGCGCGCCGCCGGCGACCTGCAGCGCGCGCTGCGCTGGCGCGTGCAGGTCAGCAACTTCGAGACCGCCTGCCGCATGATCGAAGCCAACGTCGGCATCGGCGTGCTGCCCGAGAGCACGGCCAGCCGCCACGCGCGCACCATGGCGCTGCAGATCGTGCGGCTGGAGGACGAATGGGCGGAACGCAAGCTGCAGATCTGCGTGGCCGATCTCGCCGCGCTGCCGGTCTTCGCGCGCAAGCTGGTGGACCTGCTGGTCGAGGACGGCCTAGGGCGCCAGGACTGAGCGGGGAAGACAGCCAACACCGCCGGCCAAGCATAGTGTCCTGGCTCCCTCTCCCCGCACGGAGAGGGCGGGGGTGAGGGGTGGTCTAGCAAGGCGCCAAGCCCAGCGAAGCCAACGGTGTGATCCAGCGCGCGAGCACAGAGACGAAGCCAACGGTGTGATCCAGCACGCAAGCACGGAAACAAAGCCGATGGTGTGATCCCACTCGCCACGGCCTGCCAGCGCCTGCCCTCACCCCCGGCCCCTCTCCCGCAGGCGGGAGAGGGGAGCGAACCGGCGCGATGCGAAACCCAACGCGCTTGCCGAAGCCGACGAGATGCACCAACACCGAGCGCCAAGCACACGGTCTTGGCGCCCTCTCCCGCAGGCGGGAGAGGGGGGCAGACCAGCGGGGAGCCAACCGGCGCACCGCCGGCGGCTAGCGCGGCTCCGCCAGCATGCCGCGCAGCTGGAGCTTGAGCAGCTTGCCGCTCGCGGTGCGGGGAATGGTGGCGACGCGCAGGATGCGCTGCGGCCGCTTGTAGGGCGAGAGGCGTTCCTTCAGGTAGGCCTGCACCGCCGGCACGTCGAACGCTTGTCCTTCTGCCACCTCGACGAAGGCGACCACTTCCTCGTCGCCGTCCTGCCCCGGCATGCCGACCACCGCGGAGACACGGATCGACGGATGCGCATTGAGCACCGACTCGACCTCGATCGGATAGACGTTGAAGCCCGAGCGGATGATCAGGTCCTTGGTGCGGCCGACGATGAAGAGCGCGCCGTCCTCGTCGAGCCGGCCGATGTCGCCGGTGTTGAGCCAGCCGTCGGGACGCAGCGCGGCGGCGGTGAGTTCCGGCGCGTGGTAGTAGCCGCGCATCACGCCCGGCCCCCTGACCCACAGCTCGCCCGGCGTGCCGGCCGGCACCGGCTGACCGTCGGCGCCGACCACGCGCAGCTCCGCGCCCTCGACGATCTGGCCCGCCGAGCAGTCGGCGCGCGGCTGCTCCATGCGCGTGACGAACAGGGAGCCGGCGTACTCGGTCATGCCGTAGCCGTGGTGCAGCGGCAGGCCGAACAGGGCCTCCACCTCGCGCTTCAGCGTCAGGTCCAGCGGGCCGCCGCCGGTGTAGAGGTAGCGCAGCCGGCCCCACGGCTGCGCGCCGGGGCCTTGCGCGCCTGGGCCTTGCGCGCGTAAGTGGGCCAGGATGCGGCTGAACAGGGTCGGCACGCCCTGCAGGATGGAGATCTCGCCCGCGCGCAGCGCCGCCACCACGTCGGCGGCGCTGAAGCGGGCGCACAGGTACAGGCTGGCGCCGGCCTGGAAGGTGGACAGCAGCACCGTCGCCAGCCCGAACACATGCGACATCGGCATCAGCGCATAGGCGCAGTCGTGCGGCCGCAGCCGGCGCGACGCCACCGTGACGCGGGCATAGTGCAGCAGGCCGCGGTGGGTGACCATCACCCCTTTCGGCTGCCCGGTGGTGCCGGAGGTATAGAGCAGCGCGGCGACCTCGCGCGCGACCGCTTCGGGCTCGCGCGGACTGGCCGTGTCGAGCGCGCCCGCCATCAGCGGGCCGAGGCCGGGCAGCACGCTCTCCAGCGCGCGATAGCGCACGCCATGGCGCAGCGCGTCCGGCGACGCGCCATGGGTGAACAGCGCCAGGCGCGGCCGGCAGTGCGCATGGATCTCATCGACCTCGCGCTCCGACAGGCGCGCATTGACCACCACCGGCCAGGCGCCGAGCTCCGACAGCGCGAACAGCAGCGTGATCACCGCCAGGCAGTTCTCGGCGACGACCAGCACGCGATCGCCGGTGGCCACGCCCTGGTCCTGCAGGTAGGCGCGCGCCGCTTCCACGTTCGCCCACAGCTGCGCATAGGACACCGTGCGGCCGTCTTCGACCACGGCCGTATCGTCGGGGGCCAGCCCGGCGCGCTGGCGCGGGATATCGCTGATCCGCTGCGCGGTGGTGGGGGGCGGGGACATCTCGCTGGGGTTCCTGGGCAAGGCGGTCGATCGGCGGGCGGGGCCCGGCGGGCCCCGATGGGTGCCAGTGTAGGGTCGCCCGGGACGGGGTGCAATCGCCGGGCGCGACGTGCCCGGCGCGGGGCGGCCCGCCCCCGCCCGGGGGAGGGCCGGCCGGGGCTCAGAACGAGCGCGGCAGGCCGAGGATGTGCTCGGCCACGTAGGAATAGATCAGGTTGGTCGAGATCGGCGCCACCTGGTACAGGCGCGTCTCGCGGAACTTGCGCTCCACGTCGTACTCGCAGGCGAAGCCGAAACCGCCATGGAACTGCAGGCAGGCGTTGCCGGCCTCCCAGCTCGCCTTGGCCGCCAGGTACTTGGCCATGTTCGCCTGGGCGCCCATCGGCTGGTGTGCGTCGAACAGCTCGCAGGCCTTCCAGCGCATCAGGTTGGCGGCCTCCAGCTCGATGAAGGTCTCGGCGATGGGGAACTGCACGCCCTGGTTCTGGCCGATGGGGCGGCCGAACACCTGGCGCTCCTTCACGTACTGGGTGACGCGGTCCATGAACCAGTAGCCGTCGCCGATGCACTCGGCGGCGATCAGGGTGCGCTCGGCATTGAGGCCGTCGAGGATGTACTTGAAGCCCTTGCCCTCCTCGCCGATCAGGTTCTCCTCGGGAATCTCCAGGTCCTCGAAGAACAGTTCGTTGGTCTCGTGGTTGACCATGTTCGGGATCGGACGCACGATCATGCCCTTCTTCTGCGCCTCGTGCAGGTCCACCATGAAGATGGACATGCCCTCGCTCTTCTTCTTGACCTCGGCCAGCGGCGTGGTGCGCGCCAGCAGGATCATCCAGTCGCTGTGCTGCACGCGGCTGATCCATACCTTCTGGCCGTTGACGACGTAGCGCCCGTCCTTCTTCTCGGCCTTGGTCTTGATCTTGGTGGTGTCGGTGCCGGTGGTCGGTTCGGTCACGCCCATGGACTGCAGGCGCCACTCGCCGGAAGCGATCTTGGGCAGGTACTTCTGCTTCTGCGCTTCGGAGCCGTGGCGCAGCAGCGTGCCCATGTTGTACATCTGGCCGTGGCAGGCGCCGGAGTTGCCGCCGCAGCGGTTGATCTCCTCCATGATGACCGAGGCCTCGGTCAGCCCCAGGCCGGAGCCGCCGTACTCCTGCGGGATCAGCGCGGCCAGCCAGCCGGCCTTGGTGAGCGCGTTGACGAAGGCCTCGGGATAGGCACGCTGCTCGTCCACCTTGCGGAAGTACTCGTCCGGGAACTCGGCGCACAGCGCGCGCACCGCGTCGCGAATTTCCTGGTAGTTGTTGGATTGGGTCTGCTCGATCATGGAAACGTTCGGCGTGTTGGCTGTTCAGGGCCCCCGGGCTTGCCGCGCAAGCGCCGGCGGTGCGGCGGCGCGGGCCGGCACGGCGGCGGCGGGCCGCTGCCCGCGCACGCCGGACCCGGTCCACGCCCGTGTCTGGTACGTCAGGTCCGCATGGTCGGGCCAGTCGGCCGCCGGCGCAATCAGCGTTTGCGGAAGCGCGTCTTCGCGTGTGCTTAAGTCCTGCCCGGATCGCGCCGGGATCGCGCCGGGATCGTGCCCCCCGCGGCGCCGCGCCAGGCCGCTCCGCCGCCGCCTTGCACTTCACTTCCACCCCACGGTCGCGCCCCACTTTCACCATTGCCGAAGGCGGCCATTGGCATTGTCGAATAGCGCAAAACGCCGTTTGGCGAGATCCTGCCGGCAATTTCCGTACACAAGAGAGGGACCGACATGGCAGGCATGATGCAGGACAAGGTGGTGGTGGTGACGGGCGCCGGCGGCGGCATCGGGCGCGATATCGCCCTGGCCATGGCCGCCGAGGGCGCCAAGGTGGTGGTCAACGACATCGGCACCTCGACCAACGGCGAAGGCCAGGATGCCGGTCCCGCGCAGCGCGTGGTCGAAGAGATCCAGGCCGCCGGCGGCCAGGCGGTGGCCAACACGGACAGCGTGTCGGAAGCCAACAGCGCGGCCCGCATCATCGCCTGCGCCGTGGACACCTTCGGCCGCGTCGACGGCGTGGTGAACAACGCCGGCATCCTGCGCGACCGCTTCTTCCACAAGATGAGCGTGGACGAATGGGACGCCGTGCTCAAGGTGCACCTGTACGGCAGCTACTACATGAGCCGCGCCGCCGCCAACCACTTCAAGGAGCAGGAGGGCGGCGCCTTCGTGCACATGACCTCGACCTCGGGCCTGATCGGCAACCTGGGCCAGGCCAACTACAGCGCCGCCAAGCTCGGCCTGGTGGCGCTGTCCAAGAGCATCGCGCTGGACATGCAGAAGTTCAACGTGCGCTCCAACTGCATCGCGCCGTTCGCCTGGAGCCGCATGATCGGCTCGATCCCCACCGACACGCCCGAGCAGCAGGCGCGCGTGGCCAAGATCCAGCAGATGACGCCCAACAAGATCGCGCCGCTGGCCGTCTACCTGCTCTCCGACGCTGCCCGCGAGGTCAATGCCCAGGTCTTTGCCGTGCGCAACAACGAGATCTTCGTCATGAGCCAGCCGCGCCCGCTGCGCTCCGTGCACCGCAGCGAAGGCTGGACGCCCGGCTTCATCGCGGAACACGGCATGCCGGCGCTCAAGGCCGCCTTCGTGCCGATGGAGCGCTCGGGCGACGTGTTCTGCTGGGATCCGGTCTGAGCCGACGCGAGCGGCAGGAACCACCCGGCAGCACCCGCAGCACCCGCAGCACCCGCAGCACCCGCAGCACCCGCAGAACCCGCAGAACCCGCAGAACCCGCAGAACCCGCAGAACCCGCAGAGCCCGCCAGCAGCACCAACGATCCGAGCCAGCGACCAGGAGGAGACACCCATGGCCATCCGCTACGACCACCTCAAGCAGCGCGCCTTCGCGCCCATCCGCCAGCACTACGCCGAGCGCGACACCATGCTGTACGCGCTCAGCCTGGGCCTGGGCAGCGACCCGCTGGACGAGGCCGCCCTGCCCTTCGTGTTCGAGGGCAAGGCCGGCGGCCTGCGCGCCCTGCCCACCCAGGCCGTGGTGCTCGGCTATCCGGGCTTCTGGGCGCGCGAGGCCGACACCGGCATCGACTGGGTCAAGCTGCTGCACGGCGAGCAGCGCATGCGCCTGCACCGCCCGCTGCCGGCCAGCGCCGACATCGTCGGCCACAACCGCATCACCCACCTGAGCGACAAGGGCGAGGGCAAGGGCGCCATCATGGTGACCGAGCGGCGCCTGGAAACCGCGCAGGGCGAACTGCTCGCCACCGTGCAGCAGGTCTCCTTCCTGCGCGGCGACGGCGGCTACAGCCTGCGCGACGGCGGCCAGCCCAGCGACGCGCCGCTGCCGGCGCTGCAGCCCGTGCCCGAGGAGCGCGCCCCGGACTTCACCGACACCCGGGCGATCCGCCCCGAGGCCGCGCTGCTGTACCGCCTGATGGGCGACTACAACCCGCTGCATGCCGACCCGGCGGTGGCCGCCGCGGCCGGTTTCGCGCGCCCCATCCTGCACGGCCTGGCCAGCTACGGCCTGGTGGGGCATGCGCTGCTGCGCCAGTGCGCCGGCGGCGACCCGGCCCGCCTGCGCGCGCTCGACATCCGCTTCGCCGCGCCGGTCTACCCCGGCGAGACGCTGGTGACCGAGATCTGGCGCGTGCCGGGCCAGCCGAACCACTTCCAGCTGCGCGCCCGCGTGGCCGAGCGCGACAAGGTCGTGCTCAGCCACGGCTGGGCCGAGCTTGCCTGAGCCGCTTGCCTGAGCCGGCCCGAACGCCGACACCGGCCGACACCGGGCGACAGCGGCCGGCACCGGCCGGCATTCCGCCCGACCGCCATCCCGCCGCCGGCCGCAGCCCGGCCGCCGGCCTGCCCCCCCTGCCCCCTGCCCCCTTAGGAGCTACCGTTCCGTGGACACGCAAACCCTGGCCTCGCGACTGCAGGCCCTGATCCGCCCCGGCGACACCGTCTGGTGGGGACAGGCCACCGCCGAGCCGCTGACCCTGACGCGCGCGCTGGTCGGGCACCGCCACGCCATCGCCCAGGGCGGGCGGCTCGGCATCTTCGTCGGCATCGGCCAGGCCGACACGCTGCAGCCCGCGCAGGCCGACGTGTTCGACTTCTTCGGCTACGCCGCCAGCGGCCCGCACCGGCAGCTGGCCAAGGCCGGCGTGCTGGACATCGTGCCCAGCCACTACTCGCACCTGCCCGGCCTGATCCGCGCCGGCACGCTGCCGGCGGACGTGGTGCTGGTGCAGGTGTCGCCCGCCGACGAACTGGGCCGCCACAGCCTGAGCGTGGTGCACGAATACATGCCGGCCGCGCTCGACCGCGCCCGCGTGGTCATCGCCGAGGTCAATCCCGCCCTGCCCTGGACCCATGGCAGCCGCTACCTGACGGCGGACGACATCGACCTGCTGGTGCCGGCGCAGTATCCGCCGCTGGACCTCGGCCGCGGCGCCCCCGGCGAGGCCGAGCAGGCCATCGCGCGCCATATCGCCGGCTGGATCGAGGATGGCGCCACCTTGCAGATGGGCATCGGCAACCTGCCCGAGGCGGTGGTGGCCGCCCTGCACGGCCACCGCGACCTGGGGCTGCACAGCGGCGCCGTCGGCGACGGCATCGCCGCGCTGGCCGAGGCCGGCGTGCTGACCAACGCGCGCAAGACCGTCGACACCGGCCTCGGCATCGGCGGCATCCTGATGGGCGGCGAGCGGGTGCGGCGCTGGGCCCACCGCAACGCAGGCTTCGAGCTGCGCGAGACCCGCTATACCCACGACCCCGAGGTGCTCGCCGCCAGCCACAAGCTGGCCGCCATCAACGCCGCGATCGAGGTCGACCTGACCGGCCAGGTCAATGCCGAGGTGGCCGCCGGCGTCTACGTCGGCGCCGTGGGCGGCGCGGTCGACTTCCTGCGCGGCGCGGCGCGCAGCCGCGGCGGCCTGCCCATCGTCGCCCTGCCGGCCACGGCCAAGGACAGCAGCCGCATCGTGGCGGCGCTGTCCGGCCCGGTCAGCACGCCGCGCGCCGACGCCGGCCTGATCGTCACCGAATACGGCGTGGCCGACCTGCGCGGCGCGACGCTGTCGCAACGCATGCGCCGCATGCTGGACATCGCCGCGCCGGCGCACCGCGCCGAGCTCGAACGGCAGGGCCATGCGCTGCTGCGCCAGTGCGGCGCGGTCTTCGTGGCCCAGCCGGGACCGGCGGCCGCGGCCTGACATGCCGGCCGCCGATCCCGCCTGACCGACCCAGCCCATTCCACAGACCTTCCCAAGGAGACTCCCATGCGCAGAGCCGCAATCGTCACCCCCCTCCGCACCCCCGTCGGCACCTTCGGCGGCAGCCTGCGACCGGTGCCCGTCGAGGAACTGGCCGCCACCACGGTGCGCGCCGTGGTGCAGAAGAGCGGCATCGATCCCGCCCGCATCGACGACGTGGTGTTCGCCCAGTCCTACGCCAACAGCGAAGTGCCCTGCGTGGGCCGCTGGGCCGCGCTGCAGGCCGGCCTGCCGGTCGAGGTGCCGGGCATGCAGCTCGACCGCCGCTGCGGCGGCGGCCTGCAGGCCATCGTCACCGCCGCGATGATGGTGCAGAGCGGCGCCGCCGACGTGGTGATCGCGGGTGGCGTGGAGAGCATGAGCAATATCGAGTACTACACCACCGACATGCGCTGGGGCGCGCGCTCGGGCAATGTGCGCTTCTTCGACCGCCTCGACCGCGGCCGCGAACGCTCGCAGCCGGTGGAGCGCTTCGGCAGGATCTCCGGCATGATCGAGACCGCCGAGAACCTGGCGCGCGACTACGGCATCAGCCGCGAGCAGGCCGACGCCTTCGCCGTGCGCAGCCACGCGCGCGCCGCGGCGGCGTGGGAAGCGGGCCGCTTCGCCGATGAGATCGTGCCGGTCCAGGTGCCGCAGCGCAAGGGCGACCCCGTCGCCTTCACGCGCGACGAGGGCTTCCGCCCCGATACCTCGCTGGCCAGCCTGGCCAAGCTGCGCGCGCTGATGCCCGACGGCACCGTCACCGCCGGCAACGCCAGCCAGCAGAACGATGCCTCCGCCGCCTGCCTGATCGTGGCCGAGGACAAGCTGGCCGAGCTCGGCCTCACCCCCATGGCCACGCTGGTGGGCTGGGCGGCCGCCGGCTGCGAGCCCTCGCACATGGGCATCGGCCCGGTGCCGGCGGTGAAGAAGCTGCTGGCGCGCCTGAACCTGACGCTGGAGCAGATGGACCTGGTCGAGCTGAACGAGGCCTTCGCCTGCCAGGTGCTGGCCGTGCTCAAGGGCTGGGACTGGCACGACCAGGATGCCATCGAGCACAAGCTCAACGTCAACGGCTCCGGCATCTCGCTGGGCCACCCGATCGGCGCCACCGGCGTGCGCATCCTGGCCACGCTGCTGCACGAGCTGCAGCGCCGCGGCGGCCGCTACGGGCTGGAAACCATGTGCATCGGCGGCGGCCAGGGTATCGCCGCCGTCTTCGAGCGCTGCTGACGCGGCGCCGTTCCCCCTGAAGCGCAGCACCCCGCGCCCGCGCGCCGGCCCGTCCGGCGGCGCGGCGGGCGCGGCCGTGCCTGCGTTTCCTGCGTTTCCTGCGTTTCCTGCGTTTCCTGCTTTCCGCTTCCTGTTTTCCGCTTCCCGCATTACGAAGGAGATTGTCTTGATGTCCGCTTCACGCCGCCGCCTCCTGCTGTCCACCCTTGCCCTGTGCGGCGCGGCGCTGGCCACCGTCCCCGCGCACGCGCAGGCCGGCGGCCAGCCGATCCGCCTGGTGGTGGGCTACGCCGCCGGCGGCCCTGCCGACCAGGCCGCGCGCCTGTTCGCCGTCGCGCTGGGCAAGAGCCTCAACGCCAACGTCATCGTCGACAACAAGCCCGGCGCCAACGCGACGCTGGCCGGCCGCGAGGTGGTGCGCGCCCGCCCCGACGGCAACACGCTGTGGTTCGCCGCCAGCGCCGCGCTGACCGTCGCGCCCAACATCATGCGGCACCTCCCGTTCGATCCGGCCAAGGACCTCACGCCGGTGGCACCGGTGGCGCGCTACTACAACATGCTGGTGGCCAACCAGAAGGAGCCGTTCCGCACCACCCAGGAACTGGTGGCCTACGCCAAGGCGCACCCCGGCAAGCTCAGCTACGGCTCGTCCGGCGTGGGCAGCTCCAACCATATCGCCGCGGCCCTGTTCGCCCGTCAGGCGCAGATCGAGCTGAACCACATCCCCTACAAGGGCAACGCGCCGGCCATGACGGACACCATCGGTGGGCAGATCGACCTGCTGTTCGACATCATCAGCACCGCCAGCTCCTACGTGCACGGCGGCAAGGTCAAGGCCATCGCCGTGGGTTCGCCCAAGCGCAGCCCCGCGCTGCCCGACGTGCCCACCTTCCGCGAGTCCGGCATCGCCGGACTCAAGGACTACGAGGCCGGCGGCTGGTACGCCATCTACGCGCCCAGGGGCATGGCTCCCGAGCTGGCCCGCAAGCTGGGCCAGGCGGTGCAGCAGGCCGTGGCCGACCCCGACCTCAAGAAGCGCTACGCCGACGTCGGCTACGAGCAGTGGAACGGCAACGCGCAGGACGTGGTGAACACGGCCGCGCGCGAGCGCGCCCAGTGGGCCACCGTGCTCCAGGGCGTGACGCTGGACTGAGCGCGCCGCCGCGACGTGCGGCGGTTCCGCCGGTACGAAGGGAGCCCGCAGGTCCAGCAGGTCATCATCGCGCGCAACATGGTGCGCGAAGCGCGCGGCGCCGCCCGGGAAGCGTCGCCCAAAGACCGCCTTCCAAAATCCCGAACTCAGGCGCACGGGCGCCCTCTAGCATGGACGCCCGTGCCTGCCGTGCCTGCAGGCTGCCCGTCCCGTTCGCCCCGACCGCCATGACCGACGCTTCCTCCGTCTCCGCCCCCTCCGCCCCCTCCGCCCCTGCCGGTGCCCCCGGTGCCCCCGGTGCCTTGAGCCACCTGCGCGTACTCGACCTCTCACGCGTGCTGGCCGGCCCATGGTGCACACAGAACCTTGCCGACCTGGGCGCGGACGTGATCAAGATCGAAAAGCCCGGCGAAGGCGACGACACCCGCCACTGGGGCCCCCCGTTCTTCGCCGACGAGGCCGGCGAGCCGACCCGCCAGGCCTGCTACTTCGCCGCCTGCAACCGCAACAAGCGCTCGCTCACCGTGGACATGGCGACCAGCGAGGGCCAGGCGCTGATCCGCGAGCTGGCCCGCCAGAGCGACGTGGTGGTGGAGAACTTCAAGACCGGCGGCCTCAAGCGCTACGGGCTGGACTACGACAGCCTGCGCGAGCTGAACCCGCGCCTGATCTACTGTTCCGTGACCGGCTTCGGCCACACCGGCCCCTATGCCGCGCGGCCCGGCTACGACCTGCTGATCCAGGCCATGAGCGGCCTGATGAGCATCACCGGCCATGCCGACGGCGAGCCCGGCGGCGGCCCGATGAAGGTCGGCGTGGCGGTGATCGACCTGTTCACCGGCATGTATGCCACCACCGCCATCCTGGGCGCGCTGGAGGCCCGCCACCGCACCGGCCGCGGCCAGCACATCGACATCGCGCTGCTGGACGTCGCCATGGCCGTGCTGGCCAACCAGGGCGCCGGCTTCCTCAATGCCGGCAACGTGCCGCAGCGCCAGGGCAATATCCATCCCAGCGTGGTGCCCTACCAGGACTTCCCCACCGCCGACGGCAATATGCTGCTGGCGATCGGCAACGACGGCCAGTTCGCGCGCTTCTGCGAGGCCGCCGAAGTGGACTGGGCGCAGGACGAGCGCTTCGCCACCAATGCCGGCCGCGTGACCCACCGCAAGACGCTGATCCCGATGATGATGGAGGTCACGCGCGGCCGGCCCACGGCGCAGTGGATCACGCTGCTGGAAGCCAAGACGGTGCCGTGCGGCCCGATCAACGACATCGCCCAGGCCTACGACGATCCGCAGGTGCGCCACCGCGGCCTGCGCATCGAGCAGGAGCGCTACCCGGGCGCGCGCCCGCCGGCGTCCGACGGCATCGCCCGGGTGGTCAGCACCGCCAGCCCGCTGCGCCTGTCCGACACGCCGCCGACGCTGCGCCATGCGCCGCCGGCGCTGGGCCAGCATACCGAGGAAGTGCTGCGGGACTGCCTGCAGATCGGCCCGGAGCAGTTCGCGGCGCTGCGCGCCAAGGGCGTCGTGTAACGCTCCTTCCCGCGGCACCGGGCGGCACCGGGCGGCACCGGGCGGCTCCGGGCGGCTCCGTGCGGTGCCGGCGGTCGCGCTCAGTGGCTGATCATCCAGGGCCGCGAGCCCGCCTGCCTGGCGCCCTCGGCGCGCCCCGCCAGCTTCACCGGCCCGCAGCAGCCGCAGCCCGGTCCGTGCCGCGCGCTTTCCTTGGGCGCGCTGGCGCTGCGCTCGTTGAGCGCGTGCGCCTGGCGCGTCGCGGCGTTCATGCTGGCCAGCGCGGGCGCGGCCACCCAGGCACGGGGCGCGTACGCCCCGCAGCCGGGGCAGCGCGCCGCCTCGTCGCGCCGCGCCATCGGCCGCATCACGGCGAAGTCGCCGCAGTCATCGCATCGGTAGTCGTAGGTGGGCATCGGTTCTCCGCAATGGTGGCAACGGTGGGGCGCGACGATCCGCGTCAGGGCAGGTCCGGCGACAGCGGCAGGTCCACGCCGCCCTGGATCATGCGCGCCGGGCCGCTGGCGCTCGGGCGGATGTCGAAGTCGAAGATCTGCGTCGGCAGCCACAGCGTGGCGCAGGCGTTCGGCACGTCGACCACGCCGCTGATATGGCCCTGCACGGGCGCGGTGCCGAGGATCGAGTAGGCCTGGGCGCGCGAGTAGCCGAACTTGGTCAGGTACTCGATGGCGTTCAGGCAGGCCTGGCGGTAGGCCACGTTCACGTCGAGGTAGTGCTGCTTGCCCGCCTCGTCCACCGAGATGCCTTCGAAGATCAGGTAGTCGTTGTAGGCCGGCGTGATCGGGCTGGGCTTGAAGATCGGATTGCGGATGCCGTACTTGGCCATGCCGCCCTTGATCAGCGACACGCGCATGTGGACCCAGCCCGCCATCTCGATGGCGCCGCAGAAGGTGATCTCGCCATCGCCCTGGCTGAAGTGCAGGTCGCCCACCGACAGGCCCGCGCCATCGACGTAGACCGGGAAGTAGACCTTGGCGCCGCGCGACAGGTCCTTGATATCGCAGTTGCCGCCATGCTCGCGCGGCGGCACCGTGCGCGCGCCGGCGGCGGCCGCCTGCTCGCGCGCGTCGCCCTGCAGCCGGCCCATGTGGGCGGTGGCGGCGAAGGGCGGGTTGGCCAGCCCGGGCACGCGGGCGGGATCGCTGGAAATCAGCTCCGCTTCGCGCCGGTTCCACGTCTCCAGCATGGCCTTGTCCGGCAGGCAGCCGATCAGCCCGGGATGGATCAGGCCGGCGAAGTTCACGCCGGGAATATGGCGCGACGAGGTGAACATGCCGTGGAAGTCCCAGATCGACTTCTGCGCCTGCGGGAAATGGTCGGTGAGGAAGCCGCCGCCGTTCTGCCTGGAGAAGAAGCCGTTGAAGCCCCACTGGCTGTCGGCCTTGGCGCCGATGTCGAGCAGGTCGACCACCAGCAGGTCGCCGGGCTCGGCGCCTTCGACGCCGACCGGGCCGGAGAGGAAATGCACGATCGACAGGTCGATGTCGCGCACGTCGTCGGCCGAATCGTTGTTCTGGATGAAGCCGCCGGTCCAGTCGTAGGTCTCCAGGATGAAATCGTCGCCCGGCTTGACCCAGCAGGCCATCGGGATGTCCGGGTGCCAGCGGTTGTGCACGTCGGGGTTTTCGTAGGGCGACTGGGCCAGGTCGACCTGGATCAGGGTGTCTGTCATGGCGATGCCTCCTGCTTGGGATGCCGGTGGTGGGAAGTGGGAAGTGGGAGTGGGAAGGCCGCTCAGACCGAGAGCAGCGCGCGGATATGGCCGACGTCGGTACTGTCGCGGGCGGTCTCGTGGACGAAGCGGCCGCCCTCGATGACCAGCAGCCGGTCGGCCACGTCGAGCGCGAAGCTCAGGACCTGCTCGGAGAAGACGATGGTGATGCCGCGCGTGCGGCGGATCTCGTCGAGCGCGCGCGCGATGTCCTTGATGATCGACGGCTGGATGCCCTCGGTCGGCTCGTCGAGCAGCAGCACCTTGGGCTCGGCGACCAGGGCGCGCGCGATCGCCAGTTGCTGCTGCTGGCCGCCCGACAGGTTGCCGCCCTTGCGCTTGCGCATCTCGAACAGCACCGGGAACATGGCGAAGATGTCCTCCGGAATGCGGCGCGCGCTGCCCTGCTGCATGCCGGTCAGGATGTTCTCCTCGACGCTCAGGTGGGAGAAGATCATGCGGCCCTGCGGCACGTAGCCGAGGCCGGCGCGCACGCGGCGGTAGCTCTCCTCGCGCGCGACGTCGCGGCCGTCGACGCGCACCTGGCCGGAACGCACCGGCAGCATGCCGATCATGGCCTTGAACAGCGTGGTCTTGCCCATGCCGTTGCGGCCCATGATGGCCACCGTCTCGCCCTGCGCGGCCGCGAACGAGACGCCGTGCAGCGCCTCGCTCTGGCCATAGTTGACGACCACGTTGTCGACGCTCAGCATGCGGGCTTCCTCCTGTCGCGTTGGATTGGGGCGGCCATCTCAATGGCCCAGGTAGACGTCGATCACGCGCGGGTCGCTCTGCACCTGCGCCATCGAGCCTTCGGCCAGGATCTTTCCCTGGTGCATCACGGTGACCTTGTGGGCGATCTGCTGCACGAAGTCCATGTCGTGCTCGATCACGATCACGGCGCGCCCCTTGCTGATGCGGCGCAGCAGCGCGGCGGTCTGCTCGCGCTCGCGCACGCTCATGCCGGCGATCGGCTCGTCCAGCATCAGCAGCTGCGGTTCCTGCATCAGCAGCATGCCGATCTCCAGCCATTGCTTCTGGCCGTGCGACAACTGCGCGGCCTCGCGCTCCAGCGCGTCGCCGAGGCCGATCTCGGCAGCCACTCCGGCCACGCGCCGGCGCACCTCGTCGGTGGTGCGGAAGGCCAGCGCGCCCAGCACGCCGCGCCCACGCGGGAAGGACACCGCCAGGTTCTGGAACACGCTCAGGTTCTCGTAGATCGACGGGGTCTGGAACTTGCGGCCGATGCCGGCGCGCACGATCTCGTACTCCGGCAGGCCGCTCATCTCGCGGTTGGCGAACTTGATGCTGCCGCCGCTGGCGCGCGTCTTGCCGCAGATGAGATCGAGCAGCGTGGTCTTGCCGGCGCCGTTCGGGCCGATGATCACGCGCAGCTCGTCGCGGTCGACGTAGAGCGTAAGCCCGTCGATCGCCTTGAAGCCGTCGAAGGAAACCGTCAGGTCCTCGACGGCCAGCATGAAGTCGGTATTGCTCATGGTCGCTCCCGCTCGGGTTCAGGCTCAGGCAGTCTTGGCAGGGATGCCGTCGGCGGGCTCCTGCGGTGTCTCGCCGGCGCGGCGGCCCAGGTACTTGCCGTAGAGGCCGGCCAGCCCGTCGGGAAAGGCCACCACCACGCCGATGAAGAGCGCCGCCATCAGGAACAGCCACAGGTCGGGAAAGCTCTCCGAGAAGTAGGTCTTGCCGGCGTTGACCAGCAGCGTGCCCCACACGGCGCCGACCAGGCTCATGCGCCCGCCCACGGCGGCGAAGATCACCATCTCGATCGACGGCACGATGCCGACGAAGGACGGCGACATGAAGCCGACCTGCAGCGTGAACAGGGCCCCTCCGACCGCCGCCAGCGCGGCCGCCAGGCAGAACACGAAGACCTTGAACATGGCGACGTCGTAGCCGGAGAAGCGCACGCGGTCCTCCTTGTCGCGCATGGCCAGCAGCAGCACGCCCAGCTTGGTGTGCTGGATCCAGCGGCACAGCGCCATGGCGCCCAGCAGCAGGGCCACGTTGACGAAGTACAGCACCAGCCGCGCGCCGTCGGTGCGGATGTCCCAGCCGAGCAGGGTCTTCAGGTCGGTGATGCCGTTGACGCCGCCGGTGTAGCCCTGCTGGCCGATGATCAGCACCGACAGGATCAGCGCCACCGCCTGCGTGATGATGGCGAAGTAGACGCCGCCGACACGGCGCCGGAACATGGCGAAGCCGACCACGAAGGCCAGCAGCACCGGGACGGCGACCACGCCGAGCAGCGCCAGCGGCAGGTGGCGGAACGGCTCCCACCACCAGGGCAGCGCGGTGAGCTGGTTCCAGTCCATGAAGTCCGGGATGCCCGGCGTGGACTGGATCGCGGTGCTCTTCGCATCCGAAGCCTCGAGCTTGAGGAACATCGCCATGGCGTAGCCGCCGAGGCCGAAGAACACGCCCTGGCCGAGGCTGAGCACGCCGCCGTAGCCCCACAGCATGACCAGGCCGACGGCGACGAAGGCATAGCTGAGGTACTTGCCGATCAGGTTCAGGCGGAACACGTCGCACGCCAGCGGCAGCACCACCAGCAGCACCAGGGCCAGCACGGCGTAGCCGAGCCATTCGCCGCGCAGCGCGGCCAGCGCGGCGCGGGGGAGGGATTTCGTGGCAGGCATCTGCAACTCCGGTTAGCGCCGCACCGCGGGGGCGAACAGGCCCTGCGGACGGATCATCAGGATGGTCACGATCAGCAGCAGCGTCAGCACGCGCGCCATCGAGCCGGTCAGGAAGAACTCGGTGATCGACTGCGTCTGCGCGATGCCGAAGGCCGAGGCCACCGTGCCCGCCAGGCTGGCCGCGCCGCCGAAGGTCACCACCAGGAAGGAGTCGACGATGTATAGCGAGCCGCTGGTCGGCCCGGTCGAGCCGATCGTGGTGAAGGCCGCGCCGGCCACGCCGGCGATGCCGCAGCCGATGGCGAAGGTGAGCCGGTCGGTGCGCCGCGTATGGATGCCGGCGGCATTGGCCATGGCGCGGTTGGCGGTGGTGGCGCGCACGCGCAGGCCCCAGCGCGAGCGGTACAGCGCCAGCCAGACCAGCCCCGCCACGCACAGCGTCAGCGCCATCACGAAGAGGCCGTTGATGGGGATGTCGAGGCCGGGCGCCGGTGTCCACGAGCCCATCAGCCAGTCGGGCAGCGTGGGGCTGACCTCCTTGGGCCCGAAGGTCGAGCGGAACACCTGCTGCATGCCGAGCGACAGGCCCCAGGTGGCCAGCAGCGTGTCGAGCGGGCGCCGGTAGAGGTGCCGGATCAGGGCCCACTCGGCCAGCCAGCCGGCGGCGAAGGCGATCACGAAGGCCGCGCCGATGGCCAGCGGGAAGTAGTACGGCATCCAGGCGGGCGCCAGGCGCTCGACCGTGGCCGAGGCCAGGAAGATGGTGTAGGCGCCGATGGTCATGAACTCGCCATGGGCCATGTTGATGACTCCCATCTGGCCGAAGATGATGGCCAGCCCGAGGGCCATCAGCAACAGCACCGAGAACAGGCTCAGGCCGGCGAAGCCCTGCATCAGGCCGATGTTCAGCATGTCGGAGAGACTCATGACCGGCTCCTCGGCTTACTGGTAGCCCTTGGGGAAGGGATTGGGCGGGATCAGCTGCGGCGACTCGGCCACCACCTTGAACTGGCCATCGAGCTGGGCCAGGCCGACGCGCGTCTTGCTCCACAGGTGGTGGTTCGGATCGACCTTGACGTAGCCCTCGGGCGCGCTCTTCAGCTCGATGCCCGGCGAGGCCGCCACCACCTTGTCGACATCGAAGCTGCCGGCGCGCTCGACGGCGGCCTTCCACAGCCAGGGACCGAGGTAGGCGGCCTGGGTGACGTCGCCGATCACCGACTTGGCGCCGTACTTGGCCTTGAAGGCGTCGACGAACTGCTTGTTGTTGGGGTTGTCGAGCGACTGGAAGTACTTCATGGCGGCGTAGAAGCCGGCGATGTTCTCGCCGCCGATGCCGAGCACCTCGTCCTCGGTCACCGAGATGGTCAGCAGGAACTGCTTGTCCGCGGTGATGCCGGCGGCCTTGAGCTGCTTGTAGAAGGCCACGTTGGAGCCGCCCACCACGATGGCGTAGATGCAGTCCGGCTTGGCCACCTTGATCTTGTTGATCAGCGAGTTGAAGTTGGTGTGGCCGAGCGGGTAGTACTCCTCGCCGACCACCTTCAGCTTGAGGAAGTTCTCGATGTGCTTGCGCGCGATCTTGTTCGAGGTGCGCGGCCAGATGTAGTCGGAGCCGATCAGGAAGAAGCTCTTGGCGCCCTTCTGCCTGGCCGCCCAGTCCAGTCCCCAGAGGATCTGCTGGGTGGCTTCCTGCCCGGTGTAGATCACGTTCTTCGACTGCTCCAGGCCTTCGTAGAAGGTGGGGTAGTAGAGCAGGCCGTTCTCCTTCTCGAAGACCGGCAGCACCGCCTTGCGCGAGGCCGAGGTCCAGCAGCCGAACACGGCGGCGACGCGGTCGTTGACCAGCAGCTTCTTCGACTTCTCGGCGAAGGTGGGCCAGTCCGAGGCGCCGTCCTCCTTGATCACCTTGATCTTGCGGCCCAGCACGCCGCCGGCGGCGTTGATCTGGTCGATGGCGAGCTGCTCGGCCTGGATCGAGCCGGTCTCCGAGATCGCCATGGTGCCGGTGGCCGAGTGGAGCTGGCCCACGATGACCTCGCCGTCGCTGACGGCCAGCCGGGTGGTGTTGACCGCCGCGGTGGGCGGGTTGGCGGCGCCGGCCTGGCCGGCCAGGCCCGCCAGCGACAGCGCCGGCAGGGTGGCGATGCCCTGCACCAGCCGGCGCCGCGGCAGCGATACGGCGCGGCCTTCGGCGGGAATGGGCGAGGACGGCGCGGGGCTGGCCCCGTCTCGGTTCTTGTCACGCATGGTCGATGCTCCTTGGCGGCAGGTGGGATAGGGATCGGGTTCGGGATCGGGATCGGTGCCGCGGCGCGGGGATGCTGCGGTGCGGCGTTGAGCGGACTATGCGGCGGCGGCGCCGGCGCGGCCATACGTCATTCAACGTACGCGGCACCGCGGCACGCTTCTTGCGTCGCGCAGCGGCATCGCCGATCGTTCCGACTTCCCGTCGGCCTCTTTCGTCCCTGTTCCAGTCCCTGTCCCGGTCCCTGCCCCTGTCCATGTCGAGCGCCAGCCAACCCGTCCAGCGCATCAGCAAGATCCGGCGCGACTACAACCGCTGGGTCGCCGACGAGACGCTCGAGGACTACGCGCTGCGCTTTGCACCAAGATCGTTCCGCAAGTGGAGCGCCTTCCGCGTCGCCAATACCGCTTTTGGTGCGGTGGCCTTCCTCGCGCTGGAGGCGATCGGCGCCGCCATCACGCTGAGCTACGGCTTCACCAATGCGATGTGGGCCATCGGCGCGGCGGCGCTGGTGATCTTCCTGACCGGCCTGCCGATCTCCTACTACGCGGCGCGGCACGGCCTGGACATGGACCTGCTGGCGCGCGGCGCGGGCTTCGGCTACCTGGGCTCGACCATCACCTCGCTGATCTACGCCAGCTTCACCTTCATCTTCTTCGCCCTCGAGGCGGCCATCATGGCGCAGGCCTTCGAGATGCTGTTCGGCCTGCCGCGCCCGCTCGGCTACCTGCTGTCCGCGCTGGTGGTGATCCCGCTGGTGACGCACGGCGTCACGCTGCTGTCGCGCATCCAGCTGTGGACCCAGCCGCTCTGGCTGGTGCTGCTGGTGCTGCCGTACGCGCTGATCCTGTGGCGCGAGCCGCACCGCTATGCCGACTTCCTGACCCTGAACGGGCGCCTGGCGGACGGCGACGGCTTCTCGTGGCACGCCTTCGGCGCCGCCGCCACGGTGGCCGCGGCATTGATCGCCCAGATCGGCGAACAGGTCGACTTCCTGCGTTTCATGCCGCCGCTGACGCGGCGCAACCGCCTGCGCTGGTGGGGCGCACTGATCGCGGCCGGGCCGGGCTGGATCGTGCTGGGGGCGGCGAAGATGGCCGGCGGCGCCTTCCTCGCCTTCATCGTGCTGCAGGCCGAGCTGCCGATCGCGCACGCGCTGGAGCCGACGCAGATGTACCTCGCCGGCTTCGCGCGCGGCCTCGGCGGCAGCTGGCCGGCCTGGGTCCCGGTGGCGCTGACCGGGGTGCTGGTGCTGGTCTCGCAGACCAAGATCAACATCACCAATGCCTACGCCGGCTCGCTGGCCTGGTCGAACGTGTTCGCGCGCCTGACCCACAGCCACCCGGGGCGCGTGGTGTGGCTCGCCTTCAACGTGCTGATCGCGCTGATGCTGATGGCGATGGGGGTGTTCGAGGCGCTCGAGCAGGTGCTGGCGCTCTACGCGCACCTGGCCGTGGCCTGGGTCGGCGCGCTGTTCGCCGATCTCGTCATCAGCAAGCCGCTGGGGCTGTCGCCGCGCGCCATCGAATTCCGCCGCGCCTACCTGTTCGACATCAATCCGGCCGGCTTCGGCGGCATGGCGCTGGCCTCCGCGCTGTCGCTGCTGGCGCACCTGGGCGTGTTCGGCGAGACCCTGCGCCCGGCCTCGATCGGCATCGCCCTGGCCCTGTCCATCGCCCTGCCGCCGCTGATCGCGCTGGCGACGCAGTCGCGCTACTTCATCGCGCGCGCGCCGGCCGACTTCGGCAAGCGCCATGCCGTCATCCGCTGCGCGATCTGCCGCAATCCCTTCGAGCAGGAAGACGTGGCCGCCTGCCCGGCCTACCGCGGCCCGATCTGCTCGCTCTGCTGCACCCTCGACGCGCGCTGCGGCGACCGCTGCAAGCCGGGCGCGAGCGCGCAGGAGCAGATCGCCACCGCGCTGGCGCGCGTGCTGCCGGCCGGCACGCCGCCGTCGACGGCGCGCCGCATCGGCCAGTTCGCGCTGGTGCTGGCCGGCATGGTGTTCACCTTCGGTACCCTGCTGTGGCTGCTGTACACGCAGGAACAGCTCTCCAGCCCGCTCGCCGTGCGCGGCAGCCTGTTCCTGAAGATCGGCGCCGGCCTGGTGCTGTTCGCCGCCGTGGCGGCGTGGTGGCTGGTGCTGGCCAACGAGAGCCGCACCGTGGCGCAGGAGGAGTCGGAGCGGCAGAACGTGCTGCTGCAGATGGAGATCGACGCGCACCGCCACACCGATGCGCTGCTGCAGAACGCCAAGGAGGTGGCGGAGCAGGCCAACCAGGCCAAGAGCCGCTTCATCACCGGCATGAGCCACGAGATGCGCGCCGGCCTCAATTCGATCCTGGGCTACTCGCAGCTGCTGCTGCGCGCGCCCGCGCCGCCGGCGGCGTGGCGCGAGGACGTGCGCACCATCGGCCGCGCCGGCGAGCACCTGTCCAGCCTGGTCGACGGCCTGCTGGAGCTGTCGCGCATCGAGGCCGGCAAGCTGCGCCTGGAGCAGGAGGCGGTCGCGCTCGAAGAACTGCTCGACGACCTGGTGCGCATGTTCCGGCCGCTCGCCGCGGCGCGCGGCCTGGCCTTCCGCTACCGCGTGGAAGGCACGCTGCCCTCGCACGTGCACGGCGATTCCAAGCGGCTGCGCCAGATCGTCATCAATCTCGTCAGCAACGCCATCAAGTTCACCGAGCACGGCAGCGTCACGCTGAGCGTGCGCCACCAGCGCGAGCTGGCCACCCTCAGCGTGGCCGACACCGGTCCCGGCATCGCCGCCGAGGACCAGGCACGCATCTTCGATCCCTTCGAACGCGCCAACCCGCACGACGATCGCGAGGGCATCGGCCTGGGGCTGGCCATCGTGCGCCTGCTGGCGGACCTGATGGGCGGCGATATCCGCCTGCGCAGCGCGCCGGGCGCCGGCAGCGAGTTCACCGTGCGGCTCTACCTGCCGGCCGTGGCCGCCGCCGCGCGGCCGGCCGTCGCCGCGGCCGCCGCCCCGCTGGTGCCGCACGCGCGCGTGCTGGTGGTCGACGACCGCGCCGCGCACCGCGCGGTGCTGCGCGGCTTCCTGGCGCCGCTGGGCCTGGCGGTGCGCGAGGCCGGCGAAGGCGCGGCGGTGCTGCCCGCGCTGCGCCAGTGGCGCCCGCAGCTGGTGCTGCTCGACCTGAACCTGCCCGATGCCTCCGGCTGGGACCTGTGCCGGCGCATCCGCGCCGAGCCGGCACCGCCGCAGGTCGTCATCGTCTCGGCCAACGCGCACCAGAACACCGAGGAGGCACGCCTGCTGCACGGCCATCTCGGCTTCGTCAGCAAGCCGGTGCGCGAGGCCGAACTGCTCGACATGGTGCGGCGCGCGCTGGCCGCGCCGCCGGCGCAGCTGGAAGCACGGCTGGAACCACCGCCGCCAGCGCAGCCGCCAGCACAGCCGCCCGCGCCCGACCTGCTGCGCGAACTGCTGCAACTGGGCGCCAGCGGCCGGCAGCGCGCCCTCGAAGCCCTGCTGGCCGAACTGGCCGACGGCGGCGGCGCGGTCGGCGCCTGGGCGCACCGCATGCTCGCGCTGGCGCGCAGCGACTGCGCGGCACTGAACGCATCCCTAGGCGAGGCCCTGCATGGCACCCGATCCTGATCTGCTCGACTCCTCGCCCGCCCTGGCTGGCGCGACCCGGGTCCTCGTGGTGGACGACAGCCCCGACGCGCGCGGCTTCCTGGCGCGTGCCCTGGGCGAGGAAGCCATGCAGGTCCACGCGGCGGCGAGCGGCGGCGCCGCCCTCGACGCGCTGGCCGCGTTCGCGCCCGATGCCGTGCTGCTGGACGTCGACATGCCGGGCATGGACGGCTTCGCCACCTGCTCGGCGATGATGGACCGCCACGCCGACCTGCCGGTCATCTTCATGACGGGGCTGGGCGAGACGCGGCACATCGTGCGCGGCTTCGAGGTCGGGGCCTGCGACTACGTGACCAAGCCGGTGGTGATCGCCGAGGTGGTGGCGCGCGTGCGCTCGCACGCCGGCAAGGCGCGGCTGGCGCGCAGCGCGCGCGAAGCCGTGCTGGCCAGCGCGGTGCCGATGTGCGCGGCCGGGCCCGATGGCCGCCTGCTGTGGGCCAACGCCAGCGCCACGGCGCTGCTGCGGGCGCACGGCTGGGCCTCGGCAGCCGCCGGGGCGCCATTGCCGCCCGCCTGGCGCGAGGCCTTCCAGCGCCTCGGCGCCGCCGCGCAGGACGGACAGGCCGGAGCCGATGGAGGGGACCGGGTGGACGGGCTCGGCGGACTACGCCTGCGCCGCCTGACCGGCGCCGGCACCACCGTGGTCGTGGTCGAACTGTCGCGCGGCGAAACCGCCGGCCCCGCGCTGACGGCGCGCGAAGCCGAGGTGATGATCTGGGTCGCGCGCGGCAAGACCAACCGTGACGTGGCGGAGATCCTCGGCATGAGCCCGCGCACCGTCAACAAGCACCTCGAGCACATCTACGAGAAGCTCGGCGTGGAAACCCGCACGGCGGCGGTGGCGGCGGCACAGCGCAGCCTGGGGTAGCGCGCCCCGGCGCCGGGGGGACGCGCCGCCGCCGGCCTGAGTCAGAACCGCATATACAAAGACGAAACGCTTGTTTGCCGGAGCGGCCCGGCGTTGCTAACGTGGTGCCTGGCCCGGCTCGGCGACGACCGCGCCGCCGCGCGCCAGCGCATCCAGGCGAAGCCGGCCGCGACACCATCGGCGGTCGCCGTCCAGCATCCACCCTTTCCACCTCCCTCTCGTGACACCTCATCGCCATGGCTGATACCGACAGCTTGCCGGCGGCGCCCGCCGCCGCGCCTCCACGCGCCCACGCCGGCGCCACCGCCACCGCCATCAATCCGCACCCGGCACCGCCCGGCCAGCCGCTGCCGCCCGCCGGCGACGCGGCCGCGCTGTTCCAGCGCGCGCAGGCCCTGCTGCCCCGCATCGCGCATGGCGCGGCACAACGTGAACGCGAACGGGAACTACCGTATGCCCTGGCCCGCGAAGTCGCCAACGCCGGCCTGCTGACCTTCCGCATCCCCAAGGCTTATGGCGGCCCCGGCGGCAGCATGCGCGACGCGATCCGCTTCCTGATCGACCTGGCCGCGGTGGACTCCAACCTGGCCCAGGCGCTGCGCCCGAACTTCGGCCTCGTCGAGGGCCTGCTGTTCGGCCAGGACAACGAGGCCGAGCGGCAGCTTTGGTTCCAGCGCCTGCTGGCGGGCCAGATCGTGGGCAACGGCGGTGTGGAACGCGGCGGCAGGCATGGCGAGATCCGCGCCACCATCCGGCGGCGGGGCGACCACTACGTCGTCAACGGCACCAAGTACTACAGCACCGGCGCGCTGTACGCCGACTGGATCAGCTCCATCGCGCTGGACGAGCACGGCAAGGAGACCCACTTCGCGGTGCCGCGCGGCCGTGCCGGACTGGAGCTGGTCGACGACTTCGACGCGATCGGCCAGCGCCTCACCGCCAGCGGCACCACGCGCTTCGCCGATCTCCGCGTCGAGGCGGATGAGCTGCGCATCAGCTACTTCCCGCGCGACCGCCGCAACCCGGTCACCCCGCTGTTCCAGCTATACCTGGCCGCCACCGAGGCCGGCATCGCGCGCAACGCGCTCCATGACGCGACCTGGTTCGCCCGCGAGAAGGCCCGCCCCATCAAGCACAGCTCGGCGCAGCGTTCGGTGGACGACCCCTATGTGCAGGAGACCATCGGACAGATCGCCGCCCTCGTCTTCGCCGCCGAGGCCACCACCCTGCGCGCCGCCGAGGCGATCGACGCGGCCTGGGCCGACCGGCTCAGCAACGCATCGCTGACCGAAGCCTCCATCGCGGTGGCCCAGGCCCAGTACTTCGCCGTCGATGCCGCGCTGAAGAGTTCGGAGTTCGCTTTCGACGTGGGCGGCGCCTCGTCCTGCGACCGTGAGTACAACCTGGACCGGCACTGGCGCAATGCCCGCACCGTGGCCAACCACAATCCGCGCCAGTGGAAGGCGGCGGTGGTCGGCGCCTGGCTGCTGAAGGGCGAGGCGCCGCCGACCACGGGCCTGTTCTGAGTGCGGCGGCAGGGGCGGCGGCCGCGCCGATCGCCGTGCCGGCGCGGTGCTCAACCACCGCCGGCTGGCCCAGGCGCTCGCCCCGGCGCGTCGGTGGCGCCGCCTGGCGGATCGGGCACCACGAGGCGGATCGGACGTGCCGGATAGGACTGCGCCAGGGCCGCGGGGAACAATCGAATCGGCATATCGATATGCCGGCAGATATGCCGGCATATATGGCGGCATAGGCCGGGCATGCCCGGGCCGGCATCAGCCGGCGCGGCGCCAGCGACGTGCGCAGTACCAGGCGCCGAGCACGCCTGCGGCGACGCAGAACGCCCCCAGGCAACGCAGTTCGGCCAGGCTGAGGCCGGCCAGCCAACGGTGGCCGGGGGGCGTGAACAACAGCCATGCCACGCCGGCGCTCGCCAGCACGAGCAAGGCGAGCGCGAACTCCTCGAGCAGCCGCATCAGCGCGGCCCTCCTGGATTCACCACGGCGAGCATCCCTCTTCATCACACTGCGGCACGGCGGCATGGCGCGCTCCCCGGTTCCCGCACGGCGCAGGCGCGCGCGCAGGCCCTGGCGATCGCTGCCGGTCCGGCCCCCTGTTCTCTGCTTCCGGTGATCTGCTTCCAGTCTAGTCTCCCGCCGCACACGCTTCAGGTCCGCAAGGAGGGACCGGGTGCGCGGCAGCGCCTGGAGGACGGACGGGCACTGCGGGATGGGCATTGCGCCACATGGGCAAGCCAAAGGACATGGCGACTGTCAGCGCTCTCGCCCGCGATGGCCCGGCCGTCTGGAAACGCACCAATGTAGGAGGTCGTCCGATACCGTACGGCACCTCCTTCACCTATAAGTTCGTTATGCAGATATCGACGATGCGATGCCGAACATGACGATCGCTACCATCCAAGTGGCGTGCGCGAGCAATGGTCAGTGGGAAGTGGTTTCCGATGGACCTGGCGGCGAACGCTGCTGCTTTACGTCCCGGGCGGCCGCCATTGCCGCGGGCGTGCAGCAGGCACGGGAACACGATGCCTTGCTTATCATCCGCGGCGTCGACGACCAGCTGACCGAGCGGGACCTCCAGCCTCCCACCGACCCGTACGTCCCATAGCGTAGCGTCGTTGCCCCCGACCCGCCCCCGACCGCGCGGCGCCAGCCGGGCCGCGCGCCTGCCCCGCCTGCGGTGTGCCTCCCGTGCAAGCAGGCGGGCAGGCCGCGCCTTTGTCCTTGCGCCCGCTACTTGCCGACCCGCATCGCGTCTTCCACCGACTTGACGCCTGCCACCGAGCGCGTCGCGTTGAGCGCTGTCAGTCGTTCGCTGTCGTTCTTCACCGTGCCGCTCAGGCGGACCACACCGTCCTGCGTGCTGACCTGGATGCCGGAGGAAGTCAGCCCCTTTTCCGCGAGCAGCTGGGACTTGACGTTCATGGTGATGGCGCGGTCGCTGGTGGCGCCGCTCATCTCGGCGGCCATCCCCATCGGAGCAGGATCGGCCCGCGGGTTCACCGGAGCCGCCGCGCCGCTCTGGTTGCCCGCAGGATATCCACCCATGCCCGGCGCACCTGCCGCAGGAGCCGTGTCACCCGGGCCGGCGACGAGCTGGCCGTTCCCTTGCCGTGGCGCGGCATGCCCCGCCACCGCAGTCATGCCGACGATCGCCGCTACCCATAGTTTCTGAACCGGTTTCATCGCAATCCCCTTGTCGCTTGTGTCGATCACCGCCGAGCGCGCTGTGCCGCCGCGCCCGCGGCATTGCGACCTCCCTGTGGAGACAGACCGCGCGGAACGCGCCGAGATTCGTCCGCACGGCCAAGGCTTACGGTTGGATACAGGCCTTACGTTTTGCCATCGAGCCGCCGGGCCATCGAGCCATGAACCAGGAGCCGGCCGCGCGGCGTGCCCGGCTCCGCAAGCGCTCGCGGCTGGCGTGCGCGCACGCTTCGCCTCCGCCAGGAAACGCCGCCGGCATGGAAAAAAAACCCGCGTGTGACGCGGGCGAAGAAGGAGCCGCCAAGACGGCGGTCTGGATCAGGACCACTACCGGCGACGCAGGATGGCGGTCGACGCGTCGCGCGGCATGCGTGCCGGCATCGGGCCGCGCGAAGCACCGTATCGATGCCCGGTTCGCGCGATCGGCTCGGCAGGCGGCACAGATGAGCAAAGACTATCTACAACATAGCTGGTCAGCCTTGCCCCACGCCACGGCTTTACACTTTGTTGCGCTATGGCGCGATGCGCCTTGCGGCCGGTGACGTGGCGCGTCTTCCGATGCCCGCGCCGCCGCGGCAAGGCCGGAACGCCCTGCCGGCCGCACTTTCCGCACTGGCCGCACTGGCCGCCGGATCGTGAGCGTGCCCGGATCGTGCCATGGCCAATGCCATCGCCAGCACGGAACGCTGCGCGCCGCATCGCGCCCGCCGTGACGCACGCGCCGGCGGCTCCGGGTCCTCCGGCAGTTTCAGCATGCACCGCCGCGACACTTCGCACATCGCCTCGGCATTCGCCAGGATGCGCACGGCCTGCGCATCCGGCTCCGCCGCCTGCACGGGCAGGCGCACCAGCCGCAAGCGCGGCAAGACCCTGGCGGCGGTCTGCCGGCATGCCTCGTCCGTGCCGAACGGGCCCAGCCGCCGCAATGCGGGGCCACATATCTCGACCAGTTGCGTGCCGCCTGATTGCAATGGATAAGTCGCTGCGAAATGCTCGCGTGATCGTTGCATCGTGCTTGCCTCCCGACTGTGCGGACAAGTCCGCCTTGGCAGAACATCGAGCCATGCGGCATGGCATGGCTCGACGGTCGTACAGGGTAGGACAAGGCTCAAAGCCATGGCGACCTGGGTTACATCCTGTTGCGCTGTGCCAAGGCCGACCCTTACACATTCTTACAGCAATCGCCTGCCTGCTTGACTAGCCTTACGATACTCGTGCTGGTTTTGCGGCCTCGCGGTTGCCAGCGCGAAACCAACGTGGCCGGAGGGCCAATCCAGTGACACGCCCCGGTGCTACGGGGCGAACCGACGGGCCGGTACGCCGGTCGTCCTGATCGTGCGTCGATGCGGCGATTCGCCATCGACATGCACATCACACAATAAGCGGAATGGGGACAAGCGGGCCAGTCTGCACAGTGCTTAAGCGCTGGGCCGGCTTGCGTCCGCGCCTTGCCCACCGCGCTGACCATGCGGCGCGCGGCAGGCTCTGCTTTTGTCATGCGCCACGCACCGGAGAATGTCATGCCCGATTCGCTCGAACGCCGCCAGGATGCCCGCCCGGACCGCCCCATGACGGCGCTCCACGGACCGACGCATGAGGGCCAGCTCGCCGATGCGCGCCGGCCCCTGGCCGCGCGGCCCCTGTGGCGGTTGCTGCCGCGCACGGCCGGCTACGGCTTCATCCTGTTCGTCGTCTGGGCGGTGCTGACGGTGATGTTCCCCAATGTGTTCACGCGCAGTTCCGAACGTGCCGTGGTCAACAGCCCGGTGACCCTGATCACCTCGCCGGTGGAAGGCGTGGTGACCGGGCAGCTGGTGCCGGCGGGCAAGCCCTTCCAGGCCGGCCAGGGCCTGATGGCCGTGCAGAACCCCAATATCGACCGCTCCCTGCTGGTCGAGCTCACCGGCAAGAAACTCGACAACCAGCAGCGCTACGACGCGGCCAAGGCCAAGCTCGAAGGCGAACAGACGCAGCTGGCCGCGAACACGCGCGACCTGCAGCGCTACCATGCCGCCGCGGAACAGGAGCATTCCGCCAATGTGCGCGCGCTGCAGGCGCGCCTGGCCACCGCCAAGGCGCAGGTCGACCAGCAGGAGGAGGTGGTCAACCGCAACCAGTCCATGCAATGGGCGGGCGCGGTCAGCGAGGCCTATACCAATGCCTCGCGCTACCAGCTCTCGGTGCTCAACAACGCCCGCGCCGCGGTCAAGGCCGAGCTGGACAATGCCGTGGGCAACAGCGAGGCCTCGAAGAGCAAGGTCTTCATCTCGGCCACCGACGGACCGGTGGCGGCGCTGCAGCAGCAGCATGTCCTGCTCAGCGCCGACATCGTGCAGCTGCAGGCGCAGATGCAGCAGCTGCAGGACTATAGCGCCTCGGTCGACAAGCTGATCGCCACCGAGCAAAGCAGGCTGGAGCGCTTGTCCAACCTCGAGATCCGCGCCACCGATGCCGGGGTGATCGAGGACGTCCTCGCCGCGCCCGGCACGCGCGTCGCCGCGGGCGCCACGCTGGCGCGCGCCAGCAACTGTTCGCAGACCCGGGTGGTGGCGGTGTTCCCGCGCAGCCTGAGCGATGACCTGCTGCCCGGCACCCGGCTGCGCGTCCATGTCGACGGCGTGCCGTTCGCGTTGCCGGCCGCGGTGGCCGATATCCTGCCGCGCGCGTCGGACGGCGAGCAGGCGCGCTATTTCGTGCCGTTCCCGCCCATCGAGAAGAACGAGATCTACGTGATCGCCAAGCTCGACAAGCCGCTGCCGGCCACACCCCGCCTGGCCACCGCCGACGCCGCGCAGCGCTGCGCGATGGGCCGCTGGGCGAAGGTGAGCCTGGCACGCAGCTGGCTGGGGATGCGCCTCTGAGGCGGGCGCGGCAAGCCACGGCACCAGGAGCCCGCCGTCATGTCCAGCCGCCACGCCGCCTCCATCCTGATGACCTGCCTGCTGGGCCTGGCCCTGGCGCTCCCGCCGGGCCGCGCGCCGCATGCCGAGGCGCAGCCGCCGCCGCAAGGCACGCCGCGCGCCGCGCTGTTCGCCGCCGGCTGCCTCACGCTGGCGCGGCTGGCCGACGCCGTCCCGGGCAGCGGCCCCCTGTTCCTGGCCAGCTACGAAGCCGCCCCCGGCGGCGAGCCGCTGGCCCCCGCGCTGCGCCAGGCGGCCTTCGTCTACGACAATGCGCTGGCGGGCATCGCGCTGATCGCCTGCGGGCAGGCGCAGCGGGCCCGCCGCATCGGCGACGCCATGCTGCAGGCCGGCGCGCAGGACCGCTTCTATCATGACGCGCGCCTGCGCAACGCCTACCGTGCCGGGCCGGTGCCGGCCGGACCGGTACCCTTGCCCGGTTGGTGGAACGAGCCATCCAGGCGATGGTTCGAGGATGCCTACCAGACGGGCACCGCGACCGGCAACGTGGCCTGGGCCGCGCTGCTGCTGCTGGCGCTGCACCAGGCCACGCGCGATCCGCGCTATCTCGATGGCGCGGCCGCCCTGATGGGCTGGATCGAACAGCACACCTTCGACGCGGCCGCGCCGGCCGGCTACGCCGGCGGCTTCTTCGGCGAAGAGCCGCGGCCGCTGCGCCAGGGCTGGAAATCGACCGAGCACAACGTCGACGCCTACGCCGCCTTCCACTGGCTGGCCCAGGCCTCCGGCGCGCCGCGCTGGATCCCGGCAGCCGCGCGCGCGCGCGGCTTCGTCGCGGCCATGTGGAATGCCGGCGACGGCCGCTTCCTGATCGGCACCGGCGAGGATGGCCGGACGCTGAACGCGGGCCCGTCCGCGCTGGATGCCTCCTTGTGGCCGCTGGTCGCCATGCCCGACGACGCCGGCCCCTGGCAGCGCAGCCTGGACTGGGTGGCGCGCCGCCACGGCGTGCAAGGCGGCTTCGGCTTCAAGGCCGACCCCGACGGCATGTGGACGGAAGGGACGGCGCAGGCGGCCCTGGTGCTGCTGGGCGCGCAGCGCCTGCCGCCGACCGACCCGCTGTGGCGCCTGCTGCAGGCGCAGCGCGCGCCGTCCGGCCTGCTCTATGCCACGCCGCAGGCCCGCATCAGCACCGGCCTGCGCATCGGCCCGACCTCCACCTCGGACGACTTCTTCTATTTCCACCTGCCGCACCTGGGCGCCACCGCCTGGGCAGTGCTGGCCGCGGCCGGCTGGAACCCCTTCCGTCCCGGCGGCTGCCTGGGCGCGACATGTCCCGCGCCGCCGCCCGGCCGCGCGGCAGCCACGCAACAGGAGTGACGATGCTGACCTCAATGTTCTCCTTCTTCCTCGACTACCCGATCCTGGTCGCGATCAACGGGGGCGTCCTGGTGGCCGTGCTCGGCCTGGGCCAGCTCGGCAGCCCGCAGCGGCGCGCCGACCGCATCCTGTTCGGCGCCGTCACCGCGGTCCTGCTGCTGGCCTACCTGGGCTGGCGCGCCAGCCAGACCCTGCCCGAGTTCCGCATGGACTTCGCCAGCCTCTGGGGGTACCTGTTCTTCGCCTTCGAGACCATGACGATGGCCTATACGCTGTTCTCCATCGTCGTGCTGAGCCGCACCAGCGACCACTCGCGCGCGGCGGACGCCGGCGAAGCCGCGTTGCGGCGCGCGCGCACGGTGCCGCGCGTGGACATCTTCATCGCCACCTACAACGAGGGGCTGGAGATCCTGGAGAAGACCATCGTCGCCGCGCTCGCCATCGACTACCCCGATTTCCGCGTGTGGGTGCTGGACGACACCCGGCGCGACTGGCTCAAGGCCTTCTGCGCCGAGGTGGGAGCGCACTACGTGACACGCGCCGACAACACGCACGCCAAGGCCGGCAACCTGAACAACGGCCTGGGCGTGAGCGCGGAGGCGGGCGGCGCGCCCTATATCCTGGTGCTCGACGCCGACTTCGCCCCCCACCGCAACATCCTGCTGCGCACCATCGGCCTGTTCTCCGATCCCGAGGTCGGCGTGGTGCAGACGCCGCAGTTCTACTACAACGCCGACCCGATCCAGTACAACCTGCGCTCGCAGGAATGCTGGGTGGACGAGCAGCGCGCGTTCTTCGACGTCATGCAGCCGGCCAAGGATGCCTGGGGCACGGCCTTCTGCATCGGCACCTCCTTCGTGGTGCGGCGCGACCTGCTGGGCCGCATCGGCGGCTTCCCGACCGGCACGGTGACCGAGGACATCCACCTGACCTACCGCCTGCTGCCGCTCGGCTACGTCACGCGCTGGCTCAACGAGCGGCTCAGCATCGGCCTGTCCGCCGAAGGCCTGCCCGAGTACATCAGCCAGCGCAGCCGCTGGGGCCTCGGCACCATCCAGGTGGCCTTGACCCGCGACGGGCCGCTGCGCGGACGCGGCTATACCTGGCGGCAGCGCCTGCACTATGTCCACGGCCTGCTGCATTGGCTGAGCCGCCCCTTCACGCTGATGCTGCTGGCGGGTCCGCTGCTGTACTGGTACTTCGACGTGCCGACCCTGTCCACCGCCGACCCGCTGCAGTTCCTCGCCTACGGCGCGCCGGCGCTGATCGCGTACTGGGCCTACAGCGTGTGGATCACGCGCTGCCGCGCCATGCCCATCTTCACCGAGGTCACGCAGATCGTGGCGGCGCTGGCCGTCTCCGTCTCGCTTGCCAGCGCGCTGTTCAAGCCGTTCGGCCGGCCGTTCAAGGTCACCAACAAGGGACTCGACCGCTCCCGCCTGGTGATCCACGGCAAGCTGGCCGCGCTCTACCTGGGACTGATGCTGGTGTCGGCGCTGGGACTCGCGCACGCCCTCGCCGCCGACCCCGACGCGCCCGGGCTGGCCTTCAACACCGCCTGGACCGCCATCGCCCTGACGCTCTACCTGGCCTCGATGCTGGTCTGCGTCGAGTTGCCGCGCCCGCGCAAGGAAGAGCGCTTCCCCTTCGCGGCGCGTGCGCTGCTGCGCGTCGGCGGCGTGGAGTACGACGTGCGCACGCAGAATCTCTCCTGCAACGGCGCCGCCGTGGTGACGCCGGCGGCGGCCGTCCTGCCGGTGCCGGCCGAGGGCGCGCTCTGGCTGCACCAGACCGGCTGGATTCCCTGCCGCATCGTGCGCCGGCAGGGCACGCTGCTCGGTGTCGCGCTGCATGCCGACCGGGCGGCACGCCACAGCCTGATCCGCCTGCTGTTCAGCGAACCCGCCCTCAACATCGCCACCACCGGCCGCCCCGGCCTGGCGATCTCGCGCCTGCTGCAGCGGGCGCTGTCCGGCTGATGCCACCCCGCCGCGCCCCGGTGCAAGCCCATGCTCCAGCACTTCCGATCCGCCCTTCTCCAGATGCCGCCCATGCCCCGACAGAACCGCCCCTCGCCCACCGCCGCGCGCTGGCTGTATGCCGCGCTCGCCCTGCCGCTGGCAGCCTGCACCATGGAGCCTGCCTACCATCGCCCGGATGCCCCGATCCCGTCCGCCTGGCCCGGCGGCCCCGCCTACGCGCCGGCCTCCGGCAGCGCCGCGCAGGCGGCGCCGCAGGCAACGCTGGGGGAAGTCGGATGGCGCGAGTTCTTCGTCGATCCGTCGATGCAGGAACTGATCTCACGCGCTTTGTCGGGCAATCGCGACCTGCGCATCGCCGCCCTCGCCGTCGATGAGGCGCGCGCCCTGTACCGGGTGCAGCGCGCCGCGCAGTTCCCCGAGATCGATGCCAATGCCGGCCTGACCAGCCAGCGCGTGTCGCCGCGGCTGCGCGCCCCCGGGCAAGGCGCCCAGATCAACAGCTTCACCGCCGGCATCGGCTTCACCGCCTATGAACTCGACTTCTTCGGCCGCGTGCGCAGCCTCAAGCATGCGGCGCTGGAACAGTACATGGCGACCGAGGATGCGCGGCGCAGCGCGCAGATCACGCTGGTGGCCGAAGTCGCGGATGCCTACCTGACGCTGCTGGCCGACCGCGAGCTGCTGGCGCTGTCGCAGGACACGCTGAAGAGCCAGCAGGAAGCCGCCGAGATGGTGTCGCGCGGGCAGCGCGCCGGCGCCCTGGCCAAGCTGGACGAACACCGGGCCCAGACCCAGCTGCAGACCGCCCAGGTCGGGGTGGAGCAGTACACGCGCCAGGTCGCCCAGGATGAAAACGCCCTGACCCTGCTGCTCGGCGGCCCCCTGCCCGACGGGCTGCAGCAGTTGCCGGCGCTCGACAGCCCCGACCTGCTCGCCCAGGTACCCGCCGGACTCCCCTCGAGCCTGCTCGAGCGGCGCCCCGACATCCGCGCCGCCGAGCACCAGCTCAAGGCCGCCAATGCCAATATCGGCGCGGCGCGCGCCGCCTTCTTTCCCAGCATCACCCTGACCGGCGCGCTCGGCGTGGCCAGCACCAGCCTGGCCGGCCTGTTCTCCGGCGGCCTGGCCTGGGTCTTCGCGCCGCAGCTGACGCTGCCGATCTTCAACGCCGGCCGCAACCAGGCCAACCTGGACCTGGCCAAGGTACGCAAGGACATCAACGTGGCCAACTACGAGAAGACCATCCAGACCGCGTTCCGCGAAGTCGCCGACAGCATGGCCGCCACCGGCACCTACGACCGGCAGATCCAGGCGCAGCGCACGATGATCGAGGAAATCCGCGAAACCGAGAGGCTGTCGCGCATGCGCTTCCGCAACGGCGTCGACGACTACTTCAGCGTCTTCGATGCGCAGCGCCAGCTCTACTCGGCGCAGCAGCAGCTGGTCGCCTATCGCCTGGCACGGCTCGACAGCGAGGTCTCGCTCTACAAGGCCCTGGGCGGGGGCTGGCGCGACGCGGACGGCGCCGCCGGCACGGCCGGCGCACGGCCGGCCGCCGCCGCTGCCGCCGGTGCCGCGCCGGGCACGGATTGAGCGCACGGGCTTGCGCCCGCCATCCCGCGTGCTGCGGTGAGCGTGGCCGCGGGCCTGCGCGGCCCGCGATCACCGCCGCCCGTCGCCGTCTGATTCGCACACGCGCCGAGACAAGGAGCGGAGACAAGGAGCGACGACAAGGAGCGGCAAGGGGCGGCGAGGGGCTTGCAGCGTCATGGCCCGCAATGGTCGCATTCCGGACATCGGCTTACCCCTCATCAGTTTCCCCATCGGCCGGTATGCTCTCGATGAGACAGCCACCTCGGACCGAATTGCCTCATGATCCCTACCCCCGACAGCAGGGCCGCATGCCGTCCGGTCCGGCTTCCCACCCGCCTCGCCGGCATCGACGTGCGAGCGCTCCCCGGCAGCCTCCGCGCCCGCGAATCCCATGAAGGCTAGCCTTGCCTGCGCCCGTCCGCGCCGCAGCCGGCCTTTCCCCCCCGTCACACGCAGGTCATTGCCGTGGCGTAATCACGAGTCTGTGCGTAGCCGATCGTCGCCGTATCCAGACCGATCGGCTCCCAAGCCCTGTCGCCTGACGTTTGCCGTAGCGCGGCCGGTCCCGTTCCGGGGCATGGCCCATGTCACCGTGGCCATCTGCCGTGCCGTGGCTGCGCGAGCCCGGCGGCGCCTGGTTCCTGGACTCTTTCCTTGACATGTCACCGATGACGAGGTTCGTGATGCCAGTCTTTGTCGCCCGCAGTCGATCCAATGCGATTCAGCACATCAACTCGAGAGTGATCGGCACGCTCGATCTCGATTACGAGAGTGCCTGGCAAGACGCGCTCGAGCTGCAGAGTCTCGGCGAGAAATACGGTATCAGGGTCCAGTACCGCACCATCGAGCATATTGCCGTGCGCAGTCCCGAAGCGCTCGTGCGCGGCCTGAGGGCGCCGAAAGTCACCTTCCGGCAGCGGCACCTGTATTGCCTGTTCGACCTGGCGATGCTCCCGGAGCAGAGCCTCAGCGAGCTCGAGGCGCTGGCGATCCGCTACGGCGACTACATCCTCGCCGGCCGCCTGCTGAGGGAAACGACCCTGGTCTGGGAATAGCGCATCGCCTCCCTTCGCCTGCTTCTCCGCCTGCTTCGCCGACGGCGCGAGGGGGCGATGCCCCGCAGGGCGTCGCGCCGCCTGGCATGGGTGGCGCACCGGGTCGCCTGGCGGCAACGCTGCATGGCTAGCCGGACCGCGATATCCGCAGGCGAAGGCCGGACACGACGTGACTGCCAGGGCGAGCCGAAGCGCGCGCCGGCTCGGCGTGCGGCACCGGCGCCGGGGGCGTCATCCGGCCCCCACCGGCAGCGTCGCCACCCATCCGAGCAGCGGGGCCAGCGCGGCCGCTATCCCATAGGCGAGCCCGGCGGCCACCACCATCGCGGCGAGCCATCCGTAATAGCGGATGCCATGGTGGGGCAGCTTGAAGCGATGACGCGCGCTGGTCCGCATGGTCTACGCCTCGCCCGGGTCAACGGGATCCAGGGAATCGACGCCGGCAAGCGGCTCGCCGCCGAGATGCCGGCGGCCCCGACGGCCTTCGGACAGCGCGCGTACGGCCGCCTGGCAGCGATGCCAGAAGCGCTTGCGCTGCGGCGTCCGCTGGCCGCGGATCACGACCCCCATCTCGGACTGATCGAGTTCGACCACGTCGTCCAGCTCCGGCCCGTGGCCGCCCAGCGCCGGCTGTCCTTCCCTGTCGATGGCGACGACGGTGCCGCGCCAGCATTGCGGACCGGCGGCGGCGCTCAGGTGGACGACATACTCCACGCCGCCGTCGAGCGAACGCACGATCGCGAAGTCTCCCGCGCGCACCGGCCTCGCTTCCGCGCCGGCCTCGCGGGTTGGTATGTTGACTCGCCCGCCCGAGGCGGCATGGATAGAGATGACGATCATGGGAATCAAGCCTCAGTCTCAGTGAAAAGCTCAGTGAACACCCGGGACTCCAGCATAGGGGGCGCCGATGCAGGCGTCAGCGCTTGTCGGCGCTCCGAGCCGGTACGGAACACACGCATTCCGGACAAGCGTGCGGCTTAGTGCGGCTTAGTGCGGCATCTTAGTGCGGCATGCCCGGCGGCACCGGCAAGGCATCGCCGTCGGCCCGTGCCGTGGCGGCCCCTGGCTCCTGCGGGCCTTGCAGCGCCTTCCTTCCCGCTTCGAGCCCCGCCTCGATATGCATGCCGATGGATTTCAGCGAGAAGTCGAAATCGCCCGTGATCGGCTGCTCCATCGCGGCTTCCCTGACAATGCGCGTAATGGTCGGCGCCTCCGGTGCGCCCATGACGTTCACATACGGCGGCAGCTGGCGGATCTGTGCCGCGGTGGCGGCATCGACCACCGAGAGAATGCCCTCCACCAGCTTTCTCGCATCGCGCAGCAGGCCGTGCTCGACGCCGGCCCGGCGTATCCGCTCGGCAAACACGATCTCGTCGCGCCTGGCAAGCACTTCCATCAGGTTCACGGGCAGCGGCTTGTTGCTTGCAAACAGGTCCACCACCACCACCCGCTTGCCGGCCGCGCCGCATCGCTCGACCACCTGGTCGAGCGGCGAATTGCTGACGATGCCGCCATCCCAGTAGTGCTTGTCGCCGATGGTCGTCCACGGAAGGCCGGGCGGAAGGCTGCCGCTGGCGAGCAGGTGGTCGACGGTGAAGTCGTTGACATAGCTATCGAAGATCTCTAGCTGTGCCGTTTCCACATTGACGGCGCTCGCCAGCAGGCGAACCGGACTTGCCTTGAGCGCAGCGAAATCGACATACTGCTCGAGCAGCCGCCGCGCCGGCGCAAAGTCGTAGAACGAGGTCCACGGGACCAGGTGGCCAGGCGTCGACGAAGCCCACGGTGCATACCATCGCGGCGTGAACAGCCGGGGCACACCGAACAGCATGACGAGCATCGAACTCAGCAGCCGCCGCACCGGCTCGTTGCCCACGGCGGGGGACACCACGGCCAGATCTCGCCAGAACGACTCCAGCGCCTGCGCCGCGTGCCTGGGATGGGTCGCTATGATCGCGCCGTTGATGGCCCCGATCGACACGCCAGCGACGATATCCGGATAGACGGCGCCCTCCTCGAGCGCTCTGACCACGCCGCATTCGAACGCACCCAGCGCGCCGCCTCCCTGCAGTACCAGCACGTTCTGCACCGGAATGTCGGTGAACACGAAACCCGCCTGGTCGAGCTTCGGTTCGAAGCGCTCGATATTGGTGCGGAAGCGGATCAGGCTCTGTATCGCCGCGGTCTCGAGCGCCGGGCGCCCCATGGTGAAGAGGGCCCTCGGCACCGAGTCCTTCAGGTACAGCAAGGCCCATGAATGCGTTTGCGGCGAACCCATGGCACGACGCTCGGGGGCGCCGCGGGCACGGCCAACGAACTGGAAACCGACGTCGAAGACCTGGCAGAAGAAGCTGGAAACCTCGTCGTAGGGCAAGCCCTGCCCGAGCATGTTGCGAGCGGCCAGCCGGCCTTGCTTGACCGCATTGTCCCAATGCTCGATGCGCCGGCGCAGGTTGAAAACGGGGTCGAAGAAACTGGCGACGTCGCCCGCGGCGTACACATCCGCGGCACTGGTCCGCAGGTGGCGGTCGACCACGATGCCGTCGTCCACCGTGAGGCCGCTGCCGCGCAGGAAGTCGAGATCGGGACGCACGCCGACGCCTACCACGACGAAGTCGCAGGGCAGCCGCCTGCCGTTCTCCAGCAGGACGGCCTCGACGGCCGCCTCGCCCTCGAAGCCGGCGATCCTGCTGCGCACGACGTCGACCCCATGCTCGGCATAGAGGGTGGAGAAGAAGTCCCCGATGGCGGGTTCCCGCAGTGGCGCGAACACCCCCGGTGCGCCCGCCACGAGATGGACCTCCAGCCCGCGCTGCCGTAGCGCCGAAGAGACTTCCATGCCGATGAAGCTGGCCCCGACGACGACCACCCGCCTGCCGGTGCGCGCGGCCTCATGGATGCCGTTGGCGTCATCGACGGTGCGCAGGTAATGGATGCCCCCCAGCGCGGCGCCAGGCAGTTCCAGCCGCACGGGTGCCGCGCCGGTGGCGATCAACAGCTTGCCATAGCGGACCGTGCCTGCGCGGTCGGTGGCGACCAGGTGGTCCTCGGGATGGACCTCGATCGCGCGTACGCCGCGCAGCACCTCGATACCCCATGCGCGATAGTCGTCCTCCTTCAGCACCAGCGACGGTTCCGATGGCTCCAGGCTCTTCAATATGCGTCCGGACAGCGGCGGTCGATGGTAAGGCAGGCGGTCTTCCGCGCTCACGATGACAATGGAGCCTTGCGCGCCTTCCTGGCGCAGCGTCTCGGCCGCGGTGGCACTGGCGAGCCCGCCGCCCAGCAGCAGGAAGTCGGCCGCCTGGGACGCGGGAGGGCTGTCAGGGCTCATGCCGCCCCCTTCGCGTGGCGTGCGGCCTGCGCAGATCCGATGGCGCGGCCGCCATCGTGCGCGACGCCCGTAATGGACGGTCGCGACCCCATCGGCATGCAATGGATCGACACCCGCGGCGGGTCATCGCGGGGCTATTTCTTGGCGTAGTCGAAGGGCGGAAGCGCCTTGACGGCATCCTTGGTCGCACCGGGCAGCACGATCTTCTTCTGTTCGAACTTGAACTGGCTGACAGGGATCGCGACGTCGTGACGCCCCAGCCCGACGAAACCGCCCGCGCCGACGATGGCGAAAGACACGGCCTTGTCCGGTGCGACGATCAGGTCGACCACGCTGCCGACCTTCTGGTCCGCTTCGTTGTAGACCGGCTTGCCCAGAACCTGCCGTTTCACGCTGACGCCGCGGATGACGGTCTCGAGTTCCGTGACCGAGACACCGAGTTGGGTCTGGCCTGCCACTTGGGCCGGGGCCTGGAAGGCATAGGCCAGGCTGACCACGGCGCATGCTGTGGTGATTGCTCGTTTCATCACGACTCCTCCCTGTAGCGTGGGCGCACGATCGCACGCAAAACTCACCGGCCGCCGCGGACCGGGCTTTCGCGGCGCGCGATGCGCACCGCACGGTGGACGGATTCATGATGGCGCGGCCCCACCTCCCCTGCGGCCAGGGCACCGTCCACGGCATCGCGTGGCAGCACGCCACGCACGACTCTGACTCTTCCAGCGATGGTAGGCCCGCCCTTGCCTTTCGGCGGCGTCCGGAATGCGTGGTTTGCGGGAGGCGCCGGCCCCTGCGTGCGCGACGGGCTGGCGTGCGGGAGCGGCGGCCGCGGAGATGGGCTTCGCACGGCGATCGCCCCACGCTCCCCGGGACCTGGCAATAACCGGCCATCGCTGGCCATCGCTGGCAACCGTTGGCGACCGGCCGATCGGCAATCATCGCAACAGCTCGGGCCCGGCTACGTCGATTCCAGCCTGCGATACTGGTTGAAATGCCGGATGGCGCGATGGGCATCGCCAAGCGCCTGATGCAGCCGGGCCACGTTGAAATGGGCGTCGGCGAAGTCGGGAGCGAGTCCGATACACCGGTGATAGGCGGATAGTGCTTCCGCGTCGCGGCCCAGGTCCTCCAGCGCCACCGCCAGGTTGAAGTACACGTGCGGCACGTCACCGAGGCGGACCAGCGCGTCCCGATAGAGTTCGACGGCCTCGCCATGGTGGCCGGCATCGCACAGCAGGCATCCCAGGTTGAGGTACGCGTCCAGATAGCCGGGTGCCTCGGCAATCGCGCGACGGTACGCCGTCTGCGCGTCGGCCGGGTTCAGCGGCTCCGCCGCGCGGCCGGCCTCGAACCAACGTACGGCATCGTCGCTTGCCGCCGCCGCGGGCTTCGGCATATCGCGAACCTCCGGCGCCATGAGGTCGGGTTCGAAGTCCATCAGGAACTGCCCGGTGTCCGCGTGCCATACGCCATGGGGCTCCCTGACGGCCAGATGGCTGCCCACGGCGGCGAGGCGCAGGCCACTGAGCGGCCGGTCGCTGCGCAGTTCGTGTAACCGCTTCAGCGCCCGGATGACCCGGCGGCGCGGAATGTGCGAATCGCGCAAGGAGTGTGCGGTGCGTAGCAGCACCATGTCCTGAAACGAGAAGCGCCACTCCCCCCGGGCTCCGCGCTCAGGCGCCAGGATCCCCGCGCGGATCAGGCCCGCGGCCAAGGAACGCTTGATACCGAGCAGGCGCTCGATGTCGCGCAGGCTGTATGTCTGCATCGTCTTCCACTACTTGCTTGCACTACTGGCTTGCACTACTGGCTTGCCCTACTTCTTCGCGGCGCGCCGGCTGCGCGCAGGCACAGGCGACGGTGCGGCCGCCCGCTTCGCGCCCTTGCGCTCGGCCGGCGCCGCTGCCTTCCCCGCCTCCGGACGCTTGCGCGCGAGGCTCGCGCGCAGCGCCCCCATCAGGTCGATCACTTCGGCGCCGGCAGATCGGGGCGTCTCTTCCGACACGGTGATCTTCTTGCCGGCAATCTTCTTGTCGATCGCGGCCAGGATGCGCTTCTTCTCCTCATCCTCGTAGGCCCCCGGGTCGTAGCCCTCCACCGCGTTCTGCCCGATCAGCTGCTCGGCCAGCTTCAGCTCGGCCGGGGCGACCTCCATCTGCTCGATGTGAAGGTCGGCGATCTCCCGGATCTCGTTGGCGTAGTACAGCTGCTGCAGCACCAGGCCGCCGCCGGCGGGCCGGATCTGGACCATGTACTGCTTGCCCTTCCACACCCAGGTTGCCAGGGCGCACATGCCGGTCTTCCGCATGGCCTCGGCAAGCAGGGAATACGGCTTGGCGCCACGCTTGTCCGGCCCCAGGTAGTAGGCCTTCTCGTAGAAGATCGGGTCGACAGTGCCCACCGGCAGGAACGCAACGATGTCGACGGTATGCCGCGCCGAGTCTTCGAGCGCCTTCAATTCGTCCGGCTCGAAGATCACGTAGCGGCCCTTGTCGAACTCATAGCCCTTGACCATCTGGTCGCGCTCTACCACGACGTCCTCCCGCAGGCAGACGTACTGTTGCTTCAGTCGCGATCCGCAGCCCTTGTGAAGCAGGTGGAAGGAGACGGCATCCTTCGATTCCGTGGCGGAGTAGACATTCACGGGGATCGAAACGAGACCGAAGGTCAGGGACAATGAAGCCATCGAACGAGCGGCCATGGCAGTGCTCCAGTGAACTGTTTCACGGTAGCACTTCCTGCAAGTTCTCCGCCAACCTGCTGCGTCGCCAAGCCTGCCGCATCACATTCCCCCGCTGCCCGGATGGCGTGGTCTCCATGTCCCTGAAAGATCCCCTGGAAGACGAACCGCGGTTGAGGCGGGCTGCCGGTCTCCATTGCGGTCTCCACGCAGGCAGCGCCCGCCCATCCGCCAGCGCGCAAGCAATGGAATGCCGGGGCGAACCGATACGGATCGACGATGGCGGCCCGCAAGCGAAATCGGACAAAGACGGACAGGCCTTTCAGCCTGCGCAGCAGGGAGAGCGCAAACCTGCCGCTGTAGATTCAAGGTACCCAGTCTCCTTCTATGAGGATGATCATGTCCCGACACTACGCAATTTGCCTCGCCCTCGGGGTGCTCGCGGGAGCTGCCTCCGCAGCCGCGCTTGCAGAGGAACGCGTCTACGTCGCGCCGGGGGCTCCCGTCTACGTCGAGCCGGCGCCGGCGCCAGCGCCGCCAGTCTATGAACAGCCGCCGGTGGTGGTGCGGCCGGAGCCGACCGTGATCATCGGCTGGCACGGCGATCGCTATTGGGACGGCAGCCGCTGGTGGGAACGCGAGGAGTGGAGGCGCCACCGCTGGCATGAGGAACACGAAGAGCATCACGGCCTGCGCGACCGCGACTGAGTCTTACGCCGGCTGTGCGGGCGGCGCGTGAACGGCGCGGCCGGTGATTCCGCGGAGATTCCGGATTGCCGGCCGCCGCGTGAGGCGGCGGTGAGGCAGGCGTCGGGGGTGCATGCCTCCGCTGTGGCGCCGCGGGCGGTCGGAGCGGCATCGTCGCCTGCAAGCCGCAGCGGAGGTCCCTTGCCGGCCCTTGCCGGCTATTCGTTGATCCAATAAGGCCGCTCGCCATAGTAGGCATGCACGGCCAGTCCCCATTCCGACTGTGCCATGGCCGGCCAGTGGTTCTTGTCGAAGCCCGGTGCGTTCTTGATGGCTTCGGATGGCTGATGGATGCGGAAGCACTTCGCATCCGTATCCAGCGTCAGCGAGCTCCAGGGCAAGGCGTGCAGCTTGTCGCCGATGCCGAGGAAGCCGCCGGTCGAAAGCACCGCATAGGCGATGCGCCCGCTACGCACATCCAGCATGATCTCGGCAATGCTGCCGATATCGACCCCATCGCTGGCGTAGACCTTGTTGCCTTCCAGCGTGGAGGCCGCCATCACGTCCGGGCCAGGACCTTCGCCCACTCCGCTGCCCGTAATCTCTGCACCGGAGGCGCCGGGCACATTGGCTGGATCTCGAATCGCTGCACCGGGAGCGCCGGGCACATTGGTTGGATCGTGTTGCGTCATCTTCCTCTCCTTGCTGCGGACCGTCCCGGCATCGTCCGACGCCGGCCCGGCGGCCCTGCGTGACGTCCGCCGCAAGCTATGTGCCATCCCGCTTGTGCCAGCGGGGCCAGGGCGGCGGGGCGTCTGCGGCGATACCGGCAAGACAGGCGCCTGCAATTCTTCCACGCCGGTGCGGAGATTTTTACCGCGCCCCTCGGCTTCCTCACCGGCTTCCTCACCGCCTTCCTCATGGCCCCCTCATGGCTCTGCCCCGGCTGCGATCTCGCCAGCCGCCGACAACGGCACGCCGCGGGACCGCGCTCGCCTTGGCACAGGGCACAGGGACCCGCCGGCCTCGCCGATGGATGGCGCAAGGGGTGAAAAAGCGGCCCGGAGTACCGTTCGCCGCTGCAGGCGGAAGCCCTGGCCCGCGCCTGGCCTGAACCTTGCGCGTTGGCGGGGGTCTCCCACTCCGGTACGGGCGCTGTCCCGTCACGCCAGCCATGCCACATTCCCTACGCCACGCGACCGGCGGCCGCAGCGGACGCCCGGCGCAAATGGCCGGCGCGCGCCCTCCTCGCCGGCGGGCCGCCGCCCATGACGCCACCGATGACGCCACCCATGGCACCACCCATGACGCCACCCACGACGCCACCCATGACGACCCCGGCCCGCCCTGCAGGATCAGTGTGGTGGTGCTGACCCATAACCGCTGCGACGCCTTGCGCCACACCCTGCGGCAATTGACCGAGTTGCCGGAGCGACCGCCCATCGTGGTGGTGGACAACGCCTCCTCCGACGCCACCGTGGCGATGCTCGCCGCGGACTTCCCGCAGGTGTCGCTGCTGCGCGCCCCGGCCAACCTGGGCGCGGCGGGCCGCAACCTCGGCGCGGCCGCTGCCTGCACGCCCTACGTCGCGTTCTGCGACGACGACACCTGGTGGCACCCCGGTTCCCTTGCGCTCTCGGTCGCACTGCTCGAGCGCCACCCCACCATCGGCGCCCTGAGCGCGCGCGTGCTGGTGGGCCCGGAATGCCGCGACGATCCGACCTGCGTGCGCATGGGCTGCAGCCCGCTGTCCTCGGTAGGCCTGCCCGGGCGCGCCATACTCGGTCTGATGGCGGGCGCCACCGTCTTCCGCCGCGAGGCCTTCCAGCAGGCACATGGCTACCATCCGCGCTTCTTCATCGGCAGCGAGGAAAGCCTGCTTTCCCTCGACCTTGCCGTCCTCGGCTGGACGATGGTCTATGTGCCGGAGCTGGTAGTCCACCACCATCCGAGCCCGTTACGCGAAAGCGAGCGCCGCCACCAGCTCACCTTGCGCAACGCCATCTGGTGCGCCTGGTTGCGCCTGCCGGCTTTCCAGGCCGCGAGCGCCAGCCTGCACGGCCTGCCCGAGCTATGGCGCCAAGGCGGCTGGGCCGCCTGCCGCGACCTGCTGCGGGGCGTGCCCTGGGTGTTGCGCGAGCGGCGCGTGGTGCCACCACGCGTGCTGGCCATGCAGCAACTGGTGGCGCGCTGAGCGACGCTGAGCGACCGCCCCTGCGCCGCGGCACGGCGCCCGCGCCCGGCAGGCCGCACAGCGGGCTGTGCGAACGCTTCGGCGCCTTCGGCTTCGGCTTCGGCTTCGGTGGCTTCAGCGGCCGGCGGCCTTGCGCGGCGGGCAACGCTCGCTCGACCTGGCGGGGGCAGCCGCGAGCGCCGCCTGGCGCGGCACGGTCACGGCCAGCACCACCACGCCGGCTTCCACCGTGCAGGCGATGGATTGGCGGCCCGCCTCCACCAGCATCCGCAGCACCAGCGCGCTGATGCCTTCGCGCTCCCTGCGCGCGGTCTGCTGTGCCTCGCGCTGGAAAAAGCGCGCCACCCCCTCGCACCACGCGGCGCAATGGCTGGCGCCCACGCCGGGCTGGATTTCCGCGCGCAGTACGAGATCGGCGCCGCGGATCTGCGCGCGGATCCGCAGCGTGGTATCCACGCCGGCTCCGGCAGCCGCGAAGCGCACGAAATGCCGCGCCAGCGCGTCGGCCCATTCCCGCGGCCACGCGACCGTGCCGGCGAGGCCGCTTTGCCCGCCTGCCGCACCCTCCCCGTCCTCGGCGCCGGCCACCTCGATCGCCACTCCGTGCCGCGCGGCGGCGTGGCGGGCCTCGGCCACGGCACCGGCCAGCACGCAGGCCATATCGAACGGCGCCGCTGGCGCCGCCCGGCGGCCCGCCATCAGGCAGGCCAGGGCTTCGATATCCACGGCCAGGTCGACCTGCTGCTGAATCGCACCACGCAGCGCCCCGCTGGCACGCGCAAGGGCCTGGTTGCCGCCCGCCTGTTCGAGCAGGTAGCACCAGGTCTGGGTGACGTTGACGGAAGAGCGCAGGTCATGCGCGATCTGCTCCAGCAGCCGCGCCAGGTCATCGCCGGACACCGGCAGGCCGGCAGGCTCGCGCACGCTGGGCGGCGGCGCATGGTTGTGGGATGTGGGCATCACGCTTGCAGGTTTGCTCCGGGCAGGTAGCGGGCGCGCAGGGCCGCCGGCCTCCGTTGCCCGGCCGGCAGGCGCGACGATCTCCTCGCCCGATTGATGGAGCTGCAAGGTTCGTTCCCGCCGGCGCCGGCAGCTGGCGTGATTCACGCACGCGCGGAACGAGCCGGTCTGGCGAGAAGGCGCGCGAGGCCAGGAAGGAAGCGCGGCAAGCATCGGGAAACGCGCGGCGGACCACGCCGGCGGACCCGCGCATCTGCGAACCCGCGACGCGGCAGGTCAGGTCTCCTCCCGCACGGCGAGACCGACCGAGGACAGCAGTGCCTTCAATTGATGCAGCTCGACCGGTTTCACCAGGTGGGCATGGAAGCCGGCGGCGCGCGTATCGATGTGATCCGAGGCCTGTCCGAAGCCTGTCATGGCGACGAAGACCGTGCCTGCCAGGCGCGCCTGCGCACGCAACGCATCGAGCAGGCGGAAGCCGTCCATGACGGGCATCGCGAGATCGATCAGCGCAAGCTGCGGTGGCGGGCCCGCGCTCGCCTCGATGGCACTGGCGCCGTTGTAGAAAACCAGGGCTTCCTGCCCCAGGGCCTGCAGCAGCAGGCCCAGGCTGTCGGCCGAATCGCGGTTATCGTCCACCACCATGACGCGCAGCGTCGAGCCGGTGAGCCGCTCGCTGATGTCGTCCTCCTCCGGGCGGGGCGGAATGTAGGGCAGGCGTACCACGAACGTGCTGCCGCGCCCGGCCCCCTGGCTGAGGGCGTGCACCGAGCCGCCATGCAGCTCCACCAGCGAACGGCACAGGGACAGGCCGACGCCCAGGCCGCTGCGTTCGCCGTCGGGCACCGTCTTGTGCTGCACGAACAAGCTGAAGATCTCTTCGAGCGCATCGGGATGGATGCCGCATCCCTGGTCCACCACGCAGATCTCGATCTGCTGGTCCTGGATGCGCGCTTCCACGCGCACCACCGTTCCCGGCGGTGAGAATTTTGACGCGTTGGCGAGTAAATTCTGCAGAACCTGGACGAGCCGGGTGAGATCGCCGCGAAACGGAATGCCGTCGGCCGGCAAACGCAGCGCCACTTCCTGACGACGCGCGTCGAGCATCGGCCGCGCGGCCTCGACGGCCCGGGTGACGATGTCATGCAACTCCACGTTGCGCACACGCAGGCCGATCTTGCCGGAGATGACGCGGCCGACGTCGAGCAGGTCGTCGACGAGGCGCGCGAGATGACTGGTCTGGCGATCGATCATGTCGCGGCACATGGCGACGTTGCCTGGCAGCCTGGGCTCCAGGCGCAGCAGGTTGACGGCATTGCGCAGCGGCGCGAGCGGGTTGCGCAGTTCATGCGAGAGCGTGGCGAGAAAGCCGGACATCCTGCGGCTGGACGTTTCCAGCTCCTCCAGCCGCTTACGGTCGCTGATATTGCGCACGACCTTGGCGAAGCCCTTCACATTGCGCTGCTCGTCGTAGATCGCCGTGATCGTCACATTGGCCCAGAACTGGGAACCGTCGCGCCGCACCCGCCAGCCTTCGTCCTCGAAGCGCCCGGCCAGCGAAGCCTGCTCGAGTTCATATTGCGGCCAGCCCTTGTCGCGCGCCTCCGCGGTATAGAAGATCGAGAAATGCCGGCCGATGATCTCATCCGCGCAATAGCCCTCGATCTGCTCCGCGCCGGGGTTCCAGCTCGCGACGTAGCCGCCTTTTCCCAAGGTGATGATGGCGTAGTCGCGGATCGCCCCCACCAGCGTCCGGTAGTGTGCCTCCACGGCGTCCCCGGGGTTCCCGCCTCCCTGCGCCCGCTTCGTCTTGTCTTTCGGATCCATCGTCGGAGCACCTTCGCCTGTGTTCGTCATTGGCGCTTGCCTCCCCCGCTTCGCTGACCAGGCAGTCGTTCCGCCCCGGCCAGCACGGAGCGGAACACCATCACCTCGCGGGAGGAAGCGAGGCCGGTCCCCGAGGGTCACGGGCACCACCCATCGGGACGAGCGCCCACCGGCTCCCGCGCACAGCCGGCTCTTTCCCTCATGTTCGAAGCAAGACATATTCCAGCGTTGCCCCTCGCCATGCTGGCATGCCCCTTGCGGAAGCCGGACACGCCGGAGCGAATGCCATGGCGGCAGCCGGGAACCGGGATCTTGCGCATGCGGTCAGCGAAGCGACGGCGTTCTGCCGTTCCTGGCCAGCGGCGCCGCCAGGCCCGGCAGCCCCGTTTCGCCCGCCATCACCGGCCTGCCCGGCAGTTGCGGCCAGGCGGCCCGATCCCTGCACCGGAGGACTACCATGACACCGACCCCCACCCTGGCACCCCGCCACGCCTTGTTCGCGACCACGCTGCCCCGGGATGCCGCCGAGGGCGTCTTCGCCCGCCTGAACCCGCTGCTGGCGGATGTGTTCACGCTCTATATGAAGACCAAGAACTTCCACTGGCATATGTCGGGGCCCCATTTCCGCGACTATCACCTGCTGCTGGATGAACAAGCCGCGCAGGTCTTCGCCATGACCGACGATATCGCCGAGCGGGTGCGCAAGCTGGGTGGCGCCACCCTGCATTCCATCGGCGACATCACACGGCTGCAGCGCCTGCGGGACAGCGAGCAGCACGGACTCGCCGCCGGCGATATGCTGCTGGAGCTCCACGCCGACAATCAATTGCTGGCCGCCTCGATGCAGGAGGCGCACGCGGTCTGCGAAAAGCTGGGGGACGTCGCCACCGCCAGCATGCTCGAAGTCTGGATCGACGAGGCACAGCGACGCGCCTGGTTCTTGCGCGAAGCATGCCGCTGAGGGCAGCTCCCGCCCCCCGGCATTGGCATCCCGCCCCGCAGGAGAGCTCCGATGGCACCATGGGAACGCTGGACGGTCCTTCTGTTCGGCAACGGCACCGATCTCGCTTGGTGGCAGTACGGTACGCGGACGGTGGTGGTGTTCGTGTGCCTGTGGGCGCTGTTGCGCGTCGCAGGGCGCCGCAATTTCGCCCAGCATACGTCCTTCGATCTCTGCGTCACGTTGTTGCTGGGCGCCATCCTGTCCCGGGCCGTGGTCGGCGCCAGCAGCCTGGCCGGCACCTTGGCGTCCTCGCTGATCCTGGTGCTGTTGCGGCGCGCGGCCGGCCTTCTCGTGTTGCGTTCCGCGCGCTTCGACGCCTGGTTCAGCGGACAGGCCATCGAACTCGAAGCGGCGCACCGGCTCATCGGACGTGGCTGCCGGCGCGGCATGGTCAGCGAGCAGGACATACTGGCCGGCCTGCGCCATGCCCTGCACACGGAAGACCTGGACGGCATCAGCCGCGTCGTACTGGAACGGGATGGCAGGATCTCCTTCGTGCGCGGGCGTGGCGCCCCCGGGCATGGCGCCCCGGCCGGCGCTTCGCCGCCGCATGAGACGCGCGCCCCCGGTCCTGCGAGTGGAATGGATCTTGCGCGCATGGGAGGCGGGTGCGCGGGGCCGGCAGATCCGGCGTGCCGACACGACAGCAAACAGGAGAACGCGATGCAGCAAGCGCAACAATCCCCGCAACCGGCACGCGGGACCAGGCCCTGCGTTGCCGATGCCATGACCCGCGATCCGGCCTGCCTCAGCGTCGAGGACACGGTGAGAAAGGCCGCGATGATGATGGCGGACATGCGCGTCGGTGCCATCCCGGTATGCGACGGCAGCAAGCTGGTCGGCATGCTGACCGATCGGGACATCATCGTGCGCTGCGTGGCCGGCGGCAAACCCGCCGATACCTTGATCGTGCGCGACGCCATGTCCGCGAACCCGCACTGCTGCCGCGAATCCGACCCGGTCGAAAGCGCCAGGCAGACCATGGAAAAGGCCCAGGTACGGCGGCTTCCGGTGGTCGATGCCGACCACCGGCTGGTCGGCATCGTGTCGCTGGGCGACTTGGCCACCCGTGTCGGCGACGGCACGGATTGCGGCCATACGCTGGCATGCATCTCCGCGCCGCCGGCACAGGCGGGCTAGCCCGCACGCCGCGGGAGAATTCCCGCCCTTCACGAGGAATCACCATGCAGGCAAGGCACGTACATGTCATCGCGGAACGCAACGTCGGCTGGAAGATCCAGACCGAGGGATCGTCACCGTCCAGCGAGGTCTTCGAAGACCGGGATGAAGCCATCAAGGTCGCCGGCGAGCAGGCCAGGCGGGAAGGAGTGGACCTCTACGTCCACGGCCCGGACGGGCGCATCCGCGACCATCGCTCCTATGCTCCGCTGCACCGGCCCTTCCGCAGTTAGTCCATTACGCCAGAGACCAACGCAGCCGAGCGCGCGGGCGAGCGGCGGTGCCCCCGGTCCGTGGGCCGGGCGCAAGGCGCGCGCATCGCCCCGCGATGGCGCGCCTTTGCCATGACGCAGGCGACCCGGAGGCGCGGCGGGACCTCTCGAATGACACCGTGGACTCGCCGTGGACTCGCCGTGGACTAGCCGTGGACTAGCCGTGGACTAGCCGTGGACTATGGCCGGCGCCAGATCCGGGCGCTGAGCCACACCCCGTACAGCGCGGCCGCCACCGCCACCGTGCCGAGCACGCAGTTGATCACGTCCCTGGTACGGCTGAGCAGCAGGATTCCCTCGCGCAGGGAGAACAGGACCAGCAGGGCGGTGACGATACCGTCGACCAGGCGGACGGGCTCCGCGTGCGCGCCGGTCGCCATCGGCTCGCCGGCAGCGCCGGCGACCGGGCCAGCCGGTTCCCCCTCGATCCACGGCTCTTCGATGCGCTCGTTGCCGGTCGGCGTTCGTGCCGGCCCCCCTTTCCAGTTGTCGCCAGGCCATGGTGCCGCCATCGCTGTCTCCCGCGGGGAATATCCATCGCCCGGGCCGGCGCGCCGCCCCTGCCGGCACGGCCCGCCCCGACGGCCGGCACGGCTCTGCGAGTTGCCGGCAGTACCAGCTTTGCAGCAAACGGTATGCCAAACGGCGTGCCAGAGGGTGTGCCAAAGGGTGTGGCAGACGCGCAGGACAAGGGATGCGCTCACCGGGTGTGCCGGTGGCCGGGCCGGCAAGCGTGGTGGCCGCCGTGCCGGCCACCACGCGGCTCCGCGCGCCTGCATCGGAAAATTTTCCAGGCCCCGCTTGCAAGGCTTTCCCGGCCTGCCGGAACCCCTGTGACCTCAGCCGTCCGCGCGCCTGGCTGGCCTGGGCGAAGCCCCGCGCCGGCCGCCACGCGCGCGCGCGGCCGGACATCGCACCTTGCCGGGCAAGGCGGGCGCGGGCAAGGCGGGCTCGCGCCCCGCGGCACGGAGTATGCATGCGCAGGGCGAAGGACCTTTCCATCACCGGCAGTGCAAGGAGACCAGCATGGCTCAAGATCACCGCAGCGCGTTCCGGAGGCACGAGAACGCTCCCCCCTACACCGGACAGGACGACGAGCAGGGCAATCAGTCCGCGCACAGGCCACATCGGTACAGCAGCGGCAGCTCCTACACGGACGAACGCGAAGGCGACTTCCCCGCGCGCGAGGCTTACGGCAGCGGTGCGGGCAGCGAATCGGGCTGGCCCGAGTCCCCGGCAGAGCAGGGCGGCCGCCGCCCGTATCCGTATCGCGACCGCGGGCGGGACTCGCGCGAGTACGGCCACGGCTACGACTACGAACGCAGTCCTTCCGGCTACACGCCTGGCTACACGCCTGGCAATACGTCCAGGCAGCGCGCGCGCCCCTGGTACGAGGAAGAAGGGTTGGACGAAGCATCGGGCTGGTCGGATGTGTCGATGGCGGTCACGCCTTCCGGCCCGCAGCGCCGGCACCCGGAGAACAGGCCGGGCCGCTGGCAGGAAACGCCACCGCGGCGCGTCGCGCCGAAGGGATACCAGCGCTCCGATGAGCGCATCCGCGAAGACGTATGCGAGCGCCTCGCGTACTGCGAGGGCATCGACGTCAGCGATGTTTCGGTCGAAGTCGACGGCGGCATGGTCACCCTGTCGGGAAGCGTCGCGCACCGCGGCGAGAAGTACACCATCGAAGACGTTGCCGACGACGTGTTCGGCGTCAAGGAAGTCAGCAACCAGATCCGCGTGCGGCGTGAGAGCGGCGGGCCGTCCGCGTCGTCGCGATGGGGCGCCAGCGCTACGTCAGCCTCGTCGACATCCCCGGGCAGCACGGCCAGCGGCCAAGCCGGCGGCCCGGAGGCTGGAAAGCACGACGTGCCCCCGCCCGGCCGCGACGCGGCGGGCAGCGCGACGCGGCCGGGCAAGCCGGTGTGAGCCACGCTCGCAGCCGCGCTCGCGAGCGCGGCGAGGCGGGCCCGGAAGGGCCGGCCCGCCACGCAGCAGCAATGTCATGGCCAAGACCTCTCCCAAGACTTCCACGCCCAAGGCCCGCAAGACCCTGAGGAAGCGCTCCAGCGCGGCCCGGACCGGTTCCGTCGCTTCCGATCCGGGCCCGGCCGGGCCGGATGACGTGGAAGAGGCCGCGCAACTCGAGGACGGCCTGTCGCTGCGCGACCACTTACGGCATCAGGCACCCGGCGACGACCCCTTGTTCGACGAGACTTCCCACGCCGCCGAAGCCCTTCCCGCCGATGTGCCGGTAGACAAGGCCGACCAGACCGACCGGAGGGTCGAGGTGCCACCGGCGGAGGCCGGGCTCGAGACGCAGGAGAGCCAGGTGGAAAGCGCACAGGGGCTGGAGGCCGAAGTCCGGGGCGAACCCGCGCCGGCAGGACCGCCGCGCAAGGCGGCGGAGGCGGATAGCGGCGCCGGCACCGGCGGGAAGGCGTCCACCGGCAGGCGCGGCGTACGCGGCGGCAAGCGGCGCCAGGCGCGCGCAGGTCGCCAGGCCCCCACGCACTAGGCGGGCAGGCTTGCCGCCTTGAATCGTTTCCAGAGGCAGCGCAGTTCCTCTTTGTCTGCGCCAACCCTTCCCGCGATACTGCCACGCGCATAGCCGCAGCCGGTCGCCAGCTTCCGCCGACCGGCCGCCAGGCGGCGCAGTAAGGTCTGCGCCACGGTCATGTCATTGAGCCAACCCAGGTCATCCTGCAGGTGCCCCAGATGCTCGCGGTAGCGTCCCGCCTTTTTCGCGGGCAGCAGTGCATCGAAGAACGCGGTCGCATAGCGCAGCTTCTTCGCCGCGATGCGGGCACGATGGCGCTTGTGCTCGTCGAGCTTTGCCATGCCCCGCCCGCGCTTGAGCAGCTTGCGTTGCCGTTTGCGCAGGATGGTCCGCGCAAAGGCCCTGACCGGCGCGGCAAGCTCGACACGCTGCGCCTCGCCGGCATCCTGGCGCCAGCCCGCGCTTGCCAGCCAATGGCTCAGCGTCAGGATCAAGCGCGTGTAGCGCTCGGAGTCCACCGCATGCGCGGCGACTTGCCGGTCATGGGCTGAAACCGCCTCTGCGGCGGCCACCACCGCGTCTGCGCCCACATCCTCCGGCGCGTCACTGAAGGCGTCAGGCAAGGTCGAAGTGGCCAGCACCTCCCAGTCCCGCGCGGGGCCCAGCTGGTCGGCGATCCACCTGAGCTCCGCCTCGAGTGCGGGCGGGCAGGCCAGCAGCGGCCGGAAGAGATCCAGCGCCGAGCGCAGGCGGCGCAAGCCGACCCGCATCTGGTGCACGCCCTCCGGATTGATGCCATGGATCACGCAGCGTTCGTTTCCCGAGATCTGCGCCAGGCAGTTGCGGGCGATGCGCAGGAAAGCGGCTTCCGTCGAGTCATCGTCGGCAAGCTTGAGAGGCTGGGCCCGGACCACGACATCCGGCTCGTCGACCACCAGCGCATAGCCGTGGTCACCCTTGCTGGCGCGGCTCAGCCGCATCGGCATCACATCGAGCAGTTGCAGGGCCAACGCGGACAGTTGGGCCGGCTGTCCGGCCTGGATCTCCAACTCGAGCTCGCGGATCGGCGCCGTGGCACCGTTCGCGCGGATGACCCCGCGGTCGACGGCCAGTTCGACCTCATCGCCCTGGCGCAAGCGCAAGCGCATGACAGTGCGCTCGACGTCCGTGATGAAGATCGGACTCAGGCAGCCGGCCAGGGCGCCATCGCGCAGCAGCATGCCAAGCGCGGTCCCCTCCGGCACTTCGTCGCGCAGCGCAGAAAGATCGGGGGTGCTGCCGGAGATGGCATGCTCGTATTCTTCCCGCTCGTAGACTCCGCCATGCTGCGTGCCGGCGGTCTTCAGCGTCTGCACGAAGTGTTTCCCCGCCTGCCGCACACGCAGCGACGCATGAGCCCGCCGGAAGTCCAGGTCCGGCGTGTCGAAGTACGTGCTCACGAGCCTGTCGCGGTGCGGCGGCTTCACGCGCGAGGAAGAGAGCAGGGGCAGGCCGAGCAGTGGCTCGACGCGGTCCTGCAGCAATTCGAGCTTCAATTCGCGTTCCACGTTGGCGCGCTGGGCCGGATCTCCGAGTTCGGCGAAGACGCGAGCCTGCACCGCGTTCATGACCCCGAGGATCTGATCGCTGGTCGGGCCGCTTGCCGTCACGCCCCTGGCATCCTTCGGCTTCGCGCCGGGCGGATCGAACACGAAGACCGTGTCGAACCTGCCGGCCGACTCCTTCTTCAGGCACCGGTTGAGCGCCTTCAGGTACCGTATCTTGACCGTCTTGGACATAGGTGCAGCCCCCCTGATGCAACATTGCTGGAGCCGGGTCCCGGCTCACTGTAGCGGCCGGTGGACCGCAGCCGGCACGCTTGCCGGGCCCGTCGGCTAGTGTTCGCCGGGGCCCTGGCGGGCGTGCAGCACCGCAGCCAGCCATTCATTGCCCGCTTGCGACAACCGGGCCATGTGCCGTTCCCGCGTTCCGCGCACGATCAGTTTGTGGCGTTCGAGCGTGGTGAGGTCGTCCGCATTGAGCCATGCGGCTTCGCCGCCGGATTGCAGAACCAATAGCGCGGCGAGTTCATGTGCGCTGATCATCGTCGTGTCGTCCTCCAAAGCCTGAATACCGAGCAATCGGCATGCCAGGCACTGCCGGCCGCCGGCCATGCCGTCCTGCCGGAATCGCGGCGCGCCGCGTGAGGCACCCGCCTGGCGGCGGGACATTCGATGGCGCGCCACGTGCGGAGCCAGTACCGGTAAATCTTGCCGCCGTCCCGGGCAATTCCTTCCGCCGGCCGGTGCCCCCCGCCCGCCCGGCACGGAGGGCCATCCCGCGCGGCGGCCCCTCGCTACCGGCGGGACTGCCGCTGGTATGACGGTTGCAGCGATGCAGGGACATGCCGCCCCGCCGCCCAGACCCAAGGAGAGCCCGATGAAGCCTCATGCCCTCGCCTGTGCGCTGTTGCTCGCCGCTGCCGCCCTGGCCGCGCGGACGCCGTGCGCGCAAACCGAGCCGCCCCGTACCGACCAAGGCCCCAAGGGCAGTCGCATCGTCGGCCCGCAAGCGCCCGGCGCTCCGCCACCGGCATCGCGCGCGGGCGCCTCCAATCCGGGCGGACTGGGCAGGACGGAGGCCGATATTCCCGTCGAGCCGGCCACCGGCATCAAGCCCGCTTCCGCAAGCGCCGGCCGCAACGATCGCGACGGCCTGCATGGCCGGGCGCGCAAGGGAACCGGCGGGGCCGCACCGGACCAGGTACGCGAACCGGATGCGCAGGGACGCTGAGCGCGGGAACGAAGCTTGCCTGTCCCATGGCCAGACGCGGTGCGCGCGGCCGACGCGGCACTGCGGATCGTTCGACCAGCAAGGAGACCGCTCCATGACCGAAAAGTTGAAGCAACACGACACTGCGCACCGCGCAAGCGACACCGGGCCGAGCCCGATCGAGCTGCAGCGCGCCCTGAAAGGGGTGGACTATCCAGCCAGCAGACAGGCACTGATCGAGCAGGCCACCAGGGCAAAGGCCGGCAAGCCGATCCTGCGCGAGCTGGAACGGTTGCCGGACAGGCGCTTCGAGTCGCCCGCCGAGGTCTCGCGCGAGATCGGCAAGATGCATTGAAGGCGCGCATCGGCGCAGCCTTCCTCCACCACAGATCATTGACCACAGATGCCGGAGCAGATGATGAGAATCCCGTATCGAATCCAACTTGCCACCTTGGCCGCATTGCTCGCCGTTGCCGCGGGCGCCTCTGCGCAGACGTACGGCGCTCCCGCCGACAACCGTAGCAGCGGCTACAGCAGCGGCACGACGGGCGCTGATGGCACCTCCGGCTCCAACCAGCCGATCACCGACAGCACCGTAACCACCAAGATCAAGACCAAGCTGCTCGCGACCAAGGACCTCAAATCGACCGGCATCCACGTCGTCACGAAGAACGGCATGGTGACGCTGACCGGCAGCGTGCCCAGCGACGCGGAACATGCGACCGCCTTGCAGGTGGTCCGTTCGGTCGATGGCGTGCGTGATGTGAACGACGAACTGAACGTGCAAGCGCGCTGAGGCGCGGCCGCCCGGGCGGCTGACCCGCCCATTGCGTCAGGGACGGCGCCATCCGTCCCTGCTGGCGTCTGCAGCCGGCGGCGGCGCGCGGCGCTCAGCCGGCCACCTCCCGCAGCGCGGTATCCCAGTCGGCGACAAAGCGTTCGATGCCGAAGCGCTTGCGCGCCGTGCGCATGCCCTCGCGCCCCAGTTCGCGGGCGAACTCGGGGTCTGCCAGCAAGGCGCGCATGGCCCCGATCAGCACTTCCGGCCGCGTGTCGGCAATGCCGTTGACGCCGCTGCGGATCACGGTCGCGACTTCCGTGACCGCCAGCGCCACCACCGGCATGCCGATCGCCATGGCTTCCACCAGCGCCAGGCCGAGGCTGGTATAGCGCACCGGATGGAAGAAGAAGCGGTAGTGCGACAGGAAGGCCGGCAACTCCGGGTTCGGAATCTCGCCAAGGCCGCCCTCCTCCTCCGACGCCATGCCGACCAGGTCGATCGGCACAGCCTGCCTGGCCGCACGGAACAGATCCACGCCCAGTCGCCGGCCGCGCCGGCCCAGATGGTTGACCGCGCACACACCCCGTGCCAGGCCGCCGTCATAGCGGACCGCGGGATCGATCAGCACGCCATGCTCGATCACGCGGGCCGGGGTCGGACCGCTGTCCCACATCAGCGCGTTGAAGGGGGTCACATGCACCAGCAAGGTCTGCGGGTCCTGCACCGGGTGCAAGGTGGCGGTGGGATGGGCCTGCGGCGGATCGTGTTCGAGATAGATGGCCGGCAGCCTGCGCTGGGCCGGCGTCAGCCACTCCAGGCGGTCGCGATGGTAGTGGTCGCGGTGCTGGTACAGCACGCAGTCCACCTCCAGCCCGGCGAGCCGGTCGGCCGCCACCTCGTGGACGTTCGGCCCCCAGGGCAACGCGCCGCAGCGCCCGGCATAACCCGGCGGGAATCCGGGCCGGGTGACCAGGTACAGCTCATGTGGAATCTGCGACAGGTAGTACAGGTAGTTGCCGTGGACATGCCAGGTGAGGACGCGCAGGCGCTTTTTCATCCTTCATCTCCTTGCCGCAGCAGTGCCATCGCCGCGCCGACCACCGCGGCCGGCTCGATGCGCAGTGCGCAGATGTGCCCGTACGGGCAATCGTGAAAGCCGCACGGCCGGCACGGCGGCTGGTCCGCCAGCACGATGTGGCGCCCGTGGTCGAGTGGCGCCCAGCGCGCGCTTTCGCTGCCGCAGGACACCACCACGCTGCGCCCGCCGACGGCGGCACTGAGGTGCGACACACCGGTATCGTTGCAGACCAGCAGGCGGGCCCGGCGCAACAGCACGGCCAGGCTGCCGAGCGAGGTCTGCCCGCACAGGTTGACCGTGCCGGCGCCGACCGCCGCGCACAGGGTGCGCGCGAGATCGGCTTCTTCCGCCGCTCCCGTCACCACGATCCGCCACGGCTTGCGCAGGCTGCGCGCCACGGCGGCGAAGCGGTCCACCGGCCAGCGCCGGGATGGCAGGCGCGCGCCGGGATGGATGCACACATAGGCGCCGGCCGCGAGGCCGTGCGTGCGCGCCAGTTGGTCCCAGCCGGTGAAATCGGCAGCCTGCAGCGGAAACTCGAGCCCGGCACCGCAAGGCCGGTAGCCGAGGCTGGACGTCAGCGCCAGCAGGCGCTCGATCTCATGGCCGCCCGGCCACGGCAGCAGCCGCGGACCCGGTGCCGCGCTGCCTGCATGCGTGCCGAAGCCGGCCCACGCTGCCGCGCCGAACGCCCGCACGATGCGATTGCTGCGCTGGCCGCTGCCGTGCATCTGCAGCGCGAGATCGAAGCGTTCTTCGCGCATCTGCGCGAGGAAGGCGGCCAGCCGGCCGGCTGGCGCGGCCTGCTCGGGAAAGCCCGGCGCGCCCGGAAAAGCCACGAAGCGGTCGACCAGGGGACGGTAGCGCTCGACGAAGGTGCGCGCCCACGGCAGCCCGACCAGTGCAATCTCGGCGCCGCCCTCTCCCTGCCGCAGCGCCCTCAGGGCGGGCACCGCGCACAGCAGGTCGCCGAGCTGCAGCGCACGGAACACCGCGATACGCCGCCCCCTGCCTGCCGTCTCCACGCTGGTCGCGACCATGACCGTTTCCTCGTTCGCTAGAGAAAGACCGTGCGGAAGGCCAGCCCCCCGCGCAGCCGCCAGTACACCGAACAGAGCGGGATCAGCGCCGACGTCGCGGCCATCTCCACGACATGGCCGGGGGCATGGCTGGTGCCGCGCAGCCGCCGCGCGCAGAACGCTGCGGTGAGCGCCGCCCACGCCGCCGCCGCCGCCCCGGCCAGCGCCGGCCGGCCGGCCAGGGCCGCCACCACCGTCAGCAGCACGCTGGCCGTGCTCGCGTAGTAATGCCACGGTGGCCTGGCCCGGATGCGGCGGCGGTAGAGGAGCGGATGCTTCTTGTAGAGCAGCGCGTCGAAGTAGACCTTGGACTGCTCGGCGATGCTGCTGCCCCAGCGCGCGGGCCGCACCGGATGCACGACCAGCGCCGCGCCGGCGGCTACCACCGGCAAGGTGTGTTCGAGCAGGCGATAGTGCAGGTCCGAATCTTCGCGCCAGGCGCGCTGGAAACGCTCGTCGAAGCCGCCGAGACGCTCCAGCGCGGCGCGGCGCACGAAGCAGTTGGCGGTCACGAACTCGGCGTCCATGAGCCCCCCCGTATTGCGCTCGTGATCGGTCGGCCGGCGCGAAAGCGGCACCAGCACCTTGCCGGCGGCGGCGGCGGCGTCGGGCACCGCTTCCAGTGTCTTCCATCCCTGCGCCAGCCAGGCCGCGTCCGCGATGGTGTCGTCGTCGGTGAAAGCGATCACCTCGCCGCGCGCCATGCGCCAGCCGGCATTGCGCGCCGCCGCCGGGCCCCGGGTGCGCGGCACCGCCAGGTATTGCCAGGCCACGGGCCCGGCGCCGCCCGGCGCGGCCGCCAGCGCGGACACCAGCCGCTCCACCTCCTGCTGGCAGCCATCGTCGGCCACTACCACCTCGTAGGGCGGGCAGCCGGCCTGGCGGGAGACGGCGGCCAGGCAGCGCGCCAGCAGCGCCGGCCGCCGGTACGTCGCGATGACCACGGAAAGGCGCACCGGGAGACTCATGGCGCCGTGCCCGCCGCCGGCTTGGTCACCAGGTAGGGACCGATGGCGAGAGCATCGAGCGGCGAGGTCCAGAAGCACGCCAGCGCATCGTGCGGCGTGCAGACGATGGGCTCGCCGCGGATGTTGAACGAGGTGTTGACCAGCACCGGCACGCCGGTGCGCCGCTCGAACGCCGCCAGCAGGTCATAGTAGGCCGGATTGTGCTTGCGCCGGATCGTCTGCACCCGCGCCGTGCCATCGACATGGCAGACGGCGGGGATGCGCGCGGCACGTTCGGGCCGGACCCGGTAGACGAAGAGCATGAAGGGCGCGCTGCCGTCGCCGGGACGCCCGGCCTCGAACCAGTCCCCGGCGCGCTCCTCCATGACAACCGGCGCCACCGGCCGGAAATCCTCGCGGTCCTTGAGCAGGTTCAGCCGCCGCTGCATGCCGGCGTCGAGCGGCGAGGCCAGGATCGAGCGCGCGCCCAGCGCACGCGGACCGAACTCCATGCGGCCCTGGAACCATGCGACGATGCGGCCCCGCGCCAGCAGCTCCGCCACTTCCTCGGCGGGCTCCGCCATGCGCCGGAACGGCTGCCCCGAGGCCTCCAGCAGGCTGCGGATCTCGTCCTCCCCATAGGCAGGTCCCCAATAGGCGTGCTGCATGGACCAGCGCCGCAGCGGCTGCGCGCCCTGCTCGCGGTCCACCAGCAAGGCCGCACCGAGCGCCGTGCCGGCATCGCCCGCGGCCGGCTGCACCCAGACCGCGTCGAACGGCCCGTGGTCACGCAGGCGGGTGTTCATCACGCAGTTCAATGCCACCCCGCCGGCCAAGGCAAGCTGCCGTTCGCCCGAGGCGTCCGCCAGCCAGCGCGCCATGCGCAGCACGGTCTCTTCGAGCACCTGCTGCAGCGAGCGGGCGATGTCGCAATGCACCGCTTCCAGCGGCGCGCCCCGCTGGCGCGCCGGCCCCAACAGCGGCGCCAGCTCCCTGGCCTCGGTGCGGTAGCCGCCCGCATCGTCCGCGCGTAACAGCTCGCGCAGCGCCAGCAGGTACGCGGGCTTGCCGAAGGAGGCCAGCGCCATGACCTTGTACTCGTCGGAGGAATGGAGGAAACCGAGATGGCGCGTGATCCGCTCGTAGAGCAGGCCGAGCGAGTGCGGCAGCTCGACCTGCCGCAGCCGGCGGTAGGCAAGGCCGTCGAAGACGCCGTAGCTGGTGCTGGTCCGCTCGCCGCGGCCGTCCATGGTCAGCACCGCGCAGCGGCGGAACGGGGCAGCGAGAAAGGCACTGGCCTCGTGGGCGCTGTGATGCTCGACGAAGTGCCAGTGAAAGCGATGCCCCTGGCGCGCGCCGGCGAAGCGTGCGGCGAGGTGATGCGGCGCGCCGTCGGCGAGCTGGCGCGGTGCGTTGACGATATAGGAGCGGAACAGGCCGTCCCAGGGCGATGCCGTGCCGGCTGCGCGCCGGCGGGCCGACGGCTCCAGCGGCAGCGTCACCACGTCCTGCCCCGGCTGTGCGCCCGGCAGCAGGTGCGGTGCCAGCGAGTAGGCCACGTGATCGACGTCGCGCAGCAGGATGCCGGCCTCGGCCAGGCAGTAGTCGATCGCGTGGTACGGCAGTTCCCAGGCCGAGAACGGCACCGGTCTCTTGCCGTGCTTGATCCGCGTGAAGCGCTCTTCCTCGGCCGCCGCGAGCACCTCGCCGTCGCGCACCAGGCAGGCGGCGCTGTCGTGGTACGCCGCATTGATTCCCAAGGTGTACATGGTGCCCTCCCCCGCTCAAGGCATGGCCGCCGCATCGGGCGGGGCCGGCCCGGCTGCCGTGGCGAGCGGGCGCAGCGGGGTCCACGCCGCAGCCGCAGGCATGGCGTCGGCGCCCCGCGAACCGCCCCCGCGCAGCAGTTCGATGCCCGCGGCGGCGGCGCTCTCCGCCGTCACGTTCTCCAGGCAGGCATGGTGTCCGTGGGCGCAGACGCTGCTATGGCAGTACCGGCATGGCACGTCGTGGAACAGGGTGCGATGCGGTGTCAGCCACGGTGTGTGCTGCGGATTGGTGAGCGCGTACAGAGCCACCACCGGCGTGCCGACCGCGCAGGCAAGATGGACCGGACCGCTGTTGTTCGACACCAGCAGGCGTGCGCCTTCGATCAGCGCGGCCAGCTCGCCGACGCGGAAACGGCCGGCCGCGGCATGCACGCGTGCCGATGCGGATGTCGCGCAGACACGTTCCACCAGCGGCGCCTCGTCCTCGCTGCCGGTCACGATCACCGGCATGCCGCTCGCCTCGGCCAACAGCGCCGCGGCCCTGCCGAAGCGCTCCGCGGGCCACCGCCTCGAGGCCGCCGAAGCGCCAGGATGGGCGACGAGATAACCCCGCCCGGTCTCGCCTGGCAACAGCCGGTTGAGCGCCACGCGGACACTGAGCCGTTCGCCGGCACGGACCCGGTAGCGCAGGCGCTCGTCCGCGGTGTGCGCTTGCACCGTCGCCACGAGGTCGAGCTGGCGGCGCACTTCGTGGCGCGAATGCCTTGCCGGTTCCCGCTCCTCGACCCAATGTGTCAGGAGCGCATAGGCATTTTCGCGACAGTACGCCAGCCGCAGAGGGATGCCGGCCATCAGGCACAACAATGCCGCCGGCAGGGGATTCTGGCTGTAGACGGTGAAGATGACGGCCGCATCGAAGCGCTGCCTGGAAAGCTGCTCGACCATGGTGCCGGCCGGGATATCGGAGCCTGCCTCGGCGGCCGTGCGCGACCATGGCGCGTTCCACGCGATCACTTCGGCCACATCGGACAGGCCGCCGCCCAGTACCGCCGCGCCACGGGAAGTCAGCAAGGTCAAGCGTCTCCCGGGCGCGCTTTCACGCAAGGCGGCCAACGCGGGCGTGGTCATCAGCACGTCGCCCAGGTTGTCGAGCCGTACGCACAGGATGCGGCGGGCGTCCGCCCATGCAGGCAGTCGCGGGGCCGTCATGGTTGCTCCCCGCCCGGCCCGGCACCCGGCCTGCCGGCGCGCTCGACCAGGCGCGCAGCCATGTCGAGATCCTGCACGGTATAGTCCGGCTCCCGCCACGAATCGATGCGCCACTCGGTCTCGTTGCCGTTGTCGACCAGGATCGTGGTGCAGCCGGCGCGCCGCCCGGCCTCGATGTCGTCGAGAATGTCACCGATCATCCATGAGTGCTTCAGGTCGAAATGCAGCCACGCCGCCGCTTGCAGCAGCATCCCCGGCGCCGGCTTGCGGCACAGGCAACGCGCGCGCAGGCCCGGCAGCCGTCCATCGGGATGGTGCGGACAATAGAAAAAGCCGTCCAGCCGCGCGCCGTTGGCGCGGAACAGCTCGGCCAGCCGCTGCTGGACCAGCACCAGGGATTCGCTGCGGAAGCATCCCAGCGCGACCCCGGGCTGGTTCGACACCACCACCAGCGGCATCCCCGTGGCGCCCAGGCAGCGCAGCGCGGTGGCCGCGTGCGGCGCCAGGCGGATCCGCCGCGGGTCGGCGTTGTAGGGCACGTCTTCGATCAGCGTGCCGTCCTTGTCGAGCAGCACGGCGCCCGCGTGGCGGTCGGCATGACGGTCGGCATCACGGTCGGCTAGGGCCATGACGTCTCCCGCATCGGCAGGACCATCAGCTCCGGGATCACCGAGCCTTGCGGCTGGGTGAGCGCGAAGATGACCGCCTGCGCCACGTGTTCCGGTGCCTGCAGCACGGCCGGATCGATTTCGGGGAAGCGTTCCAGCAGGAATGGCGTGCGCATGCCGCCCGCGATGATGGCGCTGACCCGGATGCCGAAGGGACGCAGCTCCGCATGCAGGGCATGGGACATGCCGAGCAGGCCCCATTTGCTGGCATGGTAGGCCGACGCATTGGGCCAGGCGCGGCACGACGCCGTCGAGGCGATGTTGACGATATCCCCGCCGCCGCGTGCCTTCAGCATCGGCACCACGCCGTGCGCCATCAGGTACGGGCCGTAGAGGTTCGTCATCAGCACGCGCAGCCAGCTCTGCGGCGAAATCTCGTCGACCGGCAGCGTGATGTCGATGGCCGCGTTGTTGATCACGCCGTCGATGTGTCCGCAGTGCTCGACCACGTCCGCCAGCGCCGCGTCGACGCCGGCCGCGTCGCAGACATCGAGATGCATCGGGTACACCAGGGGCCAGCCGCCGGCGACCGATCCGGCCGACAGGCGCTCGGCACATCGCTGCGCCCGCCCGGCTTCCCGGTCCAACACCACCACGCCGGCACCACAGGCGTGCAACTGTGCGCAGATGGCCGTCCCCAGCCCGCCGCCGCCGCCCGTCACCAGATAGACCTTCTCGCGCAAATCCGTCCGCTCGTGCGTCATGACCGCCTCCCCGACAATGGCAAGCCGTTCCGGCCCGGATCAAGGGGTGCGGGCCGAGCGGGCCGCCGCGGGTTCCTCCCGGTCCGCGCGCACGCTGGTCTGCTCCACTTCCCGGGCGCCACCGTCCTCGAGCAGCTGCTTGGTGCGGCCGAGGTCGCTGCTGTCGACCCGCACCGCCAGCACCACACCGGCCTGCGGCGATTCCGGCCCGTCGACCGAGCGCGCTTCCCGCGCCGGCCGCATCGACCCCAGGGCTCCCATCAGCGAGCCGAGATAGGCGCCCACCCCGGTCGCCAGCATCAGCACGATCAGCGAGCCACTCCCCAAGGAGACGATGGCGCCCACGCCAAGCACCGCGCCGGCCGTGCCCCCGAGCGCCACGCCACGCCAGGCACCACGCCCGGCACCGCGCGCGCCGGCATCGGCCGCAACGTCGCCGCCGATCGGGAAGCGTGCGTGCTGCCCGGCCGGATTGATATAGAAGACCTCCAGGTCTTCGTCACGGAATCCGGCCTTGCGCACACGCTGCAGCGCCCGCTCGGCCTCCTCGAAGGTGACGAACCTGCCCGCCACGACATAAGTACCCGCTACGATCATCGACATCGCGGCCTCCTTTCTCTCCCGGCTCACGCCGCCACGGCGCTGCTCCATTGCATTGCGAACGACGCAATGAACCAGGCCTTGTCCTTGACATGCCTGGGCTTGCCCTTGTGCGGGGTCGAGGCCATCTTGGCGAGTTCCTTTTCGGACATCGACGCGTACATCGACTTCGACGCGCCTTTCAGTTTGCCGACCGTCTTCTTGCCGCGCCTGGCCGACAAGGCAACGCCGGCCGCGATCTGCTGCGCCTTGGACCTGGCTGGCATCGTGGTCTCCGTGCTGGCGCTACGCGGCGCCGATGCGCTGCATCGACGCACACATCGTGCCCGGCGAACGCAGGTGCGTCCCAGGCCCTGCGCGCGAACGCGGCAGGGGCGCGGCAGGGGCGCGGGGGGAGGCGGCGCGCAGCGGAAATTACACAGGCGAACGGAAAAAAATACGCTGCCGGCAGAGCCAAGCGGGACAAAGCGCCGGGTGGCCATCCTGCACGGTCACGTCCCGGCCCGGAAGCGGCCCCGCCCCGCCTGGCACACTCCGTGCACCGGCCGGAGCATTGCCGTCGGGACGGCAATGCCGATCCACACGCGAGCCTGCGAGGAATGCCGATATGCGAAGGATTGCCCTCATCAGCGAGCATGCCTCGCCGCTGGCAAGCGCCGGCAACGTCGACAGCGGCGGCCAGAACATCTACGTGGCGCAGATTGCGCGCCACCTTGGCCGCCTGGGCTATGCGGTCGACATCTTCACCCGCAAGGACAAGGCCTTGTTGCCGGCAGAGGTGGAGATGGCGCCGAACGTCACCGTCATCCATGTACCGGCCGGTCCGGCAGTGCAGATCGCCAAGGAACGCCTGCTGCCTTACATGGCGGAGTTCGGCGAATTCGTCGCCAGCGTGGTGGGCGCGCGTCCCGGCGAATACCTGGCACTGCATGCCAATTTCTTCATGTCCGGCCAGGCCGCGCTGCAGGTCCGCCAGCGCCATGCCATTCCGCTCGTGACGACATTCCATGCGCTGGGCAAGATCCGCCGCATGTACCAAGGGGACGCGGACGGCTTCCCCGACGAACGCTTCGCCATCGAGGAACGCCTGGTGCGCGAGAGCGACTGCGTCATCGCGGAATGCGCGCAGGATCGCCACGACCTGCTTTCCCTGTACGACGCGGCCGCCGAGCGCATCGAGACCATCCCCTGCGGCTTCGACCTGGCCGAATTCTCGCCGCTGCCGCGCCAGGCCGCGCGCCGCGCGCTGGGCTGGCCGCCACACGACTTCGTGCTGCTCCAGCTGGGCCGGCTGGTGCCGCGCAAGGGCATCGACAACGTGGTGCGCGCGCTGGCCCGCATGCGGCAGCGCGACGGCTTGCCGGCGCGCCTCTACATCGTCGGCGGCAATTCCGTGCGGCCGAGCACGACCGCCACGCCGGAGATCGGCCGCCTGCGCGACATCGCCGCATCCGAAGGCGTGGCGAACCACGTCACATTCGTCGGCCGGCGCGAACGGGCGGCCCTGCGCCAGTACTACTGCGCCGCCGACGTCTTCGTCACCACGCCGTGGTACGAGCCCTTCGGCATCACTCCGGTGGAGGCCATGGCCTGCGCGGTACCGGTGATCGGTTCCGCTGTCGGCGGCATCCGCTCGACCGTCGTCGACGGCCGCACCGGCTTCCTGGTGCCGCCGAATGATCCGGATGCGCTGGCCGAACGCGCGCTCCGCCTCGCCAGCCAGCCGAGCCTGGCCGAGAAGATGGGCATGGCCGGCTGGCGGCGCGCGCAGTCCCACTTTACCTGGGCGGACGTGGCGTGCCGCCTCGCGGCGGTCTACGAGCGCCTGTCCGGCGCCGCAGGGCGGCCGCCCGTGCTACCGAAGCGGGCCGTGGCCTGAAGCCCGCGAGGAGAGAATCATCATGTGCCCGCACCCGACCACACGCGTCCTCGTCACCGGCGGCGCCGGCTTCCTCGGTTCGCATCTCTGCGAGCGGCTGGTGGAAGCCGGCCACGACGTGCTCTGCGTCGACAATCTTTGCACCGGCAGCAAGGCGAACATCGCCCACCTGCTCGGGACTGGCAATTTCGAGTGGATGCGGCACGACATCACGTTTCCGCTCTACGTGGAAGTCGACCAGATCTACAACCTGGCCTGCCCGGCCTCGCCCTTGCACTATCAGCGGGACCCGGTACAGACCACCAAGACCAGCGTGCACGGCGCCATCAACATGCTCGGCCTTGCCAAGCGGACCAAGGCCCGCATCCTGCAGGCCTCGACCAGCGAGGTCTACGGCGATCCGGCGCAGCACCCCCAGCCGGAGCACTATTGGGGCAACGTCAACCCGTGCGGGCCACGCGCCTGCTATGACGAGGGCAAGCGCTGCGCGGAGACGCTATTCATGGACTACCGGCGCCAGCATGCGGTGGACGTGCGCATCGCGCGCATCTTCAACACATTCGGCCCGCGCATGCAGTTCGGCGACGGGCGGGTGGTGTCCAACCTGATCGTCCAGGCCCTGGCCGGCGAGCCGCTGACGCTGCACGGCGACGGCAGGCAGACGCGCTCGTTCTGCTATGTGGACGACCTGGTGGATGGCCTGATACGGCTGATGTCCTTGACCAGCGCGCCGGCCCAGCCGGTCAACCTGGGCAACCCGACGGAGCACACCATGCTGGAGCTGGCGCAGCGCGTGCTGAACGTGACCGGCTCCGGCTCGCCGATCGCCTGGTGCCCCCTGCCGGTGGACGATCCGCGCCAGCGCTGCCCCGATATCGCGGTGGCCATCGAGCGCCTGCAATGGCGGCCGACGGTCGAGCTGGACGAGGGGCTGCGCCGCACGGTCGACGATTTCCGCCGGCGCCTGGCTGCCGCGGGTACCGGCTCGCCGCCGCCCGCGCGCATCGAGCACCGGCCCGGCCCGCGCCCCGCCACGGCCCGCGTCGCCAACGTGGCGCCGGACTAGCGCCGGCGCGGCCAGGCACTGTGACGTCCACGTCCATGTCCATGTCCATGTCCATCCAGCATCCCTTGCTCCTGGTCTCACCGCACCTGGACGACGCCGTATTCAGCTGCGGCAACCTGATCGCTGCCTGTCCCGGCTCGGTGGTCGTGACCCTCTTCGCCGGCGTGCCGCGTCACGGCACGCCGGCACCGCAGTGGGACCGCCGGGCCGGCTTCGCCAGCGCCCGCGAAGCGGTCGAGGCGAGACGCGAGGAAGACCGCGCGGCACTCTCCCTGTTGAACGCCGAACCCGTGTGGCTGGATTTTCTCGACCACCAGTACGGCAACTCACCGACCGCCGGGCAGGTCGCCGCCAGGCTGGAGACGCTGCTGGCCAATTACCGCAGCTGCGCGGTGGTGGTCCCCTGCGGCCTGTACCACTCCGACCACCTGCTCGCGCATCGGGCCTGCGCCAGCTTGTGGGCGCAGTACGCCGAAGACGGCCCGCCATGGCTGTTCTACGAGGATGCTTTCTACCGGCGCTCCAGCGGTGCGCTGCACGCCCTGCTGCTGCGGTGGCACATGCTCGGGCTGAAGGCGACCCCGGTCGACCTGGCCATCAGCGAGCAGATGCCGCGCAAGGCACGCGCCTGCAACGCCTACGGCAGCCAGATCAGCCTGTTCGACAGCGCGACCCTGGGCGACCTCAGCGCACCCGAGCGCTACTGGCGCTGGGAAAAGACGCCGTCCGGCGCAGCGCCGCGCCGCGCGGGGCTGTCGGCGGAGACCCCCGCCGGCCTGGTCTGAACCACCTGGCGCCCCGCGCCGGCCGCTTGCCATGCCGCCGCTTGCCATGCCGGCGTCATCGATCGCCGCGCGCAGCGAGGCCGTCCACGAACTGTTCCAGTTCGCTGCCGGGATCCTCCGCCCCGGTGTTCTCGACGCAGGCGGCGCTGTCGTCCGCGTCGAGCGGCCAGAGTGCGCGGGCCGGCTCGCGCGCCGTGCCGATACGGCGCCGGCGCACGTGTCCGCCGGCGTCGCGCAGCGCCTGCTCCGCGGCCCCCTGCAAGTCGCCACCGTTCACGAGGACGATGGCGCCGCCTTCGTGCGCATAGGTGGCGGCGCGGCGCCCGCCGAGGCGGCACAGCCGGACCTCACGCACCGGGATGCCCATCCGGTAGAGCGACGCCACGGCCTGGCGCGCGGCCGCGCCATCGGCGAATTTCGCTGTCAGTACGGATCTCATCGTGGATCTCATCGCTTCTGCCCTCCGTCCGGTGCGGCGTCAGTCCTGCACATGGGGCGGGCGGACGCTGACCAGGTTGTGCACCCGCCCGACGCCGTAGATGTCGAAGCCGATCCAGTCCAGGCGCCGCCTGAACCGTTCCTCGGGCACCTCGCCATGGAAGGTCGCAACGCCGCCCCTGACTTCGACCCATACCCGGCTGAAGGCAGTGCCTTCCTGAGGCTGCCGCAGGCGGGCCAGCAAGGCATGGTGCAGGCGCAGGTCGACAGCGCCGCCGGATGGTGCCGCAGCGGATTCGCTGCGTTCCTGCAGGCCGGCATGCCGGCCTGCCGCGAAGGCTTCCTCGAAGGCGTCGGCATAGCCGGCGCGATAGCCGCGCCGATAGGCCTCGCGCAGCGGCGGCGGCAGGGGAAGGCTGCCATAGGCGCGTGCCGGCATCCTGGCCAGGCGGGGATCACCGGGCGCTTCGCGCGGCAGCCTTTCGCGCTGGTTGCCGTAGCGTCCGCCGCTCAGGTCCCGCACGCGGCCGGGCCGATAGGGGTCGGCCACGTCGCTGTACCCTTGTTCCGTGCCGCCGTAGCGGCGCTCCGCGCGCCAGCGGCGGGTTTCGTCTTCAGGCATGGCCATTCTCCTTGCGACGTCATCCGTTGACGACCTCGCCACCATTGATGTGCAAGACCTGCCCCGTGACATAGCTCGCCGCATCGGAGGCCAGGAACACGTAGCCCGCCGCGGCCTCGAACGGCTGCCCCGGACGGCCCATGGGCGTGGACCTGCCGAACTCGGCGACCTGCCCGGGCGGGAACGTCGAGGGAATCAGCGGGGTCCAGATCGGCCCTGGGGCGACGGCGTTGACGCGAATGCCGCGCTTGACCACCTGCAGCGCCAGGGAGCGCGTGAACGACACGATCGCACCTTTCGTGGCCGAGTAGTCGAGCAGATGCGCGCTGCCACGATAGGCGGTCACCGAAGCGGTGTTGACGATGGCGCTGCCGGCCTGCAGGTGCGGCAGAACGGCACGCGTGAGGTAGAACATCGAAAACACATTGCTGGCGAAGGTCGATGCGATCTGCTCGTCGTCGATCTGCTCGAGCGCCGTCTGCACATGTTGTTCGCCGGCATTGTTGACCAGGATGTCGAGATGCCCGGACCAGGCCAGCGCCGCCTTGGCCGTGGCATCCGCCGCGCCGGGAACCGACAGGTCTCCCGGCAGCAACAGGCTGCGCCGGCCCGCGGCGCAGACCAGGCGCTCGCTTTCGCGCGCGTCGTCCTCCTCGTCCAGGTACGCGATCGCCACGTCGGCGCCTTCGCGCGCGAACGCCACGGCGATGGCCCTGCCGATGCCGCTGTCGGCGCCGGTCACCAGCGCCACCTTGCCCGCCAGCCGTCCGCTGCCGGCGTAGTCGCCCGCACCGCTATCCGGCCGTGGCGTCATGGCCGACTCCAGGCCGGGCTGCCGCTCCTGGTGCTGCGCTGGAACTTGCGTGGGTGTCGCCATGGTGCCCCCCTTGCGTTCGATGTGCCGGCATCTGCCGCCACCGGCGCCGGGTCCGTGGCGCCGCCCCGTCCTGAAGCCGCCGCAAGATCCATGCCGCGTTTCGGGCCCGGCGATCGCGCACGGTTGGTTGGCGGCCTCCTGCTTCGCGCAGCACGGACGTGCGCCGGCACCGCGCGGCGGGCGCCTGCGCTCATGCGCAAGCGGTACGATCTGCCTGCCCGCGGCACCGGCCCGCCGGGCAAGGCGGGCGGCGATGGCGCGACGCGCCGTCGCTGGCACAGCCGCCATCAGCGGACCGCCGTCATTGTTCGGCATAAGCCCACAACAACCCTCCGTCGATCAGCAAGGAGGCACCGGTGATGTAGTCACCGTCCGCACTGGCCAGGAAGGCCGCCAACCCGGCCACGTCTTCCGGCGTGCCGAGCCGGCGCAGCGGAATGTTATCCAGCAGGTCCGCCATCTCGCGCGGATTGGCTTGCAGCGAGCGGTTGATGGCGGTGCCGATGGCACCCGGCGCGATGTTGTTGACGGTGATGCCGAGCGGCGCCAGTTCGATGGCGAGGTTGCGCGTCAGCATGCGCAGCCCGCCCTTGCTGACGCAATAGCTGGTGAAGTGGGGAAAGCACAGGTCCTCATGCACCGAACTGATGTTGATGATCCTGCCTCCCGCACCGACGGCGCGGCGATGCCTGGCAAAAGCCTGCGCCAGGAAGTACGGCCCCTTGAGGTTGGTCTCCAGCACCAGGTCGTAGTCGGCCTCGGTGGCGTCGAGGAAGGGCGCGCGGACTTCGACGCCGGCATCGTTGACCAGTAAGTCGATCGCGCCGGCGGCGGCGATTCCCTCGTCCATCAGGCGGGTGAGCTGCGCCACGTCCCTGACATCGGCGGCGACGATGAACGCTCGCCGCCCCGCCGCGCGGACCGCCTGCGCCGTCTGCTCGGCAGCCGCATTGCAGTGATGCGCCGCCACTACGACGTCCGCGCCTTCCTGCGCGAAGCGGATGGCGATGGCGCGCCCGATGCCGCTGCCGCCGCCGGTGACCAGCGCGGTTCTGCCCGCCAGTCTCATGGCCGCCCGCTGGCCGCGCGAGCGGCGGCGGCGAGCACAGCGCGCCGCCAGGTCACAGCGGGCTGCGGCGCCGCCAGGCGCCACGGCATGGCAGCCTGGCGCCGCAGGACGCGGCACGGCCACGATGCCGGCCATCCGGCCGCCACGGGGGCAGCCGAGCCACGCCCGCGAAGCGGCGGCCTGCTCTCGCTCGCCCGCATCGGCGGTGGCGGCGGCAGGTCGCCCGGGGGCGGGTCGTTGACCGGCTCCGGCGGTCCGGGTGGCGGCTCCGGCGGCGGTGTTTCAGGTTCTTTCGGCGGTATGGCGGGATCGGGCGTGATATGCACGGCATCTTCTCCTTGCCCCTGGCGTGCCGCCGCTGCCGGCCGGCGCCGCGCGCTCTGGCGAGCCGGTGCCGGTGTCCTGCTTCGGGGCCCTTCCGGGCCTGAGGCGTGCGCAGCTTCCCCGGGGTCTCGCACATTGAAATGGCAAGAACCGTGCCGAACCGGGCGGATTGCGGCGCCGAATCGCCGGGACCGCTGCCATGCCACAGCGACCATGGCCGCCACGATTTCGCCAGCACGTCGTCCTATTCCTACAGCAGGATCGGACCGCTGCGGAAAGATACCGCCTTGATTTCCCCCTACGCTAAACTCCAGCCGGTGAACTTCGCGCCGCCGCCGGGCGGCAAGGCAAGGGATCCGATCCGGAATCCACTACTGGGAGCACGCCATGGGCCTCGGCACAATCCTGCTCATCATTCTTCTCTTGCTACTGATCGGAGCGCTACCCGCCTGGCCGTACAGCGCGGGGTGGGGTTATTGGCCAAGCGGCGGACTGGGCCTGGTGCTGCTGATCGTGCTGGTGCTCGTCTTCCTGGGCAGATTCTAGGGCCGTGCAGCGGCCTCGCAAGCCTTACATCGGGCGGCAATACTTACCGCCGGCGATGGCATGCGGTGCGGGCATGCCGCCTTGCGCGCGGCCCGCCGGGGCCGCCTGTACGCACGGCACGGATTATGCGGGAGAGCAGAGGTGCAAGGAGGCAGGAAAACGCCGCCTGCGCACGCGCTGCGCCGACACCGCGACGCGGCCGGACGTTGCCCATCGCGCACGGTCGCGCGCCGACAGGCCTCGGGGCGTCGACGCTGGCGGTGTGCGGCGTGCGGCGTCATTCACAGCTAGGAGAGCGAACCATGAACTGGGATCAGATCGAAGGCAAATGGGATCAAGCCAAGGGGAAGGTGAAGGAAAAGTGGGGAAAACTCACGGACGATGATCTGACTTACATCAACGGCAAGCGCGACCAGCTCGCCGGGCGTCTCCAGGAACGCTACGGATACACCAAGGAAAGAACGGAAGAAGAAATGAAGGCGTGGGAACGGGATACGCGCTGGTAAAACCAGATAACGGGGCGCGTGATGCGGCGGGCGGGGATGCCAAGGCGGCGTCCTCGCCCGCTCCTGCTTCCACCCTCTCCGTTTCCCGCTCGGACACTACGGTCCACGCACGTACCAGGGCGCGATCTTGTCCGGCACGCTCGCGTAGCCCCGGCCCGTCTGGATGCCTGCGGCTTTGTCTCGCCGGCGCCAGCCTGGCGCGGCTGCCCGGCCGCCACCGGTCGAAAGTTCGCGCGGCGGTTGCAAAAGTTACAAGGTCATCGGCTTCAGCGGCCCTTGCCGCCCCAGGACGCATTGCCGGCGCGCCTCGACACGAAGCCTGAGACCTGCGCGGCGCGTGCCTCGCGCGCCGCCGTCGCCCCGCTGTGCTTGCGACGCATCACTGCCTGGGCCGCGTGCCGGCATGGCTGATGCGAGGTTGCTCGCCAAGGAGGTATCGCCATGCACCCCACGGTTGCCGACTTCGTCCTCAAACGCCTGCGCGAATGGGGCATCTACCGCATCTATGGCTATCCCGGGGACGGGATCAATGGCCTGATGGGGGCTTTCGGCCGAGCCCGCAATGATCCCGAATTCATCCAGGTACGCCATGAGGAGCTGGCTGCCTTCATGGCTTGCGCCCATGCCAAGTTCACTGGCGAAACGGGCGTGTGCCTGGCCACTTCCGGCCCCGGCGCCATCCATCTGCTCAACGGGCTGTATGACGCCCGCCTCGATCACCAGCCGGTCGTTGCCATCGTCGGCCAGCAGAAGCGCGCGGCGCTGGGCGGCGACTACCAGCAGGAAGTCGACCTGATCACCCTGTTCAAGGATGTCGCCGGTGCCTTTGTCGCCATGGCGGTCGATCCCGCGCAAGTGCGCCATCTGGTCGACCGTGCCGTACGTATCGCCCGCGAGCAGCGTACCGTGACCTGCATCATCCTTCCCAACGATCTGCAGAACCTTCCCGCCGTCCCGGTCCCGCCACGCCAGCACGGCACGGTGCATAGCGGCATCGGTCACACCGCGCGGGCGAAGGTACCCGACCTGGTCGAGCTGCGCATCGCGGCCGATGTCCTGAACCAGGGCAGGAAGGTCGCCATGCTGGTTGGCGCGGGGGCTCTCGATGCGACCGACGAAGTCCTCGACGTCGCGCGCCGGCTCGGCGCCGGCGTGGCCAAGGCGCTGCTCGGCAAGGCGGCCGTGCCGGACGACGTGCCCTTCGTGACGGGTTCCATCGGCCTGCTTGGCACCAAGCCGAGCTGGGACCTGATGAACGGTTGCGATACCCTGCTCATGGTCGGCTCCGGCTTTCCATACTCGGAATTCCTGCCGAAGGAGGGCGACGCCCGCGGCGTCCAGATCGACATCGATGCGCGCATGCTCAACCTGCGCTACCCCATGGAGGTGTGCCTGCAGGGCGATAGCGGGGCGACCCTGCGCGCGCTGCTGCCCTTGCTGAAGCAGAAGCCGCTCGATTGGCAGCAGGAGATCGAGAAGAACGTCAGCCGCTGGTGGGACGTGCTGGCCAGCCGCGCCGCCGTCGAAGCGCACCCGATCAACCCGCAGCGCGTCTTCCACGAGTTGTCGCTACGCCTGCCCGACCGCTGCATCCTCACCTGCGACTCCGGCTCGGCCGCCAACTGGTACGCACGCGACCTGCGCATCCGCCGCGGCATGATGGCCTCGCTGAGCGGCGGCCTGGCCACCATGGGGCCCGCGGTGCCTTATGCGATCGCCGCCAAGTATGCGCATCCGGACCGGCATGTGATCGCCATGGCCGGCGACGGCGCCATGCAGATGAACGGCATCAATGGCTTGATCACCATTGCGCGCGACTGGCGCAAGTGGAGCAACCCGGGCTTGACCGTCATGGTGCTGAACAATGGCGACCTCAACCAGGTGACGTGGGAACAGCGGGTCATGGAAGGCGATCCGAAGTTCCCGGTGTCGCAGGACGTGCCCACGTTCGGCTACGCGAAGTTCGCCGAGGCGCTCGGGCTCAACGGCATCCGGGTGGACCGCGCGGACGCGGTCGGCCCGGCCTGGGAGCAGGCCCTCGGCGCGCAGGTGCCGACCGTGCTGGAGATGGTCACGGATCCGGATGTGGCGCCGCTGCCTCCCCATGTCACCGTCAAGCAGGCGCGGGCCTACTTCACCGCCATGCTGCGCGGCGACGACGACGCCGGCGGGACCCTGCGCGCGGCCTTCATGCAGGTCTGGGAATCGCTCTTCCCGTCCAGCGAACGCCGCCACGCTGAAGCCGAGGAGCATCGATGAGCGGCGGCGATTCAATGCGGCTCCAGGCCATCGAAGCGCGCGCCTACCGCATTCCGACCGAAACGGCGGAGTCCGACGGCACGCTGTGCTGGGACAGCGAGACGCTGGTCGTCGTCAACGTGTCGGCCGGCGGCATCACGGGAATGGGCTACGGCTACTCCGATGCCTCCGCGGCAGCGCTGATCGGACAGCGCCTGGCGCCTTGCCTGGTGGGCCGGAACGCGTTCGCGGTCGAAGCGTGCTGGCAGGCGATGGCCGCTTCGGTACGCAACCTGGGACGCTCCGGCTTGTGCGCGCAGGCCATCGCAACCGTGGACATCGCGCTCTGGGACCTCAAGGCACGCCTGCTCGGCGTGTCGCTGGCGCGCCTGCTCGGCGTCGTGCGCGACGCCGTGCCGGCCTACGGCAGCGGCGGCTTCACCAGCATGAACCTGATGCAATTGCGGGAGCAGGCGAAAGCCTGGAGCGAAGCGGGCTTCGGCCGCATCAAGATCAAGATCGGACGCGACCCCGCCGGCGACGTGGCACGTGTCAGCGCCGCGCGGCAGGCGGCCGGCCCGAAGACGGAGCTGTACGTGGACGCCAATGGCGCCTACCGGGTCGCCCAGGCGATCGGCTTGGCGCACCAGTTCGCCGACTACGACGTGAGCTGGCTCGAAGAACCCGTATCGTCCGACGACATCGCCGGCCTGCGCCAGGTCCGCCGGCACGCACCGCCCGGCATGGCGGTCTCCGCCGGGGAGTACGCCTTCACGGTGGACGACTTCCGGCGCCTGCTGCAGCGAGGCGCGGTGGATGTGCTGCAGGCCGACGCAAGCCGTTGCGGCGTCACGGGCTGGTTGCAGGCCGCTGCGTTATGCGAGGCCTTCCATACGCCGTTGTCCAGCCATTGCGTGCCAGCGCTGCATGCGACGCTGTGCTGCGTCGCGCAGCCGGCCATCCACGTCGAAGTCTTCCATGATCACGCGCGTATCGAACACACCCTGTTCGACGGCGTGCCGCCCTTGCGGGACGGCTGCCTCCGGCCATGGCAAGACGCGCCGGGATTCGGCCTGACCTTCAAGGAGAGGGACGCGCAATGCTATCTCGTCTAGTCCAGCCCGGTCCCCCGGGTGCAGCGGGTGCAGCGGGTGCCGCCGAGGCGGCGCGCAGGGTGGACGCCGTGGGGCTGCAGCGCGCCTTGCGCGAGGCCGTCGACGGCGAGATCCGCTTCGATGACGGCAGCCGGGCCTTGTACGCGACCGATGCGTCGAACTACCGGCAGGTGCCGATCGGCGTGGTGGTGCCGCGCACCATCGACGCCGTGGTGGCCACGGTCGAGCAATGCCGCCGCTACGGCGCGCCGGTATTGTCGCGCGGCGGCGGCACCAGCCTGTGTGGACAGTGCTGCAATGTCGCCGTGGTCATCGACTTCTCGAAATACCTCAACCGCATCGTGGCGCTCGACCCCGGCGAGAAGACCGCGCGGGTGCAGCCGGGCGTGGTGCTGGACCGGCTCCGGGAAGCCGCGGAGGTCCACCACCTGACCTTCGCGCCCGATCCGGCCACGCACTCCCATAACACGCTGGGCGGCATGATCGGCAACAATTCCTGCGGTCCGCACTCGGTCATGGGTGGCGAGACCGTGCGCAATGTGATCGAACTCGATGTCCTCACCTACGATGGCACGCGCATGGTGGTCGGCGCCACGACACAAGAGGCCTGGGACCTGCTGTGCGCGCGCGGCGACCGCGTCGGCGCCATCTACCGCTCGTTGCGAAAACTGCGCGACACCTATGCGGACAGCATCCGCCGCCATATGCCGCGCATTCCGCGCCGGGTTTCCGGTTACAGCCTGGAGGCTTTGCTGCCCGAGTATGACGGCAACATCGCCCACGCCCTGGTGGGTTCGGAAGGCACCTGCGTGGTGGTGCTGGAGGCCAAGGTGCAGCTGGTCGACAGCCCCTTGGCACGGTCGGTACTGGCGCTGGGGTATCCGGACGTCTACCGCGCGGCCGACCATGTCACCCGCATCATGGCTCATCATCCGATCGCCCTGGAGGGCCTGGACGACAGGCTGGTCGCCGACATGAAAGCGGTCGGCCTGCACACCGGGGATATCGGCTTGCTGCCGGAAGGAAAGGGATGGCTGCTGGTAGAGTTCGGCGGCAAGGACAAGGGCGAATCGGACCACCACGCACGCACGCTCATGGAGGCGCTGCGCGGCGAGGACCGGCCGCCCACCATGAAGCTGTACGACGACCCCGTGGTCGAACGGCACCTGTGGCGGGTGCGCGAAGCCGGGCTGGGCGCCACCGCGCACGTGCCGAACCGCAAGATCACCTGGGAGGGCTGGGAAGACTCCGCCGTGCCGCCCGACCGCCTGGGCGAATACCTGCGCAAGCTCCGCGCCCTGTTCGAGGCATACGGCTATGGTTGCGACCTGTACGGCCATTTCGGCCAGGGCTGCGTGCACACGCGGATCGATTTCGACCTGGAGAGTGCCGACGGTATCCGCCAATGGCGCAGCTTCCTGCAAGAGGCGGCGAAGCTGGTGGTCAGCCTGGGCGGCTCGATCTCGGGCGAACACGGCGACGGGCAGTCCAAGGCCGAGTTGCTTCCCATCATGTACCCGCCGGATCTGATGCGCGCCTTCCACGCTTTCAAGCGCACCTGGGACCCGGCCAACAAGCTCAATCCCGGCAAGGTCGTGGACGCGTGGCACGTGGAAGACAATCTTCGCCTCGGCGTCGACTACGACCCGCCCGAACAGCCCGTCCACTTCCACTACGCCAGCGACAACGGCAGCTTCCCGCACGCCATCCTGCGCTGCGTCGGCGTGGGCGAATGCCGCAAGGCCGAGGGGCTGATGTGTCCCAGCTACATGGCGACGCAAGAGGAGCTTCACTCCACGCGCGGGCGCGCGCGCATGCTGTTCGAAATGCTGCATGGCGATGTGCTGCAGGATGGCTGGCGCTCCGAAGCGGTCCACGAGGCCCTCGACCTGTGCCTGTCCTGCAAGGGATGCAAGGGTGAATGCCCGGTCAAGGTCGACATGGCGACGTACCGGGCCGAGTTCCTGGCGCACTTCTATGCGGGACGGATCCGTCCGCGCGAAGCCTATGCCTTCGGCCTGATCGACCGCTGGGCCAGGATCGGGACCCGCATGCCAGGCCTGGCCAACCTGCTGACGCATGCCGAGCCGTTCGCTTCGGCGGCCCGCCGCCTCGCCCATATCGCGTCCGGCCGCGAGATTCCCAATTTCGCGGCGACCTCCTTCCGGCAATGGTTTGCCCGCCGCGCCTCCCGGCCGTCGCCGGGCCGGCGCGTCCTGCTCTGGCCTGACACCTTCACCAACGCCTTCCACCCGGACATTGCCCGCGATGCCGTGGCCGCGCTCGAGCTTGCCGGCTATGCGGTGGACATCCCCCCGCATGCGTTGTGCTGCGGCCGGCCGCTCTACGAGTTCGGCATGCTCGACCGCGCGCGCGCCTATCTGCGCCGCGTGCTGGAAGTCCTGCACGACGACATCCGCGACGGCACGCCGCTCATCGTGCTGGAACCAGCGTGCCTGTCGGTATTCCATGACGAAATGCCGGATCTTCTCGCCGGCAGTGCGCAGGCCAGGCGCCTGCGGCAACAGTCCACGCTGCTCGCCGACTTCCTTTGCGCGGAAGAGAAAAGCGGCCTTTTCCCCCAAGTGGAGACAGACGCCATCGTGCATCCACACTGTCACCACAGGAGTGTGCTGGGACTGGATGGAGAGACGGCACTGCTCGATGCGCTCGGCGTGCGGTATCGCCTGCTCGATTCCGGCTGCTGCGGCATGGCCGGCGCCTTCGGTCTCCACCCGGCCAGGCAAGGCATCTCCATGGCATGCGCGGAACGCGTGCTGCTGCCCGCGATCCGCGGCGCCGCGGCGCAGACGCTGGTCATCGCGGACGGTTTCAGCTGCCGGGAACAGATACGCCAGAACACCAGCGCCGTGCCCCTGCACATCGCGCAGGTCCTGCGGCTGGCGAGCGAGCGTGCCAACCGGGAAAACGGAGACATTGCACCATGAACCGATCCATCGGCAAGCGCATCTGGGCGATCGCGGAGGGCTATCTGCCGGAAGCCGCAGAAGGCAAGCCGCGCGCGCTGCAGAGCCACGAGGTCGCGTGCATCCTGAATGCCGGCGACCACGACGCGCACGTCCGCCTGACACTGTACTTCGCCGACCGGGAGCCGGTCGGGCCCTACCGCTTCAGTGTGCTGGCGCGCCGCACCTTGCATCTGCGCTTCAACGACCTGAAGGAGCCGGCCATTCCTATCGGCACGGATTACGCCAGCGTCTTCGAGTCCGACCAGCCGGTCATCGTGCAGCACACCCGCCTCGACAGCCGGCAGGGCCTGGCCCTCATGACGACGCTCGCCTACACGGCCGATTAGCGCCTGCCAAGCCTGCTGCCACCCTCGGCAGGCGCGCGACGGCGACGAGGCCACCGCGGTGAGAGTGCGGCATAGGGCGGGTTCCATGCAGCGAACGCACCGATCCGGGCACCCGGGCACTCGCATCATCCATCGCGAGCACGCCGGTCCGATGCCGACCCGCCCCTGGGTTCCGCTATGCGCCGTCATGGCGACGACGGCTTTCGCGCGTGGTACGCATTCTGCTTCGCCCACATCGCAGGCACCCGGTTCGTACACCCGCGTGCCCGCGCATCCCACCCGTTCTTCGTGAAGGAGACCACGATGCAAGAAGCGCTATCCCAGGATGGCAGCGGCCCTTGCGTAGCCGATGCGATGACGCGAGATCCCGCTTACCTGGCCGCGGAGGATACGGTGCGCCATGCCGCCGAGCTGATGGCGGACCTGCAAGTCGGCGCCCTTCCGGTCTGCGTCGGCCGCCGGCTGGTCGGCATGCTGACCGACCGCGACATCGCGATACGCTGCGTGGCCTGCGGCAAGCCGGCAGAGACTACGAGCGTGGCGGAGGCGATGTCGGGCGCCTTGCAGTGGTGCAGCGCGTCCGACACGCTCGCAACCGCGGCGCGGATGATGGCGCAGGCCCAGGTGCGCCGCCTTCCGGTGATCGACGCCGATCATCAACTCATCGGCATCCTGTCGCTCGGCGACCTGGCGACCCGGCCAGCCGTCGAAACCGATTCCGGCCAAGCGCTGGCGCGCATCTCCTCGCCCTCGACCCGCGCCCGCTAGTCGATTCCCGAGTCCATGGGCGGGCTGCCGCCGGACGCCCGCGCAGCACCGGCGGCGCTCATGGAGAAGCCGCCATGAAGCTGGATTTACCAGTATGCGCTGGCTATTCCTGCCTGCTCGCACATCGATGCACACGCCGACGTACCCGCCACGCGAGCCTTCCCCCCGCCTCCACCGGCAGCCACCCGCTGCCACCCGCCTCCACCCGCCTCCACCCGCGCGGACCTCGGCGACGACCGCGACGTCCTGCCGCGTCCCGTCACGCGCCGGCCCCCTCCGGCCCCGGCGCCGCCCCCCGTTTTGCCTCGAGCGCCAGGGCCCGGTAATAGTCAGCCAGACGGGTAAGGCTCGCCTCATCCAGTTCTTCGATCGCCACCAGGTTCATGCTCGCTCCCCGGCTCGACGCCAGCAACTCGTCGAGCTTCAGGTGCAAGGCGATCGAATCGCGATTCTGGCTTTGCTGGATCAGGAACACCATCAGGAACGTGATGACATTGGTCACCGTGTTGGCGACCAGTTGCCAGGCATCGGAGTAGTGGAAGATCGGCGCCACGGCGCCCCACAGCAGGGTGGCGCCCAAGGCTGCGATGAAGGCCCAGGACGACCCGGCCGCACCGGTCGCCCAGCGCGACACGCGATCGAACGTCTGCCCCGGCGACGCGGCCCCTTCCGCAGGCCCATGATGGCGGTGCCCTGCCAGGCCGGCGCAGACCCGTACGCAGCGCCTGACCCAATACGGCTGCCTGATTCGCATGCTGTTCCCCTATCGAGCCGATATCCCTGCGCACCTGCGCAATCGTCCCGGCCGGCAGCGTCCTTAATTGCGCAAACGCCAGATCCGCGCGCCAAGCCGCAGGCCATAGATGGAGGCCGCGGCAGCCGCGACGCCCAACAGCTCGTCCGCCACGCCACCGGCGTTGCGCAGCAGCAGGATGGCCTCACGGAAGGTGAAGAGGACCAGGAGTGCCATCGCCAGAACGTCCGCCAGGCGGGCCGTGCGGACGACATCGCCGATCCCCGCCTCTGCCATCGTGTTCATCCGCTCCGGCTCCGCCTCCAGATGACTTCCCGGCTCCTGTCGCACCCCGGCCTCCTCCTGCCCCTGCCGTGGCCGGGCCGGCCTTCCGTTCCAGTTTCCGCCAGGCCAGCGTATCGCCATATCGGCCTCCATCGAGACGTGAATCGTCGTGCCGCTTGCTGCCTTGCGCCACACGGTGCGGTTCGCGCACCGCGCCCCGGCGGGCCTGCTGCCCGGCCTGCTAGCGCACGAGCTCCGCTTGTCTCGCGCGCATGCGTTCTGCCAGTTCCGACAGATCGACGTCGTGCTGGATCAAGGCGGGGAACAGCTCATCTTCTTCTTCGTGGATATGATGCTCGACGTTCTCGCCCAACACAGTGAAGCGGGCTTCGAACAACGCATCCCCCGGATGCATCCGCTCCAGTTCGGCAATCAGCTTCTTCGCGCCATCATGCTCCACCAGCGCCTCGTCGATGAGCGGGCCGAATGCGTCCGGGTCGCTTTCCCGTACGAAGGGATAGAAGAGAGACTCTTCCAGCTCCGTATGCGCCTTCAAGGCGGCACAGGTCTCGCTGGCAATCCGGCCGCCGCTTCCGCCGTCAGCTGCCTTGGCGAAATCCCGGAAGGCCTTCTGGACTTTCCGATGATCATCGATCAGCAGGGACAATGCCGCTTTTTGCGCCGCGGGGATGTCTGTCTTGTTCATGGCTTTCTCCTATCGGGAATCATCGAGCCTGCCGCGACGACCCAGGCAGGCAGCGTATGCGCTCTCGCCACAAGGCGTCGCGCGGTCCGGCCGGCGCGCCGCTTCGCTCGCATGCCGCGAGGACCGGATCATGCTCCGGCCAGCACCGGCCCTTCGCCTCAGGGCCGCGTATCCGAGGTCAGGCGCTCCGCCATCTGCAGATGGCGTTCCAGGGCGGGTAGCGTCTTCACCGCGAAGGCCTGCACGTCCTTGTCCCTGGAGTCCTTGGTTGCCTGGCGGAACAATGCCACCGCCTCGTGGTGCGCCTTGACGCCGATGGTATCCGCGTACTCCCGGTCGAAATCCGCCTGCTGCAGGGACTCCAGCCGGGCCAGGGCATGCTCGGTCTCCGGCGTCGGCCCGGCCGGCAAGGCCACGCCCTTTCTCCGGGCCAGCCGCTCCAGTTCCTCGGCAGCCATCTGATGATCATGCAGCATGGCATCGGCGAACCGCCTCACCTCCACGTTCTGCGTGTGCGTGGCCGCGAGGCGGCTGGCCTGCATTTCCAGCTCGCCCGCCTGGTCCGCCTTGCGCAGGAATTCCTGCTCCTGGGCGGTGACCGCATGGACGCCGGCAGCGCCGGCCATCGCCAGCACGGCAATCGACAGCCGCATGGCCTTTCGTAGTGTCTTGCTCATACTGTGCTTCCTGACATGGTCAATCACTCCATCGCCGTCGCCGAACGCGCTTCGGTGCCGGCTGGCACGGGCGGATTCGCACGCTGCCCGCATCGGCCACGACGCGGCGGCGGCCAGCCCGTTCCCATTGCCGTCTCCCTGCTCGCAATTGGTGTGCCATCCGGACGCGGCGTCTTCGCGCCTTCGCGTCGTGCGCGGACGCGCGCAGTCGGCAGAATGTGCTACGGCGACTTGAAAAATCTTCACGCGCTTGCCATGAGACGCAGCGCGGTGGCGGTGGATCTGCCGGGGTATGGCGGGGAGCGCCAAAGATGACGGCGCCAGGACGATAGACGGGGACAGCCGAAGGACGGCCGGGCAAACGCGCTGGCGAGCGATCGCTCTCGCGCCCGAGCCGTTCGAGCACTCGCCGGCGGCATGCCCGCGGCCCGTTCGGGGCGGCAGACGCGCGGCTACGGGGAAGGTGGGAAAGCAGGTGGCTTTCCCACCGCACGCAGGCTGCGGATCGATTCCGGCAGCTTGCCGGTCGCCTCGTAGTATTCGAGCTTGTTGTAGAGCGTCTTCAAGCTCACGCCCAGGATCTGCGCGGTCTTCTTCTTGACGCCATCGCATTTCAGCAGGGTGGCGAAGATCAATTCCCGTTCGACTTCGTCGATCGAGGTACCGACATGGAAGGAGATGATCGACGGGTCCGGCGCCGGCTCCGGTGCGGCAACCAACGTGATACCGATATCGTCGATCAGGTCGTTCGTCGCCATGATGTGCGCGCGATGCACCACGTTGCGCAGTTCCCGTACATTGCCCGGCCAGGAGTGCGCGCGCAGGCTCAGCAAAGCACCTTCGCCGAAGCGCCGCTCGGTTCCGTAGCGCGCATTGAGAACCGCGAGGAATCTGGCCGCGAGCACGTCGATGTCATCGACGCGCTCACGCAGCGGCGGAATCACGATGGGGAATACATTCAAGCGATGGAACAGGTCGACGCGGAACCTGCCTTCTGCCACGGCTTCGAGCGGGTCACGATTGGTGGCGGCAATGATGCGGCAGTTGGCCTGGCACTCGCCGTGTCCGCCCACACGGAGATAGGCGCCGGACTCCAGGGTTCGCAACAGCTTCACCTGGAGTTCCACCGGCATTTCGGTCACTTCGTCCAGGAAGAGCGTGCCGGTGCCGGCCTGGTCGAAGTAGCCCTGATGTTGGCGATGGGCGCCGGTGAAACTGCCTTTCTCATGGCCGAAGAACTCGCTCTCCAGCAGCATCGGCGAGATCGCACCGCAGTTGACCGGGGTGAACGGCGCTTCACGCCTGGCCGACAGTTCATGCAGCGTCTGTGCGACGAGCTCCTTTCCGGTACCGCTCTCGCCGACCAGGAAGACCGAGGCATCCGTCCGCGCGACGCGTTCCAGCTCGTGGTACATATGGCGCATGGCCCGCGACGTGCCGATCAGGCGCCCGAATCCACCGCTCTCCGTCACCTGTCCCGCCGCGCCGCTTCCGAATGGCCGGGGCTTTTTCTGTTTCTCGATCGCGCGCAGCAAGGCGAGCAGATGCTGCGGGTCGACCGGCTTGGTCAGGTAGTCGGTTGCGCCGGCACGCATCGCATGGATGGCCGTGTCGACGCTGGCGCGGCCGGTCATCACAATGAACGGCGCCTCGCCGATGTCGGCGCCTGCCAGCAGATCCACGCCGTCCCCATCGGGCAGCATCAGGTCCGCCAGGATGGCGTCCGGCCGTTGCGCGCCGAGATACAACTCCGCTTCGCGCAGCGTCCCTGCGGAATCGGCCGTGAAGCCTTCTGCCACCACCAGACTGGCCAGTGCATCGCATACGGCCTTGTCATCATCGACGATCAAAAGATTGGTCATGGTCTCGCTCGATACTACGGCTACGGTGATCTCGCTTCATTGACCGCGAGATCGCGCCAGCGTTGCCTTCGGCAATCGAATCCGCTGTGTTTCCGCATAGCCGCCTGCCCTCACGAAACCATCGGAAATTGCACCTGCTCCTTCCTTGCCTCGGGCGATCCCCCTTGCGGATGTCGCCCTGCAAAACGATCCACTACCCTGGGACTGGATACATTGCCGAATGGAACAGCAATCGCCTCCTCAGGAGCAGGGAGGCAAGAGGCGCATTCCCGCGCAGAGAGACTTCATCCCGCCTGGCAAGGCTCAGGTCCGGACCGGCGAATTCGCTGCCTTCCGAATTCGCTCGTTGGAATTTCCAGACAGATTTCCAAACCACGGGTTCTTTGATCTTTCCATTGCATGCAAGCGCCCCATCGATCATCTGCCCGAGCAGCGCCACCGCGCGACGGGAAGCCATGCCGCGCCCATCATCGACGGCAAGGCAAGCTGCCGCTTGGCGCGCTGGCCGGCGTATGCACCGCTGAAGTCGTACTACTTGTCAGCAGCATAGAGATTGCATCGCCCACCGTCACTGCAGGGAAGCTGTACGGAACAGGTCCATTCCGGTGAACTGCCGGCGGCGGGGCATGATTCCGCATGAGTGCCGGCCGCCCCCCTGCAGGCGGGAGCCGATTTTCGCGCGCGGCGGCTGGCGGCGCGGCTTCGCACGCGCCTGCGGGACGTGGGGCTCCCGCAAGCTGCCGATAGTGGGATGCAGAACCGCGATGTGGCGATTGCGAGGTGGCGATTGCGAGGTGGTGTCTGGTTTCAGACGGGTTCCGGAAGCGGGGGGCGATCCCCGGGGCCAGCATCAGCGGGCGTCGTCGGTGCGTCCACGGCGTCCATCGCGTCTGTGGCGTCCACCGCGTCCATGGCGCGATGTGGCATCGTATATTCGCTCCCCCTGCCATACAGGCCATCGAGGAGTTCACGGCTCTTCTCGACCAGTCGCGCCGTCTCGACAATGACTTCGGCGGCCCTTGCCTGAGCCGCGGATGTTGCGGATGTTGCGGATGTTGCGGATGTTGCCGATGTTGCCGATGTTGACGATCGGCGCCGCCGTTTCGATTGACGCGCGGGCCAAACCTTTACAAAAGGCATTCTCGACGCCCTCCAGTATCTGGTAATCCCCGGTCTTGCTTGTGCATTGCACCACGAGAGTATAGATGCATGCGTGCATCACGGCATGAGCTTTTTGTGGGGGTACAGATGCGATCTTCGACATGCTCGTCGTTGCGATCACGCCTGCAAGCCAGGGACTTCCGCAAAATCGGATGGTGCTTAGGACACTCGGCAGCCGGATCTGCTGGGGCCACCGGGTTCGCCGGATCCGGCCCGGCACATGCAATCACGCTGCGGAGCACAAAGCGACGGCAGGCCACGCGGGACGACGGCATGCCCCCGCCTCCCGCTGTACCAGGTACCGGAGAAACCACCACACCCGGCTCCGTGCCGGGCAGCGATGACGGCGCATGCGACGAGGCCTCAAGTTCCGCCGCTCGGTGCCGTAGGTTCAATGTGACGCCGCCTCCTGTTCTCATCTGTACGCACGGGGGGTGCAGGGCACACCGCCCCTGTCACGACGTCATCCCATCCGGACTCCAACCTCCGCAAGATCCAAGATGTCCTCCCTGCGTATCCGTATCGTCCTCATCACCTCGGCCACCGTGGTCGGCGCGCTGGCCTTGTGCGGCGCCGCCACCTATTCGATCGTACGAAGCAGCACCCTGGAAAGCATCGACGAAAACCTGACCGCCATCGCCGGCAGCAACACGCTGGCCATCGACAAATGGGTCGCCGCCAAGGCGCTGGCGGTCAAGACCACCGCCGACGAAGTCGAGCATGGCGACCCGCGCGGCCTGGTCAAGCACATGGGCAACGCCAACGGCTTCCCGATCACGACCATCGGCTGGACCGACAAGACCTTCCTGTCCACCAGCACCACCACGCCCAAGGACTACGACCCGACGGTCCGGCCCTGGTACAAGTCGGCCATCGCCGCCGGCAAGCTCGCCGTCACCAAGCCCTACGGCGACGTGTCGACCGGCGTTCCCTACGTGTCCTTCGCCGCCCCCTTGCTCCGCAACGGCGAGGCGACCGGCGCGCTGAGCGGGGCCGTGCCGCTGGAAGACGTGCGGCAGGTGGTGGCCGCCGTGCACCCGACGCCGTCCAGCCTGGCATTCGTGGTCGCGCGCGACGGCCAGGTGATCGCGCACCCCGACGCCAAGCTGATACTGAAGCCGGCCACCGAGGTGGCAGCCGCGCTCACGCCGGAGCTGCTGGCCACGCTGGCAGGCGCCAGCACGCCCCAGGAGGTCGAGCTGGCCGGCGCGCCCAAGCTGCTCAAGGCCAAGGCCGTGAGCGGCACCGACTGGTACCTGGTGATCGCGCTCGACAAGGCCGAGGCCACCGCGGGCCTCGGCCACGTGGTGCGCATGCTGTGCGCGGCCGTGGTCCTGCTCACGCTGGCCGCCGCGGGCATCGCCGCCTTCTTCACCGCGCACGCGTTCGGCCGCCTGTCCCGGGTACGCGATGCGATGGACACCATCGGTTCCGGCGCCGGCGACCTGACCCACCGGCTCCCGGTCGATGGCAATGACGAAGTGGCGCAGATTTCCGCCTCCTTCAACAGCTTCGTGGAGAAAATCGGCGAGGTGCTGCTCAAGGTGCGCATGGCCGTCGACAGCATGGCATCGGCCACCGCGGAAATCGAAAGCGGGAACCGCGACCTGTCCAGCCGCACGGAGACCTCCGCCGGCAGCCTCGAGGAAACCTCGGCGGCGCTGACCCAGCTGGCGGCAAGCGTGAAGAACTCCGCCGACTACGCCCAGCAGGCCACGCGCCTGGCCGGCGAAGCCAGCGAAACGGCCGACCGCGGCGGCGCGGTGGTGTCGAGCGTGGTCAGCACCATGGACGAGATCGCCAAGGCGTCGACGCAGATCGCCGAGATCATCGGCGTGATCGACAGCATCGCCTTCCAGACCAACATCCTCGCGCTCAACGCCGCGGTCGAGGCCGCACGCGCCGGCGAGAACGGCCGCGGCTTCGCCGTGGTCGCCGGCGAGGTACGCACCCTGGCCCAGCGCAGCGCCACCGCCGCGCGCGAGATCAAGGCACTGATCCAGGCAGCCGAGGCCAGCGTCAACAACGGCGCCGAACGCGTGCAGGCGGCCGGCAGCGCAATGGGCGACATCGTCGCCGACATCCAGCGCGTCACCCGCATCATCGGCGACATCGACGCAGCCATGCGCGAGCAGAACACCGGCATCCGCGAGATCGACCGCAGCGTCGCCGAGCTGGACCAGGCCACGCAGCAGAACGCCGCCCTGGTGGAGCAATCGACGGCCGCCTCGGCGATGCTCAATGAACAGGCGCAAGCCCTGGCCGGCACCGTCGGCCTGTTCAAGCTGCGCGGCATGGCTGGCTGAGGCGCGCCGACTGCACTGGCGGCGACGGTCCCTCGCTGCCGCCTGGCACAGCGACCGCCCGCAATCGGGCTCCGGACGGCCGCGTCAGAACAGCTGGTGTCAGTGCGCCAGCGTCAGCGCAACCTTGGCGTCTCCCAAGCGCGCTTCGTAGTAACCGCCCTGGGTCACGTCGACCGGCACGGTCAGCGTGCCGGTGGTCACGACGGAACCCTCGGCGATGTGCAGGCGCTGCTTGCCGAGCCGGTCCCAGAGGAAGGCGAGCGACAAGAACGGATTCGTCCTGTCGTCGCCGGCCAGCGAAGCCGCGATGCGGTCGCCCTCGCGCCAGAGCCCGGCCTCCCCGTCAAAGGACGAGCCGGCGGTGAATCCGAGCCGGTCGCCCCGGACCAGGGCGTGGAAGCCGACGTTGTCGCCGACGAAGCTCGGCTGCCCCACGGCCTTGCGGTCCAGGTAGCGGCTGCAGACCACCTCCACGGCCAGGGAAGCCTCCGCGAGCATCGAAGCGGCGTCGAAGGCCTCGTCCGCCGGCGACACCTCCCGTGAAAAGCGCAAGGACACTTCAACCTCCAGCGTGGCGCCCCGGCCGGCAGGCAGTCGCACGGGCGCGCCGGAAGCGAAGACGCGCGAAGGGATCAGCACCCCGGTGGCCGGCGGGTTGGGCAAGGCCCCACGCAGGCCACGGGGCGAAGCGCCGGCCAGTTTCCAGCCGGCCGTGCCTTCGCCGAGCTGCTCGACGAATCCAGCCTGTACCGCGTAGCCCTCCTCCAGCGTCGCCGGGCGCTCCTCCTCGGGCAACGCCTCGATCGACGTGCCCGCGCGCAATGCGGAAGCCAGCCGCAGGGCTGCGCGGCGGGGGTCGAAGCTCGTGTCTTTCATATGCTGTCTGTCCAGGCTGAAGTTCGGGTCCTTGATCGCCTTTGCCATGCGGGCAGTGTCTTTCCGCCCGGCATCGGCAAATGCCCCGGGGTGTTCCGCCGGGCGGATCCGCGCCGGGATCCGCCAGCCTTCCGGGGCACGTGAAGATCGTGCGGGCCCAACGATACCAAACCCTCGCGTGAGCGCAAAGCCGGTCGATGCCTCGCTCCTTGCGGGCAGCGCCACGCGCCAGCCCATGCGCCCGAATGCGCGCGCCGTGGCCCGACCTGTGCCTGCCGACGAACCGGTGATCACCACGCATCCCCGGGACCGCCGTCCGGCAACGGACGCATACGCGGCACGCAGTGCCGCCGCCATGGCATGACCGGGACCTGGACATCCACCATCGCGATGGGTCCGATCCGTCGGCCCGAGCCGCACCCGGCAGGGTCCAGAAAGACCCCCCTTCCTGCCTGGAAAAAAAGGGGGTTGAAAACAGACAGTGGCACGCCGGAAGGCTGTGTAGAGGTCGTTCAAGAGGTCGTTCGCGCCTGGCATGCGGCGGAATGCGTGTACGAATAGGGGCCTCAGTGGCTTGGCCTTCCTCTCAGGCTCCGCTCGGGCTCCGCCTCTATCAAGGCGCGGACACGCGCCCAGCGCGGAAACTGTTCGTCGTATTCCTGAATGGATATATCCGCGAGATGAGAGCAGGCCTCATCCGGCAAAGCGATGCTGCACGTCTCGCGCCAAAGGACAATCCCCGCCATACGCACCACCCGCATGCGCATCTCCCGCGGAACGGGGAACTGTGAAATATACGCAGGCAGCCGCTCCATGTAGACACAACGACGCAACTCGACGTGCAGCAGCCCGCGGCCCGAGCGCCGGATCAACGTCACGCGTCCAACCTTCGCGCCCACGTAGATGGCACGAAGCATGAGCACCAGGACGATAACCGTTGCGACCAGCATCCCGCCTCCCACTGGAGCCAGGCCTCCGCATTGCCAATCGGCGCCCTCGCCCGGAAACCGAGGACTGCGCGATCCATTGCGGGCCCGGCCCCGAGGGATCAGCGCCTTGCCTCCGTACGCGCTGACTCCGCATTGATCTTGCGCGCGGCGCTCGAGGCAGCCGTGGCTGCGTCGATCACCTGATGTTCGGCCAGCTCGATGGCGTACCTGGTCGCCTGCTGCATGGAATCATAGAAGGCAGCAGTGGAAGCCAAGGTCGATTGCCAGGCGCTCCATGTGCCGTCGGTGCGAATCGGCGCACCTTGTGCCTTGTCAAAGGCCTGCTGCATATTGCGCAGACTTGAATCGAAATGGGCTTGCGCGACCTTCTGGTACTCGGCACGTGCACCGGCAGCAATCTCGCACAGGCGCAGCGCGCAGCTTCGCATGCTTTCCGTTGCCGGCTCGACCAGGCTCATCTGCAGCGCTACGAGTTCTGGCACGTCCTTGACCGTGGCAGCCTTGAGCACATGCTTCTGGCTTGCCGCCAGGCTCTCGCTGAGCATCTGCATGCCTAGTGCCGTCAGTTGCTCGCAGGCATTCAGGGTCTTTGTGGTCAGTCCGACGACGATATCGAAGCTGGCGGCTTGCACGGCCTTCAGCGATTCCAGATCTGATGCTTGCATCATGCGCTCCTGTGGGTGCTCCCGAGGCGCTTTCGTGCCGGGAAGCGTGGGGTCTTCGGTATTCCCGGGGCTGCCTTGGCTTTGGCGGGACCTGCGCATCGCGCCAGGCCCGGCAGATCCCTAGCCGCCGTCCGCCTTCGCCTTCGCCTCCGCCTCCGCCTCTGGCAGCGGTGCCAGCGCTTGCCCGCTTGGCCAAACCGGCTCGACTATCGCCGTCATGGGCAAGCGCGAGTGGCTCAGCAGCGCTGCGACGCGCATCAGTCGATGCTCGCACATGTCGACCACATCGATGCTCAAGCTTTCTGTCCCGCGCTCGGCATCCACATGGGCCGAAACACCGCCAATCTTGTCGTTGTACGGCGCCAAGCCTTGCCAGATGGCGACGACGTGCAGGACACCACTTGTCGATTGCACGGTCAATCGTTGCTTGGCGTTCATGAGGGCCCCGCTTCCATGGAAAGAACCAGCCTAATGAACCTGCCGGAAAAGACAAAGCAGAACCGCCTGTCCTCAATCAGACCCTTGCGGACATGCTTAAGCCGCCAATGGCCGCCATTGAGCGCCATTGGCCGCCATTGATCCGTCGCTCATCGATTTGCGGGCCATGCGACAACGCGCGCATGGCCGCGCGGCCGGCGCGAGCTGAGCCGAAGCACGAGAGTGTGGCGAGCGATCCTTCTTCTTCGGCGGATCGGCCAGCGCATCCATGTCAACGACCGCGGGACGTTGGTGCCATTGGCGCGTTCGGGCATCGGGGATGCCATACCGCAAGTCTCCCATGTACTACTATGCCCTATGCCCTCGTCCTGATGGCGTCCATCCGGACGGCCCGCCCTCCCCGGCAACCCGCGCTGAATCCTTTCGCGAAGAGGGACCATGTCACTGCAGAAAGTCATGCTCATCCGCCATGCGGAAAAGCCCTCTCCCGATGACGGCGGGGTGGACGAAGCGGGCAAGCCCGATTCAGAGAGCCTGAGCCCGCGCGGCTGGCAGCGCGCAGGTGCGCTGGTCCGGTTCTTTTATCGCGATCCATGTCCGGCAGCCGCAGAGATCGTCACACCGGATGTCATCTTCGCGGCAGGCGTGGGTTCCGGTAGCCAGAGCAGGCGATCGATGCAGACGGTCAGTCCTCTTTCCGCCCTGCTGCACATGGAACGTTCGACGCCATTGGTCACCCAGCACCTGAAGGACGACGTGGACGGACTGGTCGCCGACGTCAAGCATCGGGACGGCGCCGTGCTCATCGCGTGGGAGCATAAACTCCTCGCGCAGATCGTGAATCAGTTGTCCGACCAACAGCTATCGCCTGCCCCCTGGCCGGACGACAGGTTCGACATGGTCTGGATTCTCGTGCGCGCAGGCAAGGCGTGGAACTGGCGCCAGGTCCCACAGCGCCTGCTTGCCGGGGATTCGTCGTGACGCGCGCGGCCCATCCACCGGATATCTGCCACGGATTCGATCCAGGCACCACGCCGGGTTCCAAGTCGACCTTGCCTTCCGCATACCGCCATCAAGCGGCGTCGTAATGCGCGCTACGCCAGCGGTGCGCGGGAGGGACCGGCGCGCGTAGCCTTTGCCCGCGCGCTTTCAGGTAGGCGGACGTCAACCGCAGGACGCCGCACATGGCGTAGGCGGCTTCCGGCCGCGAACCCACGCCCCGGTTCGGCCTGAGACTGCCGCCGGACGGGCTGCAGGCGAGCAAGCTGGCACACCGCCACCGCAGCACGGGGTGCCCCCTCAATCGGTTGAGCAGCGAGGTCATTGGCCAGGTCTCGTCAGCGACGACGGAATGGTATGCCCGAAGCCCTCCCTTCCATGCGGAAGGGAGGGCGCAAGCACCAGTGGTCCCCCCGCAGCGAGTCTAGAGAGCGTCCGTGTCCAAAGCCAGACCGGGAGGGTGTACGAAATGCGAGCCAGCTGGACGGAGCGCTGGCTGGCTTCTATCCGTCCACAATCCGGCTGATGAGCCATGGCGGCGTCTGGTTGAGGCGCCCAGGCGCGTCGTCGCGCTGGTGACGCCAGGCGTGAGCCGCCAATTTGCCGTGAAGCGCGACAGCGGGGGGCGATGACCCAGCGTGATGCCATGGCCGGATCGCCGGGACAGCGCTCGCGCCCGCACCGTGAAATTTTCACGAGCCAGCGCAGGTAAATTTTCCGCGGGGAGCACAACGCTCTTTCGTCTCCGAGACCATGTCGCCAGCATCCTCCTGGCCTGCGTTGCCCTCGCCGTCTGCCCCGCACTGGTACGCGATATGCAACCAGTCCTGGACCCGTGGCCCTCTTTCCCAGGGAGAATTGGACATGCAACGCAAACTCGCTCTCACGGCCGTACTCGCTTTGGGTCTCGGCACCGTCGCGGCCAGTGCGGCCGCCCACGATCCGGCACCGGCGACCCCACCTGCCGATGCATCTGCCTACAGCGATCAGCGGATCAGCGACCAGGACGCCCGGCACAGCGGCGACGACGGCACCGTGGCACGCCGGGCGGACGATGACAAGTCGAGGTCGACGGACCGGCTGCACCGGAGAACCCACAGAATGGCGCCACCCCGCGGCGAACGTGATACGGATACCGGCAGCGGCAGCGGCAGCGGAGACAGCAGCGGCAGCACCACACGCCCTGGCGGCGGCGGCGCGCCGGGACGTTGAAGTCGCGCGGGACGGGATGGACGGCGCATCGGCGCGGGCCGCGCCGACGCGCTGCGGGTTCAGCGCAGCGGACAGCGTCATGCTGCCGTGGCGCATCGGGCCCGGCATCACTATCCCTATGACGTGGGCACGCCGGCTCTTACATATTTTTACAGCAGGTGCTTACCCGCTTGACTAGCCTTAGGGGTACTCGCGAGGTACTCGCGCTGACCTGGCCATCCCGCTCTGATCAGCGCGAAACCGACGGGCCGGACGGCCGATTCTCTCAGGTTGCGCCGATGCAGCGATTCGCCATCGGTACGCACATTGCGACATAAGCGAAACGGGGACATGTGGGCCGGGTTGTGTGGTGGTGCCCTGGCGCCCTGGCGTCATTGCGACCATGCAGCCTGGCGGGCTTTTGTATTGTCATGCGCTGTTCGCTGGAGAACGCCATGCCCGACTCCCTCGAACCCGACTCGCTCGAACCCGATTCTCTCGAACACCGCCAGGACGTCAGCGGCCGTCCTGCGACGGCGCTCCACGGACCGACGCATGAGGGCCAGGTCGCCGATTGGCGCCGGCCCCTGGCCGCGCGGCCCCTGTGGCGGCTGCTGCCGCGCACGGCCGGCTACGGCTTCGTCCTGTTCGTCGTCTGGGCAGTGCTGACGGTGATGTTCCCCAATGTGTTCACGCGCAGTTCCGAACGTGCCGTGGTCAACAGCCCGGTGATCCTGATCACCTCTCCGGTGGAAGGCGTGGTGACCGGGCAGATGGTGGCGGCGGGCAGGCCCTTCCAGGCGGGCCAGGGCCTGATGACCGTGCAGAATCCCAATATCGACCGCTCCCTGCTGGTCGAGCTCACCGGCAAGAAGCTCGACAACCAGCAGCGCTACGACGCGGCCAAGGCCAAGCTCGAAGGCGAGCAGGCGCTGCTGGCCGCGAACACGCGCGACCTGCAGCGCTACCATGCCGCCGCGGAACAGGAGCATTCCGCCAACGTGCGCGCGCTGCAGGCGCGCCTGGCCGCCGCCAAGGCGCAGGTCGACCAGCAGGAGGAGGTGGTCAACCGCAACCAGGCCATGCAGTGGGCGGGCGCGGTCAGCGAGGCCTATACCAATGCCTCGCGCTACCAGCTCTCGGTGCTCAACAACGCCCGGGCCGCGGTCAAGGCCGAGCTGGACAATGCCGTGGGCAACCGCGAGGCCTCGAAGAGCAAGGTCTTCATCTCGGCCACCGACGGACCGGTGGCGGCGCTGCAGCAGCAGCATGTCCTGCTCAGCGCCGACATTGTGCAGCTGCAGGCGCAGATGCAGCAGCTGCAGGACTACGGCGCCTCCGTCGACAAGCTGATCGCCAGCGAGCAAAGCAGGCTGGAGCGCTTGTCCAACCTGGAAATCCGCGCCACCGATGCCGGGGTCATCGAGGACGTCCTCGCCGCGCCCGGCACGCGCGTCGCCGCGGGCGCCACGCTGGCGCGCGCCAGCAACTGTTCGCAGACCCGGGTGGTGGCGGTGTTCCCGCGCAGCCTGAGCGACGACCTGCTGCCCGGCACCCGGCTGCGCGTCCATATCGACGGCGTGCCGTCCGAATTGCCGGCTGCGGTGGCCGATATCCTGCCGCGCGCGCCGGACGGCGAGCAGGCGCGCTATTTCGTGCCGTTCCCGCCCATCGAGAAGAACGAGATCTATGTGATCGCCAAGCTCGACAAGCCGCTGCCGGCCACACCCCGCCTGGCCACCGCCGACGCCGCGCAGCGCTGCGCGATGGGTCGCTGGGCGAAGGTGAGCCTGGTACGCAGCTGGCTGGGGACACGCCTTTGAGCAACAAGGGACTGCCGGTCGCTGCATCAATATCCTCGCTCGCTTGTTCAAGCGCGCGCCGCCAGGGTCAAGGTCGGCGGATTCGGTTCCGGTCCAGCACCGTGCCTGCAGGGCCAAGGCGTTCACGCAGGATGCGCGAGCCAACGCGAGCGGACCAAGGTTCACAAGCCCGACTCCGCCTCATTGACCGACGGCAGTTGGCGCAGGATCCGACAACCGCAGAGCGAGTATTTCGTTAGCAGACAGATATGAAAAAAGCGGGCTCGCCGCCCGCTTCGCCGTACACATGGTGCGCGGTGTTTCATGCCTAGCGCTCAAGGGACTGCACGCTGGCGGCTATGTTGGTCGCGGTTGCGGCGAGGATCTCTCGGTACGCATTCACCACGCCGTCCACCTGCCCCGGTGCCGGCACTTCCATTTCAGTGCGGCCGCTCAGGACTTTGCCGTCCGGAAGTCGCCGCACGGTCCAGGTGATCGTTGCCGCGGCCCGCTTGCCCACATCGGCGTCAAGGCTGACCACCTCGGTTGTCACGCGGAACGCGGGCTGCGCCGCCGACAGGCCGTGCTGATAGACATCCACCGCATCAAGACTCGATTGCAGGTGCTGCGACAGCGCATCGCGTAGCTCGTCCGGCAATGAAGACGCCCAGCGCGATGTGTCGAGCAGCTCGACAACGCTGCCGGTGCCGTCACGCACCACCAACTGAGCGCGATTCAGGCGCTCCGGCACACGCACTGGCGTGACCTCGATCCATAGTGGCCCGCCGGTCCGGCTGGCCCGCCCGGTCACGGCCGCCGCGGCCTTGGCCGGGCTGGCCGCCAGCGTGTAGTAATGCGGCTCGGGCGACGCGCAGCCGTTCATCAGGGCCGCAGCCGCGAGGGCAGGTGGAAACAGCAGGGTCAGGCGTGTCATCATTTCTCTTCCCTCTTTCCTTGCAGGAGCGCTTCGGGATGCCGTTCGAGATAATCGGTGAGCGTGCGCAGCGAAGCGGCAGTTCGTGTGAGTTCCTGCATCATCCGCCGTGTGTCCTGCTGCAGTGATGCGTCGGGCGCCAGCGCGCCATTGGCCGTGGCGAGCGTGCGGCGCGCATCCTCCAGCGCCGCCAGCACCTGCGGCGCCACATCGCCATTGACCTGTGCCACGAGCTTGTCCGCGTTGACGAGCATCCTGTTCATCGACACCATCGCCGTGCGCGCGTCCTGGCCGATCTGGTCGAACGGGACTTTGCCGATCTTGGTCACGATGTCACCGAGCTTGGCCTGCAGTTCGTCAAAGGTGCCCGGCGTGGTCGGGAGTTGTGGAGGCGACGCGTTCAGGTCAAGCTCATCGGGCAGAGGCGCCTTGGGAAAGAAGTCGAGTGCCACGTATAGCTGGCCGGTCAGCAGGTTGCCGGTGCGCAGCTGCGCACGCATGCCGCGCTGTACCAGGCTGTGCACGATGGCAAGCTTGCGTGTGTCGTCGGCCACGTCTTTCTCGCGCAGGCCCATGCGGGACGGATATAGCTCCACCACCACGGGCATGCGGAAGGCTTTCTTGTCACGCTGGTATTCGATACCGATCGAGCGTACCTGCCCGACCGTCACGCCGCGGAAATCGACAGGCGCGCCGGGCGACAAGCCGCGCACCGACTGATCAAAGTTGAGGACTGCCAGCGCGGGGGCGAGCTCCTCCGGTTCCTTCATGGCTTCGGACTGGTCGGCCGCCAGCAGGAACTCGGTGTTCTCCGCGGCTGCGGTATGCGCGGCCGAGCGCTCCGGGGCCTGGAATGCCACGCCGCCAAGCATCACGGTGACCAGCGACTGCGTGGATAGCTTCAGCCCGTTCGCGTCGAGCTTGAGGTCGACGCCGCTGGCATGCCAGAAGCGCGTATCGGCGGAGACGAGCTTGTCATAGGGCTTGTTGACGAAGACCCGCAGCGTGATGTCGCGGCCGTTCGGCTCGAGCTGGTAGGCCACTACATGGCCGACTGGCACACGACGATAGTAGACCGGTGAGCCAATGTCGAGCGAGCCCAGGTCTTGCGCGCGGAGCACGAACTGCCTGCCCGAGGCATCGGTGGTGATGACGGGTGGGACTTCGAGCCCGGTGAAGCTGTGCGCCGTCTCGGCAGACTTGCCCGCATCCACGCCGATATAGGCGCCGGACAGCAGCGTCTCCAGCCCCGACACGCCGCTGATGGCAAAGCGCGGCCGTACCACCCAGAAACGTGTATCGGCCACGGCGAAGTTCCTGGCGTCCTTTGTCAGTTCAATGGTCGCGATCACATGAGAGCGGTCCGCCGCCAGCCGTGCCGCTTTGACCAGGCCGATATCGACGTCCTTGTAGCGCACGGGGGTTTTACCGGGCGTCAGGCCTTCCGCGGTGTGGAATGTGACGGTGATTTCCGGCCCGCGCGACGTCAGTGTGTGGATCAGCAGCGAAAGTCCGACCACCGCGGCAACGATGGGAATCAGCCAGACCAGCGAAGGCAGCCAGCGCGCGGGCGGCCTGCGGTCCGGCAGCGGTATGCTTTGCGGCGTGGGAGGATCAATGTGTTCCGGCATGGTCGGCTTGCGAAGAATCGAGGGAATGGGGCGGCGAATCGAAGGTATCCCACAGCAGGCGGGGATCGAAACTCAATGATGCGAGCATGGTCAGTACGACCACCGCGGCAAAGGCCAGGGCGCCGGCCCCTGGGGTGATGGTGGCGAGCGCCCCGGCCCGTACCAGCGATGCCAGCAGTGCCACCACGAAGATGTCGAGCATGGACCACCGGCCGATGACTTCGACCAGCGCGTAGAGCCTGGTCTGCTCCCGGATGCGCCAGGTTGAGCGGCGGCGCACCGTCAGTAACAGCAGCGTCAGGATCATCATCTTCAACAGCGGGACGACGACGCTGGCGATCAGCACGACCAGAGACAGCAGGTGCGAGCCCGACAGCCACAGATAGACCACACCTGACAGGATGGTGTCGTGCTGGGTGCCGAAGATGGACTGCGTCACCATGATCGGCAGCAGGTTGGCCGGGATATAGAGCAGGTAGGCGGACAGCAGAAAGGCCCAGGCACGGGTCATGCTGGCGGGCTTTCGACGATGCAGTACAGCGCCGCAGCGCGGACAGGGAGCTCCTGCCAGCGCCATCGGACTGAGCAGAGCACACGCATGGCACGCCAGCAGGCCCTGCGCGGTCGCGGTCGGGTGGTGCGGCCGGTGCGCGCTCATGACGCGGTATCCGGGGGGGCGGCTGGCACCCTGTCCGTCCCGCGCACATCGAGGTGGTGCCAGATGGTGCCAGAGGTCGCACGGGGGGAACGACAGGATGGCGGCGAGGACCGCCACCAGTGCGCCGAACGACCAGAGCGCCACGCCCGGCAGCACCTGCGCGACGGTAGAGAGTTTCACCAGCGTGACAAGCACCCCGATCATGAACACCTCGATCATGCCCCAAGGGCGGGTCAGCAGGATGGCGCGCGCGATGCGATGGAACGCGCGCGGCTTGCGGTGCCGGGCCATCGGCACGAGCAGGAAACCCATCATGAGCAGCTCGGCCAACGGCAGCAGGAGCGTGGTGGCGAACACGAGCAGGGCCACCAGCGGCATGTCGTCCGTGTAGAGCACCTGTATCGCGCCCCACAGGGTGGTCTCCATGCGCGTGCCCTTGAGGTCCATGGCGACGATCGGGTACATGTTGGAGATCAACAACAGGACCACGGCCGTCACGACGAGCGGCAGCAGGCGGCGGTAGGCCCGCGTACTGTCGCGATACAACTCCGCGCCGCAGCGCCGGCAGATGGCCCGTTCCCCCGTCTCCATTGCCGTGCGGACGTGAAGTGCGTCGCAATGCTCGCACGCGATCAGCCGATGTCGATCCTGGCCCGGAGGCAGCGGAGGCAGCGGAGACAGGGGGGGCTGATGCACGGCAGGAATCCAGGGAGCAGGACGATGAAGTCCGGCATTCTGCTCCATAATGACCACATTGTCATGATGACATACATTATCTTACAAAGGGCGTGGGCGAGCCGCGGGCGTGCAGGATGCCGTCCCGCGCTGTGCCATAATCGCCCGTCAAACAAGCTCGCTCCTCCTATCGAAGATGTCCGCCGATCCCGAATTCCAAGACCATCGTCCACGCGTTGCTGCTGAACGGCGTGCGCGGATGCGCAGGCGTCTCATCGAAAGTGCGATGATCGTCTTTGCGCAGCGGGGCATTGGCTCCAGCGTGATTCCGGAGGTCATCGCAGCGGCCGGGGTCTCGCAGGGCTCCTTCTATAACTACTTCCGCACCAACGATGATCTGCTTGCGGCCGTCAGCGATGCGCTCAGTCACGATATGGTGCAGATGATCGATGGCGTCGTGGGCGAAGTCGAGGATCCGGCGCTGCGCGTTGCGACCGCCGGTCGGCTGTATCTGCACCTTGTGCGCACTTATCCGGTGGTGGCGCGGTTTCTTTCCAGCACGGGTTTCAGTCTCGTCGGCAAGCAGAGCGCGATCTATGAACACCTGCCCACGGATATCAAGGAAGGCGTGAAGCGCGGCACGTTCGGCGAGGACGCCGCCGACGTGGGACTGGACCTGGCGACGGGCGCGGTGCTGATCGCCGTCCAGCGCATTGCTAACGGCAGAACGGCCAGGGATTATCCCGAGCGCATCGTCCGTGCGGTGTTGAGAGCGCTTGGCGCACCGGCATCGAGCGCTGCAAAGCTGGTCGCAGCACCCCTGCCGAAGCTGGTCGCGGCTCCGGAATCTCTCCTCAAGACGGCGCAGCAGCGGCTCGCCGCGCTCGCCGAAGCCGACAGTTAGCGATCGCGCGCCGCGCCTATGACGCGTCGCTGATCGTTTCGCCGAGCATGTCCTCGAACAGCACGATGTTCGCGCTTAGCGGCGAACTCGATATGGCGTCGGCCGTCGCGCTTTCCACGCCCAGTGCGCGCAATGCCACGGCGGCGGCAAGTTCCGAAAAATCATCGGCGCACTCGGTCTCCAGCATGCGGTGCATCGCACTCATTGCCGCGCCCGTCACGATGTTGAAGGCCAGCGTGACCGGCATGCGCGCGAAGCGATTGCGGCGCATCCCTTCTTCTATGTCCCGGCGGACAAATTCCAGCATATTCGGCGCCTGCTGACCCGCCCAGCCGAACTGTCCCAGGATGCCCGCCACGCCGGGCTGGTGTACCGCCAGCATCGAGGCCAGGCGTATGCCGATGGCGATGTGTTCGGCAGGATCGTCATGGCTCCGCACGATGGGGTCGGCCACTCGCACCCACTGTTCGGCGACCCTCCCGATCAGTTCGCGCATGATCGCATCGGACGACGGAAAGTACTTGTAGAACGTTCCGCGCGACACCTGCGCCGCGACGATGATGTCGTCGATCGAAGGCGATGCGGTGCGATTCTCCACAAGCAACTGCAAGGCGCTGCTCAGCAACAGCGAACGCATGCGCTGGCGCCGCCTGGCCGCAACGCGCTGACGATGGTCGATCGCCTTCCACGGCTCTCCTTCAGCGGCAAATCCCTTCTCTATCACGGTCATTGATCTGTTCTCTCCTCGGGAGCACGGATCGGCAGGGCCGCACGCGCCTTCTCCGCCTCATGCGCTTGCGCCCTGCCGATGATGCATCACCCACAACATAATAAATTGTACGTCATCCTGACATTCAAGTCAGTATGATGTATATTTCGGGCTCTTGGGAAGGGCGAATGCCCGAACAGGCCTGCTGTCGCTGATGCCCAGAACGAGTCCGTTGCATTGGCTCGGTGGCGCGAACCGCTGATGACTCGCAGGCGAGTGACGGACCCACTGGAGCGTAGAAATTGAACAGGAATCATCGAGCAGCAGTGCTCACCCTCGTCGCGGCAGCGAGCCTGCTGGCGGCGTGCACGAAGAAGCCCGCGTCTGAACACACGGACGTGAGACCGGTACGGACCGTGGTCGTCGGGCGCAGCAACGGCACGGTCGGCGCGAACTACTCGGGCGAAATTCGCGCGCGTTACGAAAGCCAGCTGGGATTCCGCACGGCGGGCAAGGTCGTCGCCCGGATGGTGGAAGTGGGCAGCCATGTCAAGCGCGGCCAGCCGTTGTTGCAGCTCGATCCCACCCAGGAGACGTTGCAGGTGGCGGCGGCTGGCGCCGAGGCCGATGCAGCGAGAAGCCGCGTGGCCCAGGCACGGGTCGACGTGAAGCGTACCGAGCAACTGCTGGCGCAGAACTTTGCCTCGCAGGCCGAGCTGGACCAGCAGCGCCTGGCGCTCAATCAGGCCGAAGCCCAGTTGCGCTCGGCCCAGGCGCGCCAGCAACTGAACGCCAATATGCGCGGGTTCACCACGCTCGTGGCCGACCGCGATGGCGTGGTCAGCGCCATCAACGCGGAAGCCGGCCAGGTGGTGGCGGCCGGCCAGTCGATTGTCACCGTTGCGGCCGACGGCGAGCGCGAGGTGTCGATCAGCATTCCCGAGTCGCGCGTAGACGAACTGCGCAAGGCCACGACGCTCACGATCACGGTGTGGGCACATCCGGAAAAGTCGTGGAGCGGCAAGCTCCGCGAGCTTGCGCCGGACGCTGACAGCGTCACGCGCGCGTACTCTGCGCGCGTTTCGATTCTGGACGCTGACGCCGATCCCAGCCTCCTGCGTCTGGGTATGACCGCTTCCGTCATGGTTCCAGACGTGAACGGCAGTGGCGCGATGCGCGTGCCGCTGACCGCCATCGTCGATCACGAGCGTGGTCGCCAGGTGTGGGTGGTGGACCCTAAGACGTCAAGGGTGACAGCGCGTGAAGTGAAGCTTGGCGCTGCGCAGAACGACAGCGTCATTGTGGTGGCGGGTCTGGCAGGCGGCGAGACGGTGGTGAGCGCCGGCGTGCATATGCTGCAGCCCGGCCAGCAGGTGAAGGTGGCGAAGGCGGTGGCCCTGGCCCAGGCGGGAGGTTCGAAGTGAAAGGCGTCAATCTGTCCGAATGGGCGCTCAAGCACCCGCAGATGATCGCATTCCTGTTGTTGCTGTTGTCAGTGGCCGGGGTGCTGGCCTACGGCAGCCTGGGCCAGAAGGAAGACCCCGAGTTCACGATCAAGACGATGGTGGTGCAGGCCTACTGGCCGGGAAGCTCCGCGCAGCAGATGGCCGACCAGGTTGCCGACAAGCTTGAGCGCAAGTTGCAGGAGGTGGCGGAGATCGACTATACGTCCACCTACGTGAAGCCGGGGGAGACGCAGATCAAGGTCAACCTGCGCGAGGAAGTACCGCGCTCCGCCGTACCGGGTGTGTGGTATCAGGTCCGCAAGAAGATAGGTGACATCCGCCAAACCCTGCCGCAGGGCACGCAGGGGCCCTTCTTCAATGACGAGTTCGGGGACACGTTCGGCAATCTCTACGCCATCACCGGCGACGGATTCAACTATGACGACCTGCGACGGATCGCCGATGCCGCGCGTAACGAGTTCCTTCGCGTCGACGACGTCAACAAGGTCGACCTGGTCGGCAAGCAGGAACAGAGTATCTATGTGGAAGTCTCCACTGCCAAGCTCGCTTCGTTGGGGATCGATCCGGCACTGATTGCCCAGACCCTGGCGCAAACCAACGTGGTGACGTCGGGCGGGACGGTGCAGACCAGCGCCGAACGGGTGCGGCTGGACGTGAGCGGCGAGTTCGACTCCGTCGAGGGCATCCGCGCCATCGGCATCCGTGCCGGCCAGCGCACCTTCCGGCTGGGCGATATTGCTGATGTACGTCGCGGTTTCGTGGAGCCGGCCACCTCGCGGATGCGCTTCAACGGCAACGAGGCCATCGGTCTTGCGGTGAGCATGCGCAAAGGCGGCGACGTGATCCGGCTCGGCACGAAGCTCGATGAAACGGTGAAGCGCATCGAGTCCACACTGCCGGTCGGGGTGCAGATTCATGCGGTCAGCGACCAGCCGCGCATCGTCGAGCATTCCGTTTTCGAATTCAAGAAGAGTCTCGCCGAGGCGGTGGTCATCGTGCTCGTGGTGAGTTTCCTGTCGCTGGGCCTGCGGACGGGACTGGTCGTTGCACTGAGCATCCCGCTCGTGCTGGCCATGACGTTCCTGGCGATGTACGTGATGGGGATCGACCTGCAACGCATCTCGCTCGGTGCGCTGATCATCGCGCTCGGGCTGCTGGTCGACGACGCCATCATCGCCGTCGAAATGATGGCGCTGAAGCTCGAGCAGGGCTGGGACAAGTTCCGCGCCGCCACCTACGCCTACACGGCCACTGCATTCCCGATGCTCACCGGCACGCTGATCACGGCGGCGGGCTTTCTTCCGGTCGGCTTCGCCAAGTCCGGCACCGGCGAGTATGTGTACTCGCTGTTTCAGGTGGTGGGAATCTCGCTGCTGCTGTCGTGGATCGTGGCCGTGCTGTTCACGCCATACCTCGGTTTCAAGCTGTTGAAGGCGCATGTGCACGCCTCGCATGACGAGGAGGCGGTCTACCAACGCGGCTTCTATGTCAAGTTCCGCCGCTTCATCGATTTCTGCCTGAGACAGCGCGTGTGGGTGCTCGGCATCACGCTCGCCGCGTTCGTGGGCGCGCTGGTGCTGTTCAAGGCAGTGCCCCAGCAGTTCTTTCCGGCATCGGACCGGGCCGAGCTGATCGTGGATATGTGGATGCCGGAGGCCTCGACGTTCGAGGCGAGCCAGAGCGAGGTGCGCAAGCTCGATGCGATGCTCAAGGGCGATCCGGACATCGCCGCGGTGACCAGCTTCGTGGGCAATGGCGCGCCGCGCTTCTACCTGCCGCTCGATGCACAGACGCCGAACCTGAACCTGGGCGAGATGATCGTGATGACCAAGGGCGGCGAGGCACGTGAGCGCGTGAAGGAAAAGCTCGAGAAGCTCTTCGCGGAAGACTTTCCCAACGTACGTGGCCGCGTCAACCGGCTCGAGAACGGTCCGCCGGTCGGTTACCCGGTGCAGTTTCGCGTGTACGGGCAGGACAACGACAAGGTCCGTGCCATCGGGGACAAGGTGGCGGCCATCATGCGTGAGGAGCCGCACGTGCGCCAGGTCAACCAGGACTGGGGCGAGCGCATCAAGCGCGTGCAGGTCGACGTCGATCAGGACAAGGCACGTGCGCTGGGCGTCAGCTCAGGCCAGATCAAGCAGGCGCTGGAGGCATCGATCTCGGGCACGCCGATCACGCAGTTCCGCGAGGAAGACCAGGATATCGACGTTGTATCGCGCCTCGTCGCAGCGGAGCGCACGGACCTGAACAACCTGAAGGACGCCAAGATCTATGTGCGCGACGGCAAGTTCGTGCCGGTCTCGCAGGTGGCCCGCCTCACGCTCGCCAGCGAGGAAGGTGAGCTGTGGCGGCGCAACCGCGTGCCGACGATGACCGTGCGTGCCGATATCGCCGGGGCGCAGGCGCCCGACGTCACGCGTGCGTTGCAGCCCAGGATCGACGCCCTCGAGAAGGATCTGCCGCTCGGTTACGGCATTGAGATCGGCGGTGCGGCGGAATCGAGCGCGAAGGCACAACGCTCAGTGTTTGCTGTGATGCCCTTGACCATTATCGCGGTGCTCGTGCTGTTGATGATCCAGTTGCAGGACATGAAGAAGATGGCGATTGTCCTGATGACCGCGCCGCTCGGCCTGATCGGTGTGAGCGTGGTGCTGGCCGCCTTCCGGATTCCGTTCGGTTTCGTTGCGATGCTCGGTGTCATCGCGCTCGCTGGCATGATCATCCGCAACTCGGTGATCCTGGTCGTGCAGATCGACGAGGACGTGCGCGCCGGCGTTCCGCTGTGGACGGCCATCGTCGAGGCGGCGGTGCGGCGTTTGCGGCCGATCGTGCTGACGGCACTGGCGGCCATCCTGGCGATGGTGCCGCTCACCCATTCTGTGTTCTGGGGCCCCATGGCGTGGGCAATCATGGGCGGCCTCGCCGTGGCCACGGTGCTGACGCTCGTGTTCCTTCCCACCTTGTATGCGACGTGGTACCGGGCCAAGCGCCCCGCGACCGTCTGATCGCGGATCGGATGTTGAGAGTGATTGTGATGAAGCGATTGAATATGGCCCTGCGGGCCGGACAGGTGGCCCTCGGCTGCATGCTTTTCCTGAGCGCCGGGGATTCCGGCGCGATCGACCTCGTGGGCGCCTATGAGCAGGCGTTGGCGCATGATCCGACAACCCTTGCCGCGAACGATGCGCTGACGGCCGGGCAGGAGAAGGCCGTGCAGGGCCGCGCCCTGCTGCTTCCCAGCGTCAGATTGCAGGGGGGAGTGGGCCGGACCGTGGCGCATGCGTCCGCGGCTGACGACGGCGCGTCGCTGATCTCGCCCAATACTTCGGGCACCTTGAGGCAGGCCGGCGTGGTGCTGGTGCAGCCGATATACGACCGCGGCGCGGTGGCGGCGAAGAAGCAACTGCGCGAGCAGACGAACCTGGCGCAAACACAGTTCGGCCAGTCGCGCCAGGATCTCGCCCTGCGTGTGGCCGAAGCCTACTTCGGCGTGGTACTGGGCGAGGAGACGCTACGCGTGGTGCAGGCCGAGAAGGCGGCCCTGCGGCAGCAGCGCGACCGCGCCAGGGCCCGCTTCGACATCGGGCAGGGCAAGATCACCGACCTACATGAGGCCCAGGCGCGCCTGGACGGCGTGGAGAGCCGTGAAGTGACGGCGCAATCCGCGCTGGAGCAGCGTCGCACGCGCTTCCAGGAGATCGTCGGCACGTCGCCCGATCAACTAAGCGGGCTCGCGGCCCGCTTTGTGCCACGGCCGCCGGAGCCGGACAATCTCGCGGCGTGGCAGGCCAGGGGGGAAGAGCAGAGCTTCCTCGTCAAGACCCGGCAGTCGGAACTCGACATTGCCGGCGCCGAGATCGACAAGTACCGTCTCGCCAGCCGCCCGACCGTATCGCTCGTGGCGGGTTACACCACACAAGGGCAGAGCGGCAATCTAGCTCCCTGGGTTGCGGCCAATACGCGCTCCGCGACGGTGGGGTTGCAAGTCAACATTCCGCTGTACGCAGGCGGCGGACTGGACTCGCGCGAGCGGGAGTCCGTTGCGAAGAAGAGCCAGGCCGAGCAGCAGCTTGCTGCGGCCCGGCGCGATGTGCGCCTGAGCGTGCAGGACGGGTTTCTGTCGGTGAAGACCGGCGTGTCGCGTATCGCTGCACTTGAGCAGTCGTTGACGTCGGCACGTAGCGCGCTGGCGGCGACGACCCTTGGCCGGGACGTTGGCACCCGCACCGAGCCCGACGTGCTCGACGCGCAGCAGCGCGTGTTCGCCGCTGAATTGGACGTGGTGCAAGCACGGCTGGACTACCTGCTCGGCCGCCTGCGGCTTGCCGCAGCGACGGGCGAATTGAGCGAGGACACCCTCCGTTCGCTCAGCGACTGGCTCGCTTCCTGACCAGGACCTCCCATGCTCGGTGATCTGCAGCACTATTGGAGCGGTAGCTTCCTGGCCGCCAACGCGTTCATCGGCTTGAACCTGGTGGGCGCGTTGCTGCTCGGCATGCTGGTGGGCTACGAGCGGTCGTACAACGGTCGTGCCGCCGGCATGCGCACCTATGGGCTCGTCTGCATGGCGTCCACCGCGCTGACCGTGTCCGTCGGTCACGCGCCGCTCTGGTACGGCGGCACCACAGCGCACATCCAGGCAGATTCGGCACATGCCATCCAGGGCGTCATCACCGGCATCGGCTTCCTCCGCGCCGGGGTCATCATGAAGGACGGCATGCGCGTCCGCGGCCTGACGACCGCTGCATCTGTCTGGGCCGTTGCCGCGACGGGCGTGCTCCTTGGGGTTGGGTTCTATGCGGCTGCGCTGCTGCTCGCCGTCCTATGCGTGGGCTCGATGTCTCTGGTGCATCCGCTGGAGTCTCGGCGGGAGAACGCGGAAGGGATTTCCATCCGCCAAAAAACCGCTTGAAATGAGATTAATTCCCATTTACAATGCGTTCCATCGTTCAGCGCGCAAGCGAAAGCAGCACAAGGGAAGCGGTGGAAGGCAGCGGCAAACCCTGTCCTCCTCCATCCCCAAGCCGGCGCCGCGAACGAACAGGATTCCGGTAGCGTCGCCCTCGGCGGCGCACCCAACCGTCTTTTGTGGGGACCGCTCCGTCACGCGGAGCGTTTGGCAGTAGCCAGTCGTCAGAGGACCGGTGCGGCAATGAGACCCGCCAATCCGGTCGCTACTCGGGCGACAAGCCAGGCCACCTTTTTATTCCTGCGCGCCGTGCCTGCCACGGCGCGCGCCGCTCGGGGCGTCGCGCAGCGGCCCGGTGGTCTGCCAGGCCTCCGCGCGGCGTCCCGGCCATCCGCCCTTGCCGGGCTTGTGCCGCATGCTTATGCCACCCGATAGCTCCGATCCCATCGACCTGAAGCGCGCCGGCCTGAAGGCCACCTCGCCGCGCATGCGCGTGCTGGAGGTGTTCCGCGCCAGCACCCAGCGCCACCTGAGCGCCGAAGAGGTCTATCGCGCGCTGCTGTCGCAGGACCTCGATGCCGGGCTGTCGACCATCTACCGCGTGCTCAACCAGCTGGTGCAGGCGAACATCCTGGTGCGCCGCACCTTCGAGTCCGACCATGCGGTGTTCGAGCTCAACGAGGGCGGCCACCACGACCACCTGATCTGCGTGAGCTGCGGCCGCGTCGAGGAGTTCACCGACGAGGGCATCGAACGGCGCCAGCGCGAGGTGGCCTCGGCCAAGAACTTCGCGCTGCGCGAGCACATGCTGGTGCTGTACGGCCTGTGCCCGGCGTGCCACGCGCGCGAGTCGCTGGACTGAAGACGGGGGCCGGCGCGCCCCGCCACCCGCATCCATCGGAGGCTGCACCATGGCCCGCAGCAGCAAGCCGCTCCCCGAACTCAGGCAGATGCTGGCGCAATGCCTGCTCGAAGTACCCGGCTGCGGCGACTGCGAGTTGCGCGCGGTCTGCGTGCATCGCCCCGACCATACCGGCTGCAACTGGAGCGCGGAGGTCGACTTCCCTGCGCGCGGCGAGGAGGAGGCGGTGCGCGACCTGCCGCGGGCCCGCCGCGTGATCGTGCTGATGCGCGAACGCTACAACGTCGTACCGGGCAGCGCTGCCTGAAGCACGCGGGACGCTGCGGCGGGGCGCGCGCGGTTAGAATTGGCGCCGCGCGCCGCTGCCGCGGCGGCATGACCTTCCCGCCCTCGCATGCTCCCTGCTTTTTCCCCGCGCCGCTGCGCGCTTGCCGCCGGCCTGCTGCTGTGCGGCCTGTTCCTGTCCGGCCAGGCGTCGGCACAGGCCGATGCCCCGGCCGAGGCGAAACCGGACGCCCCCGCCGGCAACTGGAAGATCGCCGCCGGCCCGGGCGTCTACGTCGCGCCCGACTTCCCCGGCTCGCGCCACGCGCTGGTCTATCCCATCGTCTACCAGGACATCGACTACGCCGGGCGCTTCTTCTCGCGCGGCTTCGATTTCCTCGGTGCCTACCTGCTCAACAACGATGTGTGGCAGGTCGGCGCCGACTTCCAGCTCGACCCCACCTGGCGCCGCGCGCGCGACGATGCGCGCCTGAACGGCCTGGGCGACGTGCAGATGACGGTGCGCGCGCGCGCTTTCGCGCAGGCGCAGATCTCCTTCGTCACGCTGTCGGCCGACCTGGCGCAGGACATCGGCGGCCAGAAGCAGGGCCTGATCGCCAACGGCGACGTGCTGTTCAGCCTGCCGGCCGGCAAATGGCTGTTCACGATGGGCCCGGGCGTGACCTGGGGCAACGGGCAGTACATGCGCACCTTCTTCGGCGTGAACGCGCAGCAGAGCCGGGATTCGGGCCTGCCGGTGTACAGCGTGGGGGCCGGGCTGCGCGAGTGGCACGCTAACGCCATCGTCAGCTACGACATCTCGCGCCGCTGGTCGGCGCTGGGGGCGGTGACCTTCGCCCGCTTGCGCGGCGATGCCGGGGCCAGCCCGATCACGGAGCGGCGCCAGCAATGGACCGCGATGGGCGCGCTGACCTATCGCTTCCGCTGACGGTCTCGGCGACGGTCCCGCGACGCGGGGTGGCGTCCCGCCCTGCCGCCCTGCGCGGCACTCAGCTGCGCGCGGCGGACGGTGCCGCCACCGGCGCGGCCGGCCGCAGCACCAGCCAGACGGCGCCGCCGATCAGCGCGCCGCCGGCCAGGTGGGCCCAGGACAACCGCTCGCCCAGGAACAGCGCCCCCCACACCACGCCGAACGGCGGAATCAGGAAGGTCACGGTCAACGAGCGCACCGGACCGAGGTCGGCGATCAGGCGGTAGTAGAGGATGTAGGCGATGGCGGTACACAGCATGCCCACGGCGACCATCGCGCCCCATACCGTCGGCCCGGCCAGCGGCAGCGTATTGTGCTGCCACAGCGAGACGGCGCTGAACGGCAGCAGGAAGAGCGTGGCGCCCACCATGCTGCCCGCCGCCACCAGGCGGCTGTCGAGGCCGCCGCGCGCCGTGATCCACTTGCGCGCCAGGAAGCCGGCCAGGCCGTAGCAGGCGGTCGCCACCAGGCAGGCTGCCGCGCCCAGCAGCACCTGCGCCGTGAAGGCCACGGGACCGCTGCGCGTCAGCACCGCCACGCCGGCCACGCCGAGCACCACGCCGAGCGCCTTGGCACGCGTCAGCCGTTCGGCGAAGAACAGCGTCCCGATCAGCACTCCCATCAGCGGCGTCATGGCATTGAACACGGCCGAATAGCCGGCCGGCAGCCACAGCGCGGCCACCGCGTACATGACGAAGGGGATGCCGGAGTTGATCACGCCCAGGGCCATCACCGCCGGCCATTTGCCCCGCATGTCCCAGCGCACGCGCAGCAGCACCAGGCAGCCGGCCAGCGTGACGGCACCGATCAGCACGCGCAGGAAGGCCGCGGTCAGCGGGCCCAGCACGGGAGCGCCGATGCGGATGAAGAGGAAGCTGGCGCCCCAGATGGCGGATAGCGCCAGCAGGCGGGCGAGGTCGGAGACGGTCATGGCGGGGGAAAAGGCGTCGATGGCAGTGGGAATCCGGAGTTGCCCGGTGTTGCCATTACAGCACCGCTGGCAGCCGCTTGCTGGCTGATTTCGGACATTTCCCCACGCCGGCCGCCAGCGCATGATGCAAGGATTGGGGCCGGGGGCCAGTCCCGGCCGAACCGGCCTGCCCGCCAGAGGGAAATGCGGCGATCGGCAGGAGAAAGACGCCGGATGCGGGCGCGATGTGCGCGGTTGTCACCTTGCGAGGGCGGGACCGTGGACTCCTCCCCCACTGAAGAAGGGAGTGTGATACAGGATGGTGACAACCTGTATTAAGCAGATTTAAAATCTGATCTGCGCCAGAGTTAATTGACCCCTCCGACGCATTCCCGACAAGCCGCCACGGACGTGGCGGCTTCTTTTTTTGCCGCTCTATGCGGCGCACGGTTCACAACTATAATTCAAAGTCAACCGTTGGCGTACATGCTGCGTTTGCAGCGTCATGAAACGACAGTTCCTTGGCTTGCTAGCCCGAGTCTACGTCCTCCAGTTCGCGTTCGAGGTGCCGGCCACCGTGGCCATGCTCGCGGACATGCTGATGGAGTATGGCTTCCAGGTGGATATCGGCTCCGTCCGGCCGCTGCTGCGCGCGCTGCAGATGGATGGGTATATCGAGAGCGTGCTGCGCGACGGCATCGGGCGCGTCTACCTCATCACCGAACGCGGTCGCGAGGAGTTGCGCAACAGCCGCTCCCAGCTCGACCAGTTGTACCGCCGCCTGCATTCGCGCGGCGACGCCTCCGAAGCCGCACAAGGCTGATAAGGCTGATAAGGCTGATAAGGCTGAGCCGGGCGCAGCGCATTGCCGGAGCGGGGCATGGCGTGGCATGCGTACCCGTTTCTGCGTGGCGGCGACGATCCCGGCGAGGCGCGGGGCTCCCGCTGCCAGCAGGATGTGCTAGCGTAGTCACTGCGGCTGTTGCTGCACGTTTCTCGTTTGCGCGGCATCCAGTGTGATGTCTGCAGCGCTCCGCCAACGTCGGCCTGCATGACCTTCCTACCGCTTTCGCTGAAAACACGCATCGCGCTGAGCACCGTGGCGATCGCTACGGTCTTCAGCGCCGGCATTGCGCTGGCCTCGCTGTATTTCGCCCAGCGCGACGTGCGGCAGGCGCTGCAGGACCAGCAGGACTCCATCGTCGAGCTGGCCGTCAAGCAGCTCGACACCTCGATGAACGACCGCATCACGCTGCTCGAGCACGTGGCCGCGCAATTGTCCGGCCACCTCGACGAGGGCCCGGCGCGGCTGCGCGAACTGGCCCAGCGCAGCGTCCCGGTGCCGGCCAGCTTCGACGGCGTGGTGGTGGCCGATGCACAGGGCCGCGTGCTGACCCGCAGCGGCGAGCTGGTCGGCATCGGCGACCGCGACTATTTCCTCGAACTGGCGCGCACCCTGCAGCCGGTCGTGTCCGCGCCGCTGCGCGCGCGCGTGAACGGCAGCAGCGGCGTGCTGGTCAGCGTCCCCATCTTGTCGCGCGACGGCGCCTTCCGCGGCCTGGTGGGCGGCTGGCTCGACCTGTCGCGCTCGAATTTCCTGGTGGAGCTGGGACATAGCCGCCTCGGTACCAGCGGCTACTATTGCCTGGTGTCCGCCGGCAGGCACCCGGTCTACGTGCAGCATCCGGACAGCGCGCTGACCCTGCGGCCGGCGCATGCGATCGGCGATACCTGCGGCAGCCCCAACCGGGCCGGCGCCCTCGAGTTCCTGCTGCCGCGGCGCCCCGTCATCGCGCGCTACCTGATGGCGAGCACCGGCTGGGAACTGGTCGCGGTGCTGCCGGCACAGGAGGCCTTCGCGCCGCTGCACCAGCTCGAACTGCTGGTGCTGTACCTGCTGCTGGCGGCGGTCGGCTGCGGCGCGGTGCTGATGTGGCTGGTGGTGCGCCACATGCTGGCGCCGCTGACACGCCTGCACCAGGTGGTGCGCGACAGCGCCCATGACCCGGCCGCCTATGCGCGCCTGCCGCAGCAGGGCGGCGACGAGATCCACGACCTCGGACGCGCCTTCGGCCTGCTGATGCGCGAGCTGGAGCGCCGCCGCGAGTTGCTCGACGCCAACGAGCGGCGGCTGCGTGCCGTCACCGACACCCTGCCGTCGCTGCTGGCCTTCGTCGACACCGACCAGCGCTACCTGTTCAACAACCTGGCCTATGAGCATGCCTATGGCATCCCGCTCGACCGGCTGCGCGGCATGACGGTCCGGGAAGTGATAGGCGAGTCACGCTACCGCGTGGTCGAGCCGCATATGCGCCAGGCCCTGGCGGGCACCGCCGCCACCTTCGAGCTGGAGGAGAACGAACCGTCCTATCGCTGCCTGGAGGTCCAGCTGCGGCCGGAATGGAATGCGGGCAACGACCAGGTGGTGGGCGTCCATGTGCATGTCATGGACGTCACCCAGCGCAAGCTGGAGACGCTGCGCCTGTCGCGCATCTCGCGCCTGGACCACCTGACCCAGCTGCTGAACCGCAGCGGCTTCGAGAAGCGCCTGCAGGAGGCCATGGCGCGCAGCCGCGGCCAGCAGCGCCTGATGGCGCTGTGCTACCTCGACATGGACCGCTTCAAGGCAGTCAACGACTTCCACGGCCACGGCATCGGCGACCTGCTGCTGCAGGCCTTCGCGCGGCGCGTGCAGCGCTGCGTGCGCCAGGGCGACGCGGTCGCGCGCCTGGGCGGCGACGAGTTCGCCGTGATCCTCGAGGACCTCGGCAGCGCCGCGGCGGCCCGGCGCGTGGCGCAGGCCATCGTCGAGTCGGTCGGGCGCCACTTCCATATCAACGGCATCGTCGCCGACGTCGACGTCAGCATCGGCGTGGCGCTCTACCGCGGCGCCCCGATGGCCGACCACGAGCTGCTGCGCGCGGCGGACGTGCTGCTGTACCGCGCCAAGGCGGCCGGGCGCGGGCGCTACGAGATCGGCCCGGACGAACTGGCCGGCGCCTGAGCCGGACCCGGCGTCGCCCGCGCTCAGTGCCTCAGTGCCTCAGTGCAGTTCCTCGCCCTTGTCCTCGAAGGCGATGTGGCGTCCGTCGTCGGACTGGTAGCCGAGCTTGGCATCGGCGCCCATCATCTTCTCCCAGGCCAGCATGGCGTCGGCCACGGCCTGCGGTTCGCCCTTGAATATCAGCACATCGTTGCCGCAGGACGGGCACTGGCCGCCGAAGACGGCATCGATGCCCCGCAGGTCCGGAGCCGGGATGGCGTCGAACGTCGTGAACGCGGTCTTGCACGCGCCACACACCAGCTGCGCCGGCCGCAGCGCATCGAGGCGCGCGCGCGCCTGTTCGGCACGCTCTTGCGGCGTACCCCTCTTCTTGGCTTCACCCATATCGGATCCTTGACTGACTGCCGGCGCGGCGACGCGCCATCAACGCCGGCATTGTAGTGCACCGGCGCCGCATCCCGGTGGCACACCGCCCACATGGCGCGGGCGCCGCAGCTCCGATGCGGCGCATGCACGGCAGCAGGCGCTGCCCCCATCACCATGGCGTCGACGCCACGGCATATCCTTGTATAGAGTGACATCGCTTACCTGCGGCCGTTCCCGCGCGGCCGATTTCCTTACAAGGAGCCATCCATGTCCGAACAGCAGTCTCCCGCCGCCTTCCGCATCGAACAGGACAGCCTCGGCGACGTGCAGGTACCCGCCGACCACCTGTGGGGCGCGCAGACCGAACGTTCGCGCCAGAACTTCCGCATCGGCACGGAAAAGATGCCGCCGGCGCTGATCGAGTCCTTCGCCATCCTCAAGCTGTGCGCCGCGCGCGCCAACCGCGAGCTCGGCGTGCTGGCGCCGGAACTGGCCCAGGCCATCGAGCGCGCGGCCGAGGAGGTGATCGCGGGCCGCTGGGCGCAGGAGTTCCCCCTCTCCGTCTGGCAGACCGGCTCGGGTACCCAGACCAATATGAACCTCAACGAGGTCATCGCCAACCGTGCCATCCAGCTGCTCGACGGCGAGGTCGGCAGCAAGCGGCCGGTCCACCCCAACGACCACGTCAATGCCAGCCAGTCGTCCAACGACAGCTTCCCGACCGCGATGCACATCGCCGCCACGCGCGCCATCCAGCGCCAGCTGCTGCCCGCGCTGGAGACGCTGCAGCAGGCCTTCGGCCGCAAGGTCGAGGCCTTCGCCGACATCGTCAAGGTCGGGCGCACCCATCTGCAGGATGCCGTGCCGCTGACGCTGGGGCAGGAGTTCTCCGGCTACATGGCGCAGACGGCGCACGCGCAGTCGCGCCTGCAGCAGGCCATGCTGCGCGCCATGCCGGTGCCGCAGGGCGGCACCGCGGTGGGCACCGGGCTGAACGCACCGCACGGCTTCGCCGCCGCCTTCGCCACGGCGCTGGCCGACTACACCGGCCTGCCGTTCGAGCCCGCGCCCAACCGCTATGCGCTGCAGGCGGCCCACGACGCGCTGACCGACCTGTCGGCGGCCCTCAACACCACGGCCTCGTCCTTCCTGAAGATCGCGCGCGATTTCATGCTGCTGGGCTCGGGGCCGCGCGCCGGCTTCGCCGAACTGCAGCTGCCGGCCAACGAACCCGGCTCCTCCATCATGCCCGGCAAGGTCAACCCCACCCAGGCCGAAGCGCTGGCGATGGTGTGCTGCCGCGTGATCGGCAACCACACCACCATCACGCTGGCCAACGGGCTGGGCACGCTGGAGCTGAACGCGTACAAGCCGGTGCTGATCTACAGCCTGATGCAGAGCGTCACGCTGCTGGCCGATGCCGTGGCGAGCTTCGCCGACCATATGGTGGCGGGGGTGCTGGCGGACGAGGAGCATATCGCCGAACTGCTGGCGCGCTCCCTGATGCCGGTGACGGCCCTCAATCCGCATATCGGCTACGACAAGGCGGCCGAGATCGCCAAGCTGGCGGTCAAGCGCAACCTGTCGCTGCGCGAGGCGGCGATCGCCTCCGGGCATGTCAGCGAGGCGCAGTTCGACCAGTGGATCGACCTGAAAGGCATGACGCGCGAAGTCTGAAAGAAGGCTAGGCCGATGCCAGCGCGGCCGGCAGCGCCAGCCAGAGCGGCCGCGCCAGCGTGACCTCGTCGCAGTTGGCGCCCTCGCCGCCGCGGTCGACCACGGCGAAGCGCGAGGGCGCGCCCACCGCCAGCAGCATGTGATGCCACACGCCGGCGTGATAGTTGACCCCCTGCACGCCATCGGAGAAGAAGGCACGCACGGCCTCGCGCCGGACCGTGTCGCCGCGTGGCGCCACCACCACCAGGAAGGGCCGGCCGTCCAGCGGCAGGAAGGCCTGGCTGCCCAGGGGGTGGCGCTCCAGCATGCGGATCGCCAGCGGGTACGCATAGGGCCTGGCCTCGAACAGGTTGATCAATGCGTGGCCCTGCCCGACCTCCACGCGCGCCAGGCCATGGTGCCGGCGCACCATGCCGCCGTTGATGTCGAAGGCGCCGGCATCGCCGGGAGCGCGCGGCTCGATCACGTCGCCGAAGGGCGCGAAGGCCGCACGCGTGAGCGGCTCGGCCCGCAGCAGGGTCGAGGGATCCGGCGCGGCGGCCGGGCGGAAAGCAGACATCGGCAACTCCTTGGACAAATGGCTTGGCTCCTGTGGGATCGCCCCACTGGTATGACCAGTCATGCCTGAATTCTGCGGCAAAGGGCCGAGCCGCACAAGACATCCCCTGCGCGCCGCACTTCCCCGATATTTTGCCTGCATGGCGGCTCCTCCCGGTCTTCCCGGTCTTCACGAAGCACCGCGCGCGGCACGGCATGCTTGACACGGGCCTGGCCGGCTCCTACCATTCGCCGCACTGGTCTGACCTGTACGACTAGTGCACCGGGATCCGCGCCAGGATCCGTCGCGTGACGAAATCAACTACCCAAGGAGACACCCGTGACCCCTACCGCAAGCGGCCGGGCGGCGCCCGCAGGCACCGCCACCCCGAGCGCGATGGCGCAACTGCAGGAGGACGCCGTTTACCGCAAGGTGGCCTGGCGCCTGATGCCCTTCCTGATGCTCTGTTATGTCGTGGCCTATCTCGACCGCGTCAATGTCGGCTTCGCCAAGCTCAGCATGCTGGCCGACCTGCAGTTCAGCGAGTCGA